>JAFDYI010000022.1 GCA_018267475.1 Bacteroidota bacterium | reverse complement strand
TACACACTTTGGGGGATAGTGTCTAAAAGTCTTCTTTAAACTCAAAGTCTAAATGCTCAAAAATTATTTTTAATTGCCGTTTAGAATAAAACTTGCCTGTTTTTTTTCCTATTTTATTATTTATAGGCTTAAGCCAACGATCCAGCGTACTTAAAGATATGCCCATAATTTGGGCTATTTCTTTTTTAAGAAAAAAATTTTTGTTTAGCATAACATTCCAGTATCTATCATTTTATGAAAAAATGGGCTTGGGTTTTTTTTTACTTCATTGTATATTTTTTCGGCAAAATCGTAATAACCAGGCATATAATTTTTGCGGCATTGTGGGCTATCTTTTGTTTTAAAAAGTTCTATAAAATCTAAATAACGATACAAATCGGGAGGGGCTTGCGCGAAGCTATGATACATAAAAACAATATCTATATTTTTTTGCTTGCTGTCAGCCATTAACTGAATCAAGCTTTTGTCTATTATTTTTGAAGTATGTTTATACGCATCTTCATAAACTAAACAAGTATTCCAAACGCTTGGGCTGCTATTAATAAAATGATTAAGCTTGGGTATTTCTTCTCTAGTAGTAAAAACTCTATATATACCGTTTTCCCAATTACTAAACTTTGATTTCGGCAAAACAGGTATGTTTCTATAGCTGGGGTGGTCCAGGGTATCAATTATTAAAACTTTCATGTTTTTTTTTGGATATATGTTTATAATGCCCTCTAGTTTTAATGATTTATTTCCTTTCAAATACTCTGTTTTACCAGAGCCGCGCTGGCCGAATATGGCACCAATTATATTAAACCTTTTATCCATTATTCGGTAAACAGATCTATGGCTCTTTTTCCCAATACATTAATAATACTGATGCCTAACATAATTTCAGGTGGTAGGGTTTTTTGTTTTACATCCATATATTGAATAAAAATTTTTTCTAATTCAAGCTCTTCTTTGTCGGTAAAAGGCACCGCGTTTACTTTTTTATTACACTGCTTCATAAGTCGGTCAAACTTATTTCTAAGCGGCAAATCTTTCGGACTAATGGCACTTTTATCTTGGTCGGGTAAATTATTGTCTGATAAAGTTTTTTGTTCCTCTTTGGTAAATTTTTTACTGTATTTTTTATAAATTAAGGGCTCAAAAATAACTCTTTGAGTGCTATTAAGGGCGCTGACTGTTATACTGGCAGTAGCTAATTTTACTTCTTTTGAAATTTTAGGACAATCTTTTTCTTCTACCTTTTCTTTTTCGGGCGTATTTCCTTGGATACGTGGTGTTTCTTCCTGTGTATCAAAACTCCAAGAAGTAGAGGCAGCCGATGCCTCGGGTTCTTTTGTTTCGGTAGCCTCTTTTAGTCTATCTAGCAAGTCTTTTTTTTCGTCTGCCTCTTTTATAGGCTCTACGGTTTCTATGTCTTTATTTAGCATGTTTATTGATTATAGGCAACATTTTTTTAATAAAAGAAAATTTTTCCAATAGTTCGTCTTTGGCTTTTTCACCGCCAAAAAATTTAGGCATTTGTGATTTTGTTAATAGCGTTATAATATCCCCTAAAGATTTTAACATACTCGGCACAAAACTTTCTTCACCGCTGGCTATTTCTTCGCGCATCTTGCCGGTTTCTTTGTCTATAAGGCCCATTACATCCATTATTTTAATAACGCTTTCTTTTAAAATTTCAATTTCTTGCTTAAAATCTTCGTTTACTTTAATAAGCGTTTCTAATTCTTGTTTTTCTATTTCTATTTTCATTATTAAATTTTTATGTATTCGTGCTTATTTTTAAAGTAGTAAACCAAAGCTTCTGAACAAATGCGGTTTATAAATTCTTCTTCGGTACTTTCTTTGGGTATTTTGTTTTTTTCTTTAAGCATGCGGCGCAGTTTTTTAAGTCCGTCGTTTAGGCTTGGGTTAAAATCTAAGTGATAGTACTGATTTAATTTTTGGTTTACCTCTTGCAAATCTTTAAGTTTACCTTCGTAAACCTCTGTGTTTTCAGTAATTTTTTTTTCAAGTGCCTGTATTTTCTCGGTAAACTGTTGGTTTACCGTTTTTAACTCTTGGTTTTCTTTTAGTAAACCCTCATTTTGTTTCTGTAAACGATTAGTAACTTCGGGGTTTACTTGGTTTACCTGTGTTTTTAAAAGTTCGCTGAATAGTTTTGCAGGGGTAAACCCTGTTTTGCGCTTTATTTCATTAAATAATTCAATATCGGAAACCGATATATCTTTTGCGGTAAACTGCTTTTTTTCTGCCATTCCACAAAATTAAACCAAAGGTAAACCAGGTGTGTTGTTTAAGCCAAAGTTTTGTGTCAAAATGAAACTATTTTTTTTGCTGTTTTATTTTTCAAAAGTTTTAGTCAAAATAAGTAGTTAATCTAGTTAAATTGGCTGTGTGCTTAGGTGGACGTGGGCTGTAGCTTAACAAGATGTTTTTACTTAACTAGTTAAATATCGGTTACAAGTAGTTAAATTAACTACTTAACTACTTCTTAACTACTTTAAAAAAAAACAAAGTAGTTAATCTACAAGCAGCTACCAGTAAGGCTTTGACTACTATTTAACTAGATTAACTACTTATTTTACAAACATCTATTAAATAGTACAAAAGCCCATAAAAAAACCCTTAAAAAAAAGGGTATTTATTGCTCTTATTTAAAAAAAGGTAAAATGTTAATTTTTAAGTTTTTTTATTTTTTCAGAAAAAACTTTTACAAATTCTTCTTTGGTAATAAAGTTTATTTTTGGGTATGCTTTTTTTAAAGATTGTAAATGTCTATCGTCCGATACTATAAAGCTACTGTTTGTTTCAATAGCTAAAGCAAGTATATAGTCGTCCTTTTCATCATTAGGTACACGGCGTTTAATGGGTTTTGATAGCGTATAAAAATGGGTTACATCTTTAATAAAGTATTGTACTTTTTTATGGTTTATATTATAGCGCTTTTGTAACCGACTTCTATGTAATACATCTTCAATTTCATCAATCAATTCTTGGCAAGAATATATTTTAGTATTAGGAAAATACTCTAAAACATCAAGTATAAAATCGGGTTTGTTGGGTAAAAGAAACCTTAACCAAGCATTACAATCTAATACAAAATTATTTACCCTCATCTCTTATTTTTTCTAACTCTTTTGCTGTAAGTGACTTTTGACCTTTTCTTAAAGAAGTGAATTTAGCGCCCCTCCATTTATTTAAGCGAATAAAACGCAAAATTTCTTCAAGCTGCGCGTCTTTCAAGTCTTCCAGTTCTTCAAAAATTTTATTTTTATATGAGTTAGTTGTTAGATAAAGTGCCATTTTATATTTTTTATACTACAAATTTACAAAATTATTTTTAAAAAGCCTCGCTTTCTTCAAACTGCTGCCGCTCTACCTCTATATTTGTTTTTTCGTAAACCAACCAAACCCAGTTTACCTTACCCTCTACCGTTTTTTGTTTTTTTACAAAACCTAATTTGGCCAAAGCTTCGCCCATTTTTTTAGCGGATAGGCGCAAGCGGCTATACGTTTCTAATTTAGCTAAAATAATAGAGTTGGGGTACAATTTTAAAGAAGTAAGCGGCATATTTTTTGGTGTTTTTGGGGAAAAATAAAAATTTAAAAGTTCTTCTTCTTGGCTTATCATAGCAAATTCTTCGTTTCGCTTGTTTAAAGTATCTACTTCTTCCTCATTAAACCAATACCTAAAGCCGCTTTTAAATAAAAAATAGGCCTGTGCCCACACTTTCTCCATACTTAAATTTTGGGCAGCCTTTATATCTATATTATCCACTTCAAAGGGTAAAAAACGACGGCTCCCGGTGGTATCACTTAAAAACTCGTTGCCGTTTACCGTGGCGGTAAAACTGGCTAAATGCGGGTACTCGGTTACTATGGGATCGTATGGGCGGCGGTATTTAACATGGTTTACCGTAATTAGGTTTTTTAACTCGTTTTCGTCTTTTTTATTTATTTGCTTTAGTTGGTCGTCTATATTTAAAATAAAGTACTCGGCTATCATGGTAAAAACATCTTTATTGCGCAAGTCAATTTTTGAAGAAAAAAGGTAGTGTTTTAGCTCTTTTGGGCATAAGTTTTCTATCCAAGTTGTTTTAAATTTACCCTGCGTGCCGGTAAGTACCAGCATGGTATGATTGGCGCAATATTCATCTATAAAAACATTTGCTACCACGGCAACCAACCATTTTTTTAAATAAGGGTACCACAATTCATTATTTTTTGTTTTTACGGTGTCGCAAAGTTCTTTTATATGGTCGGTTTCTTCGTCCCATGGGAATACCTGCTTAAAGTATTCTTTTACCGGGTTTATAGCCGGGCTGTATGATGAGTATAAAATATCCAAAAGGCCGTCTTTACTTACTTTATAGCCGCCTGCATCTAACTCCCTTTTTATAGACAAAAGTTTGTATTTGTCCAAACCTTTAAAAGCTATTTTAGAGCCTACCGGCTTCCATTCGGGTTTTTGCTTTATGATGTTGTACCTAAAATCATAACAAACACTAAGCCATTGTTCAATGGCTTGATTGTTTGAGGTGCTGCCGGTGTGCGGTCGTGTGTCCGGGTTGTCTAAAAGCTCGCCGGTGGTTTGGTTTTTTTTACTCATATTGTTTTAATTTGTGGGCCGTGTAAAAACTCAAAAGGTTTTAATCTGATGCCCTGTTTTAAATTGGTTTTAAATTCTTTTTCTAAATAATTTAAAGAATGATTTAAAAAAACTTCTAAATTGCTGATGCCGTGCATAAAGCATATATAGTGCATTTTATCAATGTTTTCGGCCATTTCGCGGTTTTCTTTTTTAAATTCTTTAAAAATGTACTCTATCTTTTCAGATGCAGACAAAAGATTGTTTTTAAAATTTAAAAGGTTTCTTAGCTCCATTTCTTTTAAATTTAAAACCCTTTTTAAATTCTTTTGTTTTAAATTTTCAATGTCTTTTTTTAAAAAATCTATTTTTTTTTGCAAAGAGGTTGCCTGCTCGTTTAAAAAAACAAGCTCTTTATTTAGTTCTTCTTCCATATTATGGGTAAATATCTCTAAGGGTTATTTCACTATCGCAAAAATCAAAAAGATGCTGTATTTTTTTCATTTGCCCGGCAAAACTTGGGTTTTTATCGCTAGGCATTAAACCTAAAATGCGGTTTTTATTCCACGATATTGTTTCGGCTATGCCTAAAAAAGTTTGGTTATTAAATTGGCAGCGCATGGCCCAGGCTCTATCATATTCTACTAACTTTTTTACATCGCCAACGGCTTGCCATATATGTTTTTTGTGCAAAAGCCATTTTTCAAACTCGTTTAAAAAATACGCTTTTTTGGCCGCACTTAAATAGTAATCGGCTTTTACAAGTTGTTTAAATTGCATCGTTCTTTTGGGGAAATCGCTGCATATATGCTCGTGGCTTAGGCGCACCAAGCCGGTGTTATTGTCTAACGACAATTCATTTAAAAAGGGTATTTTCATTATTAAAAAAATTAGTGAAAAAAATTTGTTCGGCTTTTAAAACTTTGGTTTTGTTGTTTATTTTTCTGTAAAAACTAACCCCCGAACCAAACAGAAAAATGTATTTTTCTTTTAAAATTCGTTTTCTTCCGGGGTTTAACTGCTCGTATTGTTGGTTTATGCTCATAGTATAAATTCGTTTTGTTTGTCTATTATATAGGTGCTGTAATTTTGTTCTAAAAAGGCAATTATTTGTTTGGCTTCCCTTTCGTTTTCTTCGTATATTTTATACAACAAAACGCTGTTACCGCCCCCTACTTGTTGTATTTCTTTGTTTTCCGTATTTTTTTTGGCATAATCGCGCAAGGCACGTATTAAATGCGGAAACTGGCGGGGTTCTATACTTATGGGTATCATTTGTTTTTGTTTTTATTGTTATACTCGTCTTGCAGGTATTTATAGCTTGCGTAAAGCCACGCTACAAAAAGTATTATTGAAACTACAGTTATCATATTTTTATTTGTTAGTGGTTAATTTTAATTGAGTGCGTATGTACTGGCTAAAATTGCACTTAGCGGCATAAGCGGCATTTTTTAGCTGCTCTAGCTCTTCTTTGCTTAGGCTGAAACTTATTACCGCCCGGTTGCGTGGGTACTTATCTTCTTTTTTTTGGCTCATTGGTATTTTTTTAGTAATTTAATACCGCAAACATAAACGTTTTATTTAGTAAGGCTAAACAAAATGTTTAGTATTTATTAACAAAGTTATGCACATAGGTAATAAAATTAAAAATTTAGTAGAGGCTCAAAAAGGTGTAAAAAACACTGATTTTGCAGCAAAAATAGGATATACAGAGCAGGGCCTATACGCTATTTTTAGAAAAGAACATTTAAGAACAGATGTGTTAGAAAATATTTGTAATGCACTAAACATTACGCTTAGTGATTTTTTTTCTAATGACCGTAGTTTTGATAAACAAAAAACGGCTAAAGCTAAACCTAGTGTTTACTTTGATTTAGAAGATAGCGAAATTTTGCGAGTAGATTTAAAAAACAAAAGATTAGAAATTTTAAAAAAATGAATAAAAGTAGTACAAAATGGGCGCTCACTCTCCCGCTACTAAAGGCTGCAAGCCGCGCCAATGCTTCAACGTTTTGTAGCAGCTTGTAGCAAAAAAACCTATTATGAAGGGTTTTTAATCGTAAATATCTTTTCAGCGGCCTATCTTTATTACTTGTATGAGCAGGGTGCTATCGTAAATATCGTATATTATTCTGTATATGCCTACTCTTATGCAGAATGTAGTTTCCAAGCCTTGTATTTTTTACAGTGGAACGACAAGCACTTAATCACATATGTGTATTCCTCAAAAAAAATTTGCTTTTGTAATAAAAAAAAACGTATATTTGCCCCTCATTTTTATTTAAGTTAGTTATGAAACGTACATACCAACCATCTAAACGCAAAAAGATTAACAAACATGGCTTTATGGAGCGCATGAGCACACCTAACGGGCGCAAATTGCTTGCTGCACGCCGCAAACGCGGACGCAAAAACCTAACTGTTTCTAGCGAAAAAACGCACAAATAATTTTTTCTTTTTTTTCACCGAAGGAGTATTTTTCAAAATCCCTTCGGTGTTTTTTTTTTTCAAAACACCTAAAATGTTAAAAAAAGGTTTATTTTCGTAAGTTAAAAAAAACGAAATGCAAAAAGCAATACTTTTATCCCTCCTTTTCGGCAGTGTGCTGCCAGCTAATGCCCAAAGTTTTAAAAAAGCAGAACGGGCTGCCAGCAATATAGAGTACGAGAAATCAATAGAAGAATACAAAAAAATTCTTCAAAAAGATAGCAACAACTATCAAGCTAATTACGAATTAGGCTCTTTGCTATGCCAATATGTAAACAACCCCGCCCAAGCAGGCCCCTATCTTCTAAAAGCCGAAAAACAATCTAAAAAAGATACCGCCTCTGAAATTATTTACCACTTAGCCCAATACTACCAAGCCGTAGCGCAGTACCCACAAGCCACAGCATACTACAAACGTACATTAAACCTAATAACAGAAGACGAAGCCGGAGCTAAATTAAAAAACAGCATTAACCGAAACATTGAATCTTGCACCTACGCTCAAAACAATCCGATATCAGAAAAGGGAAAAAAAATAAACGTTAGCAACGTAGGCAAAGGAGTGAACGGCCTGTACCCCGATTATGTGCCCGTACCCGCCGGCAACGATAGCACCTTGTTTTTTACCTCACGCCGAAAAACCAATGCTAAAACAGGAGTTGATAATAAAGACGGGAACTATTTTGAAGATATGTTTGTGTCCGTAAAAAAAGATGGGAAATACCAGGAAGCACAACCCTTTCCTGGCACCGACAAAAAACTAAAGAACATCTCTAATATAGATAAAGACCACGAAGCCGTTATTGGTATTTCCTACGACGGCTCTAAATTTTATACCTATCAAAAAAATAAAATTTACGAATCGGATATGCAAAGCGGCGTATGGACTGCCCCAAAAGAACTTTCGGATATAGACTTAAACGTGTATCAAAACCACGTAACTACTACTAAAGACGGAAAAACCATGTATTTTTCGGCCGAACAAGCCGTAGGAAACACCAAACTGGATATTTACAAAGCCGAAAAACAGGCTGATGGCTCTTGGGGAAAAGCTGTAAGTCTAAGCAGTGATATTAACACCACAGAAGATGAAAACAGTCCGCTTATAAGCGAAGACGGAAAAACCTTGTATTTTGCCTCTACCGGACATAGTGGTTATGGCGGTTACGATTTTTTTAAAACAACCTTAGAGAATGGGACTTGGAGTTCCCCCGTAAATATGGGCATGCCCTTTAATAGCAGTGGTGATGATGTGTACTTAACCCTAAACGCCTCTGAAACCAAAGGCTTTATGTCATCATCAAGAGCAGGCGGCTATGGCGATATGGATGTATATGAAATTACTTACAAACGAAAACCCTTTGAAGACTATAAAATAGATCCTCAAAACCGCATTGCCTTTTCTGCCCCCGATACCGTTTATGTGGGCGAAGAGGTAACTTTTGCTATAAAAGAAACCACGGTACCGCTACAAAAAATAAGTCAGATAAATTGGCTCGTAAACAATACCATTCTTGATAGCAGTAACAATCGCAAAATAAATCAAAACTTTACAAAAGCCGGCACCTACAATATAAAAGTAGAAGCGCAAAACGCATCAAGTGGCGATTTTTACGGATACGAGAAAAACGTAGTAGTAATAGAAAAACCAAGCCATTTAGCTACCAACACCTTTGGCTTAACCCCTCTATATTTTGCTTTTGATAAAAGCAGATTAAACACAGAGGCTTATCATACTTTAGAAAAAAACATACAAATTTTGCAAGCACACCCCGATGCCATCATAGAAATTGCCGCTTATTGCGATGCGCGAGGCTCGATTGCCTACAACCAAATTTTATCTGAAAAACGAGCAAAAGCCGTGGTACGTGCCCTAAAGAAAAAAGGATTTGATGTAAAACGAGTAAAACAAGTACAATGGTTTGGAAAAAAAGACCCGGTAAACAAATGCAACGACGGGGTGCCTTGTACCGAAGAAGAATACAAGCTAAATCGCCGTGCCGAATTTAGACTCAGCAAATAGACAGTCGTCGCTGATTAAAAGTTTTTCTCTATTTCTAAGATATTTCCTAAAAATATGGTATATTTGTGGAAACAAAACACCATCATCACATGAAAAAAATCTATTTTTTACTTTTAGCTGCGTTGCCCTTTTTTGCTGCAAAAGCGCAAACCTGTTACATAGACCACAGCTCGCATCATCAAGGCATTTGGCCGGATAGTGCTACTAATTTTATAAGCGGCACGGTAGGCGTACCCTACACCCAAAATGTAACCTTACGCATTCCGTTAGATACTACCGCTTCAGGATTTCATTGCACCTACAGCAAAATGGTTTTAAGCAACACCAACTGGAATTTACCTCCAGGACTAAGCCTTACCGGAACCCCCTCTAACTACAACTTTCCGGGTAACGACTCCAGTTGCATGCTAATATACGGCACCCCCACTACCGCCGGTACCTACACTTTAAATTTTGTAATAAAAGTATATTGCACACAATTGCCCTTTACAGCCCTTACATCTTACACAGTAAGTTACTACAAAATAACCATTAACGCGGCCTCAGGCATAGAAAACCGCAATGGATATGGCTTTGAGCTGGCACAAAACAGCCCAAACCCGGTAGCCACTACTACCAACATAAAATATACGGCTGCAGCAGAAGCTAAAATGAAATTAAGTGTATATAACATTACCGGACAAAAAATAATAGAGAAAGACCTTCAAGCACAACGTGGCGAAAACAACTACGTGTTTGATGCCTCTCCCCTTGAAAGCGGAGTGTATATATACGCCTTAGAATTAAACGGGCAAAGGCAGGTACGCCGCATGGTAGTGTCAAAGTAATATGAACGAATTTGAAGTAACGGTTTTAGGCTGTGGTTCGGCCACTCCTTCCTTGCTAAGAAACCCAAGTGCCCAGTTGCTAAAAGCAGCCGGGCATTTTTTTTTGATTGATTGCGGCGAAGGAACTCAAGTACAACTTCGGAAAAACAATATAAAGATACAACGCATATCGCATATTTTTATCTCGCACCTGCACGGCGATCACTATCTGGGGCTTGTTGGTCTTATACAAACCATGCATCTGCTAGGCAGAAAAAACAAATTAACTATTGTAGGCCCTGCTGATTTAAAAGAGATTATTGAAATACAAAATAAATACTCAGAAACTTTTATCAGCTTTGATTTGGAGTACATAAACACCAATCCTAAAAAAAGCGAACCCGTTTGGGAAGATGAAAAAATACAGATAAGCTCCTTTCCACTACGACACCGAATAGACTGCACCGGTTTTTTGTTTAAAGAAAAACCACACCCTAAAAGCATTATAAAAAAAGAATTAGAAAAACACCGCATTTCCATATCAGAAATACACAAACTGCGACTGGGTTTTGATGCACTCGATGAAAATGGGAACAGGGTAGCCAACGAAAAACTGACCACACCAGGTCCACCTCAAAAAAGCTATGCTTATTGCAGCGATACCAATTATTTTGAAGCCATTATTCCCTTTATAAAAAAGGTAAACTTGCTTTACCACGAAGCTACGTTTTTAGAAAGCGAGTTGGAACGAGCCAAAAAAACGCACCACTCTACTGCCACACAAGCGGCTACCATAGCTCAAAAAGCCGAGATAAAACAATTGTTGTTGGGGCACTTTTCGGCACGCTATAAGCACACAGAACCTTTTTTATTGGAAGCTTTGCCTATTTTTGAAAACACATGGATAGCCGAAGAGGGGCGCAGCTACGTAGTAGAATAAAACATCTAATTGATGTGAGGCAATTTTTCATCGCTCAGCAAATTGTTTTTTACGGCAAACATAACCACCCCGGCCGTATTGTTTACGCCCAATTTTTGCATTACGTTTTTGCGATGCGTATGAACCGTATGAAAACTTAAAAATAGTTTTTCAGCAATTTGCTTGTTGGATAAGCCTAAGGCAATATGCTTAATAATCTCTATCTCTCTATCAGAAATAACAATACCGCCGCAGGATACTTTTTTAACGGACATTTTATGAGAAACTTCTTCTTGTTGGGTAAGAACCTCTACTATTTGTCCGCATAAAAAACGTTTGCCCTCTTTAGTGTTTTCTATAGCATCGCAAATCTCTTGCTGGTCGCACTCTTTCAGCAAAAAACTGGTAACGCCCGCGTGCAGCAGCAACGAGATCTCTTCTTTTTGCAACATAGGGCTGATAGCTAAAATATGCAGATTGCTAAAATGAGTTTTTATATGCACTACGTCGGCAGGCAAAAAAGGTATGCCCGCAGGATCAATAACCAAAATAGAAGGCCTGTGTTTTTTTAAAGCCGGTATGAGTTCTTTTTTTTGAGTAACCTCGCTAATACTAACTTCTTTACAAAATTCTTTTGCCAAGTGCTTAAACCCCTCTCGGGTAAGTACACTGTTATCGGCAAGTAAAATCTTCAACATTATTTAAAATGATTTTAATTAAGCAAAAGTATAGAAAAAAAGCGAATGCTCAGAATAAAAATAATTTATTTTTTATTTCATTGATTATCAATTAGCTTCAATCTGATGATGAGTCCTCTTCATTCTTCATAAAAGCAAAAAAGCCGCCTTAAATAAGGCGGCTTTTTATCTATACGTTTTATATTGGCTATTGTTTGATGTAAGTAGCTTTTCCGTTTCCGTAAACCGAAGTAGCGGTACCGGTAGTAGTGGTATAAACGATATTAGTAATACCGGCCACAGCACCTGGTAAAGAAGCGCTCGGGTTTACTGAATAAGTGCCTGTGCCTGCAATCGCAATAACACCGCCACCGGCAGAAACAGTTTGAGTAGGTATAGTTACAGCAGTACCATTAATAGTTGCTGACACAGAGGTAGTACTTCCTAAACCCGCAAAATTAGTAAGAATGATACCGTTATAAATGGTAGAAGATGCTGTAACGACTACATTGTAATTCCATACACCGTTGTTTGCAGAAGATCCACCCGAAACAGAATCAGGAGATACTGAGTAAGTACCTGCTATAGGAGTAGCGCTTACTTGTACCGTTCTGGTAACGGCAGGGGCTGCATTACCCGATTTATCAGTAACGTTGTAAGTAACTACATACGAGCCGCATTGGTTGGTATTGATAGGCAAACCGGTAGTAACAATGCTTGAGGTAATGTTGTCGTTTTTGCTATCTGTAGCCGTAGCGCCGGCATCGGTATAGGTAGCGCCCAAGTTAACAGTTACCAAACTGCTTCCGGTTAATGAGATGGCGGGGGGCGTGGTGTTGTCTTTTTTACAACCCACTAAGCTTAATGTTCCTACTGCTAAAACAATAGCAGCTGCGTTTAAAAATTGTTTTTTCATAAATTGTAATTTTTTTATTTTTTGAGGCGCAAAGGTACTCTTTTTTTTGTGAAACAAAATATTTTTTTATTTTTGCAGCCTTAAAACCTTATTTAAAAAAAAACATGAAAAAACTATCTATCTTAGCTCTTGCCGCAGGTGCTGTATTAGTGGCATGCGGGCCTAGCAAAGCAGAATTAGAAGCTGCTGAAAAAGCCAAACAAGATTCACTAACAGCTGTAATGAAAGCCGACTCTGCCGCTGCAGCCGAAAAAGCAGCTGTTGAAGCTGCTGCTGCACAAGCCAAAGCCGATTCGTTAGCTACCGTAGCTAAAGCCGATTCATTGAAAAAAGCAGAAGAAGAAGCGAAAGGAAAAGGGCATCATGCCGCTCCTCATAAAAAAGAAACAGGTCCTGTTCGTACCGGCGCTACTAAAGAAGGTGCCGCAAGTGGCTCTGGAGCTCCTGCTGCTAACGCTGTTCGTACTGGTGGCACTAAATCAAAATAATTTTTTTTAAAGTTATTGGTTCAAAAAAGGGCGTTTTAAACGCCCTTTTTTATTGCCTAGCTATTTAGGAAAAGGTGCCTATTTTGCACAATTAGATTGGTTGTACTCCTTTTTTATATCCGGGTTATCCAATATCTGAAAACTTAAAAAGGGATCGCCAAAAAGGGTACAATATTTTTCGGGGTTTATTTTTTTAATATCGCTTAATGCCTTAGAAAATTTACGAGAGAAAAATTTTTCCGGAAGGTGTGAGGTAATGGCTACATAAGCATACAGCGTTTTTTCGTCTTTCGCATTTAGGTACGGTTCTAAAATATCCGAAGCAAATTTATAATCTTTTACACGTGCAAAAGCGTAAGCCAGTTTAAGGGCATTTTGTTTATTTCCCTCTTTAAAATTATAAAACGATTTTATTTTATCTACACAAGCTTGCCGCTGCGCTTCCGAGCCCTCTAAGGTATCCAGCGCGTCCATAATTTTAAATTGCCATTCTATGTTTAATCCGTTCACTGTATTTTTTGGTATGTCGCTTTTATATAGGGCATCTATTTTACTTTGTGTGGCGGCTTGTGCCATTTTATCGCCTAGAACAGAATCTATTTGTATGCTGCAAAAAAGAGTGTTGTAATTAATAATGCTGTTGTCGCTTATCTCTTTTTGAAGTGCTTGTATATCTTGGTAGTTTTTATCGCTTACTACCTTTCCATTCAATATATAATCGTAATATATTTTATTCATTTGCAAACCCACTAGCTTAGCATCATGGGGTATTTCTAATTTTTCTAAACTTTCGTTGGAAAATTTTTTGTCTTTAATTTTTTGCGCGATGTAATCCATAATTTTATAAGCTTGCTTTATATTGCCTGCCTTAGCGGCTCTATTAAATTGGATAACGCAAAATTTTTCTTCTTTAGCTCCGCTAATATCGTAGGTAACGTCCATTACCATTTGCGCAAAGCGTTCTTTAGCCAGGGTGGGTTCTAACTCTTCCGCTAAACCTTTAGTATTGTTTATTTTTTGTATGGCTTCTTTCTTCGTCATTTTAGTAAGGTAATCGTACTTGCCATCTTCCATTTCTAATTGAAAAAGTTGCCAAGAATCATTGGTGATGATAGTAGGGGTAATTTTACTTTGTTGCATTTGTTGCAGTACTTTTGTAACGCTTTCGGCACGTTTGCGTTGCAGTTTGCTATTGGCAGTTGAGTCGCCTTCTATAGATGAGTAGGCGTAAATATACAAACCGTCAATGGTAAAGTCGGGTTCGTTTAGCGCATCAATAAAGGGTTTAATATCTTCTTTTTTAAATTCCGATTTGTTTTTTTCGAAAGGGATAGAAAAGGTAAGCAGCGCGCTTTCCGACTTGGGTTCAAAAGGCGGAGTTTTAGCGGCAATACTTTCAGGCATAGGCAACATTTCTATAGGCGCCCCCGACTCGTTGTCGGTATATTCCATATAGGAGCGCATGAGCGTTTTGCAAACGTACCCATCTTGAATAACAAGTAAATTAAGTTCATAAGCATCGTTTATTTTTTTTGGAAACGTGCCCATGAGCACTTTTAATTGATTGGTTTTTTTATTTTTTTTCTTTGGATCGCTGGGTTTTATTAAATTTTTAGAAAACAATTTATCCTTCTTTATCACCTTTTGCATCACGCCTTTATTACGCAGGGTATTATCCATGATATTGTATTCTGCTTGGGTATATTGTTTTTTTTGCACGATATCAACGGCCAGTCCATCAGTAGGTCGTTTAAGCAGTCGTTTCAAATTTTTTATATTGTTATACGATAAATAAATTTTTCCATTTTCAACTGAAAGGCCTTTTTGCAGCGCTTCGTAATCTTTCCACTTATCGCAATTTTTGCAATGCTTCGGATCGCTGTCTTTTAATTTTTTTGATTTATTATTAAAAGGAACCGGTAATTCTTTTTTATGTTTTGCGCCCACATTAAAGGTTTGGAAACTGCCTAACATGAGCGATATATACACGCGTTTTTCTTCATCATCGCCTACGCAATTGATACCTATGTATGTGTTTTCAGGGTTTAAAAGAATTTCTTTTTCTTTTTTTCCGAGAAACCATTTTTGTAAAATAGTTTTGGCTACATCAATCGGTTTTATTTGGTTTTGCCCTTTGCCGATGGGAGTAACCAGCACCAACTCTTGTCCTTTTTGTGTAGCGCCTGCTTTTTTCAAAAATTTAGGGGTGGTTTTGCTTAAAGCTTGTGCGTTCACCTTTTCGTTATCAGCCATATTAGAGGAGCTATAAATAGCCGCTTGGGTTAAAATGTCGCTATTTTGAAAGCTATCTAAACGATTTTCATTTCTAAAAACATTAATCTGATAGGTAATAATTTTTACCAAAGTATCGTAGTTGTAGCGTTGTTGTGCCGTAACCGATAAAATAGAAATAGAAAACAGAAAGAGTGTAACTTTTTTCATACCTTGTAGTTGTTTGCAAGTTTAATCAAGAAAAACAACATAAGAAAAAAAACCTTTTTTCGTGTTATTTTCTCAGCTCAAAATTTTGCCCTAAGTACACACGGCGCACTTGCTCATCTCCGGCCAAGTCATCGGCAGAACCTTGCTTGATAACGCTTCCTTCAAAAAGCAGATACGCCCTATCGGTAATGCTTAATGTTTCGTGCACATTGTGATCGGTAATTAAAATGCCGATATTTTTATCTTTTAGCTTGCGCACCACTTGCTGTATATCTTCAACAGCAATAGGATCTACCCCGGCAAAGGGCTCATCAAGTAAAATAAATTTTGGATTCGTAGCCAAGCAGCGTGCTATTTCTGTTCGGCGACGCTCGCCTCCACTAAGTTGGTCGCCTAAATTTTTTCGCACATGATTAAGGTTAAACTCCGCGATAAGCTGTTCTAATTTTTCTTCTTGTTCTTGCTTGGATAATTTGGTCATTTCAAGTACAGCACGTAAATTATCTTCTATGCTTAACTTACGAAATACCGAAGCTTCTTGCGGTAAATAACCTATACCCATTTGCGCTCTTTTGTACATTGGAAAGGTCGTGATATCCGTATTATCCAAAAAAATTTTTCCACTGTTGGGCTTTATCATACCCACAATCATATAAAAAGAGGTTGTTTTTCCTGCTCCATTAGGCCCTAGCAAACCTACAATTTCGCCTTGTTGTACCTGCACACTTACCTCTTTGGCAACCGTGCGGCTTTTGTAGCGTTTTGTTATTTTTTCGGAGCGAAGAATCATTTCGGGCGGGCTAAGGTAGCGATAAAGCTTGGTAAAGTAATTTTTAGATAAAAATTTTGTACTAAAAAAAAAAGTGTACATTTGCAGCCCGATTGTCCGATGGTGTAACTGGCAACACGTCTGATTTTGGTTCAGAAGAGTCCAGGTTCGACCCCTGGTCGGACAACGAAAATCAAAAAATGGTTGTAAAACCCCTGTAAAGCAGGGGTTTTTTCTTTGCTACTACACTCCGGACTTAATGCTTTCTGAATACTTTAAAAACATTGCCGAAATAATAAACACAAGAGTTCCTCCGGGCTTGCAAAAATTAAAACAAGTAATGCTTCATTACGGTTTAGTTTCCGCAGCCGGATAACACGGGAACAAACTGATGGCGCTATCTATTTTAATCTACATACTTCCAAATACACAATAATCAATATATTTGCCGCTACTAAATAGAGCGCATGGAAAACAAAATACAACGGTTGGAAGAGAAAATAGCCGAGGCTAAACTGGGCGGCGGTGAAAAACGCATAGAATCTCAACATAAAAAGGGCAAGCTTACTGCCCGCGAGCGCATTCATTTTTTACTAGATGATGCCAGCTTTGAAGAAATAGGCATGATGGTGAGCCACCGCAGTCACGATTTTGGCTTAGATAAAGAGAAATACTTAGGCGATGGCGTAGTTACCGGTTATGGCACCATAGGCGGGCGATTAGTATATGTTTTTTCGCAAGATTTTACGGTGTTTGGAGGCTCTTTATCCGAAACCCATGCCGAAAAAATTTGTAAAATAATGGACTTAGCCATGAAAAACGGAGCTCCCGTTATTGGCTTAAACGATAGCGGTGGTGCCCGCATACAAGAAGGTGTCGTTTCTTTGGGCGGCTATGCCGATATTTTTTATCGCAACGTGCGTGCCAGCGGGGTAGTACCTCAGCTTTCAGCTATTATGGGGCCTTGTGCAGGCGGCGCCGTGTACAGCCCTGCCATCACCGATTTTATTTTAATGGTAGAAAATACCAGCTATATGTTTGTTACCGGTCCGAATGTTGTAAAAACAGTAACCCACGAAGAAGTAAGCAGCGAAGAATTGGGTGGGGCTATGACGCACGCCAGCAAAAGCGGAGTTACTCATTTTGCCTGCGCTAATGAGATAGAATGTATTAATCATATAAAACAACTGCTTAGCTACATACCACAAAACTGTGAAGAAGATGCTCCTACCCTACCCTATGAACATTCGGGGAACGAAATAAGAAAAGAATTAAATCAAATTATTCCACAAAACGCCAACCAACCCTACGATATCAGAGAAGTAATTAACGGAACAGTTGATGCCGATAGTTTTTTAGAAGTACATAAGCACTTTGCTGACAACATAGTAGTAGGTTTCGCTCGCTTGGCAGGCCGCAGCATAGGCCTTGTAGCTAATCAGCCCGCTGTGTTAGCCGGCGTGTTGGATATTCATGCTAGCACCAAGGCAGCTCGCTTTGTTCGTTTTTGCGATAGCTTTAATATCCCTCTTTTAGTGTTTGAAGATGTTCCGGGCTTTTTACCCGGCACCGACCAAGAGTGGAATGCCATTATTACCAACGGTGCTAAACTGTTGTATGCCTTTAGCGAAGCTACCGTGCCGCGCATTACCGTTATTACGCGTAAGGCCTATGGAGGTGCCTATGATGTAATGAACAGCAAACACATTGGAGCCGATATGAATTACGCATGGCCTTCAGCCGAAATTGCAGTGATGGGGGCTAAAGGTGCAGCTGAAATTATTTTTAAAGGAGAAATAGCCCAAGCAAAAGATAAAGAAGCTAAATGGAAAGAAAAAGAAGCCGAGTATCAAGCTATGTTTGCCAACCCGTACCGTGCTGCCGAAAGGGGCTTTATTGATGAAGTTATAAAACCCGAACAAACTCGCGAAAAATTGATAAAAGCCTTTAAAATGCTAGAAAACAAAGCCGATAAACTCCCTAAGAAAAAGCACGGAAACATCCCTTTGTAAAAAACAGGCATTCTACCTTCCTTAAACGTTTTTCAAAATATTTTATTCTAAAATATAAGCACAAATAGGCGCTGTTTAAAACGCTTTTTTTATATTTTTGCGCCCATATTGTATGGAGCATTTTGATTTAGTAGTTATAGGAGGAGGGCCTGCCGGCTATGCCGGAGCCATGCGTGCCGTTGATTTTAGAAAAAAAGTACTGCTCATTGAAAAAAAACGATTGGGAGGCGCCGGCTTATTTGACGGGGTGTTGAGTTCCAAAACCCTTTGGGAACACTCTATGCGCGTGGCTGCTATAAGAGAAACCATTCCTACTTACGAAATTCCTTTTGAAGATATTGTTCGTAATGTACGCGAAGCCGTTTTTGAACGTAAAACGCAAATGACTTTGCACGCAGGCATGTTGCAGTCGGCTTTGGGTTCCAAGTTTTTTCATTATGAAAAAGGAGATGCTCGAATAATAGATAAAAATACGGTTGAAATAAAAAAAGGAGACGGCACTACACATCTTGTTTATGCAGAAAATATATTGATTGCCACCGGTAGTCGCCCGCGCTACCTGCCTTCTATTTCGGTGGATGAAAAAACCATTCTTACCAGTGATGGGATTAGAAACATTCAAGACTTTCCCAAAAGCATGGTGATATTGGGTGCCGGAGTTATTGGTTGCGAGTTTGCTACTATTTTTTCTAACTTCGGAAAAACTAAAGTCTATATTATAGATAAAGCAAACCGGATACTGCCTTTTGAAGATGAAGACATTTCTGAAACCGTTACGCATAATTTAGAGCGCAACGGAGTAGTAGTGCATCACAACTCCTCTTTAGAGCGCATGGAACTTAAAAATGGAAAGGTAGAATACGAGCTTAATTATAAAAACGGAGAAAAGGAAATTATATCAGTAGAGAAGGCCTTAATAGCTGTAGGGCGCGTTCCTAACATTGAAAACATAGGCATTGAAAACATAGGCATTAACCTTACCGAACGTGGATTTATTTACCATGATGATACGCAGACCAACATCAGCAATATATATGTAGCTGGTGATGTTACCGGAGGCATAGCCCTTGTAAGCGTGGGCGAGCGCGAAGCGCGACACGCCGTAGTGCGCATGTTTGGACCTGCCATAAAACCCATATCGTATCAAAATATCTCTACTATCATGTTTTTAAACCCCGAGGTAGGAGCCGTGGGCATGAGCGAGCAAGAGGTGCGTCAAAAAAACATACCGGTAAAAGTAGTGAAGCTAGATTACAGCGTGAATGCCCGCGCCATAGCTATGCGAAAAACAAAAGGCTTTTTTAAGATATTGGTAACAAACGATAACGGCATGCGTATTTTAGGTATGCGAGCCGTTGGCGAGCATGCCAGCAGCGCCATACAGGCAGTAGCTTATTTAATACACACCAGCCAAGGTATTAGAGAATTAGCCGATATGATGCACCCCCACCCCAGTATTATAGAAGGCATACAAGAATGTTTGCGCATGCTTTTAGGAAAATCTATATACAAGCCGGCTATTTTTAAAGATAAACTACAGTGCTACACCTGCGAAAACGGAGTATGCACCCCCATCAGTTCTATCAGCACCTACGAATAAACATCCGCAAAAAACAAATCTTTACCCATAAGCAACGATCGTTTAACAAATATTAACTGCCTGCGTTTGTTTTTCTTGCTTTTTTAAAATAGCTTCGCTTCAATAAAATACATTTGATATGAAAAAAAACCGTACAACCTTTTTAGCTGCGCTGGCTTTATGCGGCACAAGCGTTTTAGCTCAGTTTGGGCCGCCGCCTTGCTTCGTTACGCCAGCTGTTTTCTATTCGGTAGGTCAAACTCCATCCTATATTTGCTCAGCTGATTTTAATGGGGACGGGAAGCTCGACTTAGCAACGGCTAATATTACTACAAATGATGTATCCGTTTTGTTTGGTTCAGGAATAGGTACTTTTTCTACTACTGCCAGTTATACGGTAAGCAATGGTCCTACGGCGGTTTGTGCGGCTGATTTTAATGGAGACGGGAAACCTGACTTAGCAACGGCTAATTATATTACTAATGATATAGCAGTATTGTTTGGATCAGGGACTGGTCTTTTTTCTACACCTCACAATTATACTGTAGGAAGCAATCCTACTACTATTTGCTCTGCTGATTTCAATGAAGATGGAATTCCTGATTTAGCGGTAACTAATTTTGTGGATAATACCGTTTCGGTGCTATTAAATTCGGGTACAGGCACTTTTCCTACAGCTCCCACTTATACAGTAGGATATAGTCCTACTTGTATATGCGCCACAGATGTGAACGGAGATGCTAAACCTGATTTAGTAGTAACTAATGGTGGCGAACTTAGTATATCTGTTTTATTAAATGCAGCAGCAGGCACTTTTTATCCAGCTAATAGTTATACAATCAGCACTAATGTAGGGGCTAGTCCTTCCTTTGTTTGTTCAGCAGACTTTAATAACGATGGCAAACTGGATTTGGCTGTGTCCAATCAAGGGGATAATGATATTGTGGTGCTACTTAATGCAGGCGTAGGCACATTTTATTCAGCGACACCTTATACAACAGGAAATGGCCCAATATCTGTTTGCGCAAATGATTTTAATGGCGACGGGAAAGTAGATTTAGGGGTAGCAAACTCTACAGATAATACTATTTCCGTATTATTAAACACGGGAATAGGCACATTCCTTACCGATGCTCCTACATACACAGCAGGAAGTACCCAAAAAATGATTTATACCGCCGATTTTAATGGAGATGGAAGGCCGGATTTAGCCACTGTTAATAACGGAGTCAATACCGCACTCATTTTATTAAACAGTGCCCCGGTTACAGTAACCATTTCTGCTACAAGCAATAATGTGTGTATAGGTAACACCGCCACTCTTACAGCAAGTGGCGCCAACACTTATACATGGGGTACTACGGCTACTACAGCCAGCATCAGCATAACACCTACCGTTAATACTACGTATGAGGTGATAGGCACCAACACGCTGGGCTGTTATTCAGATACTACTAAAATAAGCATTACCGTTGGCGCTACGCCTACCGTAACAGCCTCTGCTATGTCGGGCAGTGTGTGTGCAGGCAGCAGCGATATGCTTATGGCAGGAGGTGCCAGCACCTATACGTGGAGTACATCGGCTACTACGGCTAGCATCAGCATAACACCTACTGTAAGCGCTACTTATACCGTAATAGGTAGCAGTACAGTGGGCTGCACGAATACCGCTACTGTATCCGTTAACGTTACAGCTTCTCCTACGGTTAGTATAACGGCATCTTCTTCTAGTGTGTGTGTAAACGGAACTCCTATCACATTAACAGGGAGCCCAGCGGGAGGTACGTATAGCGGCGCCCAAGTAAGTAGCAACACCTTTACGCCCGGCGCTACTACAGGTACTTTTACCCCTGCATATAGCTACACCAATACCACTACAGGTTGTAGCAGCACCGCTACCGTAAGCATTGCGGTAGATGCTTGTACCGGCATTGCCTCAGTGGCAGCAAACAGCGTGCAACTCATAGTGTACCCAAGCCCTGCTACTAACCAAATAACCATACAAGCAGCCTCTGAGTTAGGACTTGTTACTCTATACAACTCATTAGGGCAAGTGGTAGATGTATTGCAGGTAAAAAACACAAGTACTCAAATAGATGTTAGCAATTACGCATCGGGTATATATACGGTGATGCTGCAAGGTTCTTACACTAAGTTTATGAAACAGTAAACTCCTTTTTTTTTTCAAAAAACCCTCCAATCGGTATGGATTTATTCTTTACTTGTTTGAGGGTTTTTTAGCTTCTGCAAAAGCACTTACCCCAAAGGGAAAAGCATTTTTTTTGAACCAACTGTTTTCTAATGAAAGCCAAAAAATAAGCAAACGATTGCTCACCGGATTAAACCCTTCTAACTGATTTTTTTGAGAGGGCTTATTTGAAGGGGCTATTTTATTTTTTATTTGTTGTAGCATTCTAAATGCGGAGGTAGGAAAAAACAACAGGAAGTTCCAGTACCCGCTACGCTGTACATAAAAACCGGCTTGCTGTACTTTCGTTTTCAATTCATTTTTAGTGTAGCGGCGATAATGATGGTTTACCACATCTTGCTCGCTCCATAAAAACAGGTACGCAGGCACAAATACAATGAGTTTTCCTCCGGGTTTTAAAACACGAAACCAGCTATCAAGCGCTTGCGTGTCGTGTTGCAAATGCTCTAAGTTGTCGGAAGCAATAAGCACATCAAAAGAATTGGCTTCAAAAGTGAGGTTTTGCGCGTCCATTTCATAAGCTTCTAAACCTCTTTTGACGCATTTAGCAACAGCCTCCGGACTAAAATCAGCTCCGCACACATTACGGTATCCTACTTCTTTCAATGTTTGTAAGAGAGGGCCTCCTGCACAGCCAATGTCCAAAATACGCGCCTCTTTTGGCACCTCTTTGAGCATGTTTATAATAGCTTTTCTGCGCGATACAAACCACCAGTTCCACTCTTCTATTTGGTGGTAAGCCTCTTCCGATTTTTTATCCATTTGTTTATTCCCTTTTCTTTTTAAAAAATGTTTTGAGCAAGGTGCTGCATTCTTGTTCTAATACTTGGTTAAACACGCGTGTTTTGGGGTGCAGCAAACTTGGTTTAATACGACTAAATCCTTTTTTAAGGTCAGGTGCTCCATACACTACTTTGCTTATCTGGCTCCATCCTAAAGCCCCTGCGCACATAGGGCAGGGTTCTAAGGTAACATACAGCACACATTCGTTCAGGTATTTCCCACCTATATGGTTGGCTGCGGCTGTAATGGCTTGCATTTCGGCATGGGCGGTAACATCATTAAGACATTCGGTAAGGTTGTGCGCTTTTGCTATTATTTTATTGTTATGCACTATTATGGCACCCACCGGCACTTCATCTACATCATAGGCTTTGTGCGCTTCTTTCAAAGCTTCGTTCATAAAGTGCTCGTCTGAAAAAAGTTCCATACCTATATAAAAAATCATTCAAAGTTTAAATATCTCAACACTTTTTCAAGGTGTTCTCTGCTAAAGCAGGAAGAGTTTATTACGTCTTTGGCAATTATTTTTTTATTTCTTTTTAAAGCAAAAATACATTTAGTGCCTTCGTATTTTATGTATGGGTGTTTTAGCATCGCCTTAAATTCTATGCTATTTACAGGTAATTTTGTTATTTTAGAGGTGTCGCAGGTTAGGTATTCTTTTATGGAATTGTATAGGCTATCATTAAAAGAATATACTTCTTTTAATTGCTCTATAGTATAAAAACCTCCTAAGGCGTTTCGGTATTTTATGATGAGGCGTGCGCGTCCTTGTTTAATGCCTCGTAGTTGCATCCACTCGGTACTATCAGCTGTATTAATTTCTATTTTTACTTGCTGAATTTCTTTTTTTGTTTCTTTTTTATACGATATTTTTTTTGCATCAATTAACACATACGGGGCTAACTTGGCGTAGAGTACCTCGTTCATAAAATACAATTTTTTTAAACTTTGTGCGTCGTAAAAAACAGCTCCCTTGTTTCTATAATTAATAAAAGTTTGCGCTTGCTTTTCAGTAAAACCAAGTTGTTGCGCTTGTTCTTTAGTTATATTATTAGGGTTGAAAAAAAATACAGAATCTTTTTTTGCCGAGAGGGGCAGGCGGTTTTTGCCTTCTTTATTTGGCTGGTTTTCTATGAGTATTTGTGCTGTTTTTTCTATATCAGCTACCCAAACGGCATCGGCCTTTGGAGTGTATAAATATAAAATAAAAATTTTTATCCCGACAAGAACAAAAAGTAAAGAAACTACTGCAATAAAGGCGTTACGCTCGCGCCTGTTTAAAAAAAAATATTTTACAAGATAATTCATACTTATATTTAATACCCAAATACTTCTTGCAAGCTTAGGTATTTTACCTGTCCGTATTTAGCAAGAGTTTTAGCATCAAGCAATTCTTTTTTTCCTACAATCATTAAAGATAGAGGCAGGCTTTTTACGTATTGTTGTTGAAAGTTTTGCATATCCTCAAAAGTCATAGCGGGTATTTTTTCAAAAATAGGTTTTCTTACGTCGTAGTTTAAGCCCATTTTTTGAGCTTGTATGTAGCTGATGAGTAAGTTCATTTTAGTTAAGCGCTCATTACGAATGCCGGAAATAATAGCATCTTTTGAGGATTGAAACATGATGTCGGCCTTGGGCAACACTTTAATTAAATCGGTCATGCCTTGTAGGGCTTCTGCAAGTTTATCGGCTTGCGAACCAATGTAGGTAGCTAAATAAAACGATTTGTTTTTTTCATTGGGCTGGCGGTAACCACCGTTTACGGAATAGGCAAGCGCTTTTGATTCGCGCAACTCTTGAAATAAAACAGAAGACATGTTGCCGCCAAAGTATTCATTATACATGCGTATAGCGGGTAAACGAGCATCGCTGAATAAGTCGCTTTTTCCCATCATTAAAATTTCGGCTTGTTTCATATCATAATCTACTACAAATACTTGTTCGCCGGTTTTCTGCTCTACCAAGGGTATAGAGGCTGTGGGTTTTGACAGAGTGCCCGTATAATGATTTTTTTGAATAGCTGCAGTAGCTTCGGTAAGTGTTAGCGGGCCGTAGTATAAAATTTGATGTTCGGTTTGGGTAAGGCCTTTTAGCAGGGCTATTAAATCAGTTGCTTTTATTTTCTTTAAATCATCGTTGCTCAGCACATTGGTAAAGGGGTTTTGTGCGCCGTACTTAGCATAATTAGATAGTCCTTTTCTAAGAATGGTATTTTTATCCAACTTAGCATCTTCGCGCTGTTTTATCATATCGCTTATTAAGTTATCTAAAACCTCTTGGTTGGCTTGTACGTTAGCAAGGGTGTGCTCAAACAGGTCTAATGCTTGTGTAAAATTATCGCTGAGTCCGGTAAGTGATAAAAACATTTGGTCTTCGGTGCACATCACATCAAAGGAGCAAGCCAGTTTGTAAAACTCTTCTTGCAACTGGGCGGGCGTGTATTTGTTGGTGCCCAAATACTTCAAATAATCCATAGCAATTGGGAGCAGTTTGCTGTTGTTGCTGCCCATATTAAATAAGTAGTATAAGTTAAAGGTAGCGTTTTCTTTATTTTGATTGTACACAATAGGCGTGTTGTTAGGCAGCGCACCTTTTGTAATGTCTTTGTTAAAGTCAATAAACACAGGTTCTATTGGGGTGGGCTTGTTGTTCATTAGGTCTTTTAAAAAAGGAGATTGGTCTTCTCTATTTACTGATACCGGTGTGATAGCGGGTTTATCCACTTTTTGCGTGTGTTTATCTTCACCGGTGCGTTTGTATATAATAGCATAGTTATCGTTTAGGTTTTTCTTTACAAAATCGATGAGTTGTTGTTTGGTTATTTTAGATAAGCGGTCTATCAAACCGATGTGATGTTCCCAGGTTTCGTTTGATGTAAAGGCATTCATAATTTCGCTGGCGCGTGCCGCGTTTTGCTCTAACGATTTAGTAAGGTTGTACTTTTGGTTTGTGATGCTTGCTTGCATCAGCGTTTCATCAAACTTACCTTCTTTTATATTTTGTATTTGTTGTTTTATCAGTTTTACTACTTCATCAAGGCTTTGGTTTTGTTTGTTTTTCCCGGAAAAGGCAAGAATGGAATAATCGGCTAAGGAATAGGAATAGGCTTGCGATTCCAACACTTGTTGTTGCTGATTTAGATTGATATCCATAAGACCTGCTTTCCCATTAAACAAAAGCATACCCAGCAGGCTAATCATATCTGCATCGGTAGAGTTGATGCCTTTAAAACGATATGCAAACATAACGCTTTCAGCATCGGGGCCGTATATTTCTTTTTTTATAGGAGCTGTTATAGGGGCTTCTACTCCGTAGGTGAAGGTAGGCACAGGTTTGCTTTGCATGTACGAAAATTTTTGCTCAATTTCTTTTATGGTTTTATCCGGATCTACATCACCGGCAATGATAATCGCCATATTGTTAGGCACATAATAAGTGTGGTAGTAATCCATAATCTTTTTCATGGACGGGTTTTTTAAGTGGTCTATGGTACCGATGGTGGTTTGCGTGCCGTAGGTATGGTGTTTAAACAAAGCTTCGAACATAGCTTCAAAAACTTTTTCATCATCGTTGTCAAGTCCTCTGTTTTTCTCTTCATATACCGCTTCCAATTCCGTATGAAACAAGCGCAGTACCGGTTTTTTGTAGCGCTCGGCCTCTAAAGATAGCCAGTTAGAAATTTCATTTCCGGGCACATCGTTTACATATACCGTTTGTTCAAACGAGGTAAAGGCATTGGTGCCTTTAAAACCCATGCTGCTGCACAGTTTATCATATTCGTTGGCAATGGCAAAGGTAGCCGCTACTCCGCTTAGGCTATCGATAGTATGATATATTTTTTTTCGTTTTTCGGCATCTTTGGTTTGACGGTACCTTTCGTAGGTATCCGATATTTTGCTGATAAGGGGTTCTTCTTTACTGTAGTCTTTGCTTCCTAATTTATCGGTGCCTTTAAAAAGCATGTGTTCTAAGTAGTGGGCTAATCCGGTAGCATCGTGTGGATCGTTTTTACTGCCGGCTTTGGTGGCTATCATGGTATAGGCTCTGGGAGCATCTTTATATACGCTAAAATAAACGGTAAGTCCGTTCTTTAGCTTGTATTCTTTTAATTTAAACGGATCGTTGGAATAGGTTGTAGCGGTTTGCGCGTAGCTTGTGTTTACAAGAATGAAGAGCGCCAGCGACGCTAACGTTTTTTTTATATGCATTTTTTTTATTTTAAGGGTTCTTTTTTTATTAGCCTTCTGTTCCATTAAATTCATTTCGTTCTACGTATTCAATAATCTTTCCGGCTATATCGATACCGGTTGCTTTTTCAATACCTTCTAATCCGGGCGAGGAGTTTACTTCCATCACCAAAGGGCCTCTTGCGCTTTGCAACATATCTACTCCGGCAATACCCAAACCTAATTTTTTGGTGGCTTTTATAGCGGTAGAGCGTTCTTCAGGACTTAATTTTACAATGGTGGCGCTGCCCCCTTGATGTAAGTTGGATCTAAATTCTCCTTCTTTGGCTTGCCTTTTCATAGCGCCCACCACTTGGCCATCTACCACAAAAGCACGTATGTCAGCGCCTTTAGCTTCTTTTATAAATTCTTGTACCAATAAGGCAGCATCTAATTTTAAAAAAGCTTCTATGATGGATTTGGCGGCCTTATGATTTTCGGCTAAAATAACGCCTATGCCCTGGGTGCCTTCTAACAGTTTAATGACACAGGGTGCGCCTCCTACCGACTCTATCACGTGGTCAATATCTTTATCCTTCGATTTGTTGGCAAAAGTAGTTTTTGGCATGCCTATGCCTGCGCGAGATAATATTTGCAGGCTGCGCAGTTTATCGCGCGAGCGCACCAAGGCCTGCGACTCAACAGCGGTAAAAATTTTCATCATTTCAAACTGACGTACCACCGCAGCTCCATAAAAAGTAACGGAGGCTCCAATGCGTGGTATTACGGCATCTACTCCCGAAATTTCTTTCCCGTTGTAGTAAATATGTGGTCTTCCTTTTTCAAGACCTAATACGCATTTCATGTGATCCAGCTGCAGCACTTCGTGCCCACGCTGTTCGGCGGCTTCAATTAATCTTTTAGTAGAGTAAATGGTTTTACCGCGAGAAAGAATAACTAACTTCATATTGAATATAGGGTGTTTTTCCTGACTTTAAAGGTACAACTATTTTTTAATTAAAATACCTCCGGTATGAATTTTGGCTACGTCCACCAAAAACTTATTTTTTAGTAATTTACGTCCTATCAGTATGGGGTAGCGCATGTTGCCCCTATTGGTAAGCGATACGGTCGTTTTTATTCTTTTTTTACCGATGAGTAACAGCGTTTTAATGATATAGCGCAACTCGGTTTCGCCCGATGAGCTTTTAATGTTTTTTTGGGTAAAGTGCTCGTAGTGAAGCTCTTTTTGGTTGTACTCGGGGTGTGTTTCGTCTAATAGGGTAAAGCAAAGGGTGTTTTTGCCTTGTATGTTTTTTATTGAAATGTTTTTGCAGTGCAGCGCGGTGGTGTAGGCGCCGGTATCAATTTTAGCTTCTATATTTTGTAAATCCAGCTCCGGAAAGTGAACGTACTCGCGCCGCCCTATTAGGCTCATTTGGGGGCTATGAGTATGCAGGTTATTCATGACGATTGGAGTAGTTGCTACTCAAAGTATTCTTTCATTTTTTCAAAAAATGTTTTGTTGTTTTTGTTGGGGCTGGGTTTAAAATTTTTGGCTTCGCGCAAGGATTCCAATATCTTTTTTTCTTCGCTGCTAAGGCTTTGCGGGGTCCATACGTTTATGTTTACCAACAAATCTCCTTTGTGGTAGGAGTTAAGGTCGGGCAGGCCCTTTCCTTTTAGGCGCAGCACTTTTCCGGCTTGGGTGCCGGCGTCTATTTTTATTTTGGCTTTTCCATCTACGGTAGGCACTTCTATGTTGGTGCCTAAAGAGGCGTCAATAAAAGATATGTAACACTCGTAGAACAGGTTATGCCCATCGCGTTTTAATTCCTCATGTGGTTCTTCTTCAATCACTACAATAAGGTCGCCGTTTATGCCGCCTCGGGGCGCTGCGTTTCCTTTGCCGCTTACAGATAGCTGCATCTCGTCGGCTACGCCGGCGGGTATGTTTAGTGAAATAATTTCTTCGCCGCGCACCACACCATCGCCATGACAGGTGTTGCATTTGTCTTTTATGGTGCTGCCTTGTCCGCCGCAGGTGGCACAAGTAGTTTGGGTTTGCATGGCACCCAGTATAGTTTGGCGCATTTGTGTTTGTACGCCGCTGCCGTGGCAGGTTTTACAAGTATCTACGGCTCCTCCTTTAGCTCCGGAACCTTTGCAGGTGCCGCAAGCTACGTATTTAGATACTTTTATTTTTTTTTCTACGCCGTTGGCTACTTCTTGCAGGTTTAATTTTACTTTTACTCTAAGGTTGGTGCCTCGGTTTACACGGCGGCCTCCGCGCGCAGAGCTGCTACCTCCGCCAAAGGCGCCTCCAAAAATATCGCCAAATTGAGAAAATATATCATCCATATTCATGCCACCACCGTAGTGGCCACCTCCACCGCCCGAGGCTGATGAGGCGTTGGCAGCATGCCCAAACTGATTGTAGCGCTGGCGTTTTTCGTTATTGCTTAATACTTCGTAGGCTTCGGCTGCTTCTTTAAATTTGTCTTCGGCTGTTTTATCGTTAGGGTTTTTATCAGGGTGGTATTTGATAGCTAATTTACGATATGCCTTTTTTATCTCATCGTCTGAAGCGTTGCGGCTTATCCCTAGTATTTCGTAATAATCTCTTTTTGACATATTGGTTTTTTATATAATGTATTTTGTGTTAGCTGCCTACCACTACTTTAGCAAAACGAATTACTTTCCCGTTCATTTTATATCCTTTTTCTACCTCATCAACTACTTTTCCTACCAAATCGGCGTTAGGGGCGGCTATGCTGGTTATGGCTTCCATAGTTTCGGGGTCAAAAGGGGCGCCGGTGCTGGGCATGGTTTCTATGCCTTTACTTTTTAGCAGGCTTTGAAATTTATTAAAGATAAGGTGCATGCCTTCGTGTAAGGCTTTTATATCGGTGGCCGTTTCGCCGGCTTTTACGCCGCGTTCAAAATCATCGGCAATGGGCAACAAGCTTTTCAGCACCTCTTCGCCGGCTGTGCTAAGGTATTCAGCGCGTTCGCGGGCGCTTCGTTTTCTAAAATTATCATACTCGGCATATAGGCGCAGGTATTTATCGTTTAACTCAGCTACTTGTTTTTCAAGGCTTTTCAAAACATCTTCGGCTTTGCCGGCTTCTTCGGCAAATTGTTTACCGGTTTCGGGTTCATTCGCTTCGGGGCTGTTGTTATTTACAATTTCTTCGGTACTCATCATGATACTATCTTAAAAAGGTTTGCGAAAGTACGTCAAATTTGTTGCCATTTTGTAAAAAAAAGAAAAATTGTCAGTTTTTTGCTTGTTTTTCTGACTAAACAGGGCCTTTATCTAACTACGGTAATAAAACCTCTTTTTGTTTCAAAGTTGTTTTCTGAAGAGCAATCTTCTTTATACGAAATGATATAAAAATACGTTCCATCTACGCATTGTGGTGCCCAAACGGCATTTACGTCCGAACTTTCAAACACTTTGATTCCCCACCGGTCGTAAATATCTATTTGAACCGTTAAGAAATGGTATTTCCCAAAATCAACATAGTCGTTAATTTTATCATTGTTTGGAGTAACGATATTGGGTAATGAATCCGCAAATTGATTTTGATTTATTGCGATGTGAAAGGTGTCGGTAAATGTGCAAGATGAATTGAGCGAATATGTTATCCAGTAGGTGCCCGATGCCGTAATTGTTTTTATTGAATCATGGCTTCCGTCGCTCCATAAGTAATACAAAGCATTAGGGCTTGAGGCTTTTAAAATAATAGGCGGTACGCATACCGAAGTACTGGTGCTCACAGAGTTGGGGCGTTTGTTTACTATTACTTTTACAGAATCTTTTGCAGTACATCCGTTAAGACTTGCATAACAGTAATAGTAGCCGCTATTAGCGGTAGTGATAGGGAAAAAAACAGCAGGGTTTGCGTTCGCATTAAAACCGGCCAGGTTTTGCCAGTGTGCCAACGCAGAAATAGGCGTGGTTTGCGCGTAAAGTATAAGACTGTCATTAGAACAAAGGTTGATTTGTGTGGTATTGATAGTAAGTGTTGGGCTTGGTTTTACATAAATAGAAAAGATACTTGATGTGCTTTTACAGAGCCCCATACTGGCTTGCAAGGTATAGGTTCCTGTGTTGGTATTTGATGCGTTTATAATACTAAATGTTTGAGATGAAATAGTATTTCCGGAAGGGGGAGCCCATGTATAATGATATCCTGATATAGGGGGTTGGGCATAAAGGGTTAGATTGCGCCCCGCACAAATAGAATCGTTTGTAAGAGATAGAGTAGGTGTGTTTACTTTTATTACACTAATATTAAGGGTAGCGGTAGCACTTGTACAGCCGTTTCCGCTTAAATATAATGAGTATGTGCCGCCAGAGGAAGCCGTTACCGCATTTATTTGTGGATTGGGCTGCGAAGAAGAAAAACCGTTAGGACCATACCAATGGTAGGTGGCACCAGCAACAAAATTAGCTTGTAGATAAAGGGTATCGAGATAACATAAAGTATCTTTAGTTGCCGAAACGGTAGGTTTAATAGATGTGTTTTTTACATATACGTATATAGGTTTTCTTATAGAATGACACCCAAATCCATTCACGCTAGCCACATAAAAAATGGTATCAACATATAAAGGAGGCGTAAGTAAGCTGCTACCCACATGTATAACAGCACCTCCATAAGATTGTGCATACCACTGCACCGTGTTGCTAGACATAGCTTGTAAAACAGCATTAGCGCCCGCGCAAATACTATCATTGCTTACCGTAGGTGGAGCAGGCGTACCGGGGCTGTAAGTTATCGTTACACTATCACGGGCCTGACAACCATTTACATCAGTTGTTATGAGGGTATAGTTGCCCGCGGTGTAGGCATATATACTGGTAGAGGCTTGGTTATTGGGCAACCACTGATAAGAAGCCATGCCTACATTGGCTTGTAATAGCACAGAGTCTCCAGGGCAAATAACGGTAGAGCCCGTTATAGAAATATGAGCTATTGGCTGCGATACGGTAATAGATACACTGCATACCGTTGTAATGCCGCATAAGACTACATTACACGAATAGAGTCCACTTTGCGTAACTATTCTTGTAGCACCATGTCCGTTTAAAGGAGGCAACCATTGTATAAAATTAGTATCTCCGCTAATAACATGTAGCTGAACGTTATGCCCTGCACATACTGTTGCTTGCGGGGAAGCCGTTAAATAGGGAGTACTATATTGCTTTATTTCGATGGTATTAGAGGTTAATACACAACTTGTATTATTAGTAGCTACGCAATAGTAAAAACCAGGAATCGAGGTATGTATGGATTGACTGTTGTGCGGTATAATACCAGAGGGGCCATACCATTGCCAAGAAACAGCATTGGGCCAGTTGCACAATAATTCAATAGAGTCGTTTGGGCAAATAATTCCATTTGAAGGTACAGAAGATATTACAGGGTTGCTTACCATTTGTGCATAAAGACCACTTGAGGCAGATGCAAAACAATGTGTAATCGTATCCGTAGCCGTAACAGATACATTGTAATATCCCGTATAGGCGGCTCTTATTGTGTCGTTAGGCGAAACGGTGTAGATAGTATTAACGCTGGGCGTTACGGTTACTGTAGCAATTAAAAGGGAGGTATCTCCGGGGCATATCAATGCGTTTCCTGCAAGGTTGATAGATGCATGCGGGTTTGGATTTACAATCACGTAAATAATTTTATTGAAGTAGGTCGTGTCTTTGCCACAAAGCGAAGAAAAAACATACTGACTATGTAAATTTATAGTACCCGTTGCTACTGGGCAAACTAATAAAGAAAGGTTGTTGCTGCTTGCAAAACTACCGCAACACCAAGAAGCGTAAGGACTAACAGGGTTGACCTGGTTTAGAGAAGTAAAAGCAGAATATGGACTTGTACCTGCTGGGTTTGATATGGAGTCGTAAATAAAATAATTAATACATTGCCCTTGGCATATTCTAAAAGTATCGGGCATATTGGTTTTAAGCCCTATGTGATTTGCTGTATCAATTTGTATATACACCACATTAGTATCAGTACAACCATAAGAATTGGTTAACTTAAAGGTATAAAAACCCGTTTTATTTACCACGCAGCTAGTGCTGCTGGTAGATACAATGCCCGTTCCGTACCAAGTGTAGGAACATCCTTGTAGGTTGCCCCCTGTTAGCGTAACCGTACCTCCGCACACCTCTACCGAATGGGTAGGAGGTGCCTGATTTGTATTTACACCTATATTATCGGTGATGGTGGGGGGCTGCGGGGCATTGTACAAACGTACATACATAGTATCTCCGGAAGAGAAGCATCCATCAATTGTAGTCATGGTGCAATGGTAATTGCCGCTGGCAGTAGCTAAGAGATAGTTTGTAGTATCGCCTACATTCCAACTGTAATGATAAAAGGGGCCAACACCACCAATATTCCCGGTGTGGGTATAGGCATATATATAGTTAGGGCCACAAAAAGAAACGGTATCGGGGCAGGCATTACCTATGCAGCCGCCTACAAAATTTTTTGTACAAGCTCCTATAATCCCGCTTCGGGCGTAGTAATCATAATAGGCACAAGAACTATCCAATCCATGTAAAATAAAACAATCGCTAAAGCCTGCTGCATTTACACTTTGATAATAATTAGCGGAATTATTGCAGTTAGCAAGAGATATCCAACTATTATTTCCTGGGAAATGCGAGTCAATGTCAAAAGGAGTGTATCTGCTATCTACCGTAAGAGAACCTTGAAAACTACCGCATACGTAAGGTGTGTTGTTATTAGTAAAAACAATGCCATGGGCCTTATCATACAGAGGGCCGCCAAAGTTACGAGCCCAAATTCTATTTCCACTTGCGTCGTATTGAGTAATAAACAAGTCATAAAAACCAATGCTGTTAAACATGCCGGTGCCGCCTGCCAATAGGCTGTAATCGTCCATTTTGCAACCAAACTGCCCAAATATATAAGGGTTTTGAGCATTATCTAAGGCTATGGCTCTTGATGACACATAGGAGTTGCTAGCGTCTTCTTTTCCCCAAATATAACTGCCGTTGTTACTGTATTTTACTAAAAAAATTCGATTGATAAAAGTACCATATAAAAAATTGTTGGTAGTTCCATAAAAAGATAAATTACCGGTATAATCTCCTGTTACATAAATGCTCCCGCTAGCATCAACAGCTAATGCGTAGGATATACTGCTTGCAGCACCTGCACGCACAAACCATTGTTCTTGCCCGGCAGCATTGTATTTTAGAATAAAAATGGCATTTTGAATTTGGTTCAAATGTGTGCTTCCAAAAGTAATAGTATCCGAAAACTGACCGCATACAAAAATATTTCCTGCCGCATCAGTCCCTACATCAAGCCCACGATCATCGAGATGGGCTGCCCCTTGCCGAACCCAAACAAAGTTCCCGTTTTGATCATACTTGCAAGTAAACACATCAAAAGAATATTGGTTGGTAAATGGATTGATAGTACTAGTAAGGGTTTGTGAGCCGAAAACAGATGAGCCTTTGAATTCGCCGGTTACTATAGCGTTATTGTTAGCATCAACAGTAATGCTATACGGATCTTCGGCTAACGGCCCCCCTGCGCTTTTTGCCCATAAAAAATTGCCATTTTGGTCTAGCTTAGCTATAAAAACATCTTGAGAACCGCTAACTGAATTTAAAGTAAAGGCTCCAAATTGGGCAGCACCATAGTAATAACCTGTAATGTATGTATTACCTGCTGCATCGCAAGCTGCGGATATACCTCTATCGCTGCCGGCTCCTCCTGCCTTTACTGCCCATTGCACCTGTCCATAAGGGTTTGTTTTTTGTATTAAAACATCACTAGTACCCGTGCCTGTAGCTGTCAACCCGGTGCCGTTGGGTAATATTAGCGTTCCGGTAAAGTATCCTGTACTTATTAAACAGTTATTGTTGTCTTTTGCAATATCTAAATTTTCATCAATACTCGGGCTCCCCTCGCTTTGCAGCCAAAATGGACTCTGAGCGATAAATAGTTTTGAATGCAATAGGAAAAGAAAAAAAAGTAAAAATTTCTTCATCTGTGTAAAGATATATTCTGCTAAGATATAACTTTTTTGAAACAAATAGCATAAAATAAAAGTTATCTTTACCCCATTAGAAGCTTAAATAAAAAAAGTACCTTAGGCAGCGAAAAAAATATCTAAATAAGAAACGTGAATAGCGCCGAATCATCTAAACAAGTAAAATCAAAAAAGCGCGTGGCCGACCACGGCGAAGTGTTTACCAACCAACGTGAAGTAAACGCCATGCTTGATTTAGTAAGGCAGGAAACAGAACGAATCGACTCTCGTTTCTTAGAGCCGGCTTGTGGTACCGGCAATTTTTTAGCCGAGGTGCTTAGTAGAAAGTTGAATGTGGTGGATAGCCGATATGCTAAAAGTCAAACCGAGTGGGAGCGCTACGCTATAATGGCCGTTTCAAGTATTTACGGGGTGGATATTTTGGAAGATAATGCCCAAGAATGTAGAGAACGCCTTTACCAAATTATTAACAACCGATACACCGCGCTGTTTAAAAACAAGTGCAAAGCGGCGTTTTTTAGCAGTGCAAAATTTCTACTGAATAGAAATATACTTTGGGGCGATGCCCTGGATTTTACCAACCCTCAAACAAAAAAACCCATTATATTTTCAGAGTGGGGCGCCATAAACAATTATATGATAAAACGCAGAGATTTTGCTTTTAGGTTTTTAGTTGAAAAAACACATCAATTCTCTATGTTTAATGATGAGGGCGAGGCAGCCGCCATTGACGAGCCTGTAAAAGATTTCCCACTGGTGCATTTTATGAAACTGTCAGAATCGCAGATTTAATGGATTTAAAGATAACACTGATTATGGAAGAGTTAAAACACAAGAAAATAACAGAAAAAATCATTGGAGCATCTTTTGAAGTACATAAGTTTTTAGGAAATGGCTTTCAAGAAGTGATATACCAAAGGGCTTTGGCTTGGGAAATGAGACAAGCAGACTTAGAGTTTGCAAGAGAGATTGAACAAGATATTTTCTATAAAAATTTGCCTGAACCCATAGGTAAACGCAGAGCAGATTTTGTGGTGGAGGGTAAAGTGTTGGTTGAGTTAAAAGCTTTGATTAAGCTTGAAGATGTTCATTTAGCTCAGGCTTTGAATTATTTAAAAGCGTATCGCTTGGAGGTTGGTTTACTTATCAACTTTGGTGCTAAAAGTCTTGAATTTAAACGATTGGTACTTTCTCAAAATCAGCGAAATCCATTAATCCAAAAAATCAGCGATTCAGACAAATGATGCAGACAAATTATAACCCCGATGTGCTCTCTTGCTTAGCCAATTTAAGCAACGACGAGGTATTTACGCCGCCCGGGTTGGCAAATGAAATGCTCAACTTGTTGCCAGCAAGTATTTGGCAAAACCCCGATGCCAAATTTTTAGACCCCGTGTGCAAAAGCGGTATTTTTCTTAGAGAAATAGCCAAGCGTTTAGACAAAGGGCTGGCTAAAAAAATACCCAACCAACAAAAACGCGTTCAGCATATTTTTACCAAACAACTGTATGGCATAGCCATTACCGAGCTTACCTCCCTCATGAGCCGGCGCAGCGTGTATGGAAGCAAAACCGCCAACAGCAAGTACTCCTTTTGCGAAACATTTAACAACAAGCAAGGCAACATAGGCTATGAACGTATGCAACACACGTGGGCAGGCGGCAAATGCACACAATGCGGCGCCAGCCAAGAGGTATATAAGCGCCCCGGTGCCTTAGAAAACTACGCTTACCATTTTATACACACCCAAAACCCTTTTAAACTCTTTAAAGAAAAAAATATGAAATTTGACGTTATCATTGGAAACCCACCATATCAACTGAGCGATGGTGGAGCACAAATGAGTGCAAGTCCCATTTACCATAAATTTATTCAACAAGCTAAAAGGTTAAACCCGAAGTATCTTTCAATGATTGTTCCGGCACGTTGGTACTCTGGCGGGAAAGGTTTAGATGAGTTTCGTGATGAAATGTTGAAAGATAAGCGAATGAAAGTTTTGCACGACTTTCACGAAACTTCTGATGTATTTCCGGGGTTAAATATTAGAGGTGGTATTTGTTATTTTCTTTGGGGTAAAGACCATAAAGGAGATTGTGAAGTAATAAATCACAACAAAGGCGAAACAATATCAGCAACTAGACCCTTGCTTGAAAAGTCGGCAAACATCTTTGTTAGATACAATCAAGCAATGAGCATTTTGAAAAAAGTACAAAAACTTAAAGAAAATTCGTTTTCGAATCTTGTTAGCTCGAGAAAACCATTTGGTTTACCCACAAATATTAGGGGGGAAAAAGAAAACTCAAATGGTTTAATCAAACTGTATCAAAATGGAGGCATAGGTTATGTTAGTAAAGAAAAGGTTTTATTAAATCAACGATGGATAAAAGATTGGAAGGTGGTAATTCCTTATTCAAGCCCTGGAGACGACTCGTTCCCACATCTAATCTTGAGTAAACCAATTGTAGCAGAACCGAACTCAGCTTGCACAGAAACGTATTTGGTTATAGGACCTTTTGCAAATGAAAAAACCTGTAAGAATGTATCCATTTATTTGCGTTCCCAGTTTGCAAGGTTTTTGATTTTGCTCCTGAAACCAACGCAGCACGTTACATCAAAAACTTACGGTTTCGTTCCCCTCCAAGATTTCACCGAAGAATGGACAGACGAAAAGCTCTACAAAAAATACGGTTTAAGCAAAGAAGAAATAGCGTTTATAGAAAGCATGATACGGCCGATGGAAAATAGTCAGCATCACGGATTAGTTGGATTAAAAGATGACACGGATTATTAATATAGGCAAAAAAATCAGCGCAATCCCTAAATCCGTATAATCCGTGATACAGACAGTGAAAGAAGAAAAACCAGAAAATGAACCAGTTCCATTTTGGAACCGTTTAAATGAACACAAAAAATGAAATACCTATAATGGAAAACCAGATTGAAATATATCGTTCTGCTGACAATAAAATTGAACTACAAGTTAATTTGGATAGCAATACCGTATGGCTAACCCAAGAACAATTAGTTGTACTCTTTGATAGAGATCAATCTGTTATTTCTCGCCATATACGTAACGTATTCAAAGAAGGGAAACTTGAAGAAAAAAGCAATATGCAAAAAATGTATATTGCAAGCTCCGATAAGCCAGTGTCGTACTACAGCCTTGATATAATCATCTCTGTTGGTTATCGGGTAAAATCACAACGTGACACACAATTTCGCCAATGGGCTACGCAACGCCTGAAAGATTATTTGGTTAAAGGTTATGCTATCAATCAAAAACAGGTACACTATGCAAATTGAAATTTATAAAACAACAGACAATACCGTTGAATTGAATGTTAATTTTGATAATGAAACCGTATGGCTCAATCGTCAACAACTTTCATCCCTTTTTTGCAGAGACATTAAAACTATAGGTAAACACATTAATAATGTATTTGAAGAAGGTGAATTAGATAAATTCCGAACTGTCGCAAAATTTGCGACAGTTCAAAAAGAGGGTAAAAGGGAAATTGAAAGAAATATAGAGTACTACAATCTTGATGTAATCATATCCGTTGGCTATCGCGTAAAATCCAAGCATGGCACACAATTTCGCCAATGGGCTACGCAACGCCTGAAAGATTATTTGGCTAAAGGTTATGCTATCAATCAAAAACGATTGGATGAATTAGGTAAAATGGTACAACTCATTGAGCAATCGGGCAAAGCAGATAATTTGCAACTACAAGAAGCAAAAGGCTTGCTCGAAATATTGGGCAACTATACCAAAAGCTTTGTACTGCTCAATCAATACGACAGCCACGCAGTAACAACCAAGAATTTATCAGCACATATAACGTACGAAATTCAATACGATGAAGCTAAAACGGCCATTACTGAATTAAAAAAACAACTCATTGCCCAAAAAGAAGCCACCAATTTGTTCGGTAACGAAAAAGATAAAAGTTTTAAAAGCTCTTTGCTAAGTATTGTACAAACTTTTGATGGCAACTACCTTTATCCAAGCATTGAAGAACAAGCGGCCAACTTGTTGTATTTTATTATTAAAAATCATTCGTTTAGCGATGGCAACAAACGCATAGGGGCATTTTTGTTTATTTGGTTTTTAGAAAAGAACAAACACCGTTTTAAAAAATCGGGCGAACTAAAAATTAATGATAATGGATTAACCGCTTTGGCATTGCTGGTAGCGCAAAGTAACCCATCAGAAAAAGAATTAATGATTAAACTTATTATCAATCTTATCAATGAGTAAAAAAGAATTTTTTCCGCCAGAAAAGCATTTAGCTATTGATATTAAACAGTTAATAGCCCAAAGTCGTGAGCAAGTGGCTGTGGCGGTAAACTCGACTATCACCATGTTATATTGGCAAATAGGCAAGCGTATAAATGAGGAGATTTTATTGCGTGGGCGAGCAGATTATGGAAAACAAATTGTGCAAACTTTAAGTACACAGTTGGTTTCAGAATATGGCAAAGGATGGGGCGAAAAGCATCTAAGACATTGTCTCCGCATTGCGGAGACAATTCAGGATAAGGAAATTCTCTACGCAGTGAGTAGAGAATTGAGCTGGACTCATCTTCGATCTATTATCTACATAGATGAGCCATTGAAAAGAACATTCTACATTGAAATGTGCAAACTAGAGCGGTGGAGTACACGAGTTTTACAAGAACGTATCAACTCCATGCTTTACGAACGTACTGCCATAAGTAAAAAGCCGGAACTCACCATTCAAAACGATTTGGAATTGCTTAAAAATGAGCAACGAATTTCGCCTGATTTAGTTTTTAAAGATCCTTATTTTCTTGATTTTTTAGGTCTAAAAGATACTTATTCCGAAAAGGATTTAGAAGAAAGTATTTTGGTGGAACTCCAAAAATTTATTATCGAATTGGGCTCTGATTTTGCGTTTATGGCAAGGCAAAAACGAATAAGCATTGATTATGACGATTATTATTTGGATTTGCTTTTCTATCATAGACGCTTGAAATGCTTAGTGGCTATTGAACTAAAATTGGGCAAGTTTGAAGCAGCCTATAAAGGGCAAATGGAATTGTATTTAAGGTGGTTAGAAAAACACGAAGTTGTAGATGGAGAAAATCCTCCAATTGGTTTGATTTTATGTGCCACTAAAAATCAAGAACACGTGGAGTTGTTGCAATTAGAAAACAGCAATATTAAGGTGGCGGAATACTTAACCAAGCTCCCCAGCTTAAAATTATTAGAACAAAAGCTACATCAAGCAATAGAAATAGCCCGAAATAAAACTACTGCCAATGAGTAAAAAAGAATTCTTTCCGCCACGTCCTAGCGTTAATCCTACCATTTACGCTTATGAGCTACCCAACGACAGCCAACGCAAAGGGCAAATAAAAATTGGGTTTACCGACCGTGATGCGCAAACGCGCATCAAAGAACAAATTGGTGCTACCCGTGCCACTTTCAACATTGTGTTGGAAGAAAGCGCCATGCGGGCAGACGGCAGCAGCTTTACCGACAAAGCCGTTCACGCCTTGTTGCGTAAAAACAAAATAAAAAACCCGGAAGGCGAATGGTTTGTTTGCACCCTCAAGCAATTGCACCAAGCTATTCACGAAATTAAAACAGGTGAACGCAGCGAAGACAACCGTGTGCTGAATTTTGGTATGCGACCTGAGCAACAAGAAGCCGTAACCAAAACCATTGCTTACTTCAAGAGTTTTAAAAAAGAAAACCCAAATAAAACACCGCACTTTTTGTGGAACGCCAAAATGCGTTTTGGCAAAACCTTTACCACCTATCAGCTTGCCAAACAATTGAAATGGAAAAAGCTGTTGGTTTTAACGTTTAAACCTGCTGTAGAAGATGCCTGGCGTGAAGATTTAAACACCCATACCGATTTTAAAGGGTGGACATTCTTCTCAAAAAATGAAGCTGAAAATATTTCCAAGAAAACCGATTTATCAAAAACCAATTTAGTGTGTTTTGGTTCGTTTCAAGATTATTTAGGCACACAAAAAGATGGAAGCATAAAAGTAAAAAATAAATGGGTGCACCAAACCGAATGGGATTGTATTGTGTTTGACGAATACCATTTTGGGGCTTGGCGCGAAAACGCCAAAGATTTATTTGGGCAAGACAGCGAAGCAGAAAAAGAGATTGAAGATTTTAAGAAAATAGAACAAGATGGATTTCCAGACGAAAAAAAAATAAATACGCTGGAAGATCTTTTGTCCATTAAAGCGCATCACTTTTTGTATTTATCGGGAACACCATTCAGAGCCATCAACTCTGGAGAATTTATTGAAGAACAGATTTTTAATTGGACCTATTCCGACGAACAAGGGGCTAAAGAAAACTGGGATAAAAAAGATGGGGCAAATCCTTACGCAAGCTTGCCAAGAATGGTTATGCTTACCTACCAACTGCCTGATGCTATAAGGCAAATAGCCATGCAAGGTGAGTTTAACGAGTTTGACTTGAATGTGTTTTTTTATGCTGAAGGGGTGGGAAAGAAAGCTCATTTTAAATACGAAGACGAAGTGCAAAAATGGCTAAACCTAATACGTGGCGATTTTAAAGAAACAACCATTGACCTTTTAAAAATGGGGGCAAAAAAACCACCCTTACCCTTTTCTCACACCCCATTACTTCGTGTGTTGAATCACACTTTTTGGTTTTTGCCTTCGGTGGCCTCATGCCATGCCATGGCAAACCTGTTGAAAAAACAAAACAACTCCTTTTATCACGATTACAAAGTAATTATTGCTGCCGGCACAGAAGCAGGAATGGGAGTAAAAGCACTGGAACCTGTACTAAACGGAATGAACGAACCCCTGCAATCAAAAACCATTACCCTGTCTTGCGGCAAACTCACCACAGGCGTTTCGGTAAAACCATGGACGGGTATTTTTATGCTCCGAAATTCTTCAAGTCCGGAAACCTATTTTCAGGCAGCCTTCCGAGTGCAAACACCTTGGGTTATTAAAAATCCAGACGGCAAATCGCCTAACAAGGAAGAAATACTAAAAGAAGAATGTTATGTATTTGATTTTGCACCCGACAGAGCCTTGCGGCAAATTGCTGATTACAGCTGCCGGCTCAATGTTCATGAAACCAACCCCGAAGCAAAGGTTGCCGAGTTTATCCACTTTCTTCCGGTGCTTGCTTACGACGGCAGCTCTATGAAACAAGTAGATGCAGCAGGCATCTTAGATATAGCCATGAGCGGCACAACCGCAACCCTATTAGCCCGACGATGGGAAAGCGCCTTGCTGGTACATGTAGATAACGATACACTAGCCCGATTGATGGCAAATAAAAAAGCAATGGAAGCATTGATGAAGATAGAAGGGTTTAGAAACCTAAATCAAGATATTGAAAGCATCATCAGCAAATCTGAAGCCGTAAAAAAAGCGAAGCGACAATCCAACGGAGGGGGCTTACCTCAAAAGAAAAAATTGTCGGACATTGAAAAAGAATATCAAAGCAAACGAAAGCAAATACAGAGCAAGCTAATAAAATTTGCTACTCGTATTCCGGTATTTATGTACCTCACCGACTTTAGAGAAAATAGTTTAAAAGACATTATTACACAAATAGAACCCGCCCTTTTTAAAAAAGTAACCGGCTTAGCAATAACCGACTTTAACTTGTTGGTAAGCTTAAATGTATTTAATGCTGCGTTAATGAATGATGCCGTTTATAAGTTTAAACGCTATGAAGATGCCAGCTTAACGTACATGGGTTTAAACAAACACAGTACAAATAAAAAAGTGGGCGGGTGGGATACCACCCTAACGCAAAAAGAATACAAAGCTATGTATGTAAAAAAAAGAACTGTTACAAAAAGCAAACAACCTAAAAAAACAAAAACACCTTAATGCAACTAAAAAGCAACAAAGTAAGAGGGCTCAAAATTCTTATAGGTGTAGCTTGCCTAATTCTTATTGGGCAGCGCTTATACGCTTCGTATTCGGTGCAACAGCTACATTCGGTACAAGAAATTTTTGAACACGAAAATGCAGTGTATGTAGCCGCCGCCTTTATTTTATTGTTTCTTAATTGGGCTATCGAGGTATTAAAATGGAGGCGGCTCACCCTCTCTTTAGAGAAAAAAACTTTTCTGGAACTATGGCAAAGCGTATGGGTAGGCGTGTGCATGGGCAACCTTACGCCTGCCCGCCTGGGCGAATTTGCCGGCAGGGTGCTGTTTTTTAAGCCGGAGCACAGAGCCGAAGCCGGAACCTTGCATTTTGTAGGCAGCTTTGCACAACTTATCATTACCGTTGTAATGGGCTGTGCAGGCTTGGTAAGCTATTCATCGGGCATTGAAGGAACTCTTTTTTTTATTATTTTAACCAGCGAACTGACTTTACTGTTGTTGGTAAGTCTCATTTTATTAAAAATAAATACGGTTATAGCTTGGGTACGCCGCCAATCTTTTTTAAAAAAATATCATTTTTCAAATTTACGTGTAAAAAAGAAAGAAATAATGAAACTGTTGTGTTTGTCTTTGTGTAGATACCTTGTGTTTAGCCTTCAGTTTTACCTGCTGTTACTTGCTTGTGGCGTACAGGGCAGCTGGTGGCAGGTGTGCGGCGCCATAACAGTAGCCTATTTATTGCTGAGCACCATACCCATGATAAGTTTTGTAGAGGTGGCCATACGCGCCTTTGTGGTAACTTTGTTGTTTGGCCATTTAGGCAGCAACGATTGGAAGCTGAGCACCGCTTCTACCTTGTTGTGGTTTATCAACATCGTGTTCCCTTCTTTGTTGGGTTATGTTTTTTTTATGCGAAATAAATTTTCTTTTCAAAGGATATGATGTCGGAAATAGCTGTATTTATTTTTTTTCTTTATGCCCTTCTTTTGCTGGGTTCGCTTGCGGTATTTTTTATGTATAGAGAAAAAAAAGAACCTTCTTTTCTTATCCCTACCGAAAAAATAAGCATTCTTATTCCGTTTAAAAACGAAGAAGAAAACATAGTGCGCTGCTTAAAAAGCTTAGTGGAACAAGATTTTACGCAAGGGCAAATGGAACTTATTTTAATTAACGACCACTCAAGCGATGCCTCCGAAACAACAGCGCGTTCTTTTTTAGAGCAGGCAGCGGTTCCTTTTTGTATTATTTCGCTGCCCCTGGCAGCATCGGGTAAAAAGCAAGCTATAGAAGCCGGCATTGCTCAAGCCACGGGCGCCATCATCATCACGCGCGATGCCGATACTTACACGCCCAGCAAGCAATGGTTGCAACAAATGGCGCATCGGTTTGTCCAACAAAAAGCCGATTTGCTTATAGCGCCGGTATTGCTTACGGGATATGGCTTTTTACCTTCTTTTCAGTGCTTTGAAGCGATTGCCATACAGGTTTTGAGTTTTTCTTTTACAAAAAAAAACCTTCCTTTTGTGTGCAGCGGTGCCAATTTAATGTATAGAAAAAGCTGCTTTATAGAGGCTAATCCCTACAAAAACAACATTCACATAGCCTCTGGCGACGACCTGTTTTTGCTGCAACGTTTTATACAGAAAAAATACAGGATAACAACCACTCAACAAACAGATACATTGGTATGTTCATTAGCCGCGCCTTCTTTTGTCTTGTTTTTACATCAACGCTTGCGTTGGCTATCCAAAGGAAAACACATAACCTTAAAAACAGCTTGGTTTGTGGGTAGTTTCATGCTTTTAATCCAACTCAGCGCTCTGGTATTGCTTTTTAGCGGCTTTAACAATAGGTTTTGTCTATTAACTTTGGCCGGCAAATTTGTAATTGATTTTTTGTTTGTACTTTTAGGCGCAATTATGTATAAGCAAAAACCTAATTTTATATATTTTATTCCTGCTTTTGTAATGAATATCTTTTATACTCCGTTTATTTTTGCGGCTTCTTTAGTAATAACCCCTATTTGGAAAGGAAAAAACACAGGTGTTGAGTACAGAAAATAAACCAATAGACGAAAACCACTCGCTGCGCCAAATGGCATGGAAGCGCTTTAAGCGGAATAAGCTGGGTATGGCGGGCTTGTTTGTTATTAGCCTTTCTATACTCGTTTTTGTATTGGGTTATTTAATAACTCCGGATTCTACACCCAACTGCAACGACCAAAAGCCCGAACTACAAATAAAGCCACCGGGTTTTAGTGTGTGCATGCTTAAAATTCGCAAAAACGAAGAAACGCATCACGTTAATTGGTTTCAAAAAATGCTGTTTGGTCAGCAAAGCGATTATACCTATATTTCTTTGTATGATTATACCTTTTCGGGCAACGATATTGTAGTAGAAGAATATACAGGAAACATACCCAATCACGGCGTTAAAATGCGCTATAATTTAGCTGATGTATTGTATGATATCAACCTAAACTTACCGGTAAAAAATGAAGAACAAAACGGCTTGATAGAGTTTTATCAAATGGGCTCCAGCGAAAAAAAAACGTGCCAAGTAAGAGATTTGCAAAAAGAGGTAGAAAAAAACAACATCATTACTAAAAAGTTTTTTTTAGGCACCGATAGGTTGGGGCGCGATATGCTAAGCCGCATGCTTATTGGCACCCGTATTTCGCTTTCGGTAGGCTTCATTGCCGTTATTATTTCGCTTTTTATAGGAGTAGCATTGGGCGCTTTGGCCGGATATTACAGGGGGTGGATAGACGATGCTATTATGTGGGTTATTAACGTGGTATGGTCTATACCTACTTTGCTCTTGGTTATAGCCATAACTTTAGTGCTGGGCAAAGGCTTTTGGCAGGTTTTTGTGGCGGTAGGGCTTACGATGTGGGTAGATGTAGCTCGTATTGTGCGCGGGCAAGTGATGAGCCTGCGCGAAAAAGAATTTGTAGAAGCCGGGCGCGCCTTAGGTTATAAAAACAATAGAATTATTGCTAAGCATATTTTACCTAATGTTATGGGGCCGGTTATTGTTATTTCGGCTTCTAACTTTGCTACCGCCATTCTTACCGAAGCCGGCCTTAGCTTTTTGGGTATTGGGGCGCAACCTCCTATGGCCAGTTGGGGCAAAATGATTAACGACCACCGTCCCTTTATTTTTTCGTCCGATGCCTTTTATTTAGCCTTTACGCCCGGTATTGCTATTATGTTGTTAGTGCTTGCCTTTATGCTGGTAGGCAATGCCCTGCGCGACGCTATAGATTCTAAATCGGTATTGCAAAATACTACGGTAGGATAATTTTTTTTCGTAACAAAAACTATTGCGCGTAATAGCGCTCCAGTTTCCAAACATCAGCAGAATGGCTGTATATTTGGTTTACATACTCTGCATTTCGTATGTAGCAAACTCCGATATTAGGAGTGTAGTTTACCAAAACTTTTTTATTGTCGTAAAGTATTTGAGCCCCGCTTTTAAAAACAATACTTACGTGGTACGAACAACCGGAGTACGTACCTGCAGGAACTACACAGTTTGTAAATGTTTGAGGAATAACATAATTGGTGTACGATGTTGTAGAAGATGGTGCGCTTACAAAAACATAGGTAGTGTCGTTTATGTGAGCAGGATCTACCAGCATAGGGGGCGTAAACAACGAATGGACAGAATAGGAAGAGGCACTTGTAAGAACGCTTACTGGGATAGAAGAGGAATCGGTTACCCAACTTACAGGAGCCCCAAATATAGATATGCTCGGAGAAATAGAGTGTACAAAATAATAGCAAGTTCTACCGTTAATAACGGAATCTTTAGAGATATACAAACTATCGTACTGATTGGTAGGCGTATCGTTCCCTAAAGAATCTTGCGTGTAATGGGCGTAAACCCAGTAGTTACCTACGGTTAGCTTCAAGTAGTTGGCTGATGCCGCTCTGTTAGGAGCGATATTGTTTACAGGTGTTATGTTTACATCTTTTTTACAAGATAAAACAATAAAACCCATAAGCACCAAAGCACTGTAAGCTCTGATTTTCAGTATTTTTAGTTTGTTATGATCCATGCGTTTACAATTCTTTTTTGGCATAACGCTAAAAAAACAAAAATAGTATAGGCCTTTCTCATTATTTTTTTAAACCTACACCCGCTTACAGCATCAAAGAGTAAAAGGTAGGTATGCTGCAAAAAAAAGAAAATGAGGTATCAGTAACTGAAACAAGTGCATTAAGTATTTTATACGGAGAAAAGCGAGACGAGCTAATAAAACAAGAAAGCCTAGTCGCCGTTTTTAAAAACACCGTTCAAGCATACCCTCAAAAAGCGGCTCTTATTTTTAATGATAAAATAAGTACCTACTCCGAGTTGGATTTTTTAAGCGATTACTACGCAGCGCATTTAGTTCGTTTGGGTATTAAAGCCGGCGATTTTGTAGGCGTTTACTTGTCTCGTGGCATCGAATTACATGTCGCTGTTTTAGCCGTAGTAAAAGCAGGTGCCGCCTACGTTCCTTTAGATTATGATACTCCCTTTGAGCGTGTGCACGAAGTGCTAAACGAAGTTGAAGCAAAGGCTTGTTTTACAGATAAAGATTTAGCTATTCATCTGCATAAAATACAGGTACACATCCATGTAAAAGAAAACACAAATAGCGTCGCTTTGCCTAAAGTAAACCCCGGCGATACAGCCTATGTTATATACACATCGGGCAGTACCGGAAAGCCTAAAGGAATACCAATTACGCACCAGCAAATTTGTCATTTAATACGGGCGGAGCAAAGCGTACTTGGGATAGAAGCAAACGATAACGTATATCAAGGTTTTTCCGTTTCGTTTGATATGTGGTGCGAAGAAACCTGGATTAGCTATTTAGTAGGCGCTACCCTTTGGGTGGCTGATGTAGTAACAGCCAAATCCATCAACGATTTACCTTCGGTGTTAGAAAAAAACAACATCACCGTGCTACACGCCGTACCCAGCCTGCTATCGGCCATGCCACGCGATGCCACTACGGTACGTATTGTAAATGCAGGGGGCGAAACCTGCACTCCCTTGGCACTACAAAAATGGACTCAGCGCAAACGTAAATTCATCAACAGCTACGGCCCTACTGAAACTACGGTTTCTGCCAGCATGGCTTCTCTAACAAAAGGAAGCGCTATAACCATAGGTACTCTACTGCCCAATTACAGTATAGCGGTGGTAGATGAAAACCTGCAAGCCCTGCCCATAGGGCAAGAAGGCGAACTAATTATTAGCGGCATAGGCGTATCAAAAGGGTATATTAAAAGACCGGAATTAAATGCTCAAAAATTTTTAAAAAAACCAGCATCCTTACAAACATTATACGGAACCTGTATTTACCGTACAGGAGATTTGGTAAAAATAAGCAGCGAAAAAAACATTGAGTTTTTAGGGCGCATAGACGACCAAATAAAACTACACGGGTATCGTATTGAGTTGGGTGATATAGAGTCGCGCTTGCTAAGCATTAGTGGAGTAAAAGAAGCCGCCGTAAAGTTGATAAAAGAAGAAACAAAAAAAGATTGGTTGGCTGCCTTTGTATGTATGTATAACCACATACCTTTAAATAAAAATTTATTACGACAAGAGTTGGCGCAAGCCTTGCCTCCTTATATGCTTCCGCAGGATTTTATAGAAGTGCAAGAAATACCTCGTTTGCCCAGCGGAAAGATAAACCGAAAACAATTGCTAATTCCCGAAAACTATACGCAAAAAGAAGAAACGCATCAAGAAAGCTACGAGCACATACAAGAAACAAAAAATAAAATATACGCCATTCTAAAAAACATTTTTCCTAATAAAAACATAAAAAACACAGACGATTTTTTTAATGAAATAGGAGGCGACTCTTTTACCTGCGCTTTATTTGTTTCGGCAGTAAGGGATAAAGTAGGGATAGAAAGTGCTTCTTTTAAAGATGTATATACTATTCGTCCTTTAGAAAAATTACTTGTTCACTGGGAAAACGAGAAAAAAGAACCCATAGAAATAAAAAATGAAATTAAAAAAACACTTCCTTACACGCGTTTTTCTCACGCTCTTTGCTCTATAGCACAAACCATTACACTTCCGTTTATCTATTTTTTATTTGCCATACAATTTTTTCTGCCTTTTATGGCTTACAGTTACGCGTTTGTAAATACACGCAACCATTTATACGGAATTATTGTAGCCTTTATTTCTTTTTGTTTTTTAATGCCTTTGTTTAATTTAATAAGCGTTTTGGTAAAGTGGGTAGTGCTGGGTAAAATAAAAGAAGGCGATTATCCGCTGTGGGGCTTATACTATTTTAGGTGGTGGTTGGTTCAAAATTTTCAAAAACTAAACAGTGTACAATTTTTGGCTGATACGCCTCTGTACCCGGTATATCTACGCATGATGGGCATGAAGATAGGGAAAAACACGCAGTTAAGCTCGCTTATAGTGGGTGCTACCGATTTAGTAACCTTAGGAGATAATGTAAGTATTGGTTCCGGCGTGCTGTTGGACAATGCCTGTATTGAAAATCATTATCTAAAAATTCGCAGCATACATATAGGTTCTCATTGTTATATTGGCAACAGCTCGGTTATTAGTGGCAACACTCGTATAGAAGAAAATGCCGAATTAAATGATTTAAGTTTTATCCCTGCTGCTGTGGCTATCCCAAAAGATGAATTCTGGAAAGGAAGCCCTGCTGCTTTTGTAAAGAAAAAAGAAGCACGCACAGAGGCTCATATTCCAAGGGTAGCAAAAAAAACAAAAATAAAATACGCTTTTATTTTTTCTCTCTTATTGTTTACTCTTCCCTTAGTATTTATTACCCCCTTACTTCCTACCATCATTACCATGAACGAGATGCACTACGATTTAGATGGGATTAATTTCTCATACCTGTGGTTTACTCCTATTTTTGCTTTAAGCTATGTGTTGGTATTTCTTTTGCAAACAATCATCAGTTCTAAAATTTTTCGTAGTAAAATAAAAACAGGTTCTTACAGCATATACAGTACTACCTATTTAGCTAAATGGCTCAACGACCAAATGATGAACATATCCTTAAACGTGCTGCACCCTATTTATGCTACTATATTTATTGCTCCTATTTTTAGGGCATTTGGCGCTAAGGTGGGTAAAAAAACAGAAATTTCAACAGCAGGAGAGGCCACACACGAGCTTCTTTCTATAGGCGAAGGAGGCTTTGTAGCTGATGCCGTAAGTTTAGGAGAAGCCGATGTGCGCGACCTGATGCTGACTCTAAAACCAACCGAAATAGGCAATATGACCTTTTTGGGCAATGCCGCTGTAATTCCGCAAGGCTTGAAAATAGACAGCAACTTATTGATTGGAGTGCTATCTACTCCTCCTTCACCGGAGGAAGTAGAGGCCAGTGGTTTTAGAACATGGGTAGGCTCCCCTCCTATCGGTTTGCCTCGCCGACAAGAGTCTAATTCTTTTCCGGAGCAGCTTACCATAAACCCTCCCCTAGTGCGCAAATGGGCACGTGGCATGGTAGAGTTTGCAAGGGTTATTATTCCCCTGTCGGTTATCACTTTATTCAGTATGTTATTTATTACCTTTGGCCACCAACTTATTGTAGAACATTCGTTTTTTTATGTACTTGTTATGTTGCCTCTTTATTATATTGCTTTAGTAGGCTTTCCTTCCTTTTTGTGTACGGCATTAGCCAAATGGCTTTTAGTAGGTATTTACAAAGAAAAACAATTGCCCATGTGGACCTTGGCTGTTTGGAAAAGCGAAGCCATTACCACCACGTACGAGTCGCTGGCAGTGCCTTATTTTTTAGAATTTATGGAGGGCACCCTTTGGCTGCCGGTGTTTTTACGATTTTTAGGAGCTAAAATTGGAAAACGTGCTTGTATGCTTACCACCGATATTACCGAGTACGATATGGTGCGCATAGGCGATGATGTGGTTTTTAATACCGATTGCGGCCCACAAACCCATTTGTTTGAAGATAGGGTTATGAAAATAGGTCCCGTGCATATAGGCGACCGATGCAGCATTGGCGCCAGAAGCATTGTGTTGTACAGCAGCAAAATAGAAAACGATACCGAGCTATATCCACTTTCGTTGGTAATGAAAGGAGAAACTTTATCCGGAAATAAAAAATGGTGGGGCAGCCCGGTAAAAATTCACACAAAATAAAAACATGAGCAAACGTGCTTTTTTTTGGTTGTGCTTACTATATACCTGCTTACCTCTCTGTGCTCAAAGAGGAACCCCCGACATGAACCGAAAAAAAAGTTTTTTCTTCAGAGAAAACGACTCTCTTTTAAGCCGTATAGATTCTATAAAAGATATACTACCCTCCTTAGAGCTTAGTATGGACGGAGCCAATAAAGCCATTTTTTGGGGCAGAACGTTTGGCCTTAACCAATACACTCTTATTCCTTCTATCGTGTTATCTAGCGGTAAAGGATTTTATTTATACAATACCAATTACTACTGGAGCAAAGACGCTACGCCTAATGCCATTGCCAAATCGGATATAGGGGTAGGGTATGACAAACAATGGAACGATATTTTTAGCACCGGCGTAAGCTACGAACGCTGGATTTATTACAACGGAAGCAGCTTTGTAAAAAAAGCCATTCAAAACTCATTAGAGGCGCGCGCCGCTGCCGAACTGGAATGGTTTAATGTAGAACTATCCGAGTTTTATATGTTTGGTACGGTCAATATATTTGAAACCGATTTAGAATTAAGTCAAGAATTTTACATAGGCACCTTGTTTAAAAAAATACGCACGTATATTATTCCCGAAATGACCTTAATAGGCGCCAACAGTAATTTTTTGCCTATCTACAACACAGCCCCCATAGTGCCTCAAAACAATAATAAGTTCCGCCTTATTGATTACGAATTGTACCTGCCTATAAAAGCATCGTTTGCCAACTGCGATGTAAGCGCCGGGGTGTATTACAACATTCCTTTCAACCAAACGGGCGAATCCTTAAAACCTTTTTTTTACTACGGCTTTAGTGTTTCTTACACTTTTTATCGCGATAAAAAAGACTTGCTAAAAAAAGCTAAAAAGGCATTAAGCACCTATTAGTTTTTTGTTTTATACTAAAAAAGGCGTACTTTCGTTTGCACATATTATGAGGAAACTTATCTGCTTTTTTACGCTGTACTTGGGAGTTCATTTATACGGACAAAATGCGCTAAAATCTTTTCAATGGCGCGATCATTTGCCTTATGACCAAACCTTTTCTATAAGTTACCAAGGCAATACTATTTATGCAGCCGCCAACGAATGTGTTTTTTCATACAACAAGGCAGATAATGCACTCTCTAGGTTAAATAAAACAAACGGACTAAGCGATATAGAGCCTATATTGGTGCGCAACAATCCCTACAACAACGCACTCCTGATTGTATATAAAAATGGGAATATAGATGTGCTAAAAAACGGAACCATCACCAACATACCAGACCTACTTAACAAACAAGGAATAAACAACAAAAACGTAAATGAAATTACCTTTAAAGGGGCTAACGCCTACCTGGCTTGCGCTTTTGGCATAGCCGTATTTAATACCGATGCCTTACAATTTCAAGACACCTATATTATTGGAGCCGCCGGCTCTTATACCAATGTATATCAAGTAGCTTTTTCAGCCGATAGTATTTATGCCGCTACGGCAACAGGATTGCTAAAAGCCTCTATAAACGCCTCTAATCTTGCCAGTTTTACCAACTGGGCAGCAGTAAGCAACCTGCCTACTACTAATGTTAGCTACACCGGTGTAGTCAATTTTAATAACAGCATTATAGCCTGTTATTCGGGAAATTACAGCCCCAACCCACCCCCAAGCAATACCAATATAGATACCCTCTATATGAAAAATAACAGCACCGGCGCATGGACTAAATTTCCTTTTGGCATTGCTCCCGATTTTATAAAAAAAATAAAAGTATCCGACGATAATACTCAATTTATGTTTATAGATAATATGGGTTTTAAAGCATACAATACCTCAGGTGCCAACCTCATAGCGGCGCAATATGGCTTTCCGGCTAATAGCTGGTGGACTTTCCCAATGGATATGATGCCCGACCCTACCAGTGCCGGTTGGTACTGGCAAGCCGATAAAGTGTATGGCCTTTTATCTTTTAAAAACACCACCACCGATAAACCGCTGCAATACCAAATAAATGGCCCCACCGGAGTGCTTTCTGCAAAAATGCAAATACAAAACAACCATGTAATAGCCGGATCCAACTATTTGGGTTATCAAAACAAATACAATACCTGGTCGCAAACCGGAGCTTATTCTTTTAATAACGGAACCTGGAAAACCGTAAACAACCACGCTACTTCTAGCAACCTGATGTACGATGTTATTTGCACTGCCTTTGATAATAACGACGATACGCATTACTACGCAGGTTCTTTTAATGGTGGCTTGCTTGAAATGAAAAACGATAGTTTAATAAGCCAATACAATGGAGGAAACAGCGCCATACCTTACCGCAACTTTCCGGGAGATACGTGGACACAAGTAACCGCGCTCTGCTCTGACTACAACAACAACTTATGGATTGGCTGCGACGCTACCCCCCAATGTATTACCGTGAAAAAAAACGACGGAACATGGACGAACTTAAACTTTTCCAATCTCTTGGGCTCTACCAACTCGTTAAATGTAAATCAATTGGTTGTGGACTCCAACAACATGGTATGGTTAGCCACTTTTGGAAATGGAATTGTTTTATACCAAAAAGACAACAACTACTCGCAACCCAACACCAGTAATTCGATAAACCTAGTAAATATAGCCGGCAAAGGGGGCTTGCCTACCAACAACATTATCAGTTTAGCGATGGATAAAAACAACAATATGTGGGCAGGCACCGACCAAGGTATTTATGTTTTTTATAACCCTACCAGCATTTTAACTCAAGCCAGCGGCTGGGACGCTCAACCCATATACGTTACTCAAAATGGGCAAACCCAATTGTTGCTGCAAACCAGCGCCGTTACTTCTATTTTTGTTGATGGAGGCAATTACAAGTGGGTAGGCACCACCGGCAATGGTTTGTTTTATTTTTCGCCCGATGGGCAAACCCAAATCTATCATTTTACCACACAAAACAGTCCGCTCTTTTCTAATAACATTGTTGATGTGCACGTAAACGGAAAAACGGGCGAAGTATTTATTAGTACGGATAAGGGCATACAATCGTTTCAAAATATAATACAAGAGGGCAACACCAGCTTTGAAAATGTATATGCGTACCCCAACCCGGTAAAGCCCAACTACGCGGGCCCTATATTGATACACGGCATGATGGCCGGCGCTACCGTAAAGATAGTAGATGAGGGCGGGAACTTTGTATATGAAACTACCTCACAAGGCGGGCAAGCAGTTTGGTACGCTCAAAACGAAAAAGGACAACGAGTAAAATCCGGTATTTATATGGCTATTTGCGCCCTGCCCGACGGCTCTCAAAAACAAATTACCAAAATAATGGTAATGAACTAAGATGCAGCAAAAAAATCAAGGTATTATTTTGCAAAGCACTCGGTTTCAAGAAAAAAAAAACATCTTGAAAATATATACCCTACAACGTGGTATGCAAAGTTATATCGTGCATGTAGGACATTCGGCTGCATCAAAAATAAAAGCAGCGCACGTATTACCGCTCAATCAAATTGAATTTACAGAAAACGTAAAAAACACGCGCAGCCTGCAAAGTATTAGCAATATTCAGGTGTTGCATGTGTATCAGTCGTTGCACAACAATCCGGTAAAAAACACATTAGCTGTTTTTTTAAACGAAATACTAATAAAATCCTTGCGCGAACAACCCGAGCATAAAGAATTATTTTTTTTTATCACCCAGCAACTCCTCCTCCTCGATAGTTCTCACGCAGATACCGCCCACTTTCATTTACATTTTTTAATAGAAATGGCTTGGCATTTGGGTTTTTATCCCCATAATAATTACAACGAAAAAAATACTTTATTTGATGTGCAAGAGGGTATTTTTACAGCTACATTGCCTGCGCAACATCTGCATTATGCCGATAGCAATGACGCTTTTTATTTGAACCAATTGTTAAGCAAAAAAACAGATTTTCACTGTACGAGCGAAGTAAGAAGTAACTTGCTAAATTTATTATTACTCTTGTATAAATTACACCTTCCTAATTTTGGCGAAGTAAAATCGATACAAATTTTAAAAGAGCTTTTAGCCTAAATACAAATCAGCCCATCACAACATGGCCCAAGCTGCGCCTTCTTTTCCATCTTTTATTTGAATGCCTGCGTCTTGTAATTTATTGCGTATCTCATCTGAAGTGGCATAATCTTTATTATCCTTAGCTTTTTTACGAAGATTAAGAACCAAATTCATAACTCCGTTTAAGGCTTCGGCGCTTTTTCCGCTTTGCTCTTCTCGGGTTATACCCATAATACCCTCAATAAAATTTTGATATATTTTTTTTAGTAAGTCAATATCCGGTTCGGTAAGTGTTTCTTTTTTATCGTTTACTAAATTGATGATGCGGGCGCACTCAAACAAATGCGAGATTAAAACAGGGGTATTAAAATCATCGTTCATAGCGGCATAACAATCTTCTTGTATTTTTTTTATATCAAAGGAAGATGTTTTTTCGGGTGTTATTTTATAGAGCGTATTGTAACTTTCCATCAAGCGATTAAACCCTTTTTCGGAGGCTTGCAGGGCATCGTTTGAAAAATCAAGGGTGCTGGCGTAATGGGTTTGCATCATAAAAAAACGCACCACCATAGGATTGTAAGCTTTATCAAAAAGAGGATGTTTTTCTGCTAAGAGGGCTTGCGAGGGAGTGGCGCTGGGGCTGTTAGCAGCTAATTTCATTCCGGTAAAAAGCTCTACGGGTAAAAACACATTGCCCAGCGAGCGCGACATTTTTTGTCCGTTAAGGGTAAGCATGTTGGTATGTATCCAATAATTAACCGGCGCATGAGTGCAGCAGCCTACACTCTGCGCTATTTCGTTGGTGTGATGCGTGGGTATTAAATCCATACCACCGCCATGTATATCAAAAGTTTGTCCTAAATATTTTTGGCTCATGGCAGAGCATTCTATGTGCCAACCCGGGAAACCCTCGCCCCATGGCGAGTTCCAACGCATCAGGTGCTCGGGTTTGGCTTTTTTCCATAAGGCAAAATCAAGGCGGCCGCGCTTTTCTTCTTGTCCGTCCAAATCACGGGTATTATTCAATTGGTCTTCTAAGTTTCTACCTGATAGAATTCCGTAATTATGTTTTTGGGCAAATTTTTCTACATCAAAATACACATTGCCTTCGTGCACATAGGCATAGCCTTGTGCTATAATTTGCTGTGTCATTTCTATTTGCTCTATAATATGCCCCGATGCCAAAGGCTCTATGGAGGGGGGCAAGATATTGAGCAAGCCCATAACCTCACGAAAGCCAAAAGCGTAGCGCTGCACAATTTCCATCGGTTCTAATTTTTTTAAGCGCGCTTGCTTGCCAATACGGTCTTCGCCGGTACCGGCCACCTCGTCTTCTAAATGACCTACATCGGTTATATTACGCACATAGCGCACCTTGTAGCCGATATGCTGCAAGTAGCGATACATAATATCAAAAGAGGTAAAGGTGCGGCAGTTGCCAATATGCACATCGCTGTACAGAGTAGGGCCGCATACGTACATGCCCACTACTTCGGGGTTTATGGGTTTAAAAAGTTCTTTTTTTCGAGTAAGAGTGTTGTGAATATAAAGTGCTTGCATAATTTAAAAAAGTAGGACAAAAGTACCTTTTTTACGGAAATACAACGCACAAAAAAAGGCGACCTTTAGGTCGCCTTTTTTAAACAAAATAATTTGTTTTTATTTTATCACTACAAATTTGCTGAACATTTTAGCACCGCCAGCATTGATAGAGTACATGTAAGAACCGGCGTTAAGTGAAGTAACATCAACGGCGATCAAGTTTTTACCTGATACGGCGTTATCGTTAATCGTTTTTACAATTTTACCGGTAATATCATACACTTGTATTTCAACAGCCGAAGCATTTTCTACCGAGAAATTGATGTTGATAGCGCTGTTAGCAGGGTTTGGGTAAGCAGCGTAAAGGCTTAAAGCACCTAATTTTACATAATCGTTAATACCTAAAGTAGTAATGTCTATCACAGGGAATAACATAATGTCAAGAGCATTGGCAGCGCCAAAAAGACGTTTTACAGAAGCCCATTGAATTTGAGGAGCCGGAACACCTGATATAGCGTAGCTGGTTTGCATCCATGCTAATGAATCAGCCGCATTAGCTGAGCAACCACCTGCAGTTGTTAGCACGCTCATGCTGTCCATATCGGTAGTACCAAAAGCTGGAACCGATACCGCAGCAAAAAACATTGCGTTAGCAGCTAATGAAACCGGAGTAGCAAAGTGGTAACCTACCAATCTTGAGTGTACAGAAGCTCCCATAGCAGCAGTTTGATAAACGCTCATAGGCACCGCAGCACTTGTACCAAGAGGAGAAGCAGCAGGGCTGCCTGTACCGGCGTTAAGAGCAAAAATTTTAGCTGTAGTAGTAGTAGCGGTTCCATGTCCTGTACCAGCTAAAGCTAATACATCGGTAACCGTAGCGGCCGCAGAACCTACGCTGTATTTTTGAGCTAACATTACGGTACTAGCTACTACAGTATGAGTAGCACCCGACAAAGTAGCAGTAAAAGTTTGAGGAATAGCAGCACCAAAGGCACGCCCTGAATCAGCTGTTGAATAAGCTTGGTAATTAGCTATATTACTATAACTTGCCGAGCAACCTCCTGTAAGAACAGAAGCCGGGCTTAAAGTATCAATGGTTACTGAGTACGTAGAAGCTGGTTGCCCCCATCTGTTTGAAGCGTCCATTTGTACCGTAGTTGTTTTTGTAAGTGTTCTGGTTTTCAGACTTACTTGCTGAGCGCTTGCGCCAACAGCAGCAAGAGCCAATCCGATTGTAAATAATTTTTTGATCATTGTTTTTTTTGTTTTTAAAAGTTAATGCGCAAATGTATTTATTTAATTGTAAGTACAAATATCTTTTTGTAAAATAAAATTATTTATTTTGTAATAAATTGATTACCAATTATATATTTTTTACAAGGCAAGAAATACCGACTTTGCATCTAGGCGTTTTTTGTTTTAAAAGCAGGTCGCTTTTTTCTTGGTTTTTTGCTTTAAAACAACTACATTTACCACTTAATTTATTTCACTTAACAATATGAAAGCTATTATTGTAGATGATGAGCGCTTAGCGCGACAAGAACTAAAAAGCATGCTAAGTGCCTACAAAGATATAGAGATAATAGCCGAGTGCGCTAACGCCCTTGAAGCTAAAGATAAAATAAATACCCTAAAACCCGACGTGGTTTTTTTGGATATACAAATGCCCGGAAAAAATGGCTTGGAACTGGCTCAGGAGTTAGAGCCGCTGCCGGAGTTGGTTTTTATTACAGCCCACGATGAGTACGCTCTGCGTGCTTTTGAGGTTAATGCCTTGGATTACTTATTAAAACCCATACAAACCGAGCGCTTAGCCGAAGCTGTAAAAAAATTAAATGAAAAAGAAGAACAAACACCAAAAGAGTACCGAAGCACTTTGCACGAAGACGATCAGGTTTTTTTAAAAGACGGCGATAGGTGTTGGTTTGTTAAACTATCTGAAATACGCCTGTTTGAAAGCGAAGGAAATTATGTGCGCGTGTATTTTGAAAACAACAAACCTCTTATTTTACGAAGCCTTAATAATTTAGAACAACGCCTGCATCCTGATAGTTTTTTTAGAGCCAGTCGCAAGCATATTATTAACCTGAAATGGATAGAAAATATAGAAACTTGGTTTAACGGCGGACTTATGGTAAAACTAAAAGGCGGCGAAAAAGTAGAAATATCGCGCCGGCAAGCCATACGACTAAAAGACATGATGAGTTTATGAAAAAAACGTTAAAAATCATTAACATATCAAATCCATTACGTATATTTGTACAATACATTTAAAACAACAAGCCATGAAATCAAAATTATTTTTAAGTAAAAATGCGTGCAAAAGCGTTTTTTTTATCGCATTTCTCTCGTCAGTTTTTTCAATAGTGGCGCAAAAGCAATTGTATGCCCCCTTAAAATTTCAAGCGCTCGAAAAAAAAACCGAAGCAATAAATCAAGCAAGCAGAACAATGGCTACTACTTGCCCTACTTCCGCTGTTTTGAATATGCAAGACTCTACAAATTTTGTAAATAACACTACTACGACTATTGCAAATGGAGCTACGCTAACTTGTAATAATCAACCTGTCTATTTGTACCCTATAGGTACAACTACTGCTAACGAAAACGTACCTTGTATAAACACAAGTTATGCTACTTATTATACCAACATTAGAAACAATATTACTCAGACTTTTTTTGAAGGAGGCACTAATGTTTTTTGTTTAAGCCCCCCTCCCTCTACTGGCTGTGCCTATCCTATAGGAGGACCTATACCTCCTTTTTCGGGACTTATGGGGTGGACATTTGGGCTTTCAGGATTTAATCCGACACTTTCGCATAGTTTTACGTTTTGTAAAACAGGCGCAGGTAGTATTACTACCACCTCTGTTTCTTTACAAGATTGTTGGACCGGCGCCACTTTAGCAGGTCCAAATACTCTAAGCAATGCTACTACAGCTTCTTGTTTTACTATGACTTTAGCAGCAGGAACCAATATAGGTACTGCCAGTTATAGCATTAGTCCTTCTTGGGCAAGCCCAGCTCTTTTTAACTTTAACAATGGCTATGCTGCTGTACAAACGCGTGCCTTACCGGCAGGTACTTATACGGTTACTTATGTATTCACGCCGCCCCCCTCATCGGGTTGTGCGCCTGTTTCTAACACTTTTGTATTTACCATTGGCCCTAATATTACGGTTACAGCCACCTCTCCTTCCGTTTGTGTGGGAGGTACGGTAGCTGCAACTGCCGGAGGCACCGCCAGTTCTTATAGTTGGTCGCCGGCTACAGGGCTTAGCACTACTACCGGTACCAACGTAGTATTTAGTGGTACCAACACGGCTACTTACACCATTACCGGAACAAAAGGCGGTTGTATAAATACAGCTACTACCTCTATAACCGTAAACCCCAACCCAACGGTAACGGTAAATAACGCCACAATATGCTCAGGTGGCACCGCTACCCTTAGCGCTAATGGTGCTAGCACCTACACTTGGGCGCCGGGAGGCTCTACCGCCAATCCGTTAACGGTTAGCCCGGGTGGCACAACATCATACACGGTAACCGGAAGTTCCGCAGGCTGCACCAGTTCGGCTGTAGCAACGGTAAGTGTAAGTCCTGCCCCCAGTTTAAGTTTAGCCGCAACTTCTTACACTATATGTAATGGAGCTACTCAAACCTTTTCAGCCAGCGGGGCCAGCACCTATACCTGGACACCGGCCGGTTCTTTAACGGGAGCCAACACCGCCACTCCTACCTCTAATGCAAGCAGCTCTACTACCTATACCGTATCGGGTTCAGCAAGTGGCTGTGCGCCTAGTAGTCCTTTAACTCTTACTTTAACAGTAAACCCTGTTCCTACTGTAACGGTAAATAACGTTACTATGTGTTCGGGCGGCACCGCTACCCTCACCGCAGGAGGGGCCAGTACCTACACTTGGGCACCGGGAGGCTCTACAGCCAATCCGTTAACGGTTAGCCCGGGAGGTACAACGTCATACACCGTAAGCGGAAGCAGCGCTACTGGCTGCACCAACACAGCCGTAGCAACAGTAAGCATCACTTCCAGTCCGGCTATATCTATAAGCAGTGCCACCATTTGTGCCGGAGATAGTGCTACTTTAACGGCAAGCGGAGCCAGCACTTATACTTGGGCATCTGCTACCGGGTTAAGTTCTACCAGCGGAAGCATAGTAAAAGCCAGCCCCTCTGCCACTACTATTTATACCGTTACAGGTATGGCCGGCTCTTGCAGCGCAAGCCCTGCTACGGTAACGGTTACTGTAAACGCAAGTCCGACGGTAACGGTAAATAACGCTACTATTTGTTCAAACGGCACCGCCACTCTTACCGCAAACGGGGCTAGTACTTATGTGTGGGCACCGGGAGGATCTACCGCTTCTACTTTAACGGTAAACCCAAGTGCAAGCACCCAATATACTGTAACAGGAACCGTTGGATCGTGTACGGCAGCAGCCACATCAACCGTAACAGTGGCATCAACCCCTACACTTACAGTAAAAAACGACACCACCGTTTGCTCCGGAAGCATGGTTACATTGTTTGCTAGCGGAGCTACTACTTATACTTGGATAACCAGTGGACCAACTCTTGTAGCTACTACCGCTACTACCATGGTTACCCCTACTGTTACTCAAACTTATTATGTGGGAGGATCTAACAGCTCTTGCAGTGCTATTGATTCTGTAAAAATAACGGTAAACAGCTTGCCTACTTTAACCGTAAGCAATACAAGTCCTATTTGTAGTGGACAACAAACCGCAACTCTTACTGCCAATGGTGCAAATACTTATACTTGGACTCCTTCATCAAGTTTAAGTAGTAGTACTGGAGCTACAGTCGTTTCTAACGCTACTACCACTACTACCTACACGCTTTTGGCTACGGCAGCCAATGGCTGCATGGGTATTGATACTACCACCGTAAAAGTAAATGCTATACCCGTTATTACTTCTAATCCTATCAGCATTTGTATAGGAAATTCAGGTACTTTAACAGCCACAGGAGCTACCAGTTACACTTGGGCTTCTTCCGGTGGCACCGGTTCTTCGGGCGCAAGCGTTGTTGTTACACCAACTGTTGTGGGAGTAAGTACTTACAGCGTTTTAGGAGTAGATGCTAATGGTTGCTACGGCACTGTCACTACCAGTATAACCGTTAATAATCTGCCTACTGTTTCAGCCAATACCAACTCGGTTTGCGTGGGCAGCACGGCCACCCTTACTGCCAACGGCGCTGCTACTTACACCTGGACACCCAATACTGGGCTAAGTTCCGGCAATGGAACGCCTGTAACCGTAAGCCCAAGCTCTACGATATCGGTTACCTATACCGTAAGCGGAACCGATGCCAATGGCTGTGTGAATAGCAATACCGTAACTTTGGTGGTAAATCCAAGTCCTAATATCAGTACTTCCGGCAGCCAAACAGTATGCGCAGGAGATACCGTACATTTATCTGCTACCGGAGCCACTAATTATACGTGGTTGCCCGCAGCAGGGCTGACAGGCGCTAACACAGCCACCCCATACGGCATGCCTACCAGCAGCACTAATTATACCGTAATAGGAACCAATGCTTTAGGGTGCAGCAAGGCAGCTGTAGTGCCGGTATCTACGGCTTCTATCAGCGCTTCCTTTAGCGCCGATCCCCAAACCGGTATTGCCCCGCTTACTGTAAACTTTACCAATACCAGCATGGGTGCTACCAGCTATACATGGAACTACGGCAATGGAAGCACTCAGGTTGTAAATACAACCAGCTCTCAATCAAACTACTCTGTGTCAGGCACTTATACCGTTACGCTAATGGCTTCTAACGCTAACATGTGTACTGCCAGCACCTCAGCCACCATTGTGGTAAGCGATGGCTTCTCGATCTCTATTCCTAACGTGTTTACGCCCAATGGTGATGGTATAAACGATAATTTCTTCGTAAAAAGCACGGGAGTAAGCAGTATGAGCATTCTTATTTACGATCGTTGGGGCTTATTGCTGTGGCAAACCAATGCCGCTTCGGATATGTGGGACGGAGGAAAACAAAACGACGGAACCTATTTTTATGTCATAAAAGCAACAGATACGAAGGGTCAAACCCATAACTATCAAGGTTATTTAACTCTTATTAAATAAGTTTTAGGCCTCTTTTTTTAAAGCCTCACTAAAAAATAGTGGGGCTTTTTCTTTTTTTTAAAAAAAAGATTTGTTTTTCAAAAAAAAGTAGTAGGTTTGGAAACTTTTAATTTAAAAAAATAGAAAACATGAACATTTATGTGAGAAATCTTAACTACAACTTGAGAGAAGAAGAGTTAAGTCAGTTATTTGGTGCTTTTGGCGAAGTATCTTCGGTAAAAATCATTAAAGACAAAGTAACAGGACGAGCCAAAGGTTTTGGCTTCGTAGAAATGCCTGATGATGATGCGGCTTCTGAAGCTATCAGCAAAATTAATGGATCTGATGTAAAAGGCAGAGCCATTCAAGTTGAAAAAGCATTGCCTCCAAAATCGAGAGATTAGTAGCATCGTCTATATTTCTAAAAAGTGAAGAGCAGGTTTTTAATCTGCTCTTTGTTTTTAATAGCTTAGCATAAGCATGAATCAATTTGAACAAAATTGTGCCACCTTAGAAAAGTATATTACCCAAGCGGCCGCTCCTATAATAGCCCGCTGGGTAGTAGAGTATGATTTTAAATTAAAAATAACCCGAAAGCGCACTTCTAAACTCGGCGACTATAGTTGGCCTCAAAGAGGGAGAACGCACCATATTATTACCATTAACCATAATCTAAACAAACACGCTTTTTTAATTACGCTCGTTCATGAAGTAGCGCACCTACAAACCTACAACCAATACAAAACATCGGTAAGCCCGCATGGGGCAGAGTGGAAAACGCACTACAAACAACTGATGCGTTTTTTTTTAAATCCTGATTTTTTTCCTACCGATGTGTTGCTTGCTTTGCAAAAACACTTGTTAAATCCGGCGGCCTCTAGCTGTGTGGATACGCATTTGCAACGAGTTTTAGATAGGTACGACAACTCTAACGAAAAAAAAACATATATAGAATCAATACCGTACAAAAGTGTTTTTAAATACGAAGGCCATCGCTTGTTTGAAAAAGGGGAAAAAGTACGCACTCGCTACAAATGCAAAGACCTTAGCACCGGCGCTGTTTATTTATTCCACTCTTTAGCCGAAGTAGAGCTGCAAACAATGCCCTGATTTTATGCAATCAAATATGAATACAACTTTCTTATCCAGATGTTTTATCAAAAGTATGTTTTACTATTTATCCCACACCAAACAACATTTCGTTTTTTTTGAAAGTACAAGACCGAATAACGCTATAAGATGTGGGAAATCTTTATCAGCAAAACCCTGTTTTTATTGGAGTTCTTTTAAAAATACATATTTATTCCTATAGCGCCTATTGACCATATTCATTTTCGGGTTATACCGATAAATTATAAAGTTGAACCCATCGTTTATCGGCTTGCAAGTCAGTCCATTTTTTTAACTTAAACCCTGCCCGTCGCATTGTATTTACAAAGGCCCCAATGCCCAATACGTTTATTTCGTTTTTAAAATTAATTTCCGCATACACACCGTCAGACAACTTAAAAACACCATTAAGGCCTTTACATGTAAAACCATCGATATTATATTCGGGCACTTCCCTATTTTTAAGCTCAATAATCCCTTTTGTTTCGTGCAGAACATATACTTGACTTTTTGCTTCATTTATTGCCAAACGCCCCCCTTTAAACACGTCGGTAATTTGTAATGCACCCGCAATGGCAATTCCTATTCCTGCATAACGCACAATAGGGTTTGAACTTAAAAACAATCCGGCGCCAACCGTTATGCCTATTGCGGCTCTTGTATAAGGGTCGGTTTTTAGATGGGACGCTTTTAGTAGGCTATGGCTTAGTATAGCGCTTGTGGATAGCGTTGTGATTTGTTGTATTTTGTTTTCCATTTTTTTATTTTCATTGATCGTATTTATTGGCAATCCGCTTAGCCTAACTTAAAAAAACGCCCTCTGTTTTCTTAGGTACTACTGCTTCACTTCCACTTTCATTTGGCGCAAAAAGTTAATCATGCTATCCACGTTTATCTCTTCGGGTTTTACATCTTTGGTACGCAGCAGGCATACGTATTCCCATATTTCAAGCACTTCTTTCAATTTTACGATATAAGGCTCGTACTGGGGGTTGTCTGAATGCAGTTCTAAATGGCCGCTGCCTTTAAAAATTTTAGCAAAAACTCGTTTATATACAATACCTTCCTCTTTGGTAAGCAGCACGTATGTTTTTCCGTCTTTTATATCGCTTAGGTTTTCTATGTACTTTCCTACTACAAAATCGCCGGTGTTGGCGGGGGGCATCGAGTCTCCTTTTATAGGAAAGGTGCGGTGCTTGCCTGTAACCGAAAAAGGTAAATTCATAACAGGTAAGCTTTCAATAAATTCGGGGTCGGCATAGCCGTTTAAATATCCTGCCGATGCTTTTAGGGGCACTACCTCTATGTATTCATTTCCTTTTTTATCTATTAAAATAGGAAAGAGAAAACGGTTTTTTCCTATTTTTAACAAATCGTCGGGGTTGGTTTTAGAGAAATCGCCACGCAGCAACGCATCTACCGAAACTTGGTAATAATCCGCTAATTTAATGAGCATGGAATAGGGCGGCTCGGCTCTTCCTTCTTCATAAGATGCAAAGCGCGAACGCGGAATGTTTAATTCATCGGCTACTACTTCTTGTGAGGCTTGTTTTATCTTCCTCAAAATGCGTAAGTTGGTAAATAAATAACTCATTGCTAATAATTTTAGCGCAAACATACTAAATATATTAGTAACTTGCAAGCGTTTTTTGTTGCTTTTTTGATTTATAGTTCCCCAAGCGGGTTGTTTTTATAGGCAACCCGCTTTTTCTTTTTACAGAAATGGGTATTTTTTTAGACCTCTTATTTAAAGAAAAAATTAAAACAAAAATTACAAGTGCTTTTACCTTGTTTTAAAAAAACTTTTAATATGTTTGCCGGCATGATACACGATAGAAAAGTTTCCAAACTAGCCGAAAACATTATTGGCTCCGAGATTATAAAATTAGCTGCCGAAGTAAACGAAAAAATAAAAAACGGACAGCCTGTATATAATTACACCATTGGTGATTTTAACCCCAAGATATTTCCTATACCGGCCGAATTAAAACAAGCCATCATCAACCAATATCTAAATGATGAAACCAATTACCCAGCAGCCGATGGGGTACTGCCTTTAAGGCAAGCCGTCTCTACCTTGCTAAAAGAGCGCGGTCAGTTAGATTACGCACCCGATGAAATTTTAATTGCAGGCGGTGCACGCCCTGTTATCTACGCTATCTTCCGTACCCTGGTAGATGAGGGCGATACGGTTATTTTCTCTGTCCCTTCGTGGAACAACAACCACTACAGCTACCTAAATCAGGCCAAGCAAGTAATGATTACGGCTACACCTCAAAACAATTTTATGCCTACCGCAGCCGATATAAAACCCCATATACAAAAAGCCAGCCTTTTGGCTTTATGCTCGCCACAAAACCCCACCGGCACTACTTTTACTAAAGAAGGCTTGTTAGAAATTTGTGATTTAGTGATAGAAGAAAACAAACGCCGTGGCGAACATGCCAAACCGCTGTATGTCATGTACGACCAAATTTATTGGGCTCTAACCTACGGAGATACACAACACTACAACCCCGTTTCGCTGCGCCCCGAAATGAAAAAATATACTGTTTTTGTAGATGGCATTTCAAAATCACTGGCCGCTACCGGCGTACGTGTAGGTTGGACTATGGGGCCCAAATTAGTAGTAGATAAAATGAAATCTTTACTAAACCACGTAGGAGCATGGGCACCCAAAGCCGAGCAGCTTGCCACCGCCGAATACCTATCAAACCTAAAACAATACGATGCTTTTTTAAATCATCAAAAAAAAGAATTACACCAGCGCTTAGACCTTTTTTACAAAGGATTTATGCAGCTAAAAAAAGAAGGACTTGCCGTAGATGCCATTGCTCCCCAAGCCGCTTTGTATCTCACCATTCAGTTTCAATTGCACAACAAAAAAACAGCCGAAGGCGTTGTTTTAGCGAGCACTAAAGATATTACCAAATATATTTTAGATGAAGCCAGCATGGCCATTGTGCCTTTTTATGCTTTTGGTGCCGATAGCAACTCGAGCTGGTACCGCCTAAGCATAGGCACCTGCCAAACCGAAGATATTGAAGCCGTAATAAACAAACTGCGCAAAGCGCTTACACAACTAAACTAACTTTTCTACCAACATTCTTTTTTTAAAGAGCGACATAATTTGTCGTGTTGTTTTATTACCTTTGTGTAAAAAGAATGTCTAAAAGTCAATATATAAAGCGCTACCTGCTGATTATACATTATTTGAAACGCGGCTTAGCCTCATGGCCGGAAATAGAATCTTTTTTGGATAGGCAATCTGAAATAGAAAGCGACACCTACCAAATTTCTCAGCGTACGTTTCAGCGCGATATAAATGAAATACGAAGCATCTTTAGTATTGATATACAATACAACAAAACCCAAAACTGCTATTTTATTTCAGACGAAGAGGATATAAACAACCACACACAGTTATTAGACTCGTTTCATTTGTTCAATGCGCTAAGCCTGCACCACAACTACACGCAATACATTCATTTTGAAAACCGAATTCCGAAAGGCACCGAACACATACACCACCTGTTGCTTGCCATAAAAAATAAATGGACGGTACACCTTACCTATCACAAACATTACGAGGAATATGCCGAAGAAGTAGTGTTGTACCCTTATTTAATCAAGCAGTTTAAGGGGCGTTGGTATGTGCTGGGTATTAAAGAAAGTACGCAACAGTTGCGCACCTATGCTTTAGATCGCGTGGTGCAAATGGATATAAAAAAGAAAAAATTTATTGCCGATAAAAATTTTAACCCGGCTTATATTTTTCAGCATTGCTTTGGCATCATCACCCCGGAAAACGAAAAACCAAAAAAAATTATTTTTGAATTTAACGAACAACAAGCAAAATATATAAAAGGATACCCGCTACACACCTCGCAAAAAATAGTCCAAGAAAAAAAGGGAGGAAACGTAGTGTTTGAAATTACCGTATATCAAACCTATGACTTGATGATGGAATTGCTAAGCTATGGCGATGAGCTTAACATTCATAGTCCGGAAGAGCTAAGACAAAACCTTATACAGCTACACCAAGAAGCCCTAAAAAAACTAAAAAAAATCCACGTACAATAAAAACTAAAAAACATGAAAAAAAGAATCTTATTCTTGTTATTTACAAACAGCTTGAGCCTTTTGCAAGCACAGGTGCCTTCCGATAGCTTAAATGGAGTTTATGCGGGAAAATTCTGGTATATGAATAACTCTCCTTGGGTTATTACTAACGATACTTTATACATGACAAATATAGACAGTAGTAATTGCTCTCATTTAGGATATTTTAAAGATTCAACCATTTATTTTGTTAGTACTGCCAAATACTTTACAGATTATTTTTCTTGTAATACCCCACCTCCCACCAACTTTTTTATGAAATTCTACTCCTTGGATAGTGTTAAATGGATTGCTAACAACCAACCCCAACCGGCGCCTAATTTCAACACCATTTCACAGCGTTTTTACGGCAAGCGCATAGGCCCCTATCACAGCACTACAAGCATCAAACATTTTTTTTCGGATGAGCTTTTATCGTTTTACCCTAATCCTGTTAATAAAATTTTAAATGTAGAAAAAAGCGATTTTAACAAAAATGAAGAGATAACCATTTTCGATATTTTGGGTAACGAAGTCTTGAAAAGTAAGGAAAAGCAAATTGATATTTCTACTCTACCAAATGGTATGTACTACATACACTCTCAAACAATTTGTAATTTTGTAAATAAAAAAATTATAGTGCAGCATTAGTTAGATAACATCATTCCCCTACCAATACATAGGCATAAAAACAAAATCAACATGAAATAAATAAAAACAAAAGCATGAAAAAAAGTATTTTACTCTTATTGTTTACAAGTAGGTTTTTCCTTTTACAAGCTCAAATACCTGCCGACAGTTTGCCCGGAGTTTATGCAGGAAAACTTTGGAACAGCAATCCTTTAAACGCAACCCAATGGACACGTTATAACGATACTTTACGCCTGTCAAATATAGATAGTATTCATTGTACTCCTTCAGGGTATATTCAGGGCGAGAGTATTTCCTTCCAAAATACAGATAAATATTATACCAACTATTTTTCTTGCAACACCCTACCCCCCACCAATCATTTTCTGAAATTTTATGCCTTAGATAGCGTTAAATGGATTTGCGACAGCATGCCCTTACCTCCATTTTATCAGAGTTATTATTCAAAACGTTTTTACGGCAAGCGTATTAGATCCAATCCCAGCACTACGGGCATTAAAAAAAATACTCCGATTAACTTTTTATTGTTTTACCCTAATCCCGCTAATAGAATTTTAAATATAGAAGGGGAATTTTTTAACCAAAATGAAGGCGTGAAAATTTTTGATATATTGGGTAACGAAGTTTTGCAAAGCAAGCAAAAACAAATTGATATTTCTACTTTACCCAACGGTATATACTATATACGTTATCAAATAGATGCTAATTTTGTAAGCACAAAAGTTTCTGTGCAGCACTAAAAAAATAAATCTTACTTCTTGTTCATAAAACAAATGCTGCTTCTACTGTAAATAAAATATCTTTGTGGTAGCTAACACCTCCATTCGTGAATTTTAAGCTAACATCAGAATACCAACCCACCGGCGATCAGCCACACGCTATCAAGCAGCTGGTACAAGGGCTTCGGCAAAACATAAAAAATCAAGTATTGTTGGGGGTTACCGGTTCGGGTAAAACTTTTACGGTAGCTAATGTTATTAACGAGGTAAACCGCCCTACCTTAGTGCTGAGCCATAATAAAACACTGGCGGCGCAGTTATATGCCGAACTCAAACAATTTTTTCCGGAAAATGCAATAGAGTATTTTGTTTCATACTACGATTATTACCAGCCCGAAGCCTACCTGCCCACTACCGGCACCTATATAGAAAAAGACTTAGCCATAAACGATGATATTGAACGCCTGCGCCTTAGTGCCTCCTCCGCTTTATTATCGGGAAGGAGAGATGTAGTAGTGGTATCTTCCATATCCTGTATTTATGGTATTGGCAACCCTACTGAGTTTAAAAAAAGCTTAGTACACATAAAAAACGGTTTACGTATCAGCCGGAATAAATTTTTGCATCAACTGGTACAAGCTTTGTACTCGCGCACTACCGAAGAGTTTGCCCGAGGCAGCTTTCGTGTAATAGGCGATACCGTAGATATCAACCTTTCGTATGCTGATTTTTCATTACGCATCTCTTTTTTTGGCGACGAGATAGAGAGTATTCACACCTTTGATACCTCCTCCGGAAAAAAGATAGAAGCCTTTAATGAATATATTGTTTACCCGGCTAACATGTACGTTACCGCGCCCGAAACATTGCAAAAAGCCATGCACGAAATACAAGATGATATGATGAGGCAGGTGGCTTACTTTTCTGATTCAGGGAAAACCATAGAAGCCAAGCGCCTGCAAGAGCGCGTGGAATATGATTTGGAAATGATGCGCGAGCTGGGCTATTGCAGTGGTATTGAAAATTATTCGCGCTATATTGATGGGCGCTTGCCCGGTATGCGCCCCTTTTGTCTGTTAGACTATTTTCCTAAAGATTTTTTGTTTGTTGTAGATGAAAGTCACGTCAGCATCCCACAAGTGCATGCTATGTACGGGGGCGACTATTCACGCAAAGTAAATTTAGTGGAATATGGGTTTCGTTTGCCGGCCGCTATGGATAACCGCCCTCTAAAATTTGAAGAGTTTGAAACTTTGTTACCTCAAACTATTTTTATAAGTGCAACTCCGGCCGAGTATGAATTAAAAAAAGCAGGCGGTGTTATTGTAGAGCAACTAATTCGTCCTACCGGTATTTTAGACCCAAAAATAGAGGTGCGCCCCTGCTTAAACCAGGTAGATGATTTATTAGATGAAATAAGAAAAAGCATAGCGCAAGGGGGGCGTGTGCTCGTTACTACGCTTACCAAACGCATGGCCGAAGAGCTTGCCAAATACATGGCTAAGCTGCGCATACGCTGCCGCTACATACATTCGGATATTGATACGTTGGAGCGTGTAGAAATTTTGCGCCAGCTACGAGAAGGTATTATTGATGTGCTTATTGGAATTAACTTGCTACGCGAGGGCTTGGATTTGCCCGAAGTATCTTTAGTAGCCATTTTAGATGCCGATAAAGAAGGGTTTCTGCGCAATGTTACTTCACTCATACAAACGGTAGGCAGGGCGGCCCGAAATGTAGAAGGCCGCGTAATTATGTACGCCGATAAAGTTACCAAAAGCATGCAGCACACCATTGACGAAACACAACGCAGAAGGCAAAAACAAATGGAATACAACCACCTGCACCACATTACACCCCGACAAGCAGGAAGAAAAAAACAAGATGCTTTTACTACAAAAGTAGAAAACGCAGGCAACAAAAAAATAAAAGCGTACGCAGAACATGGCGGCGCCGGATTAGCCGCAGATCCGGTAACGCAATATATGAGCCAGGACGAACTAAAAAAACAAATTAGTCGTGTAAAAACGACCATGACGCGCGCAGCCAAAGAATTGGATTTTGTGGAAGCAGCAAGACTTAGAGACGAACTGTTTGCACTAGAAAAATTATTAAAATAAGAAACGCTTTACCCACTCGAGTAGCACCCGTTTTTTTATCCAGATTCAAAAATAGTTTTTAGCACCCTGCTTTTGAAATGTTTTTTTACAACCTTTTTTTTTCTTATACAAGAAACGTATTTTTGCTTGATTTGATTTCTGTAAAGCATATTTTTTTGAGCCTGCTACTTATGGCAAGTTCCTGTTTTTTTGCCCAGGTAAAAGAGGGGAAGAACATGAACTTTTCTAACGCTTCTCAAAAAGCAGATACCGGCATCACTACTCGTATTCTCTTCATTTTTGACGATTCATTTAGCATGTACGGGGCTTGGGGCAGTGGCTCTAAAATTGATATTTCAAAAAAACTAATGGGGGAATTTTTAGACTCCATGAAAAACACGCCCCGCCTACAACTCGCCTTGCGTTGCTATGGGCACCAAACTCCTTACCGCCCCAATCGTAATTGCCAAGACAGCAAGCTGGAAATTCCTTTTGATAAAGCCTCTGTAAACTGTCTAAAAATAAAAGACCGCATCAACCGCCTGCAACCCACCGGCACCACCCCTATTGCCTACTCACTGGGCGAAAGTGCTGCCGATTTTCCGCCTTGCGAAAATTGCCGAAACATGGTGATTTTAATTACAGATGGTATAGAAGAATGTAATGGCGACCCCTGCGCCGTATCTTTAGCACTGCAACAAAAAGGCGTGTTCTTGCGCCCCTTTATCATCGGTATAGGCTTGGACATTAGCTTCGCCGATGTGTTTGGTTGCATGGGCAAATTTTATGACGTAAGCAATGAAGCTAATTTTAAACAGGTAATGAAACTGGTTTTTATTGAAGCCTTATCGCAAACCACCGTGCAGGTAAACCTGCTGGATAGTTATAAAAAACCCAGTGAAACCGATGTAACCATGACGTTTTACAATCAAAAAACAGGGCGTCTTATGTACAATTACTTACACACCCTCAATCACCGAGGCAACCCCGACACCTTGGTGTTAGACCCCGATGTTACCTACAAAATGGTAGTACACAGCCTCCCTCCTCAAACAAAAGAAAATATTGTGCTGCAAAAAGGAAAGCACAACATCATTCCCGTAGATGCCCCTCAAGGCTTTTTAAACATACAAACCGAAACACCCAATCTGTATAAATCGTTGTCGTATATTGTGCGTAAAAGCGGCGAAATGAACACGCTAAACGTACAAGAAATAGGCACCTCAGAAAAATACATTACCGGAAAATACGATATAGAAATTTTAAGTCTGCCGCGAATACAACTGCAAAACGTAGAAATAAAACAAAGCAGCACCAACCTCATCAAAATAAAAGCAGCCGGTATTTTATCTTTAAATAAAGGCGGAAGCGGATATGGCAGTCTTTATCTAGAAAATGAAAAAAAATTGGAATGGGTGTGTAACTTAAACGAACAAACAGCCGAAGCCTTTTATTTGCAACCCGGAAAATACCGAATAGAATTTCGATTAAAAACGCAATTAGAAGCTGAAAAAACAGTAGAGAAATCGGTTATCATCGAGTCGAACAAAACAAGTACGGTGAGCCTTTTTTAAGGAAACAATAAAGAAAAAACAGTGCCTATTGGCTTGTTATCTCGTATGCTAATGGTTATACCGTGCAAATCACACAAATTTTTTACAATAAAAAGCCCCAACCCGGTTCCTTTAGCGCTGCGCGTTTCTTCACGGCCCACCCGATAAAATTTTTGAAATACTTTGTGTTTTTCCTCCTCGCTAATACCAACTCCCTCATCTTTCACCAAAACAAAAGGTTGATTGTTTTGTGTTGCGATTTCTATATAAATAAGCGAGGGTTCCGGCGCATATTTAAGTGCGTTTTCAATTAGATTAGAAAAAATAATAAACAGCAAAGCCTCATCGGCCTCTACCTCTCCTACACCCTCTTTAGCCTGTACTTGCAGTCTGCTTTTTTGTTCCTGAAAATTTTGTTCTATCAGGCCTTTAATAAAAGAAAACAAATGTATCTTTTTTTTATGCAATACCGTTTGCACCTGCTCTGTTTTAGAAGCCAAAAGAACGTTGTCAATCATACGCAGCAAACGCTCATTGTCTATCAAGGCTTTTTGTAGTAATTTGTTTTTAGTTTCCTCGTTTAACGTGTGTTTTTGTAAGGTTTGTAATTGCAGTTTTACCGAGGCTAAAGGCGATTTTAGTTCATGTGTAACAGAGAGTAAAAAATTATTTTGCAAGTGCGACAACTCTTGCTCTTTTTTTCTTGTATGATAAATTTTTAGAACACCCAAAGAAAGTAAGATTAAAAAAACAGTTCCTTCTCCCAAATGCATCCACAAGCGTATGTTTTTTTTTAGCTCTATTTCTTTGATATTATCATTCAGCAATTGCTTATCTGAAAAATGCAAAGCGCTTATTTTTTTTTGCTCTTCGGCTAATTGGCGGGTTTGATGCGTTAGCTGCACCTCCCACCATACAAACTGAAGCACGATGTATGCTACCAAAGCATAAAACAAGCCGTTATATGATTTTTCTTTCATAATCTTCTCAAAAGTAGTAAGTTATTTTGGGAGCAAAAAAAATCCCCGAAATTAATCAGGGATTTTCTCTTTTTATGATGTCCGCTATTTATTACCGTATCAAAGTAACCGTGCCCTGCTGGCTATACGATTTTCCATTAGTGCCTTGCGCCTGCAAGATGTACATGTAAGTACCATCAGGAGCTTTATCTCCATTAGGGGCCGAGCCGTCCCATACTTGTTGAGGAGCTGTAAGGGTAGCCATAAGTTCGCCCCAACGGTTATATATCAAGCAAGACAAGGTGCTCATACCCGTATTTATAATGAAGAAATTGTCGTTTACTCCATCTCCATTAGGTGTAAAGATATTCGGTATAACAATGGTAGTAGCTACATTGGCTATGATGGTAATGCGCGCCGTATCTATACAGCCTTGGTTAGCCGCCACCAACAGAGTAGTGTATGTTCCTACCGCTGTGTAGGTATGCGAAGTGCTTACGGTTGATGTTTGTGCTGAAAGGGCCGAGCCGTCGCCGTAGTTCCATACATACACCGTGCCTCCGGTAGATCCATTAGCAAAAGTTACCGATAAAGGAACATTACCCGTTGCCGGATTAGCCGTAAGTTGCGCGATCACCGCTGCAGAAGAAGGGACGGTATAACTTGAAGGGCCTCCTGTGGTGCTGGCCACACAACCATTAGCATCAGTTACCTGCAAGCTGTAAGTACCTCCGGTTTGGCCTGTTAAAGTTAAAGAAGTAGCACCGGGTATAGGAGTGCTGCCGTTATACCATTGGTATGTATAAGAAGGCGTGCCGCCCGTTACCGTAGCGCTGCTGGCATTAACTCCGCCGTTAGATTGCCCACACTTGGCGGTATCAACAGCTACCCCGCTTAAATTAACCGTAGGCGTTGGGTTTACAGAAACGGTTCCCACAGCCGTATTGGTACAACCGGCCACACTGGCACCTATCACCGTATAAGTAGTGGTAACCGTAGGATTTACATTTAATGGATTGCTACTAGATCCTGTGCTCCAAATATAGGTTGCTGCTCCATTAGCCGTTAAAGAAGCGGTAATGCCTGCGCAAACAGTAACATTATTCACCGTAATGGTAGGTGTCGTGTTGATAGATACAACAGCTATGGCTGAATCCACACAACCCAAAGTGCTGGTGCCTACTACGGTATAACTGGTAGTGGTAGTTGGGTTTACACTAATGGTATTGGTGGTGGCTCCTGTGCTCCATGCGTAGGTGTCGGCTCCATTAGCTGTTAATACGCTGGCAGCACCGCTACACACCGTAGGGCTGTTTACCGTTACTGTTGGAGTTGTGTTTACCGTTAGGGTTAGCGTTTGGGCAGCGCTGGGCGAACAACCACTGGCTGTACCCGTTACCGTATAAACCGTAGTAGTAAGCGCATTAGAAGTAGGGTTAGCTGTGTTAGAAGCGCTTAAAGTAGAAGCAGGCGCCCATGTATAAGTGCTGGCACCGCTTACCGTAAAGGTTTGCGTAGCGCCGCTGCATATTGTATAAGAGCTAGCCGTTAGCGTTAAAGTAGGAACAGGGCCTACCGTAACATTAGATACCGCCGTGTTGGTACAACCGGCAGCCGTCATACCCAACACGGTATAACTTGTGCTTACCGTAGGGTTTACAATCAAAGAATCTCCGGTAGAAAGGCTGCTCCAAGTATAAGTGTTGGCACCACCGGCTGTAAGAGTAGCTGTACCGCCGCTGCATATAGAAGCGTTGTTTACCGTTACCGTAGGGTTGGGATTTACCGTTACATTAGCTACAGCCGTATTGGTGCACGAATTAGCATCTGTACCTGTTACGGTATAGGAGGTTGTTGTACTTGGGCTTACACTTAGTGGGTTGCTTGTAGAACCCGTGTTCCACGAATACGAAACAGCGCCTCCGGCGGTAAGGCTAGCTGCCACACCACTACAAACGGTAGCATTATTCACCGTTACTGTAGGTACCGGATTTACCGTTAAGGTAAGCGTTAAAGGACTGCTTGGTGCACAACCGCTGGCAGTACCGCCCACTGTATAAATCGTAGTAACCGTAGCGTTAGAGGTAGGGGTAGCCATGCTTGGATTGTTTAATGTGGATGCAGGAGTCCAGGTGTAGGTAGAACCTCCACTAACAGTAAAGGTTTGCGTAGCACCGCTGCATATTGTATAAGAGCTAGCCGACAGGCTTAAAGTAGGTGCCGGACTTACGTTTACCGTTGCTACCGCTGTATTGGTACAGCCTGCCACCGTCATGCCTAAAACAGCATAAGTAGCTGTAGCCACAGGGCTTACGTTGATAGAGGTTGCATTAGATAAGGTACTCCAGGTATAGGTATTAGCTCCACCCGTTGTTAAGGTAGCCGTACCGCCACTGCATATAGTAGCGTTGTTTACCGTTACCGTAGGTACCGGGTTTACGTTTACTACCAAACTGCTTGCGGGTGAGGCGCCGCAAGCATTGCCTGCCACCACAGAAACGGTATAAGTACCGGCTGTAACCCAGTTGATGGTAGAAGCCGTAGTACCTTGCCCGCTGGAGATACCTACTCCACCCGAAACAGCCCAGGTATAAGAAGTTGCCCCCGCCACACTGGATATAGAATAGTTAGCACTTAAGCCCGAACAAATAGAAGTAGTGCCCGTTACCGGTCCCGGTGCCGCAGGAGGTGTGGTAATGGTTACCGCCACACAGCCCGGCGCACTGGTACCGCAAGCTCCGGTAGCCGTTGCACACACGTTACCGCCCGTAGTACCCCAGGTTACTGATATAGAAGTAGTACCTTGCCCCGAGTTGATAGTAGCCCCTAAAGGAACCGTCCAGTTATAAGTAGTAGCGCCCGGTACAGAAGGAGTATTGTAGGTTTGAGTGCTGCCGCTGCAAGCGGTAGTTGCCCCCGATGGAGTAGGCGATACAGGTGTGATATTAACCGTAACAGGGGTACAAGCAGCAGCGCTGGCGGCACAAGTGCCGGTAGCCGTTACGCATACATTACCCGAAGTAACGCCCCAGGTTACCGATATAGAAGTAGTACCCTGACCTGAATTGATGGTAGCGCCGGTAGGAACGGTCCATGTATAGCCGGTTGCGCCGGCAACAGGCGTAGTAACATAGCTTTGTGTAGTGCCGCTGCACACGGTGGTAGAACCCGTTGGCGCTGATGGAGTAGGCAAAGGCGGACTTACCGTGATGGGAGTACATGCCGCAGGGCTGGTACCACAGGCGCCGGTGGCCGTTACGCATATATTACCACTGGTAGAGCCTATAATAACGGATATAGAAGTAGTACCCTGGCCTGAACTGATGGTAGAACCACCCGGAACCGTCCAGTTGTAGGAGGTGGCTCCTGCCACAGAAGGTATGTTATACGTTTGGGTGCTGCCGCCGCATACGTTAGTAGTTCCAGCAGGGGCAGAAGGAGAGGCAGGAGGCAGATTGACCGTAACGGGAGTACAGGCTGCGGCACTAACCCCGCAAGGGCCGGTAGCCGTTACGCATACATTACCCGATGTACTACCCCAAGTTACCGATATAGAAGCAGTACCTTGACCGGAGTTAATAGTAGCACCGCCAGGTACGGTCCAATTGTAGGAAGTAGCTCCTACGGTACCGGTGGTGTTATAGGTTTGGGTGCTGCCGCTGCAAACAGGACTTGGCCCCGTGGGGGTGCCTGGTGTGGCAGTAGTGCCTCCTACATTTACCGTTACCGGTACGCAAGCCGTAGTGTTGCAAGTACCCACTGCATTTACATAATAGGTAGTTGTAGAACCCGGGCTTACGCTAATAGAAGTACCCGAACCTACCACCGCACCGCCGCAACTGCCGCTATGCCATTGCCAAGTAGCCCCTGTACCTAAAGAGCCGCCACTTAAAGTAAGCGTAGAGGGGTTACCCGGGCAAACCGTAGTAGGGCTGGCATTAGCACTGGCTGCAGGGGTAGAAGGTACGTTTACCACAACCGGATAGGTAGCTGAATTAGACCCGCAAGCATTGGTAGCTACCACTGTAATATTACCACTGCTGCCGGGTGTAGCATTGGTAGAGCCGGTGCCTTGACCGGAGTTGATGGTCCAGCCGGCAGGATAGGTCCATGAATAGCTGGCCGCATTAGTTGATGATGCCGAATAATTATAAGGCGTGCCTTGGCAAACCGGCGTAGGCCCTCCTATAGTAGGAGCTACGGCAGGAACAGCCTCGTTCGCCGGGGCATAGGTTATTATCAAAACAACTTGATTCACACATACATCAGTTCCTGTGCACAGTTGAAAGTTATTTACTCCCCCATTAATATACCCTGGCAAACCACACGGAAAGTTACTTGTAGCTGTTGGAGCTGACTGTCCACACGGATTAGACGAACAAGGACAACCCCCACCAGCTTCGTTTACAGTAGGAACTGTTTGACCATTTATAGAGCCACTCATAGAGTTTCCACTACAATCTGCACTAAAATATTGAACTGATACTGAAGTTACAATGCTTCCCGGAGGGCATGGGTCTGTAAAAGTTACTGTTTTGCAGGCTGCGGTATTCCCACAATAACTACTTGCTGTATTAAAACACCAATAATCAGTACCACAAACTGTACAACCACCACAGGCCTGAAACCCAGTATAATGAATAGTTGTGCTAACTGTTTGTGCTTTTACTTCGTTTTTACAGACAGAAAGAAGCACTACTAAACAGGAAAATAAATATTTTTTCATACTATTAAATTTTAAATTCATCAATTATTACACGTTTTATTACACAACAATACTTTATTTTTTTATCACTTGGATATGCCCCCCTAATTCTTCTTGAACTCCTGATGGTTGGTTCTTCCCTCTTTTTATTACCAAATTAGCTGCATTTCCCGTAGCCCCACACGCCCCCTCTACACTTCTCAAAGAAGGAACATCAATAGACCTTGCTGACACAAAAGAATTCCCTTCATATTTTATCTCTACAGCATAATTATTTTTATTAATCATCTTTATAATAGTTACTTTGTCGCTCTCGCAGTCAATATCCATTTTATAAAATTCTACACCTTCCTTTACATTACTTCGATTCTTATACAAGGCTAAAGGTTTCCAAGCGTCTGATGAGTGAGAAACTGTTGCTTCCGCTTTAGCAACTTGCCCTTCCATAAAAAAAGGTGCAAGCAGCAAGGATAGGACAATTAAAAAGTTGTTTTTTGTTTTCATAATTACTTGTTTTTAATGAGTTAAAAAATAAACTGGTATTACAAATATATAGTAAAAAAAATAATATCAAACAAGATTTAACATTGTTTAACTATAATTAACATCTCATTAACACTTTTAGATGTGTTAAACAAATGTTTTACTTTTTGTTAGGAGAGGGCAACAAGAGCTGAGTAACTCTTGCAATTTCTTTTTTTAACTCTATGTTAGTAGAGTCTAGTTTAAGGGCTGATTGGAAGCTGTTTGTAGCACGAAGTGTATCGTAAATAGCCGCGTAGGCATTGCCTAAGTTTAGATACGCTTGTAATTTATAGGGCATAGGCAACGCAGCGGCGGCTTTTTCTCCCCACAAAACAGCTCCGTGATACTCTTTTTTATTCCAGTACGAGTCATGTAGCTTAAAGTAAAGATTCGGCTCCATGCCCCATTTTTCAATTACTTTTTTATAGGCACTAATAGAAGAATCGGTCAAACCTCTTCTTAAAAAGCAATCTGCATTGTTTATATTCGTCATATAATCGTTTGAATTAACCGCCAGTGATTTCTTAAAAAAATATTGAGCCGAGTCCAGGTTATTTAATGCATTTACATATATAGTTCCTATATTGCTTATGGTAGTATAATCTTTAGGGTATTGTTTAGTGCCAGTCAGCATTAATTGTACTGTTTTCCTATAGTGCATGGTCGCTTCGCTTTGCAATTCATATTTTTTTGTAGCATCATTGGTTTCAAAAACAAAGGGAAATAATGCGTTACCTAACATATAATGCAAGTTGCAAGAATTTTCGTTTCTGGATGTATCTGTTCTGAAAAGTGTGAGTTCATCCCTCCACTCGGTATTTCTGGAAAAGGTAAATCCGGAAAACAGGAGCAACAGCAATACAAAAGTCCAGCGCATGGCGCCATGAAAAGACGGTGCCTTTTTATTTTTAATATCCAGCTTAAAAACAACAAAAAAACCATATACCAACAACATACAAAAGCCTAAGGAACCGAAATACACAAAGCGCTCGGCGGCCATGCCGGGGGTAGGGTCTATAAAATTAGAGAACGGCAACACGCCCAATAAATAAACCAACAACATATACGAAAGAAGCGTTTTTTTGCGCAAGGCATACAAGGCGTACAAACCGGCTGCCGCATACAACAAAAAAGAGCCCCATACCAAAGGCGATGCCCACTGTGCCGGCATGGTGTTATAGCCGTAGTAACAACTAAGCGGATACGGAATAAGAAATAATTTTAAATAAAAACCACAGGTATAAAGGCTCAACAAGCATCTGGAGGAGAAAGACTTATCATAATGCAAAGGGTTTTCAAAAAAGGCAAATTCTCTTAGTGCCGTGGTACCTCCATGCAGCATGCCGGCCCTAAAAACCTTATACAAAAGCATGGTAAGTACAGCCGCGCCTACTACCCAAAGGTATTTTTTTGTTTGTATAGGATAAAAAAACCATAAGGTAATGGGTATAAAATACAAAAACAAAATAGTGGTTTTTTTGCACAACAAGGCTAACAGCAAGCACAGCACCGCAAACACCACATAACGTATTTTTTTGCCGGGGTGCGCAGCCGCCTGCAGTGAAAAATACACGGCGCATAAACCCAATAAAAAAGCCATTAGTTCGTCGCGGCATTTTATATTATTCACCACCTCAGTATGAATGGGGTGGGCTGCAAACAAAACCGTTATTAAAAGCGGAAAAGCAATATGATATTCTTTAAAAATGCGGTGCAGCACTACAAAAAGCAACATACAGGTAAACGCATACAGCAAGGCATTAACAAAATGGCTGACGTGCGGGTTGCTTTTAAAAAACTGATACTCTATAGCGAAAGTAGCCATGGGTAGCGGGCGGTACTCAAAACGTTGTTGCGCGTTTTCTACATAGTGTGTGGTAAATATCTTGGGTATGCCTTTTATACCCTTTGCTACGCGGGCGTTTCCGGTCATTTTAGCGGCATCGGTAATGGTTACGTAGTCATCGTCTAAGGCATAGTTGTTTTTAAAGCTGTTGCTATATAACAAAAGAGAAAAAAGAAAAATTCCCAGTAAAATTTTCCGAGTGGTATTGGGTTCTTTTTTTTGAGCTAATTCCGTAGCGTTTGCTTTCATACAAAAACAAAGGTAAAAAAATTACCCATTACGTTGCATCAAGCACATATAAAAACCATCAAAACCCTGAGAGGGGTAAATGGCTTTGTCTTCTAAATAACTGAAATTCGTGTTTTTTTCTAAAAAATGCTGTACTTGTTTTTGGTTTTCACCGGGTAAAATGCTGCAAGTAGCATATACCATCAAGCCGCCCACCTTTAGCATACCGCTATACTCTTGCAAGATGTGTTGTTGTATTTTTTTTAAATCTTCTATACGCTCCAAGCTCAGCTTCCACTTAGCATCCGGGTTGCGTTTTAGCACTCCTAAACCACTGCAAGGCACATCTAACAGCAGGCGGTCGGCCGTTTGGTTCAGTTGTTTTACCGTATTCGAGGCAATAAGTCTGCTCTCTATTTTAGCTCCTGCCCTAACTGCCCGTCGGTGCAGTTCGGTTAATTTTTTTTCTTCTACATCTAAGGCCAGTACCTTGCTTTTATTTTGCGTGAGGGCCGCTATATGCAAGGCTTTTCCGCCGGCACCGGCGCAGGCATCTATGATAAACTGGTTCTTATTCGGTTTTAAAAAGGGGGCTACCTGCTGTGAAGAGGCGTCTTGTATTTCAAACAAACCTTGTTTAAACAAAGGAGAAGCGAATACATTTTTTCTTTCTTTTAACAGCAAGGCATCGTATTGCAAAAGATGGGTTTCTATACCGGCTTGCAGCAATTGTTGTTGCAGTTGTTTGGTGCTTATTTTTAGCGTGTTGGCACGCAACACTACAGAGGCCGGCGTGTTTAAAGCTTCTAACTCTTTGTTCCACCTATGCTCCAACTCGGCGTAGCCTAAGTCGTCTAACCAATCGGGTATGGATTGAAAAACGGCGCGTTTGTTTTGCAAGTCTTGTATTTTTTGCTGAATGTGTTTTTTATCTACCTCAGCAAACTCGCTCCAAGCAGGAAGCTCATAGCCTTTCAATAAAAAATAAACCCCCAACATGCGGTAGCGGTTGTCGGAATTTTCGCTTAGCTCGTTTAACAACCTGTATTGACGAACCATATCATACGTGGTTTCGGCTACAAAGCGTCTATCACGTGCGCCCCACTTGGGGTTTTCTTTTAATATATACTCTATGGCTTTATCGGCATAGCGGTTTTCTTCTCGTATTTTTTGCAAGATGCTTACTACGGCATCGGTCAAATTTTTATAAATTCTCACTAAAAAAGTTTTTACAAAAGTAATCAATACCTTTGCACCGTGGATAGAAATACGCATAGCCCTTTTTTTACTGAAACGAACTACGTTATTGCCGGCCCGTGCAGCGCCGAAAGCCGCGAGCAGGTACTGCGTACCGCGCAACAAATTGCCGATTTAAAAAAAGTGCAGGCCTACCGCGCCGGCGTGTGGAAGCCGCGTACCCGCCCCGGAGGCTTTGAAGGTTTAGGAGCCAAAGCCCTGCCCTGGCTGCAAGAAGTGCAAGAAACATTCCGAATGCCGGTAGCTATTGAAGTAGCCCAACCCGAACATATTGAGGCAGCCTTACAACACGACCTTGCTTTTTTTTGGATAGGAGCCCGCACCACCGCCAACCCCTTTTCGGTACAAGAAATAGCCGAAGCCCTACGCGGGGTACCTTGCAAGGTACTGATAAAAAACCCCATACACCCCGACCTACAACTATGGGTGGGCGCCATTGAACGAATACTCAACAGCAATATAAAACAAGTGGCAGCCATTCACCGAGGCTTTTATACCTCTACCCAAAACACCTTTCGCAATACCCCCCTATGGCAAATACCTATTGAGCTAAAGGTATTGTTTCCGGAACTGCCTATTTTATGCGACCCCAGCCACATTAGCGGGCGTAAAGATTTGGTTTTTGATATAGCCCAAAACGCATTAGATATAGGCATGAACGGCCTGATGATAGAAACACACACAAACCCAAGCGAAGCCCTAAGCGACAAAGCACAACAAATAACCCCTTTTGAACTATATGAGCTTTTAAACCGATTGCAATTAAAAGAAAAAGCAAGCAACAACCCCTCTTTTAATGAACTACTCGCTTTTGTGCGAAAAAACATTGATAATATAGATACGGAACTTATTTCCTTACTAAAAGAACGCATGGCTTGGGTAGAGCGCATTGCACAAAAAAAGCAAGAGAACCACATCACCGCTTTTCAATTAGAACGATGGAAAGAAATAGTAGAAACCCGCAGCCAATGGGCAGGCGAGCAATCGCTCAATCCTGATTTTATTGAAACGCTGTTTCGGCTTATTCATGAAGAAGCCATCCGTGTGCAAATAAACCATACCGCACACACAGATGCAGAAAAAAACCAATCTATTAAAAAATCATAAAAACCAGTGTCCTAAAAGCAATTTACCTATCTTTGTATGATGCGTTTTAAACTCTTTTTTGTTTTTTTATTACTTACAATAGGCGCTTGGGCTACTCACAACCGAGCCGGCTATATAGGCTACACCTACAACGCAGCTACCGGCAAATACCATTTTAGAATATATACCTACACCAACCCAACCAGCGTTAGTGCCGACCGCTGCTACCAAACCTTGTTGATTATGGACCCCTTTGGCAATATTATAGACAGCATTAATTGCACTCGTATAAACGGTACAGCTAATTTAGTACCTCAAGGGTTAGCCAACTGCCCGGGCGACCCGGGTGCCACCTCAGGCTGGGGAGAGATGTTGGTAAGCACCTACTCGTTATCCTCGCCCCCCGGAAGTACGTACGGCGGGGTAAAATACAACATCTACGATGGCGATAGAGAGCGTGCTTTAAACCCCGGCAAATACATATTAGGAATGATTGACCCTAATTTGGACGACAACGTAAACAACATACCCTCGTCGGGCAGTGTGGCCTTTGCATTGATGGATACCATTAGCACCAACAACGGAGTAGGCTTATCTATAAACAACACGCCTTTAGTAACCAACCCGCCTATTGATAATGCTTGCCTCCATCAAACTTTTTGCTACAACCCGGGCATGATAGACCCCGACAACGACAGCCTTGCCTACTCGCTCATTCCATTTATGACGGGTAATGCGGGAGGAAGTTCCGGCCATTTGTTTATGGTAACACCGGGCGCTTTTATTCCGCCCAACATATCGGTAAACCCCATTACAGGGCAGCTCTGCTGGGTATCGCCCTGGCTGCAACAACAAATTGGAGAGTATGATATTGATATGTTGATAAAAGAGTATAGAAGAAACCCTATTGACGGCAGCCGTTATTTAATAGGCAGTACCGTATTTGCCGTACAGATTTATGTAAACAACTGCACGGGCGGCAACAACAACGTAAGCATGAACCTAAGCGCTACCAACGCTTGCATCATAGCCGGCTCTAACTATACCTCTCCGGTCATCACCGCCTCAGAAAGCGGCGGCAGCCTAAGCATTAGCGCCACAGGCTTAGCGCTTACAGCTACCAACATTGGCACCAATGCCGTTTTTTCGGGCAGTACCAACTCATCTAATTCTGCCTCGGGCACCCTTTCTTGGTTGCCAAACTGCCAGGCCGTGCAACTAAACCCCTACTACGTTACCGTACGAGGCTCTGACAGCAGTAAACCTCAAAACACCGGTTATGCCACCATCACTCTAAAAGTAGTAGCCCCCCCCATACAAAACCTTACCGCCAACGTACAAGGCGATAGCATTAAGCTAAGCTGGTTGCCTCCGCTAAATTGCAGCGGCAATACTTTTAACAGCATCAGCAGCTACTTAATTTATCGCGTAAGCGGCTGCTCTACCTTTGCGCCTAACCCTTGCCAAACGGGAGTACCCCCCAGCTCCGGATTTCAACTGATTGGAACTGCCCCTGCGGGCGCGAACCCTGTTTTTTATGATACCAACAACGGACTGGGATTGCCTGCAGGAAACACCTACTCCTACATTGTAATAGCTAAATTTGCCGACGGCTCTCTCAGCATAGCCAACCCCGGCAATGCCGCCTGTGTAACCCTTCATTTTGGCGTACCTATTCTTACTAATGTTTCGGTGGATACCACCAACACTCAATACGGGCGTATTTCAATACGATGGAAAAAACCCGTTTTAGGTGCCGTAAACTTTGACACAACAAAAGCCGGAAACGGAGGCCCTTACTACTTTACCTTAAGTAAATTAGATGCATCGGGCACCTACACTACTGTGGTTTACACCTCTCCTACCCGAGCCTATTTCTCGCTGTTAAATAACGCTTCTGACACCACCTATACCGACACCTTGCTTGATACACAAAACAAATCGTATTACTACAAAGTATATTTTTATGCCTCCGGAGGGCGGTACGCCGGCAACAGCGCTCCTGCAAGCTCTATCTTTGTAAGCGGCGTAGGGCATAACCGAAAAGTAATTTTGAACTGGACAGCGCAAACACCTTGGCAAGATACTTTGTATTACATCTATCAACAAAACTATACCAATAGCGGCTATCACTTGGTAGGCACCACACACGCTACAACAGATACCGTATATGGATTAAGTAATAATTACCCCTGCTGTTTTAAAATACAAAGTGCCGGCACTTATATGAACCCCTATGTGCAAAGCCCTCTGTATAATTTTTCTCAAAAAATTTGCGTAACGCCTATTGACGATGAACCGCCCTGCCAACCCACCCTGAGCATAAACGGAAATTGCGATGCCGCTACCAACCAACTAAGCTGGACAAACCCCAACCATAGTTGCCATGTAGATGATGTGGTAAAATACTATATTTACTACACAGCCCGGCAGGACAGCCTCTTAACCAAAATAGACTCGCTGCTAAACCCTAACGATACCCTTTATACTACTAAAACCAATACACTAAGCATAGCGGGCTGCTACATTATTGTGGCCGTAGATTCGGCAGGAAATCAATCGGCTTTGAATAACGAAAGCTGTACCGACAATTGCCCCGAATACGAGCTGCCCAACATTTTTACTCCGAACAACGACAATGTGAACGACAGCTACATTCCGGTAAAAAACAGATATATAAAAAGCGTAGATTTTGTAATGTACAACCGCTGGGGCGAAGTAGTATATGAAAACAGCAATCCGGCTTTGGGTTGGGACGGGAAAACCAAGCAAATGAAACAACCCGCCCCCGATGGCACGTATTTTTACACCTGCACCTATTATGAAATACATTACTATGGATTAGTAGAAAAAAAAATAAAAGGTTTTGTGCAGCTGATACGATAACCATGCTTTGCCCCTGGGAAATACAGCACAAAAAAGTGCTTGTGGCACCGCTAGATTGGGGCATGGGGCACAGCGCCCGGTGCGTTCCCTTAATACAACAACTACAAAAGCAAAACAATCAGATTGTAGTTGCGTGCACACCCGAACAAAAAAAATTTTTAGAACAAGAACTTTTCGGGGTGCAATACACCCTTTGTTTTGGTTATCGGGTACGTTATTCTAAAGTGATACCTCTTTGGCTTAAATTGTTTTGGCAAGCCCCTCGTTTACTTTTACTCATAAAAAAAGAGCAACAATGGCTTCAACAATACACAAACAATAACGATATAGACCTCATCATCAGCGACAATCGTTTTGGCTTGTACCACTCATCTATTCCCAGTATTTTTATTACCCACCAACTAAACATACAAACCCCCATACTAAAAAAAGCAAGCAACCGAGTTCATTTTTTCTTTTTAAAAAAATACCACCGCATTTGGGTTCCTGATTATGCCGAAAAAGAAAAACGACTAAGCGGCATCCTTTCCGAAGCCGATACGCGCTTACAAAACATTACTTTTATCAATCCCTTAAGTCGTTTAAAAAAACACGAAAACACCAACGAAGAGAAAAAATACGATGTGCTCCTCTTATTATCAGGAGCGGAGCCACAACGAAGTTTACTAGAACAAAAACTCCTTTTTATGTATAAAGATGCAAGCTCCTTAAAAATAGCATTAGTAAGGGGCAGCAGCGCTGAAACAAAAAAAAACATTCCCAAAAACGTTACGGTATATCCTTATGCCTCGTCTAAACAACTACAGCATTTACTTGAAGTGTCAAAAAAAATTATTTGCCGCAGCGGCTATTCTACCCTTATGGATTTGCACGCGGTAGAAAAAAAAGCCACCCTCATTCCCACACCGGGGCAAAGCGAACAAGAATACCTAGCCCGATATTGGCATGAGAAATTTGATTTTGAGTGGCAACAGCAAAAAAAACTACAATAGCCAAGTATTTTTACCGATAAAACAAGCCCTCTTACCTACCCTTCTCTATCAACAACCTAATAAGGCTTGCTTATACTGCCTTGCTGCGCCTATCTTTGTCTCATAAATTTACAAAAACATGGAAACAACAAACAGAAGAGAAAATTGGGACGAGCACATGAAAGAAATGCAAACACATCACCGCCGTCGCCGTATGGCATGGGGGTTTGTTTTATTTTTAGTAGGCGGTGTTTTTTTAAGCGAACAAATGGGCTTAGAGTTGCCTCTTTGGCTTAGCAGTTGGCAAATGCTTCTTATTGCATTGGGTTTTTTTATGCTCCTCATCAACAAGTTTAGGAGTTTTGGAGGTTTTGTTTTAATACTGATAGGCACTGCCTTTTTATTTCCCGGATACTTTATTGGCTGGCATATACTAGGCCCCGTGTTAGCCATGCTCTTTGGACTAAAACTTATTTTTTTTCCAAGTAAACGATTTAGACATAGGCACTGGCATCAGCAACAGCCGTATAAAAATGCGTGTGTGTTTGGAAACGACAAAACCACCTCTGATGAAGACACTATAAATATAGACATTGTGTTTAGTGGCTTTAAGAAAAACATTATCTCAAAAAATTTTAAAGGCGGAAACATAGATTGCACCTTTGGAGGAGGAGAATTGGATTTTTCTCAAGCCGACATCAATGGGACAGCCGTTTTAAATATAGAAGCTACCTTTAGTGGCGTAAAACTTATTGTACCCAGCAACTGGAGCGTGCGTACCGACGGGGCGCGCACCGTTTTTGGAGATGTATCAGACAAACGCAAGAACTCCCAACCCAACATCGAAAAAACACTTATCATAAACGGAGATATTACTTTTGGCGGTATTGACATTAAAAATTATTAACTACCCTTTTTATGAAAAAACAAAACACCTACCTGGCTAAAATGGTTTTTCAAATTATTAGCGGTGCGGGCACGCACAAACCACAGTTTGATGAACAATTCAGGATTTTTGAAGCCGCAAGCGAGGCACAGGCCCTTGAAAAAGCACGCATAAAAGGAAAAGAAGAAGAGCTCTCTTTTACTAACGAAAAAAACGAATTAGTGGTATGGAACTTTATTGGCATATTGGATTTGTTTGAATTAAAAAACATAAAAGACGGAGCACAAATACACTCTTGCACCGAAGAGCCTCATAATGCCTCCGAATTTATAAGCTTAGTAAAGCAAAAAGAACGTACTATTGAAACACTTAGTAACTTTGCTTATATTTTTTAAAAATTGGAAGCGCATTTACTGCATAAAAAAAACAAAATACTTATTTTAATCAGTGCGCTGGGCTGGTGGCTGCTTCACGTGCTGGCTTTATACAAATTAGGTCTCAACATAAAAATAGCACTAATAGACAGCACGGTAAACAACAGCCTGCTTTTTGCTGTATGCTTTGGCACCAGCCACATGATGCGCTGGCTTGACCCCGATAAAAAAAAAGCAAGCATAAAAATAGTAAGCCTAAGCCTCATCGCTTTTTTTTGCGCGAAAATAGCTGCACTTATTATAGCCGCACTGTGCACCTCTTTATTGCCCCATTTGCTAAACGATACTGCCGCCTACACCGAAATGCTAAAAAAAACAGTGTTAATACGCTTTGCCATTGCTCTGCTGCTTATTACCTGGGTAGCTCTTGCCAATTGGTTTTTTAATAGCTTATCGCAACAACAAGCCGGAGAAAAACAAAAAAACGACAGTGAAAAATTATTGCGAGAAGCCGAACTTATGGATTTGCGCCAACAACTGCAACCTCATTTTTTATTTAACAGCTTAAACTCTATCAACGCCTTAGTAGTAACTAAACCCGAAGAAGCCCGGAAAATGATACAACAGTTATCCGGCTTTTTACGAGGAACACTAAAAAAAGACGAACAAACTTTTATTTCATTTCAAGAAGAACTAAAGCACCTGCAGCTGTATTTAGAAATAGAAAAAGTACGCTTTGGTCATCGTCTGCATCTTGACTTTTTAATAGATGAGGATAGTTGCTGTTTACTAATTCCACCCTTATTGCTACAACCTATTGTAGAAAATGCTATTAAATTTGGCTTATACGACACTACCGGAGAAGTAACTATTAAGATAATCGCAAAAAAAGAAAACAAGAACTTAAAAATAAATATCAGCAACCCTTTTGACCCAGAAACAGCACAACCCAATAAAGGCATCGGTTTTGGACTAAGCTCTATTAACCGACGCTTGTATTTGCTCTTTTATCAAAACAACTTAGTACAAACCAGCACACACGAAAACACTTTTACCACCACGCTCATCATACCTCAATCATCATGAAAAAATGCATTATCATAGACGACGAACCTTTAGCACGCTCTATTGTAAAAGAGTATTTACAAGCACACCCCGAAATGGAAATAGCACAAGAGTGCAGCGATGGGTTTGAAGGTGTAAAGGCCATTATGCAGCATAAACCCGACCTTATTTTTTTGGATATTCAAATGCCTAAAATTACCGGTTTTGAAATGTTAGAACTTATTGATTTTCCTGTTTCGGTTATTTTTACTACGGCCTTTGATGAATATGCCATCAAAGCCTTTGAAACACACGCCGTTGATTACTTACTAAAACCCTTTAACAAAGAACGTTTTGAAAAAGCACTTGCCAAGTGGGAACAAAACGCAGCAAAAGAAGACACAGTGCCTCCCTTATTAGAACAGGCACACAAACAACCCGAAGAAGCACACCGAGTAGTAGTAAAAAATGGAAGCAACATAAAAATAATTCCTATAAACGACATTCATTATTTTGAAGCCTACGACGACTATGTGAAAATTTTTACCAAAGAGGGCTACTCTTTAAAAAAGAAAACCATGAATTATTTTGAGCAAAGCCTTCCATCGCATCAATTTGTACGCGTACACCGCTCGTACATTGTGCAGGTAGCTCAAATAACAAAAATAGAAGTTTTTGAAAAAGACAGTCATGTGGCTGTGTTAAAATCAGGGGTAAAAATTCCGCTAAGCAAAACAGGCTATGGAAAACTAAAAGAAGTATTAGGCTTGTAAAAACAAACAAAAAACAGCACTCATTAATTTCTGTTTTGGTATTACAACTCTTTTACGGCTCGCACAAAAGCTACAAACAGCGGGTGCGGTTTTTCTACCGTACTTTTATATTCGGGGTGAAACTGAACGCCCACAAAAAATGGATGTTTTTTTAGTTCCACAATTTCAACCAAGCCGGCATCGGGGTTTATGCCCGAAAGTTCCATACCTGCCTCTTTAAAATGTTGCTCGTACTCGTTATTAAATTCATAACGGTGGCGGTGGCGCTCTGTGATATTAGCGGTAGGATATATTTTAGCAGCCAAGGTATCGGCTTCTATGCGGCAAGGGTAAGCACCCAAGCGCATGGTACCTCCCATATACGAAAGGTTTTTTTGTGTTTCCAGCAAATCTATTACCGGGCTGCTGGTAGCAGGGTTCATCTCTCGGCTATGCGCATCTTTTAAACCCAACACATTACGCGCAAACTCAATAACAGCGCATTGCATACCTAAACAGATACCTAAAAATGGTATATTATGCTCGCGTGCGTACTTTATAGTTAATATCTTCCCTTCTATACCTCTGCTGCCAAAGCCCGGGGCTACCAGTACGCCCTTTAGGCCTTTTAGTTTCTCCGCTATGTTTTCTTCAGTAATATTTTCAGAGTGTATCCACTCTATATGCACCTTGCACTCATTAATAGCGCCGGCGTGTACAAAGGCTTCGGATATAGATTTATACGAATCTTTTAGCTCTACATACTTACCTACCAAGCCTATTTTTATTTCATTTTTGGGGTGATGCAGCTTGTGCAAAAACTCTTTCCATGAAGATAGGTTTACGTGTGTTTGAGCCGCGTCTATAGCTAATTTTTTTAGCACCACAGCATCTAATTTTTCGCGCTCCATAAGCAAAGGCACCTCATATATACTCGATGCATCGCGGGCTTCTATAACCGCCTCGGCCTCTACGTTACAAAACAGGGCTAACTTTCTTCTAATATCTTTTGACAAAGCATGCTCGGCGCGGCACACCAAAATATCGGGCTGTACTCCGCTTTCTAACAGCATTTTTACTGAGTGCTGCGTAGGTTTTGTTTTTAACTCGCCGGTGGTAGAAAGGTAAGGCAACAAGGTAAGATGCACCACAATACAATCGTTATCCAGCTCCCACTTTAGTTGGCGCACGGCTTCTATATAGGGCAACGACTCTATATCGCCTACGGTACCGCCAATTTCGGTAATGACAAACTGAAACTGCCCAGTTTTTCCTAATTCTTTAATGCGGTTTTTTATCTCATCGGTAATATGAGGAATTACCTGTACTGTTTTTCCCAAATAATCGCCTTTGCGCTCTTTTTCTATCACGCTTTGATAAATTCGTCCGGTGGTAACGTTGTTGGCACGCGAGGTAGGCACATTTAAAAAGCGTTCGTAATGGCCTAAATCCAAATCGGTTTCGGCGCCGTCATCGGTTACGTAACATTCGCCATGCTCATAGGGGTTTAGTGTGCCCGGATCTATATTGATATAGGGATCTAATTTTTGAATAGTTACTGTATAGCCTCTGGCTTGCAGCAGTTTGGCTAAAGAAGCCGCTATAATTCCTTTTCCAAGAGAGGAGGTTACGCCACCCGTAACGAAGATAAATTTAGTGTCGTGTTGCATATACAGCTTTTGTAAAAACTGTTTGCAAATATAGCTTTAATTTCTGTTGCAAATTCTTTTATAGGCGCAATACTTGCATTTTTCTTCATCTTGAGTGGGGCTAAAATCTGTATTTTGGTCAAAAATCTCTTTTATAAACCCGCCTAACAAGTTTTCAAAATCACCTAAAATATCGTCATTAAATTCAAAATCGACTTTATTTTGTAGCAACCTATACTCGCTTTTCTCAGCTTTAAAAGGAATAATACAGGGTTGTATCTGTTTGGCTTCTGCTTTTTTATTTTTCCATACCAGCCAAGCATATACCATCAGTTGCAGCGCCTTGTCGTATTTTTCTTCAGTAAAAACAGCTTCTATACTTTCTACATCAAATTTATCACTACCTCCCACCGACGATTTGTAATCTACCACTCTGTAGCTACCGGGGCTTTGGTCTATACGGTCTATCGTGCCGTTTACGATGGCCGATAGAGGTCCATCGTCTGTTTCTATAGTTAATGCGGCTTTTAGTTTCTCCTCTACCGCTATGATGCTGCGGGTTTTCTTTTTTTGTTCCAGCTGGCGTATCACTTCTTTTTCTCTTTCTAGCTGCCTTGCTATGTATTTTTTTATTACGTGCAAGGTTATTATACGCTTTCCGTTATCACCGGCTCCCTCTTTGTAAGATTCTGCAAAAGCCGTTTCGATTTCTTGCTCGTATTTTTTTTGCATGGTCTCAATATCGCTTTCTGATAAAGGACGTTCTTTTACAAAAGGCTTAAACAAAAGCTCTAATACCTTGTGGGCAATGCTTCCTACGGTAGAAGATTCTATATCCTCATCTACCTCATCGCTTTCTTTGATGTTTGCTACAAAGTAAAAATAAAATTTCAAAGAACATTCTTTATATGTTTTTAAAGAGCTGGGCGAAAAGCCTGTGGCACAAGCCCTATCTACTAAACTTTTCATTACAGCCTCTGTTTTTTTTATGATAATGGCAAAAGGCTCTTTACTTGTTTCTGATGGAAACGTTAAGATTTGTTCTTTAATGGTGCTCTGCGTGTTTTTTTTCGGAAACTCGGATAACAACTGTGTAATAAAACGGCTTCGCTCGCCTTTACCAAAAGTATCAGACTCGGTGTTGTATATCAATGTGGCACTTTGGCTACGTTGCAATAAACGATAAAAGTGGTAGGCATAAATAGCATCTTTTTCATGAGGCAAAGGCATATTTAAAAACCGCTTTAAGTCATCTACAATAAACGAGTCGCCGGATTTACCCGATGGCAACACATTTTCATTAACAGAAAGCATGATTACGTGATTAAAATCAAGGGTACGGGTTTCTAACACACCCATAATTTGCAAGCCGCTAAGCGGTTCGCCATAAAAAGAAATACCCATGGGCGATAATACCTGTTTCATTAAAATGCGCAAAGCTTTTAATGAAACAACGTGCTGCTGTAACAGGTGCCGCAACACGTGCAATTGCTGTCTAAAAATGAGCGCTACCTCCAACTCTATCGAATCTTTTTTTACTTGTTGCAGCTTTTGTATTAGGTTATCATTGAACAGGCAAAGATTTTGAACCAACTCTTTAGTATCTTGATTATCAACAAGAGAAAACAAGGGCTCTACCGCTTCAAAAGCATCGCCTAGATACTCTTTCAAGGTGCTAAACGAGAGATAGATAAAATTACCTTCGTTTATTTTTTGTAAAAGAGTAGCTCTTGTTTTTTTGTGGCACAATTCAGAAAAAGAGGGGTTATACAAAACCGCCAACACATCTTTAAAATAAAAACTTTTTCCTTTTTTATTGAAGTGCATTTGCATCGTTTCTTCATACAAACTATACAAAGTGGTGATGCGGGTAGGATATTCCAGCGTAATATTTACGGGGCCTATATCTTGCGGCAAAGCACTAAGCAGCGGCAGCAGCAGGGTTTCGTCGGCTAATACAACTGCTGTTTTTTGCAGCTGCGGGTCGGTTTCTTTTATTTTATTTAGCGCCTGCACGGCGGCCGTTACCTGTGCTACACGGCCTGCCACCCCACTTATTTCAATGTGTTTTTTACTCTTGCTTAGTTCGGAAGAAACAAATTGTGTTTGTGTATGAAAGGTAACGAAATGCTTACGCAAAAAAAGGCCTGCCTCTTGCGCAAGATCTTGTGTGTAATAGGTATCGGCATCCCACAAAAGCGTTGCCTTGTTTTTTTCTACTAAGTGTTTTATAATTTTTTCTTCGGCAAAATTCATAGCGTTAAACCCACAAAACAGGACCTGACTATAAGGCAACTCGGCATTTTCTTGTACTATTTTCTGATAGGCTACTCTATAAGCAAGCCCTTGCCAACCTTCGTTTTTTTGCAAGGCATCGTGTTTCATATCCGCATATATGGCACCCAAGTGCTGCATAAAAGTCAAGTATTTTTCTTGCATGGCAGAAAGGCTTTCTTTACCCAAGCTCCAACTTTCTATTTCTTTTATATCGCGCAGGTTTTCAAACACTTTTTTTTCATCTACAAGGTAACGGTCTATTTCATTAAAATCTTGCAAGGCTTGAGGGCTCCAGTTCAAAAACTGGTCAAAAGGCAAAGCCTCCGAACCCAACGCACGGCAATAACTTTGATATAGGCTAAAGCTAAGATGCAAATCGGGTACGCGAAAAAGCCCCGATGTTTTTTCTATAAACTCTTCGGTAGAAATAATCTCCGGCATCCACGAAGGCTTGGATAAAACCTGCTGCAACTGCTTTTTTAAAAACAAACCGCCCCTTTTGTTGGGTAATACAAGGCAAATGGAGTTTAGGTTGTGGGCGTACTTTTGCTGTACCTGCTGTGCTACTAATTCTAAAAAATAAGACATTTTATTGCGACCGATTTATTGGCTCAAGGTACGATATTTTGGCAAGATAAAGAAAAAAATTAGCAGCCATCCTGCTTGTTATACGACTTCATTTCTATGGCTAAAAAGCATGCCCAAACTGAAAAAAGAATTGCCTGTCTTCTTGTGAAAAAGCGTAATCAAAGCGCAAAATAGTATTTACATTCCACGCTATGCGCAAGCCCAAGCCCTCTGCATAGCGGTAATTAGCGCTATAGCCCAACAAGCGCGAAAGCGTGTTGCCGGTACCGGCTATATCAAAAAAAGGCACAAAGCTTAAAGCAATATGTTGTTTTAGTGCTTTAAATTGCACAAAACGGGCGCGTATTTCTACATTGGCAAAGTTAATACACGAGGCCACAAAGCGCGATTGCTTGTAGCCGCGTAGCACAAAGCCGCCCCCATTTACTCCGTAAATACCGCCCTCGCTGCTCCACACCTCTTGAAATTCGTAAAAGGGGGCGTTGCCGGCTAACCCGGATATGCCTGCCCGTGCGCATAAAATTACTTTTTTAAAGGTTTTAGGAAACAAGCGCCGGTATGCTTTTACGTGCAGCAACATCTTATCAAAAGTAAATTGAGAGCCCAGCACGTTGGTAGAAAGTTCGTTGGTAAACTCCGCAAAAACACCTTGGTTGGGATCGCTTTCTAAATCGCGGGTATCATACACAATGCCCGATTGCAACATGGTTACAAAGCTATGCCCTACCCCATAAGCACGATTTTTGGTATAGTCGTCTTGCAGCAGCGAAGCACCTGCGTATGGGTTTACATTCATGTGGGCCACACGGTAGCCAACAATGCTGCGCATCTTGCCTTGAAAAAAAGAGTATTCGCCGCTTACGTTCAGCACCACATTGTTTTTTTCAGTAAAGCGGTTGTAGTTTTTATACACTCCGCTAAGGCTGTTGTCGTAGGCTTGGTACGAGGGGTAAGCTAAGCCATTTTGTGGGCCTACCAAAGCTTGCAGTGATTTTTCGCTTACGCCAAAATACAACATGTTGGGGTCGTTTTCGTAAATGCCCTCTACTCGTAAGCGCCATTTACTGTTAAAAATATAAGGTACATCTAAACCCAGCACTACTTCGTTTTGCATTTTGGTGGTATTAAATACCGATAAAGAAATTTTTTTTCGGTAGGGGGTATAAGCAAATAAGGGGTCTGATTTTTTTCCGTTGAAATACATAAAGCCCTCGGCACCGTAGCCAAAGCCATTTACGGGGTCGGAGCTAAGTTGGGGTACCCCTGTTACATAAAACCCTTCACGCTTATGCGTTAGGTCTTCTTCCGAAAGTTTTTTTTCGTCGGCAATAATAAAAGGCAACTTTGTGCTGTCTTTTTGTGCGATTATTTTTACCGATACCGCTATACAGATACAGCCTATCAGCTTTGTTTTTTGATACATGTTTAAAAAGAAAATAGAGTTAATACAAAATGAATTTGTTTAACTCATTTTGGGCGGTTGCCAAACAGAAGAAGGAAGGTCTTTGGTATCGTTGTTTATGCACGAGAAATGGATTGTTTTTGATGTTTGGTCGGCTGGCTGCATTCCTTCCCATTTTTGCGCTTGTATGACCATAGAGCCGCAGCAAAAACATACGCAAAAAGGCGAGCAGGTTTCGTGTTCGTGCGGGTTGTTGCAGGTTTTTTCACATACTTGCGGCACCGTGTTGTTGGCACAGGGTGGCTCTACATCGGTACAAGGCACTGATGATATGCATAAAATATAGAGGGCAAAAAGCAGTTTAAAAATTTTCATCAACCTTTATGAGAGTACAAAGATACGGCTTTAAAATGTAAATTACATCGTATAAAAGTGATTGTCTTTGCCTTCTAAACTCAATTAGGTAGCGTATTAAAATTTTAGTGATACAAAAACACCGAATGACAACGGAGTCTTTTTTCAGTTTTAAAAATTTAACCTAACAAAATACGTTCACTGCACTTAAAAGTCAAACTTAGCTTTATGATCTTGTATATTAGCTAAGGTTTTTTTTGCTTCAAAAGCCTCGTAATCTACGCGTGAGGCTAAAGATGCGTTGATGCTTTTTTGTACTGCCTTATTGTATGGATTGGCAGCTGTTTTTTTGTCGGTAACGTTTATTACGTACACGGCGCTCGATCCTTTCAACGCTTTTGATAAGGTGTTGGTTTTTAAAGCGCTTGCCGTGCCGCACATCACATCTTCTTTCCCTAAGCCGGTAACGGCATAGCTTCCAAAGGTAAGCCCGTCCATTTTTTCAGGAGCTACTTTTAATTTCGCTGCTGCATCTTCAATTGTTTTAGCGTTCGCATCGGTAAATTCTTTTATAAAATTATCGGCTTTCTTATCCTGCTTTACTTTTAAAACCACTTCTTCTTTTACTTGCTCCAGAGGCGCTACGCCTTTTTCTTTTATATCGGTAAGTTTGGCTACTACAAAACGGTTTCCAAATTGATAGGATTGCGATACATCTCCTTTTTTGGCGGCATACACCCAACGAATAAGTTCTTTGGGGTTTTCTAAGCCGGGTACCTGTTTATCTCCTTCGCGCACGTTATCGGCAATACGTGGGTTTAATTTTTGTTCTTCTATGCCTTTATCAAACTGTTCGCCGGTGTTGTATTTTCCTGCAAATTCGCTGGCTTTTAGGTTCACATCGTTCAAGGTTTTTTCGCTGGGTTGTATTTTATGTTGTAAAGTGGCTATTTTATATTTTAAGGAAGAGCCTTTGCTGGCGTCGGTAATTTCCATAATGTGGTATCCAAACTGAGATTCCACCACGCCCAGCTCTCCTTTTTTGCCCATCAAACCAAAATCTTTAAAGGATTCTACAAAGCCACTTCGGTCGTTTATCCAGCCGTAGCTACCCTCTTTACCCATATAATCTTCGCCTTCTTTTTTGTTAGGAGGCATTTTTTTACCTCCATCGTCAGAGTATTTTTCTACATAGCTGGGGAAAAGTTTTACCTCTTTTTTTAATTCAGCCAGCAGGCTGTCGGCCATTTTTTTAGCCTGTACTTTGCTGCGTTTTGTATCGCTAGCGCCCGATCCTTCGTAAGCAATAAGAATATGACGCACTTTAGCCGAATCCAGCATGGTTAGTTTGTCTTCTAATTTAATTATTTTTATTACATTATTCTCTTGATAAGGCCCATAAACAGTTCCTTTTGCCGATTCAAAAAAAGCAGAATCCACTTCGGGGCTTATCATGTTTTTTTTGTATAAACCAATATCCACATTATTGTTTTCGTTTTCAGATTCCATTAAAGCTGAATCCTCAGACAAACTTTTTTTGTTTCTAAAATCGTTAGCTAAATCAACCATTTGTTTTTTTATGTCAGCAATGTCGTCGGCGCTGGCAAAGGCATCAAAAGTTACGTATTCTATTTTGCGTGTTGTTTCGGGGTTTTGAAACAGGTAGGTGTGGTTGCTGTAATAGTTTTGAATATCGTCGTCGCTTGCTTTTATGGCCGAGTCCGACACGGTGTTATATCGTTTTGCTACAAAGGCTACGCTATATGAGGTGCTTTGGCGTTCGTATTCGGCTTTACCTTCGGCTTCGGTAGTGTACAAGCCTTTTTTAAGCAGGTTGTTGTATTTTTCTGCCAGGCGGGAGTCGTGCACATAATCTTCTAATTTTTTCCAAAAAGATTCTTGTTCGGGTGTCATTTGTTTTACGAAAGCCGATAGTTTAGCGGGATCTAAAGTGCCATCGGGTTTTGCAAAATTGGGATATACTTTTCCGGTTTGCTTATCGCTAAGCTGGCCTGTTACTATTTGGTTGGGGTGCACTACCATTAGGTCGTACAGTTCATCATCATCTACGCCCACGCCTACTGTTTTGTAGGTTGTTTTTAATATATTTTCGGCAATATATTCGTTCCATACTTGATCTATCAAGCCTTGTTTGGCTTGGTCGTCCACGCGCTGGCCGCTTTGTTCGTATGTTTGAATGGCTTGCTGCATTTTTGCTTGAAACTCATTATAATCAATGTTTTTTCCGGCAATAGTACCCACAGTTCGTTCGTTGGTGCCAAAGAGGTGACGCCCCGAACTCAAGGCGCTTTCTAATACAAATATCACTAAGGCAAGGGCAATGATGCCTACTAATAAACCGGTTTTGTTACGGATTTGTTCTAAAGTACTCATAAATTACACAAAATTAAGACCGCAAATATAAAAAAAAACACAAAAACACAAAGAAGGAATAAAAAAACTATTTTTAAAGAGATGAGGTATTAAGCCAAGAGCTGCTTTTCTTATTTTTTTGAATCGATTTTAGCGCTTTTCTTGTTTTTATTTTTTTCTTTTTTATTCCCCTTATCTGTATTTTTTTCCTTTGCTTTTGTCTCTGTCTTTTTTTCTTTCTCAGTACTTGTTTTTTCGCTTTTTACTTTTTCAAGGGGCGTACTTTTTTTATCCACTTCGGCATTTGTTTTGGCATTAGTTGCTGTTGTTTTATCTGCTGCAGGTGGTTGGGTAAGAGCAGCAGAGGTATTGTTAGCTTTAGCCGCTTTTGTTTCGTTTTCTTTTTTAATACATACTACTTGGTTTTTGTATTTTAAATTGATAGAGCTGTACTTGTTCCAACCATTTACGTAGTTAAGACCTTTGGTATAAAAAGTTTTAAGCTTTTCAAATTTATCGGCTATATCGGTGCCATCGCCAAAAATTATTTTTTGGCTTCCTACTGCCGGGTACAATTCTATTTCTCGGTCTTTATTGATAAAAATTTGAGTGATTAAGCTGTTGAGCACACTGTCGTTGTTTATATAGGCAGCCACATTGTATATGTCGTCTAACACGGTAAGCGATTTAAATTCAGAGTCTTTTTCTATTTGTGGTATAGAGAAATGATAAAACTGCGCGTATTTTTCGGGGATAAAGCCATTAGCCGTTATTACGCGGGCGGTATAGTGTTCGGCTAAGGGCATTACCTGTGCTTCATCATCTATATAAAAGCTTTCGCCGCATGTGCTGATAATGCGTACTATGGGCTTTCGTTGTTTTACTTTAATGGTTACATGCCCATCTACTGTGGCCGCTACCTCGGCATTAGCAATAGAAGGGTGCGTATTTAGGGCTTTTTCTACCTTATATACGTTTATGTTTTTCATCGGTTGATTAACAAAGGTATCGTTTCTGGTTTTTAAAAACTCCAGCACGTCGTCTTCATCAACAAACGTATTGTCGTCGTCTTGTTCTATCACCACGGTTACACTTTTTCCAAGTACTTTTTTTTCGTGGGTATTTACAAAAGCCAGCGAACTTAGTAAAGCGGCGCCTGCTACGCACCACAACAATATCACTCCTATTTTTTTGAAATTTATTTTTTTCATTTTAGGTGGTGTTTTTCTTTTAAGCAGGCTTCTATAGGCGCTACTAAAGCATCAATATCTCCGGCACCCAGGCTTAACAGTACTTCTATGTTATGGCTCCGTAAGTAGGGAAGTATGTCTTCTTTTTTTACTACTTTTTTATGAGCGATATTCATTTTATCAAGTAGCATGGCTGCATGTACTCCCTCAATAGGCAATTCGCGGGCAGGATAAATTTCTAACAACAAACACTCATCAAGCATATCTAAGCTTTGGGCAAACCCCTCAGCAAAATCGCGGGTGCGCGTGTACAGGTGCGGCTGAAAAATACCGCTTATTTTTTTATTTGGATACAAAGATTTAGCGGCTCCTATTGCGGCTTTTAGCTCTTCGGGGTGGTGGGCATAATCATCAATATACACGATCTCTTTGCTTTTTATGCGGTAATCAAAACGGCGTTTTACACCACTAAAACTTTGTAGCGCTTGTTTAATTACGGCACTTTCTATACCCATTAGTTGGGCTATAGCTATCACCAGTGTTGCATTTTCTACGTTATGCGCTCCGGGTATGCCTAATGCGATATTCTGCATAGAAGCTATGGGACTATCTACATCAAATAAAAAATTGCCTTCGTTAATTTTAATGTTTTTAGAGCTAAAATCGGCTTGGTTGTTTAGAGCGTAGGTGTTTTTTTTTGAAGATAAATGCAGCGCTTCATCTACGCTTTTTTTTACTATAAGATGTTCTTTTACTTGCTGGGTAAAAAGGGTATAAGACTCGTGCATATAGCGTATATCCCCATAAATATCTAAGTGGTCGGCATCTACGCTGGTAACGGCGCCTATGTAGGGGTGCAACGTAAGGAACGAACGGTCGTACTCATCAGCTTCTACTACTACAAAGGTATTTTCGTTGTCCTTGGCGTGCCCCAGCAGTAAGTTAGTATTGTAATTTTTAGTGATGCCGCCTAAAAAAGCATAGCAATTTATGTTGGCCGTTTTTAGCACGTGTGCCATAAGCGAGGAGGTGGTAGTTTTACCGTGTGTGCCGGCTATAGCAATGGTTTTAAACTGTTGGGTAATGCTGCCCAGCACCTCAGCCCTTTTTTGCATCTTGTATTTTTCTTTTTTTATAAGAACAAATTCGGCATGCTCCGCAGGAATGGCAGGGGTATACACCACTAAAATACGCTCCTTGTCAAACGCAGCAAAAAGGTGCTCTACATATTCTGTGTTTTCGTCAAAGTGAATATCAATGCCTTCATTTTGCAACTCAGCGGTAAGCGTAGTAGGTGTTTTATCATAGCCGGCTACCGGTATGCCGTAGTGATTGAAATAGCGTGCCAGTGCGCTCATGCCAATACCACCAATGCCTAAAAAATAGACTAACTGTATGTTTTTATTATTCAACAATGTTTCCAAAAATACGGCTGTTTTTTGAGCAGAAAACGCCGTTCGTAAAAATTAATTAACAGCGGTAGTTTAAAAATAACTTCTTGTATTTAAAACACACCCAGCTTTAATCTCCGATTTGCTCTTTTTTTAAGGCTACCAAAAATGATTTTAGTTTGTTTAAACTTTCTATAATTTCTTGATTTTTTTGAAGAGTTGGCAGGGGTTTTTGTTTTAATTTTTCTTTTGCTCCTTGTAAGGTGTAGCCTTTTTCTTTTACAAGATGATATACCAATTTTATGTTTTCAATATCTTTTTTGGTGTAGGAGCGATTGCCTTTTCCTGTTTTGCGAGGTTTCAAAAAATCAAATTCTTTTTCCCAAAAGCGAATAAGCGACGCATTTACAGAAAACAACTGCGCCACCTCGCTGATGCTATAAAACATTTTTTCGGGATTAAGTGCTTCCATCAAAATCAAAAGTAGCAGAAAGAAGTATCCACTACCTAGCAGAATAATAACAATTTACTAACCGAATAGCCTCTGCAGCTTCTTTAACATCGTGTGCCCGCAAGATAGAGGTACCATTTAGCAAGGCTATAGTATGCAGCACCGTAGTTCCGTTTAAAGAATTGGCGGGGGTACTTTCTAATGTTTGATACACCATAGATTTGCGAGAAATCCCTGTTAGCAAAGGGAAGTCAAGCGATTGAAAAAAAGATTGATGTTTTAACAATTGATAATTGTGCGCACTTGTTTTGCCAAAACCATACCCCACATCTATAATAAGCTGCTGTATGTGTTGCTCTTTAGCAAGGGCTATCTGCTGGGTAAAAAAAGAAAAAACATCGTGTACTACTTGATTGTATTTTGGGTTTTGCTGCATAGTGGCAGGCGTGCCTTGTATATGCATAAGCACATAAGGTAACCCGGTGCGGCCTACTGTTTCAAACATTTTTGAATCTAACGTGCCGCCGGAAATATCGTTAATAATATCAGCTCCTTCGTTTGCGGCTTGCCGGGCAACAGCGCTTCTAAAGGTATCAACCGAAATAAAAAGCTCCGGAAAATTTTTTCGTATTTTTTTTAAAACCGGAAACAAAACGTTCCACTCTTCTTTTTCCGAAACATCAGGCGCATAAGGCTTAGCGGATACGGCTCCTATATCTAATATCTGCGCCCCCTCGGCGCGGTGCTTTTCTGCTTTTTCTAAAATTTGTTTTTCCGAAACAAGCGCACCTCCATCATAAAAAGAATGAGGGGATACATTTATAATGCCCATTACCACAGGCTGCTGCAGGCTCAACAGCTTGTTGTTGGCCACAAGTTTATACTTTGAATCAAAATTTGTACCTTGCAGGCTCATTTAGTTATGATAAATACATCTCAACAATACGATTTAGTCGTAAAACAGTGCAAAGATATTTTTTTTAAGAAAATGCACGACTACGGTACTGCCTGGCGCGTGCTACGCACCTCATCGCTAACCGACCAAATTTTTATTAAGGCACAACGTATAAGGAGTATCGAGCAAAAGGGAATGCAGCGTGTAGAAGAAAATATAGCTTCGGAGTACATAGGTATTATTAACTACTGCGTTATCTCACTTATTCAGCATGAGTTAAAAGACGATACTCGCATGGAGTTGCCTTTTGAAGAAGTTTCGGCTTTGTTTGAAAAACACATTACAGAAACCAAGTTGTTGATGGAAAACAAAAACCACGACTATGGAGAGGCTTGGCGCGATATGCGCATCAGCTCCCTTACCGATTTAATTTTAATGAAAATTTTGCGTGTAAAACAAATAGAGGATATGGGAGGGAAAACCCTTATTTCGGAGGGAGTAGAAGCCAATTATATGGATATGATTAACTACGCCGCCTTTGCTTTAATACGTTTAAACGAAAAAAACACTATAAAAACATAATTTCATAATGAGCACGTGGATTCCGCTCATACGCTCATTTGAACTATACTTAGAGGCTGAACGCTCGTTTAGCAAAAATTCCGTACAAGCCTATTTGCGTGATGTACGCGGCTTAGCCCGCTTTATAGAAACAAATGAAGGTCTCGCTATGCTCACCCCAAAAAATATATGCTTAGAACATTTGCAGGAGTATGTGCAAGAATTGCATAAAACAGGCATGGATGCCAGCTCGCAAAGCCGTATTTTATCGGGAATTAGAGCGTTTTTTAAATTCTTATTATTAGAAAAGGAAATAGAACATAACCCAACTACTTTATTGAGTTTTCCTAAAACAGCGCGCAAACTACCCGATGTATTAAACGAAAAAGAAATAGACGACATGCTGCAAAGCATAGACAGAAGCAGCACCGAAGGAGAACGCAACAGAGCTATACTAGAAACTCTTTATGGTTGCGGTTTGCGAGTAAGCGAGTTAGTAGAACTAAAAATAAGCAACATACACGTAGAAGAAGAGTTTTTATTGGTAACGGGCAAAGGAAACAAACAACGCTTAGTGCCCATTAACACCTTTGCGCTAAAGCACATTCATCTATATATGCAATACACGCGCAATAAAACAAATGTAAAAAAAGGAAACGAAGATGTTTTGTTCCTTAACAAACGCGGCGCCAAAATATCGCGGGTAATGGTTTTCTATATTGTAAAACAGGCCGCAGAAAAGGCCGGTATAAAAAAAAATATCTCGCCACATACTTTTAGGCATAGTTTTGCTACCCATTTGTTAGAAAATGGAGCCGACCTGCGAGCTGTGCAAGAAATGCTGGGGCACGAAAGCATTACCACAACCGAAATTTATACACATATAAGCAACCAAATGCTAAAAGAAACGATTGCAAAATACCACCCCCGAAATGCTTAAAAAAATACATAATGAGGAATAAAAAGAAAACACAAGAAAGCGAAAACATCGTTCTGCTACCTGAAACGGAAGAAGTATTAAGCCCACAAAAAGCAAAAAAAATAGAGTTGGTAGTAGTGTTTCATTTAGAAGTGCCCGAAGCTAAAGCGCAGGCTATTTTAGAAGCAGCCGGCTTTCCTTACAAAGAAGGGGCCGCCGGCAGAGGTAAAATATATTTTTATAGCACCGGCCCTACCTTTATTGTAACTTTTGATACAAAAAAACAACAAAAAGAGCTTGAAAAAACACATAAAAAAACACCTGAAATATATGAAATGTGGGAGCGCGATAAAAGCAAACGCAAAGATTAAATGACTAATAGAAGCAAATAAAATGTACCTTTGCTCTGCAAAAAAATAAACCTTGGCCAATCCACTAAAAAGTCTTGCCTCACAAACAGCCATTTATGGACTAAGCACCATCTTGCCCCGATTTTTAAACTATTTATTAGTTCCTTTTTTTACTTATAAATTTACCAACCCCGCCGATTTTGGTATTAATACCGAAATATACGCATACATATCCTTTCTTAACATCATTCTTACCTACGGTATGGAGACTGCTTTTTTTAATTTTGTAAACAAAAACGAAAATAAAAATTTAGTGTACAGCACCGCTTTACTATCTTTATTAAGCAGCTCTACTCTATTTATTTTAATCGGCTTTATGGGAGCAGGGGCCTTAGCACGCTACCTTAATTACCCGGATAATGTAGATTTTATTCAATGGATGATTTTAATTATTGCTACCGATGCCATTATGGCTATTCCCTTTGCCCGCTTGCGATCCGAACAAAAAGCTATTAAATTTACTTTTGTAAAAATAACCAATGTAATAGTGAACATTGGCGTAACCATTTTCTTTATTCACTTTTGCAAAAGCGCCTACGATGGCGGACAAACAACGGGTTTAGCCGCCTGGTACAATCCTAAAATAGGTATTGGCTATGCATTTTTAGCCAATCTTACCGCTAACATAGTAAGTCTTTTTTTGTTGGCAAAAGAGTTTACCGGATTTACTTTTTCATTTAATACCAAATTATGGATAAGCATGATGAAGTATGCACTACCCCTTTTAGTAGTGGGTTTAGCTGGCATGGTTAATGAAACATTTGACCGCATTATTATAAAAAAATTGCTTCCGGCCGAAATAGGTATGCATGATTTAGGAGTGTATGGTGCTTGCTACAAAATTTCTATTTTAATGACTATTTTTATACAAGCTTTTAAATTTGCAGCCGAGCCTTTTTTCTTTAGTCACGCCAAGCAAGAAGATTCGCGCCGCCTCAATGCTTTAGTCATGAAGTATTTTGTGATAGCCTGCTCGTTTTTATTTTTAGCTACTATGATGAATTTGCATTGGATAAAATATTTTGTAAGCAAAAATTATTGGGAAGGCCTATCCGTAGTGCCTATTTTACTACTAGCTAATTTGTGCCTGGGCGTTTATTACAACCTATCTGTATGGTACAAACTTACCGGGCAAACACAGTTTGGAGCTTATATTACCCTATTAGGTGCTGCTGTTACCTTGGCTATTAATTTTATTTTTGTACCAAAGTATAGCTACCTCGCTTCGGCCTGGGCTACTTTACTTTCTTACGCTGTTATGACTGTTGTTTCCTATTTCTTATCACAGAAATACTATCCTACTAAATATAACCTGCGTAGCTTTTTTTTCTTTTTTGGTTTTGCTTTATTTTTTTACGGAATATCTTTGTTTTGGGACGGCTATGCAAACACTTACGTAACATTAGCTTTAAATAATATATTGTTGCTTTTTTATGTATTTTTATTTTATAAATTTGAATTACCTAATCTAAAAAAGACGTATGTTGCCTATTAAAATAATTAACAAAAGTAAACACCCATTACCACATTATGCTACCGCTTTAAGTGCCGGTATGGATTTGCGTGCCGAACTCAACAGCTCCATCACCTTGCAACCTATGCAGCGCGCTCTAATACCTACGGGCTTATTTATAGAACTACCCAAAGGATATGAAGCGCAAATTCGCCCGAGAAGCGGCCTAGCTTTTAAAAATGGTATCACTGTGCTAAATAGCCCCGGAACCATTGATGCCGACTACAGAGGAGAAATAAAAGTACTGCTTATCAACCTTTCAAATGAAAGCTTTGTTATTAACGATGGCGAACGCATAGCGCAAATGGTAGTAGCACAACACCAAGTTACAGAATGGCATCTTGTAGAAACACTTGATGAGTCAGCTCGTGGCTCAGAAGGTTTTGGGAGCACCGGAAAATAGGTGTAATTTTATTATATTGATAATCAATTTTTTACTAAACTTAAACTGTCCATTTTCGGAATTAAATTCCGAAAATGGACAAATATATATACATTTGCGCTGTGATAAGAAGAGATTCTATACTACGACTAAAAAAACTATCCAGGCAATTTAGAGTGCTGGCCGTTACAGGGCCGCGCCAATCAGGGAAAACAACACTTGTAAAAGAGGTGTTTTCTAAAAAACCATATTTCAATATTGAAAACATAGATGACAGAGAGTATATAAAAAGCGACATAAAAGGTTTTTTACGCAATCTAAAACAAGGGGCTATTATTGACGAAGCACAAAAATTACCCGAATTATTTTCATACTTACAAGAGGTTGTAGATAATAACAATAAAGCGGGGCAATTTATTTTAACAGGCTCAAATAATTTTCTACTACAAGAAAACATTACACAAAGTTTGGCGGGCAGAGTAGGTTATTTGCATTTGCTCCCTTTGTCATTAAAAGAATTGCGGGAAAACAAATTGCTAAAAACAGACTATAAAAAACATCTGTATCAAGGCTTTTATCCGGAAATTATTCATAGAAAAATAAACCCATCTGATTGGTATGAAAACTACACTTCCACCTATTTAGAGCGCGATGTACGCCAGCTAAAATCCATTAACAATTTAGGCACATTCACTAAGTTTTTACGTTTATGCGCTTCGTATGTAGGGGCTATATTAAACACCAATGAATTAGCTAACCTATGCGATATTGACCAAAAAACAGCTGCTTCTTGGTTGGCGGTACTACAAAGCAGTTACATCATATTCCTGCTGCCTCCGCACTTTAATAATTTGAACAAACGGATTATTAAATCGCCTAAATTATACTTTTACGATACCGGATTGGCTTGCTATTTAATGGGTATATATAACGCTGATAAACTTTTGTATGATAGAATGCGCGGACAGCTATTTGAGAATTTATTGGTAGTAGAAAAAAGAAAAACAGCCTTTAATTTAAATACACGCGAGCAACTTTTTTACTGGAGAGATAAAACAGGCCATGAGATAGACCTGCTTTCTGAAAACGAAAAAGGTCTTTTTGCTTACGAATTTAAAAGTGGAGAAACGGTAGGGAAAGACGATTTTAAAAACTTACTTTTTTACAATTCATTACAAGAAAAAAAAATAAAAACAAAAATTATTTATGGAGGAAAGCAGTCAAAAAATTTTTCACATAAAGGAGATATAGAGTCTTGGTTGGATTTTATTTAAAAATAATAACTGTCCATTTTCGGAATTTGATTCCGAAAATGGACATTAAAATAAAAACATGAAACATATAAAAGTAATATTAAGCGGAGGCGGTACCGGGGGGCATATATTCCCGGCCGTAGCTATTGCCAACGAACTAAAAAAACAAATGCCGGAAGCAGAAATTTTGTTTGTAGGAGCGCTTGGAAAAATGGAAATGGAGAAAATACCGGCAGCAGGATATAAAATAATAGGAGTACCTATTGCGGGCTTGCAACGAAAATTAACAACAGCTAACTTTAAACTTCCCTTTTTATTGATGCGAAGCCTGTTTCAAACAAAAAAAATACTAAACGATTTTAAACCCGACCTTGTGATAGGTACAGGAGGCTATGCTTCTGCGCCTTTACTGCGTATGGCTTGCTACAAAAAAATACCGGCCCTTATACAAGAACAAAATTCATACGCGGGCATTACTAACAAAATGCTTTCTAAAAAAGTACAAAAAATTTGTGTAGCCTATGAAGGCATGGAGCGTTTTTTTCCAAAAGACAAAATTATCCTTAGCGGAAACCCGGTGCGGCAAGACATACAGCACGTAGCACAAAAAAAAGAAGAAGCGCAGCGTTTTTTTAACTTGAACCCTTCTCAAAAAACCATCTTAGTTATTGGAGGCAGCTTAGGAGCCAAAACCATAAACGAGGCTGTAGGAGAAAATTTACAACTCATAGCGGACCAGGGAGTACAACTTATTTGGCAAACCGGAAAAACATATATTAGTATAGCAAAACAACAAACGCAAGCCTTTCAAGAAAAAAACATCTATGCTTTTGATTTTATTACCCGTATGGATCTTGCCTATGCCGCAGCAGATGTCGTTATTTCCAGAGCAGGCGCCAGCTCTGTTTCCGAATTGCAAATTGTAGGAAAACCTTGCGTGCTGGTACCATCACCTAATGTGGCCGAAGACCATCAAACAAAAAACGCAATGGCTTTAGTAAACAAGCAAGCCGCTCTGCTGGTAAAAGATGCCGATGCTTCTTCTCTTTTAATAAAGGAAAGCCTGGCACTCCTGTTTGATGAAAAAAAACAAGAGCAACTAAAACAAAACATTTCCAAAATGGCCCTACCCCACGCTGCCCATACCATTGTGCAAGAAATTTTAAAAATTTTGAGTTAAAAACGAGTATTTTTTTATCGATTGATTTATAGTTCCGTAATATTTTGTAGGTTTGGTTTTTTGTTTTGATACAACGCGTTTTCATATTTTTTTTTATTATCTGTTTATACACAGCACCCGCACAAACAGGCTTAACAGCCCATGCAGGTATTAGCGCCAGTATATGCCCGGGTAGCAGCTATACCTTAGGCAGCAACCCTACGGCATCAAACGGCATACCGCCCTATGTATATATGTGGGCACCGGCTGCCTTGGTAAACAACCCCGACTCGGCCAACCCCATTACCACGCCTTCGGTTACCACGGTTTATACCCTTACGGTACGTGATAAGTCAGGGAAAGAAGCCAGCAGTACGGTTACGGTTTCGCTATACCCGTATAGCGTATATGCCGGCAAAGATACAACCATAAGCCAAGGGCAAACCATTACACTGCATGGAATCGCTCCTAACGATAGTTCCGTATGGTGGATGTACAAAATTACCGGAAACCAAATGTTCAACCCTAATATACTAAACCCCAACTATTTTGCCCAGCAATATGGTGTGGATACGCTTACCCTGGCAGCAAACTTTCCGCATGGTTGCACGCTGTACGACCAATTGGTGCTTACCATCATCCCATCTACTACTTTATATTTTTTTAATAGTTTTTCACCCAACCACGATAATGTAAACGACCTGTTTATAATAGGAAATATTCAAGATTTTCCGAACAACACATTAGATATATACAACCGATACGGACAAAACGTGTTTTCAAAAACAAGCTACCAAAACGATTGGGACGGAAGCTATATGGGCAACGAGCTACCCGCCGGTACCTATTTTTATATTTTAGATACCCACGATGCCAAAGGAGGCAAATACCACGGCGAGGTAACTATCATTAAATAACTCTACTTAAAATCTTTTTTCAACAAATTTTCAAAAAAAGGTTGGCACACTTGTATTTAGTGTACTTTTAGCCTTTTAATTTTTGATACTATGAACAAAGCAAACGTATTGCTAGGCCTGCAATGGGGCGATGAAGGAAAAGGAAAGGTAGTAGATGTATTAACCCCCTCGTACGATATTATTTGTCGCTTTCAAGGAGGCCCCAACGCCGGGCATACCCTAGAGTTTAATGGGATAAAACACGTGCTAAACACCATACCCAGCGGCATTTTTCATCCACACTGCACCAACATTATAGGAAACGGCGTAGTAATAGACCCCGTTATTTTAAAACGCGAAATAGATGCTTTAATAAAAATGGGCGTGGACATAAAAAAACAACTTCTTATAAGTAAACGCGCCCACTTAATACTACCTACACACCGCCTGCTGGATGCAGCCTCTGAAGCCGCCAAAGGGAAAGAAAAAATAGGTTCTACCCTAAAAGGCATTGGGCCTACCTACATGGATAAAACCGGTAGAAACGGATTGCGTGTAGGCGATGTTTCCGGCAACCAGTTTAAAGAAAAATACCAATCGCTGGTAGAAAAACACAAACAACTATTAGCCTTTCACAAATTTGAATACAACCTAACCGAACTAGAGCCCGCTTGGTTTGAAGCCATTGAAGACCTAAAAAAACTAACTCATATAGACAGCGAATACTATATCAACGAAGCACTAAAAAAAGGAAAAAAAATACTAGCCGAAGGCGCTCAAGGCTCTATGCTCGATGTGGACTTTGGCACCTATCCTTTTGTAACCTCTTCTAACACCATGACCGCCGGTTGCTGTACCGGGCTCGGTATTGCACCTAATGCCGTAGGAAATGTAATCGGTATTTTTAAAGCCTACTGCACCCGCGTAGGCGGAGGCCCCTTCCCTACCGAACTAAACGACGAAGTAGGCGAAACCATGCGAAAAATAGGAAACGAATACGGATCAACCACCGGGCGAGCCCGTCGCTGTGGTTGGCTTGATTTGCCCGCACTAAAATATGCCATCATGATAAACGGCGTTACAGAGCTAACGATGATGAAAGCCGACGTATTAGATGATTTTGACAGCATTAAGGTATGTACACATTATATGGTAAATGGCGAAAAAACAGAGCAACTTCCTTTTGATATAACCCATGCCGACATAAAGCCCGTATATAAAGAGCTAAAAGGCTGGAAACAAAATTGCACTTTGGCACAAAGCCTGCCCGATGCCCTTTTGCACTACATTCAGTTTATAGAACAAGAAACCGGAGTGCCCATCAGCATTGTATCGGTAGGCCCGGATAGAAAACAAACCATTGTACTAAAAAAGGAGCCTTTTGTAAACTCATAGCTTTAAAAATAGCGATTAAATTCTGAAGATAATTTAACGATTCCCCCTCTTGCTTTTGTATAGAAGATGGATTACCTTTGCACATAACCGATATATATCTGCTAGATGAAAAACGTTTTTACAGCCAAATTAACTAAACAATGAATACCTGGTTAAGTAAAAAAAGCAGATTTATAATTAAATCTGCTTTTTATGCTACATTTTTGTTCGGGTTATTTGCAACCTCTAAGTCGTTATGCGCACAAGTTTGCTTTACGCACGATACCACACTTGCAACCCAATATCATCCTAATTGCATAGCTGTGGCAGATTTTAATGGGGATGGAAAAGACGATATAGCTACAGCCAATACAGGAGCAAACAGCGTTTCAGTTTTTTTAACAGATGACACAGGGAGTTTCTCTTCCTCTACTGTAATTCCCGTAGGTATTCGTCCTTGGATATTAGTGAGCTCTGATCTTAACAACGATGAAAAGCCTGATTTAGCGGTAGCTAATACCCAGTCTAATTACATATCCATTTTATTGAATAATGGATCAGGAAATTTTTCTTATAGTACAGTATTATTACCACATCTATCATCAGACCTTATTTGCGCTGATTTTAATAAAGATGGCAACATAGACATAGCAATTAATCTTCCTTACTCTAACAAATTGTTTATTTTAAAAGGAAACGGATCGGGGGCATTTATTCTCTCAGATTCCTGTATTATTGGCGCAAGCCCATTGGGTAATGAAATGTCAGTAGCCGATTTTAATAACGATGGATACGCAGATATATTAGTAAATTATGGCACGGATACTCTTATAGAGGTTTTACTTGGCAACCATTTTGGTACTTTTTCCTCACGCGTATCCACACATATTGGAAGGCTTGGTGGAATTATTGGCCAAGTGGCTGTTTTTGATATAAACTCAGATAAAAATATGGATATAATGACTACAGATGTGGGTATTAGGGCTTTTTTAGGAAAAGGGGACGGAACCTTCTTTGCCCCCACTACACTTGATACAACCTTAGGAAGTACACATATTGGCATTATTGGTAAAGACTTTAATGGGGATGAAAAAACAGATGTGGCTGTAAATACACAATTCATTCGTGTAAACCATCCCTCACCAGGCACTACTTCACTCTCTTTTTCCTATAGTGTTTCTATTCGGCTAGCAAATGACACTGGTTGGTTTGATAGCACATGGTATAATTATGAAGTTGGGGTCATGCCAGATGCTCTTTCTTCCGGTGATTTTAACGGAGATGGTAAGCCCGATATAGCAGTAGTAAATTCAAGTTCAAGCAATGTAACCGTATTGCTAAACTGCACTACATTTCCTGTAAAAGAAAATAACAGCAGTGTGCTTATCCCCAACATTTTTAGTCCTAATGGAGATGGGGTAAACGATGTGTTTTTTGTGCAGGCGGCCAATATCAGCAACTTTAACTGCACCTTGTATAACCGCTGGGGGCAAGCCGTTTATGAGTTTAGCAACCCTACCGCCGGCTGGAGCGGCAAAAACAAGCAAGGCAGCGCCTACGATGCCGGCACCTATTTTTATTACATTACTTATGTAGATAACAAGGGCAAAACTCAATCTCAAAAAGGCTTTGTAGAGTTGGTAAGGTAAAACAGGCGCCCATATCGTTTCCTTCCCAGTTACCACAAAAATAGCCATGAAGCCAATTGGATTACATCAGGAATTACAGTCGCGATTTTCTTTGTGCCTATCATTACAAGTTTGTTATTCGATTTTCCCAAAAGAAGTTCAACTGCGGAATGATTAACGCAGTTAAAATAATTCTTGTAGCTTTATTTTTCATTTGCCTGCTTAATATGCCTTACGGATTTTACCAATTCGTAAGGTTTGCGGGAATGTTGGGCTTTGCGTTTCTTGCTTATCAAGCAAACGAAGAAAAAAAACAAACAGAAATGATTGTTTACACTACTTTGGCTTTGCTATTTCAGCCGTTTTTCAAAATTGTATTAGGCAGAGAAATTTGGAATGTGGTAGATGTGATTACGGGAATTAATTTGTTGGCTTCAATTTTTGTAAAGAGAAAAACTCTATAAAAAACTAAAGCTGCTTTCATCACCAACACAAGTTTGGGAGAGGAGGAAGCAGCATCACGGCACAAATATACGACATAATTTCTATTTGGTGTAAATTTTTTCGCTATTTTGTAGCGGTATATGACAGAACAACAGCTAAAATACTATCTTTCAAGCCCACGATTTAACGTGTATCTTACCAAAACCAACAACAATTTTGGTAAAGCGTATCAACTTTACAAGGCAAATATTGAACTTTCGGAAGCGTTCTACCCTATTTTGTCGGTACTTGAAATCAGTTTACGAAATGCTATTCACGAAACTTTGAAAAATTATTTTCAAGGCGAATATTGGTTCAAAAATAAATTGCCTATTGAATTTTTGCCGTTTTTTTCGGAAGCGATACAAAAACTGACTGCACAACACAAAACCATTACGGCAGACAGAATAATTGCCGAACTGAATTTTGGCTTTTGGAACAGACTATTCAACCGAAATTACACAGGGTTACTTTGGAAACCGCTACGACTTATTTTTAAAAACACACCTAAGCATTTACGACAAAGAGGCACAATCGCTGATGCGTTGTATCGCATACGGACATTACGCAATAGAATTTACCATTACGAACCCATTTTTGGCAACTTGCAAGACATTGAAAATCTATACAACGAAATGCTGACATTTCTAACGTGGCTTGACAATGACTTACCTAAATTGCTGACCGATATTGACCGTTTTGACAACACATTAAAAAAAGCGAAAACAATTTAACCAACGAACGACAGACACCTCAACGAGAGACAATAGCAACGAGAGAAAAAAGGACAGCATCCAACAAAGGTTTGACGAAATGATGAGCAAAGCGCTTCATGTGAACATTATTGCTACCTTTACTTTGGTGCTTCGTATTAACAGTAGTGCTGTATATCTGCCACTATATCAAGCCCCGAACCGGCAAAACAGGCGCTCATATCGTTTCCTTCCCAGTTACCACAAAAATAGCCATGAAGCCAATAAATTAGTATCTTTGCCGCCGCTTTTTATTTTTTGTTTTGAATTTGGCAGATGTTGAAATAGCGCAAGCTCCTCCCATACAAGTACGGTACTCTAAAGTACGGGCCTATGCTGTATTAGCTAAATTCAGGCTTTCTTTTTTAGTCGTGCTATCGGCGGTAATAAGTTATTTAACGGTAACGCATAGTTTTTCATGGCAAAAAATAGCTTCCGTAGTTGTAGGTGGTTTTTTGGTTACGGGTGCTGCTAATGGCTTCAATCAAATTATAGAAAGGGAGTTGGACAAACTGATGAATCGTACTTGCAAGCGCCCGCTGCCTTTGGGTATTTTGTCGCTTTCAGAGGCACTCACTTTTTGTGTACTTAGCACGGTAAGCGGTATTTTTATTCTTACTTTTTTTACCAATGTATTGTGTGGTATTTTAGGCGCCTTATCAGTTGTATTATATGCCGGTGTTTATACTCCTTTAAAGCGGGTAACGCCTTTTTCGGTATTTGTAGGTGCTTTTCCGGGAGCCATACCCACCCTTATTGGGGCGGTGGCCGACACCGATGGTTTTGGCGAAATTACTTTTTTTGCCTGGGCGCTTTTTGCCGTGCAGTTTGTGTGGCAGTTTCCGCATTTTTGGGCTATAGCCTGGGTAGCACACGAGGATTACAAAAAAGCCGGTTTTTTTATGCTGCCCTCTTTGGGTGGGCAAGACCGCAGCTCGGCCTTTCAAATAGTAGTTTACACCTTGTTTTTAGTGCCGGTAAGCCTTATACCTCATATTTTTGGACTAAGTTCATGGGTGGCGGGTATGTTTACCTTTCTATGCGGACTGTTTTTTTTGGCGCAAGCTTTTACCTTGTATTACAAAATGGATATTTCTTCGGCACGTAAACTTATGTTTGGTTCGTTTTTTTACTTGCCTTTAGTTCAGTTAATCATTATGTTTGGAGCAATATGGAAATAGAATTTTCACCTCAAGAATTAGTAAATATAGCTAAAGCCAAAAGGCAATTGCTGTATTGGAGCATGGCCAGCATGGTTATATTTTTTGCGGCTTTTTGCAGCTATTATTTAGTTATTCATAGCAGTGGAGGCTGGCTTAGCTTCAACCTGCCCTCGTTGTTTTATGTAAGTACTGCTGTACTTATTGCCAGTAGCGCCACCATGTACTGGGCACAAAATGCTATTAAAACCAATAATGTTACCGGTGTAAAAATGGGTTTGTTGCTTACCTTTTTATTGGGCCTTGTTTTTTGCTTTACGCAAATACAGGCTTGGAAAGATTTGGCCGCCGGAGGCATTTTTTTTGCAGGCAAACAAAGCTCTTTGTCGGGTTCTATTTTGTATGTTATTACGTTTATGCACTTTATGCACTTGGTGGCGGGTTTGATAGCCTTGCTTTTTACGCAAATAGCCAACCTACGCAAAAAGTACAGCCCCGAAAAACATTTAGGTCTAACGCTTTGTGGCATTTTTTGGCATTTTTTAGATATTTTGTGGCTTATTTTGTTTCTTTTTTTGTGGTTTTTTCGTTAGTTTTTTTGCGCGAAAACAAAAAAGGATTAGCTTTGCGTAGCTAACTTCTTATTACTGCCAACATGAAAAATCTCATTTTATTTATCACTGCCTTTTGCGCCTTTGTTTTTTACGCCTGCAAAAAAGACAGTCCTGTATATCCTCCACCCATTAAGCCCGTGGTAGATACCAGTCCTCCTTTTCGATTGCAAAATATGATGTATCCAAACCCCTGCAATAGTGCTTTTTATATACAAACCAACGCAACCGATACGCAATACGTAACTATAAGCGATGGAACAGGAAGAACTATTTTAAATACCCTTATTACTACCAACCACACAACCATTGTAACCCAAAGTTGGACGAGTGGCGTGTACTTTTTACGTTTTTCCGGCAAGTGGGGCATCTCTACGCATAAAATCATTGTTGTGCATTAAAACCATATTACTAAAAACGCATGAAAAAATTAGTTTTGTTGCTTACCGCCTTTTGCGCTTTTGCTTTTTACGCCTGCAAAAAAGACAGCGCCGCCTACCCACCTCCTCCCAAACCGATAACCGATACCGTAACCCCTTTTAAACTACAGAACAGCGTCTATCCCAACCCAAACAACGGTATTTTTACCATAAATACCAATACCCCCGATAGCCAAAGTGTAACTATAATAAGTATGTTGGGAACAACTGTATTAAACTTTTATATAAACGGAACCACCAAGGTGGTATATCCCAACCTGCCAGCGGGTATCTATCTTTTGCGTTTTTCCAGCAAATGGGGTACTTCTTATTATAAGATTATCAAACAGTAAAACACCGCTTCTTCAAAATTAAAATCATTCTAAAAAAGAAGCTAAAAATGTGTAAATCTGTACGTTTTGGCGGCTCTTGTATTTTTTTGCAATTCGTGTCATAAAATTGTCATCATTTTTTTCTTTTTTTCAAATTTATTTCGCTAACATTGCAGCGTTTTTTATTTAGAAACAAAACCTTAAAACAAAATAATATATGTCGCACGCAGTAGAATTTGACGAAAAAACGGCTTGGCATGGTGGCAAGTCGCCTTTCCGTATCAGTTACGGAAAAATGATGATGTGGTTTTTCTTAGTATCCGATGCGTTAACCTTTACTGGCTTGCTTTGCTCGTATGGTTTTATACGCCACAAATACTCAAGCGTATGGCCTGTAGCCGAAAACGTGTTTACGCACTTTCCTTTTATAGAAGCCCATATTCCTTTGGCTTATGTGGGTTTAATGACTTTTATTCTGATTATGAGTTCGGTTACGATGGTATTAGCGGTAGAAGCCGGCCATAGAAACGACCGCAAAGGCGTTACCCTTTGGATGTTTTTCACCATCATAGGCGGCTTAATGTTTGTAGGCTCTCAGGCTTGGGAGTGGTATCACTTTATTGAAGGCACCGAAACAGGAGCTATGCGCCAGGTGTGGGATGTGGACAAAGGAGCCTATGTAAATCAAATTATTCATGGAGCTAATATGACCTACAACGAGTACGGCGTGCCTCAGTTTGCTAACTTTTTCTTTTTTATCACGGGCTTCCACGGTTTCCACGTATTTAGTGGGGTGGTTATCAACATCATCATCTTTATCAATGTATTGATAGGCACTTACGAAAAACGCGGTCATTACGAAATGATTGAAAAAGTAGGTTTATACTGGCACTTTGTAGATTTGGTGTGGGTATTTGTATTTACCTTCTTCTATCTGTTGTAAAAAATAAAATTATAGATTAATAAAAAAATAAAGAATATGGAATTTAACGATCATTATCCCAGCTACGAAACCATGTATCAGCATGATGAGGCACATGGTAAACAGATACGCGCCAAACTATGGAAAGTGTTTTGGTTGCTGTTAGCCATCACTATTGTAGAATTGATAGTAGGTTTTAAAGCCACCGCCTGGGGTTTGCAAGGAGGTACTTTTTTAAAGTTCTTCTTCATAACCCTAACCTTGGTAAAAGCGGGGGGCATTGTATTGGTATTTATGCACTTAATTGACGAAACTAAATTTTTCCGCTATACCATTTTGCTGCCTTACTCTGTTTTAGGCGTGTATCTTATTTTTATTGTATTGGTAGAGGGTACTTATTGCGGTTATCCCGAAAATAAAACCAGCTTAGATAAAAGCTACCAAATTCAGCAAATTATTTTGCGCGAACACCACGGTCAGCCCGTGCCTGCTGATTTAAAAGAAGGTATTACCGACCGTGAAATATCAGCTGCTGCTGCCGAGCACGGAGGAAGCGAAAAAGAATAAAAAATTAAAAAAAAGCATTTTAATTACATACGATATGTCACACCACGAAGAACATCACCACGAAGAACCCAAAAAAGTATATTTTGGAATACCCTTTGCCTTTGCGTTAGCCTTTTGGTTTATTACATTTCTGTGCTTAAAAGCCTGCGATGGCCATAAAGATTGTTGCAAAGAAGGAGAAGCCTGTTGCAAAGAAAACAAAGAATGTAAAGCTAAAACAGAAAGCGCTGCGCCTGCTGAAGCCGCTACTGAAGCTAAAAAAGAATAAAAAAGATTCTTTATCTCTAAAAAAATATAAGCCTTGTTTTTACAAGGCTTTTTTTATGTGCTACCGAATGTATTTCCTAATTCGAATGCCATATTAGGGCAAGGAAAACACATAAACATGCAAATAGGTATTATATACAGGTTGTCTTTCTTTTTTAGTCTTTCTTTTTAGCACTTGCGGCTACGTACTCGCGGTTCATGCGGGCAATGTTTTCTAAAGAAATTCCTTTAGGGCACTCTACCTCGCACGCTCCGGTAACGGTGCAGGTACCAAAGCCTTCTTCGTCCATTTGAGCTACCATACCCAGCACGCGGTTTTCGCGCTCTACTTGCCCCTGAGGCAGTAAGGCTAATTGCGATACTTTGGCCGATACAAACAACATAGCCGAACCGTTTTTGCAGGTAGCTACGCAGGCGCCACAACCAATACAAGCGGCAGCATTAAAAGCGTCATCGGCTTCATCTTTAGGAATTAGGATATTATTAGCATCTTTTGAATTTCCGGTATTTACCGATACGAAGCCTCCGGCGGCAATAATTCTATCAAAAGCCGAGCGGTTTACCGCTAAATCTTTTACTACCGGAAAAGCCGCGCTGCGCCAAGGTTCTACCACTACGGTATCGCCATCTTTAAAGCTGCGCATGTGCAGCTGGCAGGTGGTAACTCCTTTTACGGGGCCATGCGGGCGGCCGTCTATAAACATACTGCACATACCGCAAATACCTTCACGGCAATCATGATCAAAGGCAATAGGATCTTTGCCTTCGGTAATAAGACGCTCGTTTAATACGTCAAACATTTCCAAAAAACTCATATCAGGCGACACTTCTTTTACCTGATGGGTTTCAAAATTCCCTTTAGCATCTTTATTTTTTTGACGCCAAACTTTTAGCGTAAGGTTCATGTTTTCGTGGCTCATGGTATATTTAATTTGGTGAAATTTTGTTCTTTAACTATTTAAACTTTTATGATGCGTAATTACGTTGAGCTAATTTAATGCTTTCAAATTTTAGTTCTTCTTTATTTAATTCCCAGTTGCTTATCTCTTTCATTTCCCAGGCAGCTACGTAAGCAAAATTATCATCATCACGTTGGGCTTCGCCATCAGTCGTTTGATATTCTTCGCGGAAATGCCCTCCGCAGCTTTCGTTTCTATGCAGGGCATCGATGCACATCAACTCGCCCAGTTCTAAGAAATCGGCTACGCGGCCTGCTTTTTCCAGTTCAGGGTTAAATTCATTTTGTTCTCCGGTTACACGTACGTTTTTCCAAAACTCAAGGCGTAGTTGTTTTATTTCTTCTATAGCTTCTTTTAGGCCTTGTGCATTACGCGCCATGCCGCATTTGTTCCACATAATTTTTCCAAGTGCTTTGTGAAAATGGTCAACCGATTTGGTGCCTTTTACGTTCATTAGTTTGTTGATGCGTTCTTGCACTTCGGCTTCTGTTTTCACAAAGGCTTCGTTATCGGTAGCGATGGCTTTCGTGCGAATTTCGCCGGATAGGTAATCGCTAATGGTATAGGGTATTACAAAATAGCCATCGGCTAGGCCTTGCATAAGGGCAGATGCTCCTAATCGGTTGGCACCGTGGTCGGAGAAATTAGCTTCACCCAAGGCGTACAAGCCCGGCACGGTGGTCATAAGGTTGTAATCTACCCACAAGCCGCCCATGGTGTAGTGCACGGCGGGGTAAATACGCATAGGTACTTCATAAGGGTTTTCGTTGGTAATTTGTTTGTACATATCAAACAAGTTTCCGTATTTTTCTTTTACTACAGCCATACCCAGTTCGCGTATTTGCTCTTTGGTAGGGTTGTGCAGGCTTTGCTTATTGGCTTCTATTTGCCCGTAGCGCATCATGTTGGCAGAAAAATCAAGATATACAGCCATTTTGCTGGCGCCCACACCATAACCTGCGTCGCAGCGTTCTTTAGCGGCGCGCGAAGCTACATCGCGAGGTACTAAATTACCAAAAGCGGGGTAGCGACGTTCTAAATAATAATCTCTCTCTTCTTCCGGAATTTCGTTGGCTTTGCGGGTATCGCCTTGTTTTTTAGGCACCCATATACGCCCATCGTTTCGCAACGACTCCGACATAAGGGTTAGTTTTGACTGGTGGTCGCCGCTAACGGGTATGCAGGTGGGGTGAATTTGTGTATAGCAGGGGTTGGCAAAAAAGGCTCCTTTTTTATGTGCTTTCCATGCGGCGGTAACGTTGCAACCCATGGCGTTGGTAGAAAGGTAAAACACGTTTCCGTATCCACCGCTGGCTAAAATAACGGCATGGCCAAAATGTCGCTCTAATTTTCCGGTTATTAAATCGCGGGCTATGATGCCGCGTGCTTTTCCATCTATCACCACTACGTCCAACATTTCGTGGCGGGTGTATAGCTTGGCTGCGCCCATACCTACTTGGCGCTGTAAGGCAGAATAGGCCCCTAACAGCAGCTGTTGCCCGGTTTGTCCGGCGGCATAAAAGGTACGTTGCACCAACACTCCTCCAAAAGAACGATTGCTAAGAGTTCCGCCATACTCGCGGGCAAATGGTACGCCTTGCGCTACGCATTGGTCTATAATGTTGCCCGATACTTCTGACAGGCGGTGTACGTTGGCCTCGCGCGAGCGGTAGTCTCCTCCTTTTACGGTATCATAGAACAAACGATATACGCTATCGCCATCGTTTTGGTAATTTTTTGCTGCGTTAATACCGCCTTGAGCTGCGATAGAGTGTGCGCGACGCGGTGAGTCTTGAAAGCAAAATACTTTTACTTTGTAACCCATCTCGGCTAACGAAGCCGCGGCCGATGCTCCTGCTAAGCCAGAGCCTACCACAATAACTTCTAAACTGCGTTTATTAGCCGGGTTTATTAAATGAACGGTAGAGCGGTATTTCGTCCATTTATGTTCCATTGGTCCTTCTGGAATTCGTGAGTTTAATTTTGGTGATGAAGCCATATTCTTGTATAATTTTGAATGCTAATTATTAAAATTTTTATTACTTAATCAATCCTAAGTACATGGTTATGGGCATTAAAGCAAAAAGAGTGCAAACCGCCACCGCATATATAGCACCCGCTTTTTTAAGAATAGGGGTGTATTTTTTGTTATTTAACCCTAAGGTTTGAAAAGCCGAAGGAAAGCCATGCAACAGGTGGTAGCATAAAGAGATAACGCCTACTAAATAAATACCTACAAACAGGGGGTTGGCAAAAACGGTTTTCATTTCCTCAAAGGTGTTGTGCTCTTGATTGGTGTAAACGGCTATTTTGGTAGGCACCCAAAAATTAGCCCAATGCACTACAAAGAAAATAAGCAATAAAGAACCTAAAATACCCATGCTGCGGCTATACCATTTGGTATTTTTATTGGTGGTAACAGCATAGGCTATCGGGCGCGCTTTTTTGTTATGCAAGGTGATGAGCAGCGCTTGTATGGCGTGGGTAAAAATACCGGCAAACAGCACCACCTCCATCACACGTATAAAAAAGTTATGCGCCATAAAATGCGCTACTTCATTAAACAATACACCGCCATCATTGGCAAAAATGCAGGCATTGCAGCCTACGTGTACCAACAAAAAGGTTATTAAAAACAACCCCGTAATGCCCATTACCAATTTTTTTCCTAAACTGGATTTAAAAATGTGTTCTCTGCTCATAGTATTAAAAAATTATCGCCGACAAATTTACACAGCAAAGTGGTTTCATCAAGTGTTAAATACAAAAGTTAGTTATTTGTACTTGTTCTAAATAGCATTTTGATTAAAAAAATCTTAAAAAGAGCCCGATTTTTGTTTATTATGCCGTTTATTACGCCTATCCATTTTATGCTATAGTTTGTGTTAGGGTTGTATTACCTGCTTTGGGTTTGATACAAAAAAAACCGTGCACAGAGGGCAACTACTGCTTTTATGTGTCTCTAAATGGCTTCTTTACACCCTTATTCCTACCACGCACACATCGTCCACCTGCTCGTATATGCCTTTGTATTCGACAAAAAAGTGTTGCAAAAATTCTTTTTGCTTTGTCAAGTCCATGGTGCTGGCTTCTTGCAAGGTTTCTTTTAGTTTTTTAGTGCTTAGTTTCTTGTTTTGGGTTCGCCCAAATACCCAAACAAACGCAGGATTCCATGCCTTAGGTGCCTAGTAAAAGCGGCCGAGAACGTATTTTTTGTATCTTTGATGTTGTAAAGTCATGTTGTTTTTAAGATTCAAACAAAATATAGTGTATGTTATGCTGCTAGGCAGTTTCTTAGCAGTTCGCTGTCAAACCCAATCACCTAATAGTATGAACGCCGAAAAAATAAACAAAACCGATGCCGAATGGAAAAAAGAGCTTACGCCTGAGCAATATCGTATTTTGCGAGAAAAAGGTACCGAAAAACCCTTTACAGGCGAGTACACCAGTACCTTTAAAAAAGGAAAATATGTGTGCGCCGCTTGCGGCTACGAGCTTTTTACCTCGGATATGAAATTTAAAAGTGATTGCGGTTGGCCCAGCTTTGACGCCGAAACGGGAACCGGAAGCCGCATCATAAAAAAAAGAGATACCTCTTTTGGCATGATACGCACCGAAATTATGTGCGCACGTTGCGGGGGGCATTTAGGGCATATTTTTGACGACGGCCCCACACCCACAGGCCTACGCTATTGTGTTAATTCCTTATCTATAAAATTTATTCCTGATTAGGGCAATACGGTCGGTTTACTTTTTAGCATCGGCTAAAAATTGTGCTAAGCCACTGGTGGTTAAAGGGTGGTTAAGCAAGGCCGTAATAGCACTTAGCGGACACGTAGCCACATCAGCTCCTAGTTTAGCACATTCAATAATATGCATAGGGTGGCGTACTGAAGCCGCTAAAATTTGTGTTTCAAACGCATAGTTATCGTAAATAAGGCGGATATCATCAATAAGCGAAAGCCCATCGGTACTCACATCATCAAGTCTGCCAATAAAAGGCGATACGTAAGTAGCTCCCGCTTTAGCGGCTAACAGAGCTTGTCCAGCCGAAAACACTAAAGTACAGTTGGTTTTAATTCCTTTTTCGGTAAAATACTTAATAGCCTTTACGCCTTCTTTTATCATAGGGATTTTAACCACAATGCGTTCGTGCAAAGCAGCTAAGGCCTCCCCTTCGCGCACCATGTCTTCAAAATCGGTGGCAAGCACTTCGGCGCTTACATCTCCGGTGGTTATGTTGCAAATATCTACATAGTGTTTTAAAATGTTATTTTGTCCTTTTATTCCTTCTTTTGCCATAAGAGAAGGGTTGGTAGTTACTCCATCTAGTACACCCATATCTTGGGCTTCTTTTATTTGGGCTAAGTTGGCGGTGTCTATAAAAAATTTCATGTGCGTATATTTTTTGTTTTTTTAATTAAATATGTTTTTTTCTTGCGGTTTAACGCGCCAAAAATACTCTTTTATTTTGGTTCTTTCTTAGCTTCGTTATATAATTTTACCAGTTGGGGCATATCTAAGTATTGGTATTTTTTCATGGCAATTTTTTGCACCAACTCTTCATTATCCTGAAAAAAGAAGCCGGCTGTTTCTTCAAATGTTTTTCTGCGCACTTTCATTAAACTGTTGGGTTTGTTTTTAAATTGTAAAAAATAATCCACATTCGAATTGCTGTTTTTTTTCCCCTCTGCGGTTCGTTCTTTTATTTTTGCCCCCATATCATTGGCCGAAGTTGATAGGCTTACATTGGTGTAACCTAATAATACCACTGCCCCGCTCTCAATAACTTGCACAAACTTAGGGCTGCTTTCTATACCTACAGGCAGTGTATAAAAATGCAATCCCTTTTTATCGTATTGCTTTATGTCGTAGGGTGTTTTTTTAGATTCATTTCCGTTCCTGTCTTTAAATTTTATTTTGTTGCAATTGGCATAATCGCTTACAAACTCCTTATCTCTTATTTTTCCAAAAACAGTATCGTTGGTATTGGTAATGATATAGCCTTCTTCAAAAAGGTCTTGCGCAAAAAATGCGTACGGAATAAAAAAAAAGAGGAGCCATTTTTTTTTCATTTCATTTCATTTAATGCAATACGCGTTCAAAAATTTGAATTGTTTTTTCAATATCTTGTTGGGTGTGCGCCGATGAAACAAAACCGACCTCATAGCCGCTGGGGCCAAAATACAAACCTTGTTCGTGCCACTGATGATACAAAGAATTAAACCGCGCAATGCCTTCGGGCTTAATGTCGCTCGCTTTTCTAATAGCTTCTTGATTTGAAAAAGAAAGCCAAAAAATAGAACCTATCTTAAAAACGCGGCAGGCTATCTGTTTGTTTTGGCACACGCGCTCCATACCTTCGCTAAGTTTTTTTGTTTTTTCTTCTAATTGCGTATAGAATTGTGGTTTTAAACATTCAGACAACTGGGCAATGCCTGCGGCCATAGCCACCGGATTGCCACTAAGGGTGCCCGCTTGGTAAACAGCCCCTTCGGGAGAAACCGTACTCATAATTTCTTTACTAGAGGCGTACATACCTACCGGGAAACCACCACCTATAATTTTACCGAAAGTAAGAATATCCGGCTTGACCTCATATAAGCCTGCTGCCCCCTCAAAGCCTACTCTAAAGCCGGAAATAACCTCATCAAAAATAAGTAAAGCGCCGTGTTTGGTGCAGGTATCGCGTAAGAATTGTAAAAATTCTTTTCGTTGCAAAAGCAACCCATTATTAGCCGGAATGGGTTCTATAATCACGCAGGCAATATCGTTTCCGTGCTGGGCAAAAACTTGTTCAATAGCGGCTTCGTTGTCCAAGTCCACTACTAAGGTTTCGTTCACAAAGCTTTGCGGAATGCCCGCCGAAGAAGTATTTCCAAAAGTAACTAAACCGGATCCCGCCTTTACCAAAACCGAGTCGGCGTGCCCATGAAAACAGCCTTCAAATTTTACGATTTTGTTTCGTTTGGTATAGCCGCGCGCCAGGCGTATCGCGCTCATCACAGCTTCGGTTCCTGAGCTTACAAAACGCAGTTTTTCTATAAAGCGGTGGTTATTGATAATCAGTTCTGCCAATTGATTTTCCAACTCGGTAGGGGCGCCAAAAGAAGTGCCGTTTTGCATGGTTTCTTGCACCTTACCCAGCACGGCCGGGTGTGCATGCCCTAAAATAAGAGGCCCCCAGCTGCCGCAATAATCAATGTATTCGTTTCCATCAGCATCCCAGATGTGGGCTCCTTTGCCTTTTTGTAAAAAAAGAGGGATACCCCCTACCGACCTAAAAGCACGTACGGGAGAATTGACGCCGCCCGGAAAATAATTTTTTGCTTTTTCAAACAAAGCAGCAGAACGATTTTTATTTAGCATACACGATACAAATGATTAAATTACGTTTTTAATTAGGTTACACCTTATTTTACATGCAGTTCTTTTGTTTCTATAATAGATTTTAGCGCCTGCTTTATATTTTGCAACTCTTCTTGGGTAAGGTTTACCGAAGACGGGAAGCTAATACCCTGTTCGGATATAAACATAGCATTTTCAAAAGTGCTTTTGGTAGGATAATTTTTGTACGGAGGCATTAGGTGCATGGGGTAAAAAGCGGGGCGTGTTTCTACTCCGTTGCGCAATAATTTTTCTATTAGTTGGTCGCGCTTAATAGGTGCTTCTTTTTTTAGTAAAGCGGTGTAAAGCCAAAAGCCGCAGGTAGCCCAACTTTCTTGCGGAGGCAATTCAAAACAAGAAAATTCTGAAAGTATGCGATTGTAAGCAGCGGCTATTTCTCGTTTTTTAGCTACAAAATCATGCACGCGCTCTAATTGGGCACAGCCCAAAGCGCCTTGCAAATTCGTCATTCTATAATTAAAGCCTACGTACTCGTGCCAGTATTTTTTTGTTTTACTCATACCGTGGTCGCGCAATACAAGGGCTTTTTCGTACGCTTTTTCATTTTTAAAAAACACCATACCTCCTTCGCCGGTCGTAATGGTTTTGTTTCCAAAAAAACTAAAAGTAGCGGCATCGCCTTCTATACCTACATGTTTTCCTTTATACAAACTGCCAATAGCTTCGGCACAATCTTCCACTACTAACAGGTGGTGTTTTTTTGCCAATTCAAAAATTTCGTCCATGTGGCAGGGGTGTCCATACAAGTGTACGGGCATAATGGCTTTTGTTTTTGCATTGATGTTTTTTTCTATATCGGCCAAAGAGATGGTCCAGGTTGTTCTATCCACATCTACAATAACGGGTGTAGCGCCGGTGTATATGATAGCGTTTATAGAAGCAGCAAAGGTGATGTTGGGCACCAGCACTTCATCGCCGGGGCCAATATCTAAGGCGGCTAAAGCTAAGTGTAGGGCTACCGTTCCATTGCTTACGGCTAAGGCATGTTTTACGCCGCAATAGGCAGCAAATTCTTTTTCAAAACGGCGCACATACGAGCCCTGTGAAGATATCCAACCTGTTTTTATACAATCTGAAACATAAGCCAACTCATTGCCATCTAGCAAAGGCTGCATGATGGGGGTGCGGTGCAAACGATTAAAACAGGCATAATCTACCGGCACGTTATGCTCATCTACCAAAGGAATATGGCGTATGTTGGTGGATAGCTTGGCTTGAACCACCTCTTGCGGTGTATTGATGGGCAGACTGGTAAACTGCGTTTGCATTACTTCGCTCAGCTTGGTTTGTATGGTTTTGTGATTTAAGAAGGCGCGACGTATATCGCCATCGGTAACAAGCCCTACCAGTTTTTGCTCTTGGCTTATCACAAAGCAGATACCCTGCGCATTAGCATCAATTAGTTTGAGGGCATCGGCAATGGTTTGGTCTTGGTTGATGAGCAGCTCTTGTATATTGGGGATTATTTGCATGATTCTTGTGTTAAGAGGTTAAGTTGTTGATTTATTTGTGCTACATTTTGTTTTTTCACTTCCAAAACGTGTACTTTATCTTTAAAAAGAGGCATGTGTTTTAAAAACCAATATTGTTCATTAAGTGCGTCGTTAGTATCCAACAAGCCTTTATTATCGCTATGGTGCACACACTCAATGTAAGGCTTCAATTCGTGCACCGCCTCATCTATATCAAAACCTAAGGTATGTGCCGATACTTTCAAATGCGCTGTATCTAATAACAAACGTAGGTTTTTACCGGACACTTCGTTCAGCATTTTTTTAATTTCGTTGGGCGTTACACAAAGCAAAGGGTTTGTACCATCGGCATATACGTTCATTTTGGCCAACACATTGTTTTCTATTAAAAAAAGTAGGTTTAGTTGTTCTGCTTTTTCTGTTATTTTTTGTAGCGATTGCAGAAACCATTTCCAATGCTGCTCTCTATCTATGTGTGTTTCTTTTTTCAATTCGTTTCCCAAGTCGGAAGGGCGTGGATCTATACAAAAGCCGGCATGTGCCGAAAAAAAGGGAGCGCCTGCCCGCGCCGAAAGCTCTAAGCCTTGTATGCAATGGGCTACCGACATCGTCCTAATAGCATCATGGCTGCTAGCCAAGTTCAGTACAAAAGGAGTTTTAGGAGCCGGAAAGTAGTTGTGCGCCCATTTTTTTATGGGAGCGTTTAAAAAAACGGTTTCCATATTGGGGTGGTAGGCAAGCCCCGAACTAAATTCAATGGCGTAATGCTGTTGTTGCGCCGTAGCCACAATTTCTTCTACAGGCTTATCCATAAAGGCTAATGTACTTACAACAACTTGCATATTATTAGGGCAAAAGTACTTCTAAAAAACGAATTTTCTCTCTTTTTTCAAGGGTTTTAAACCCAAAGCGGGTATATAACTTAATGGCCGCTTCGTTGGCGTTATCTACCGAAAGGCGAATTGTTTTTATTTGATTTTTTTTTGCTTGCTCCATTAGATGCTGCATCATTTTTTTTCCTAAACCTTGCCCCACACGGGCTGCTATAACGGCAGTGCCCAACCATATTATTTCGCCTTCTTTATCTAAATGCCCATAGGCTACCGGTTTTTTTTCTTCATCAAGCAGCAACTCGGTGCATACATGATTTTGCAACACATCAAAGCCTCTCGACTCGTAATAACGAAAGGTGTTTTTTGAAGCTCCGGCCTGCGCCAAAAACTGTTCCAACAAAACGGTATCGGGGTATGTTACAGATACAAAATACATCATTTAAAAAGCAATCGTTTCGTAGGTAAAAGCTTCGTCGGCTTGCATATCTTTACTTGTTTTTTTTCCTAATATCAAATTTACCAATTTAGGGGCAAGGCCGTTGGCAGGGCGCTTAAAGGCAATATGTTGCTCGGTTACAAGCGTTCCTTTTGGTAAAAAAGTTTTAGCTACTATGCTGCGGCGCATGCCATAGGTATTTTTTTTCTCGCTTTCGCTGGGTGTTTTAATGCCGTTTCCTAAGCATTTTTCAATGTTTCTGATGCCGCTAATTAGTTCTTTAAACTCCTGTGGTTCTAAAGAGCAGGAGTGGTCGGGGCCGGGTAAGTTTTTATCTAACGTAAAATGTTTTTCAATTACCTGAGCACCTAAAGCTACCGCTGCAAAACAGGCGTAGTTGTTGGGCACGTGATCGGAATAGCCTACGGATACACCCAGCGCATCGCGCATGGCATTCATCGCTAACAGATTCGTATCTTCTATTTTTGAAGGGTAATCGGTATTGCATTGCAGCACCACTACGTCGTCATTGCCGGTACTTTTTATAGCTTCTACTGCTTCATACACCTCAGCTAAGGTAGCCATGCCGGTAGAAATAATCATCTTTTTTTGAAAAGAAGCTACATATTTTAAAAAATGGGGTTCTACCAATTGCCCCGATGCTATTTTAAAAGCGCTTACTCCTATATCGTGCAGCAAGTCGGCATCTTCGTGGTTGTATGGAGTAGATAAAAACTGAATGCCTACTTTTTCGCAATGTTTTTTTATAGAAACAAAATCTTCTTTTTGTAGTTCCAGGGCTTTAAGCATGGCAAATTGGCTTTCGCCAGGGTTGGTTACCTTTAGCTGGTATTGCGCCTTAGGCGAGCTTTGTGTAACAATTTGCTCCGCCTTAAAGGTTTGAAATTTTACACAATCGGCACCTATTTCTTTCGCCTTTTCTACCAGTTGAAACGCTTTTTCAAGGCTTCCGTTATGGTTTACGCCTGCCTCTGCAATTATAAATACGGGTTTGCTCATGTGTTTTTTTTGAGTACACAAACGTACTATTTTTACCGCAATGAAAAAAGCCCCTATCTTTGCAACCGCTATGCGCGACTCAGCCAATAAAAGAAAAATCATTAACGACCCCATTTACGGATTCGTTACCCTACCCGATGATTTTATTTACGAGCTAATAAACCACCCTTATTTTCAGCGTTTACGCAGAATAAAACAACTAGGGCTAACCAACTTGGTGTATCCGGGCGCCCTGCACACTCGCTTTCATCACGCCATTGGCGCCATGCACCTAATGACCGAAGCGCTAAAAGTACTACAAGCCAAACAGATAGACATTACGCCCGAGGAGGCACAGGCCGTAACTATTGCTATTTTGTTACACGATATTGGGCATGGGCCTTTTTCTCACGCCCTAGAATACGCTATTGTGCAAGGGGTAAACCACGAAGACATCTCTGCCTTGCTGATGCAAGAGTTGAATAAACAATATCAAGGCAAGCTTAGCTTAGCTATTAAAATTTTTAATAATCAATACAAAAAAAAGTTTTTACACCAATTAGTAAGCTCGCAGTTGGATATGGATAGGCTGGACTACCTGCGCCGCGATAGTTTTTTTACCGGCGTATCAGAGGGCATTATCAGTAGCGACCGCATCATAAAAATGCTACATGTAAAAAACGACGAATTGGTAATAGAAGAAAAAGGCATTTACTCCATCGAAAAATTTATTATAGCACGCCGCCTGATGTACTGGCAAGTGTATTTGCACAAAACGGTAGTAGCTGCCGAAAACATGCTGGTTAATATCTTAATACGTGCCAAAGAGTTAGCATCAAAAAAAACACCTTTGTTTGCTACGCCTGCTCTCAGTATTTTTTTACAAAACAATTTTTCTAAAGATGATTTTATAGAAAACCCTGAGTTGCTAAAAAGTTTTGCCCTGCTAGATGATTACGATATTTTTACCTCGGTAAAAGTATGGGCTCAGCACCCCGATATTATTCTTGCCACACTTTGTGCCAATTTGGTAAACAGAAAACTGTTTCGCATTGAGCTGCGGCGCGAAAAAAGCGAACTTTCTTCAAAAAAAGAATGGATTACCGCTTGCGCCAAACAGTATAAAATAAGCGAAAAAGAAGCTGCTTTTTTTGTGGTACAAGGGCAAATAGAAAACAGCGCCTACAAAACCAATAATTTAAAAATAAACATCTTGATGAATAACGGCAAGATTATTGATATTGCTGAGGCCGGAGACCAACTAAATGTAGAAGTGCTATCCAAAACAGTAAAAAAATATTTTATCTGCTATCCAAAAAACATAATCTATAAAAAATGAGCTTAAAACCTAAATACGCCCGCGAATCGGCCACTATTACTACCGAACATGTATTACCCAACGATACCAACCCTTTGGGTAATTTATTTGGAGGGCGCTTGCTGGAGTGGATGGATACCTCGGCTGCCATTGCGGCACAAAGACATTGCAAACGCGTAGTAGTAACGGCTACGGTAAACAACGTGTCGTTTAATGAACCTATAAAAGTAGGCAGTGTAGTAACCTTAGAAGCTAAAGTATCAAGAGCCTTTAGTACCAGCATGGAAGTTTTTATTGATGTGTTTGTAGAAGACACCGTTACCGGCGACAGAAGGAAAAGCAACAATGCCATCTACACTTTTGTAGCAATAGACCAAAATGGCTCCCCTTTGCCCGTACCCGAACTGATACCCGAAACCGAAGAAGAACAAGAGCGCCACGCCGGCGCCCTGCGCAGAAAGCAATTAGCTTTGATATTGGCCGGAAAAATGAAAGCTAGCGACGCCACCGAACTAAAAGCGTTGTTTGCGTAACCGCACCCAAAAGAGAAGAACATGCTGGAAGAAAAAAGTTGCAATAGTTTAATCAAAAAAAAGGCCGCAACCCTTTATATTTCCAACTGTGTTTTTGCCCCCTCCCATCCGATAATAGCGGTTTTTCTTGTTGCGCCCCACATATAACCACCAAAATGACCTGATGCTTGTATAACCCGATGACAAGGAATAAGAAACGCAACCGGATTACTTCCGATGGCTGAACCTACTGCCCTTGCAGCGTTTGGAGCATCAATTTGTTTAGCAATATTACCATAGGTAGATAAGTTTCCCATAGGTATTTTAAGCAAGCTTTCCCAAACCTTAATCTGAAAAGCGGTGCCTTTTAAATGTACTTTTATTTTTTCCCGTTTACTCCCATCATTTTGAAAAACGAATAGTGCGTTTTGCTGTATAATATCTGATTTTTGTTGATAGATTGCATTTGGAAATTTTGTTTCTAATTCATTTAAGGCTTTTGCTTCATCATCTTCAAAAGCCATGTAACAAATCCCTTTTAATGTAGAGGCTACTATTATTTTTCCAAAAGGGCTTTCGGCAAAACTATAATTTATACACAAACTTTTTCCCCCGTTTTTATATTCAGCCGGCGTCATGCCTTCAATATGTATAAATAAATCGTGTAAACGACTTGTGCTTGAAAGCCCTGCTGCATAAGTTGTATCAAACAAAGTACTCTGTTTTTGTTTCAGCATTTTCTTAGCATATTCTACACTTATATACTGCAAAAATTTTTTAGGACTTATACCTACCCATTCAGAAAATAAGCGTTGAAAATGTGCTGCACTTAGATGTACTTGCTCTGCCACCTCATTAAGGCTAGGCTGTTGTTTAAAATTTTCTTGTATATACTCAATAGCTTCGGCAATCCGGCTATACTGATTTTGATTTTGTGCTGTCATTTATCTCTATATTGCAGTGCAAATATCGAAACTAAGTTGCTGCCATAAAATCCAAAACATGCTGAATTTTATCTGTGAGTTAAGCTTATGCTTAACCGTTTAGTTAAATGTTCGCACCATTTTAGCTATTCGTCTTCGTTTAAGGTTTCCATTATTTCTTTAAAACTGTTTAGTCCTGCTTCAATGTTTTCTATTATTTCATTTGCCAAAATATCAGGGTCGGGCAAGTTGTCCAAGTCGGTTAGGCCCTCGTCCTTAATCCAAAATATGTCAAGATTGGTTTTATCTCTTTCAATGATTTCTTCATAGCTGAATTTTCTCCAACGTCCTTCGGGGTTTGCTTCACTCCACGTTTCTACTCTTTTGTTTCGGTTTTCGGGATTGTAGCATTTTACAAAGTCTTTCAAATCTTCAGAAGTAAGAGGATTTTTCTTTAAGGTATGGCTTATGTTACTGCGGTAATCATATATCCAAACGTTTTTTGTCCAAGGGGATTTGGAAGCTGGTTTGTTGTCGAAAAACAACACATTTGCTTTTACACCCTGTGCATAAAAAATGCCTGTCGGCAGTCGTAAAATCGTATGAAGTTCTGTTGTTTTCATCAACTCTTTACGAACCGTTTCTCCTGCACCACCTTCAAACAAAACATTGTCGGGAAGTACAACGGCTGCTTCGCCAGTCGCTTTTAAAAGTGTTTTTATGTGTTGCATAAAGTTCAGTTGTTTGTTGGCTGTGGTTGCTACAAAGTCCTGGCGATTGATAATATAGTCTTGCTTTTCTTGTTTGCCTTCTTCGTTGGTAATGGTCATACTGCTTTTTTTACCAAAAGGTGGATTGGCTAATACATAATCGTAGCGTTTGCCATTGTCTGATACCAACGCATCTGCCGAAGAAATCAGCGGCTCGCCATCTATTTCGCCAATGTTGTGCAAAAACATATTCATCAAACACATTCTGCGGGTGTTGGCAACAATTTCGTTTCCGTGAAAAGTTTCGTTTTTCAAAAAGGCTTTTTCTTCTTGGTCTAAGTCTTGGGCTTTGATAAAATCATAAGCCGCCAAAAAGAAACCACCTGTACCACAAGCCGGGTCAATTATGGTTTTCATTGGCTTGGGGCGAAGACAAGCTATCATTGTTTTGATTAAAGAACGTGGTGTAAAATATTGCCCTGCACCGCTTTTGGTGTCTTCGGCATTTTTCTCCAACAATCCTTCGTAGATTTTTCCTTTTATATCGGTGCCCATCATACTCCATTGCTCTTTGTCAATCATATCCATGATTTTTAAGAGTTTTGAAGGGTCTTGAATTTTGTTTTGGCTCTTTACAAATATTTGCCCCAATGTGCCTTTTTCGCTTCCCAAACTGCGTAGCATTTGGTTGTAAAAAGTTTCTAATTCCAAGCCTCGTTTTTGCGATAGGGTTTGCCAGTCGCAGGTTTCGCCTTTGGGGTTTTCTTCGCCTTGGGCATTTTTGAGTTTAGGGAATTTTAGCCCTTTGTTGTAGGGTGGTTTGTTGAGTTCATCTGCCATTTTAAGGAAGAGCAAATAGGTAATTTGCTCCAAATAATCACCATAACCCACGCCATCATCACGAAGGACGTTGGCAAAATTCCACACTTTTGATACAATTACACTTTCCGACATTTTATTTTCCTTTTAATATTTTTTTAACTTCTTTATCAAAATCGCTTTCAAACAATTTATCTTGGATAGGTTTATATTTTTCGTATTCGCTCTCGGCAAACTCTTTTGCTATGGCAGTAGTTACTTTACCCGAATTTTGCAAAATATCCTTTTGATTAAATTGCAGGAAAGCATTTAATTTTTCGGCCCAATCTTTCATGGTCATTACATTTCCATGCTCGGCTTGGTCTTCGGCATAATCCAAATACATGGAAACAATGCGATTGAGAGGCTTTAATTCCTCTTCGGTAAGATAGTTTTTAGCAATAGAAACATCTGATTTTCTAATTTTTCCCTTGGGCGAGTTTTTCCAACTGGTTAAACCCATTTTTTCTTTTTCGTGGTTTGCACGCGATACAATTATTTCAGCAGCAGTTTGCCTTGTAATTGCCCAATGTAATTTATTTTGAACGGTGGCGAAAAATTCTTTGGTAATTTCCGAATTGTAATCGTAGTCAATACTGCACTCGGCATAAATATCGGTAATTTGCTGATAAAACCTACGTTCCGAACTTCGGATGTCACGGATTTTTTCGAGCTGTTCTTTAAAATAATCTTGCCCAAAAATGGGTTGTGGGTTTTTTAACCGCTCCACATCCATTGTATATCCTTTTATAATATATTCTTTTAAAACGGCTGTTGCCCAAATTCTGAATTGCGTAGCCCTATGAGAGTTTACCCGATAACCCACCGCTATAATGGCATCGAGATTATAGAATTTGGTAGGTTTAGTTTGCGTTTTATCAGCAATAGCACCGTGTGGAGTGGTTAGTTCCAAAATGGAACATACCACTTTTTCATCTAATTCTCCGCTCTTAAAAATATTGTTCAGGTGCTTGGTAATGGCAGGGCGTTGCACCCCGAAAAGTTCGGCAATTTTGCTCTGAGGCATCCAAATAGTTTCGTTTTGCAACAAAACATCAACTTTTACATCACCTTTGTCGGTTTTGTAAAGTAAAAATTGACTACTGGGGTTGTATTTTGACAAATCCATATTATTTCTTGCTTTTCTTTTTAACGCTTGTTTTTTTCTTCTTTTGGGACGAAAGGCCTTGCGACTTTAGCTTTTCGGCTTTTATTTTTTTGAGCAATTCGCCGGCTGGTTCATAATCGGCTGCTTGTTTGCAGGCGTTTACTTCGGCTTCGCTCAGCAAACGGCCCTCAAAGGCTTTTTTGAGTATGCTTTGGCGTAGTGCTTCGGCTTTTTCTATGCTTTTGTTTAGGCTTTGCTCCATTTTGTCGCAAACCGATAAACGGCTTTCTATTTCTTGGACGATCTGGGTTTGTTCTTCTAATGAGCTTGGATAAATTATTTCAATCGGAAGTATCTTATTAACAGATAGACCAGGTTGTGCTGTACCTGTTGCATACTGATTTATTTTCATTTCTGTAAGTTTATAATACAGACACTTTATATTAATTTCCTTTTTGGCAGTAACAACAACTGCGTGTTCTGTTGCGTGGAATTTCCCATTAACTAAATGTACATTTCCACATAATGCTCCCTGCCTTCCTATTATCGGGAATAACCCTTCATGAGTTGTAGACTTTACATAACCTCTAAGACCATTACCGCCATAACAAGGAAATAATCCATTTTCAAATTCAGAGTTTATTTCGTCCGCTTTTATGAAATATCCGGCTTTCATATCGCACACATCAGAAATCTTCACCCATTTCCATCCTTTCGGCAAGTTGTCTGAGTTGGTTGGTAGTTGAGACGGACGACCGTCCGTCTTTACAGGAGTACGATTTCCGTCCGTCTTTACTATTTTTTCTCGCCATTCTTTGGTGAGTTCGCCCTCAAACGCCTTTTTCAACACCGCTTGGCGGTATGTTTTTAATTGCTCTTGTGCTTTTTTAAAATTGGCTATGCCGTTGTCTAAATCGGAAAAAATCTCTTCCGTTTTTGATAAAATAGCATTCTGTATTACTAATGGTGGAAGAAGAATTTTCTTCTTTGCATAAACAGAAATCCAATACCTTTTGTGAGTATCATTCCGCACTTGATTTACTTGTATGCAGTTAAACAAATACTTCATATTTACAAGTTTGCTCTTTGGAACAAGTATTTTCATTGCAGAAGATTTTACCTTAAATGGAAAATCAACAAACTGTGTAGCTGTTGTAAAATCATCAAAAATTATGGTTGGTAGAATATCAAATATTCCATCTGTTTCATTTGTGTAACCTTTTATAAATGATTTTCCTGCTGTCAACACAGGAGTTTTAAAATCATCACTATACTTGGTACTTCTTACGATGTATTTTGTTGGCTGTTCATAGTCCAGCAAATCCTCAAAAGTACATTCAATCCAATCTTCTTTCATTATGCTGTTTATTTGCCTGGTTTATTGAATTTATCATTATCCCAATTTCGGGGATTATTGATGATGTAATTTTTTATGCGTTCATACGATTTGTTGCCCCTAATGATATGGTCGTGGTAATTGGGTTGAAAAAAATGATTGTTACGATTGTATTTTGGAATTGTCAAATTGCGTTCGTCAATATGATCGTCCATTTTTGAATTGATGGCCGATTTGAAACCGCCCACAAACGATGAAATGGATTTTGGTAAACGATGAAATGACGATGGTTTTAATTGGGATTGGGATTGGGATTGG
>JAFDYI010000021.1 GCA_018267475.1 Bacteroidota bacterium | reverse complement strand
AACCAACCAGAAGCTTTTGTTTTTCGCACAGGGCTGCACCACCACAGCCACAAAACTTCTGGTAAGCACATTTCGAGGACGCCTGCCGAACTAGTTTCTCTTGAGGACTATCAAAAAAAACAGCGCGCAAGCCGGGCAAATCACGGAGTCGTTAGGCTTTGCGCACAGTAGATTGATTTGCCTTGATTTTTTGTTTCTTTTTCATCTAAGGAAAAAGAAAATAAAAAAGATTTTTTCTTTGCAGAAAACCGCCGACATGCTTCGCAAAGCCTTACGACCGCTTCTATGCTCGCATGCGGCTATCGCTGCTGAAAACCTCCTCTCACGAATCATTTTTTTTATCTCTACCTGCCGTTTTTTTTGCACTAAAAAATGTCTTAAAAAAATAACCCGGCGAAAATAATTTTTCAACATATTTTCTAAAAAAAGTTGCTTTTACCAAAATATTGTAGTATATTCGCATTTATGAGTGCCTGCTATCTTATCAAAGGTCGGAAAAACAAAAGAGCTTACCCTATACGTGATAAAGCCAAACAAAAAAGTAGAAACTCTGCAAAAAGAAAACATTGAATTGAAAAAACTAAAGAAGTAATTTTTATAAAATAGCAAGAATGAAAAAAGCACCAAATATAGGTTTTATATTGGCAACTATAGCTGTTTTATGCGGAAGTTGCCATAAATACCCTGATGACCCTTTTATATCTACCGAAAGCGTAACAACCAGAATTTGTAAAAAATGGCAGCTAAAAAGCTATAAAATAAATGGTATAGATAGTATGAGTAAATTTACTTATTCCGTAACGAACACCGCAACACCCAATTATACTCACGTGCTCGAAATAGACAACGAACCAGCTCAAGGTGGTCAATCTGCCTATATTGATTTCATGCTGTATGACACTAATGAAAATGGCTTTGTAAGTTTTGGCAACAACAACAAAGAAGTAAATTTTTACGACCAATGGGGAGGAGTCCCCGCTCCACCATCAACCTCTCCAAATTATTATTCCAAAGGCTTTTTATTTCCTAACTTCCCAACTACTTTTACTATTAAAGAATTATACGGAAGCGCTTTGAAATTATGCAGAACTGATAACAATGGCAACTATTATGACTTAGTATTTACCGAAATAACCATTACACCATGAATAAAAAAATATGCTGCTATTTTCCACTGCTTATTTTTATTTTCTTATGCAGCCAAATAACGGCTCAGTTTGCTCCGTCCGATATTCTACATGAAAGATACTGGTATTATCGAACGAGGTTAAATAACGATTTTTTAAAAGTAGGAATAAATCAAGGCGAAAGCATGCCTATTCCCGAAAGGAATTTATATACGGATCCTACTCAAAATAATGCACCTTGCGGATATTTTGAAGATGAGTTAATTTTGATGGAACCATTATGTGTATTCCAAAATTATAGTGTGGTAAAAAAATAGTTCTTAATAAAAATGGAAGTAATAATAACAATAGCAGAATAGAAAGATGAACAAAATATTTAATACAACCGCAACCGTTTTACTTATGCTTATTTTTTGCATGTGTAAGAAAAACACAACTACTAATAGTAATAACAACAATCCAAACACAGATACTACCGCTCACTATGGGGAACTTCAAATTGTAGGGCAACAATACATAGTAGGATCAACTATTTATTCTTTATCAGTATTAGGATGGAATGTTTTTTTTACTTCCTCCCCAATATATCTTAAAAACTTTCAAACTACCCCTATGCAACAACCTATTTATCAAGCATCAAATGCGTTTCCGGTATTCGGAGGTACGGTTTCGCTAAATAACATTCCTTATGTGTTTAATTCAAACCCCATTGGCTATCATGATACTGCCTCAAGTAATAATAATGTTAATCCACCCTACACTTGGGCTGTAACGGGATCGGGTTCTATTCCGTCTTTTACCTATACTAATACCAATAATATGCCCTCATATACCGGATATGCTTTATTGCCTGATACTATTTACAAATCACAACAAAACACGCTGCAAATAACAGGGATTAATGGTGCAGATGAAATAACAATAGGTATAGATGATGGAGGTACAAATGATGTTGTTCATTCTTTACACATAGGGGTAAACTCTGTTTCTTTTTCCAGTTCAGAACTTTCAGCTTTAGTTTCAGGGCAAGGGTTTATTGGTGTTTTTTGCTTAAAGAATAATATGCAAATGTTTGGAGGAAAACGGTTTTGTTTTCCCATTTTTTATCAAGCCACTAAACAAGTTTACATTAAGTAAAATATGAGAAAAAAAACAATCAAACTTGTTTGTATTCTAAGCAGTTTTTATTTTGTTTTTAATGCCAAGGCACAAGACACATTATGCGTCAATAAAAAATATGTACCCCACAATAACATCTCCCTTGAATTAGGCGGAGCCGGACTTGTGTATTCCTTAAATTATGAGCGTATTTTTTTCGTAAAAAAATACTTATATCATAGCGCAAAATTAGGGCTTGGCTTTCCTCCAATTGGAGGGTTTAATAGGGTTTTAATGCCGCTTGATTATACTTTATATATAGGTAAAAGCAGAGTAAAATTAATAGCAGGGGTCGGGATTGTTGGGGTAATCGGAACCAATCCTTTCCCCTCTGGCGCAAGTAATCAAAATGATTATTTAAAATTATATAATCAAGATTCCTATGCCGCTATTAGTAAATATGGGACAAACACATTCGAGAAATCTTTTGATTTAGCTTACACGGGTAAAATTGGGCTAAAATATATAGTAAACAAACACATGGACGTATATGTGTCTGTAAACTGTTTTTATTCTCGTTTTAATACTCATTATACTTTTAACCCAATTTGGCCTTGCTCTGGAATTAGTTTTAAATTTGGAATAATAGACAAAAGGAAATAACCCTGATAGCACTCACATAAAGCAAGATAAAATAGTGCTGTACCAATAAGTTTAAAGGCCGCTCAGGCTTAAAAAAACAAACCTCATATTATTTTATATCAAACGTGCAATAGCTTTTTAAAATAGTTTTTATATTTTTTCAGAAATGAAGCAACCTTTTGTAAATCAGAGTACTTAGCCGCCTAAACAAATGTTTGCTGTTTAAAAGTGTGTACAAAGTGTTAATGGTTTTTTTTTGCGCACCAGTTTTTTTAAACTTGTTTTGTAAACACAAAAAAAGAACCCGTATAACACCACTATATATATAATACTATGAAACAAGAACCCTTATTAATCGAAAACAAAAACCGCTTTGTACTGTTCCCTATAAAACATAAAGATATTTGGGATATGTATAAAAAAGCCGAAGCCAGCTTTTGGACTGCCGAAGAAATTGACCTTGCCTCGGATATACAAGATTGGGAAACCAAACTAAATGCAGACGAAAAGCATTTTATAAAACACGTCTTAGCCTTTTTTGCTGCCAGCGATGGTATTGTAAACGAAAACTTAGCCATCAACTTTTTAAACGAAGTGCAATACCCCGAAGCCCGCTGCTTTTATGGCTTTCAAGTAATGATGGAAAACATTCACTCCGAAACCTACTCTTTACTAATAGATACTTATATAAAAGACCCCGCCGAAAAAGACAAACTGTTTCACGCTATTGATACCGTGCCCTGCGTAGGCAAAAAAGCCGAATGGGCCTTAAAGTGGATAAACAACGGAAGTTTTGCCGAACGCCTGATAGCCTTTGCTGCCGTAGAAGGCATCTTTTTTTCAGGCTCTTTTTGCTCTATTTTTTGGCTCAAAAAACGCGGCTTAATGCCCGGCCTAAGCTTTAGCAACGAGCTGATTAGTCGTGATGAAGGCCTGCACTGCGATTTTGCTTGCCTGCTGCACAGCCAATTAGTAAACAAAGTATCGGTTGCCAAAATAACCGAAATTATTACCAATGCCGTAAGCATAGAAAAAGAATTTGTATCAGATGCTATACCCGTACGCCTTATAGGAATGAACGCCGACCTGATGTGTCAATACATTGAATTTGTAGCCGACCGCCTGCTTGTATCCTTGGGTTGCCCCAAATACTACAACGCTTCAAACCCCTTTCCGTTTATGGAAATGATATCGCTACAAGGCAAAACCAACTTTTTTGAAAAACGCGTGGCCGAATATCAAAAAGCAGGGGTTGCCACCAAAAGCAAAACCGACAACAATAATTTTAATTTAGACGAAGACTTTTAAAGGCTAATACCCCTAAAAAAAGCGTATAACGAAGAAAAAACTTCGTATGGGGATTTTAACCTTTTGAAAATCAGATAACTAAAGAAATGAAACGCACATTGTTAATTAAAATAAAAAAAACACTAAAAATAAAGACCATCAAATTGTAATTTGCATAGACCAAAATAAACCTATTAAAACCAAAAAAAACTTCCAGTATGTTTGTAATAAAAAGAGACGGCACCAGAGAAACGGTAAAATTTGACAAGATTACCGCACGCATTCAAAAACTATGCTACGGCTTAGAACCCACCCACGTAGAAGCCATTAAAGTAGCCATGAAGGTAATTGAAGGTTTATTTGACGGCGTTACCACCACACAGCTAGATAACCTGGCAGCCGAAACAGCCGCTTCACTTACTACCAACCACCCCGATTATGCAGTACTGGCAAGCCGTATAGCCGTTTCTAACTTACACAAAAACACCACAAAGTCGTTTTCAAAAACCATGCACGACTTATACCAATACGTAGATCCCAAAACCAATCAACGCGCCCAGCTTATTGCCGACGATGTATATGAAATTATACAAGAGCACGCCCAACAACTGGACTCCTCTATTATATACGATCGCGATTTTGGTTACGACTATTTTGGTTTTAAAACCCTAGAGCGCTCATACCTGCTAAAGATGAACGGCAAAATAGCCGAACGCCCGCAACACATGATTATGCGCGTAGCCATAGGCATTCACAAAGAAGATATTGCCTCCGCTATTGAAACTTATACCCTTATGAGCGAGCGCTGGTTTACACACGCCACCCCTACCTTATTTAATGCCGGCACACCCAAGCCTCAAATGAGTTCTTGTTTCCTACTGCAAATGCAAGACGATAGCATTGACGGCATATACAACACCCTAAAACAATGTGCTAAAATTTCGCAAAGCGCCGGAGGTATTGGGCTAAACATACACAATGTGCGCGCCACCGGTTCGTATATAAAAGGAACCAACGGCACCTCCAACGGCATCATACCCATGCTAAAAGTATTTAACGAAACTGCTCGCTACGTGGATCAAGGCGGAGGAAAAAGAAAAGGATCTATTGCCGTGTATTTAGAACCCTGGCACGATGATATTTACACCTTCTTAGATATTCGCAAAAACCACGGCAAAGAAGAAATGCGCGCCCGCGACTTGTTCACCGCCCTATGGATACCCGATTTATTTATGAAACGAGTAGAAGAACAAGGTATGTGGAGCCTGATGTGCCCCAACGAGTGCCCCGGCCTAAGCGACTGCCACAGCCAAGCCTTTGAAACATTGTACACCCAGTACGAAGCCGAAGGACGCTACCGCCGCCAAATACCCGCACGCGAACTATGGGCTGCCATCATCGAATCGCAAATAGAAACCGGAAACCCCTACATGCTATTCAAAGACTCGGCCAACGCCAAATCAAACCAACAAAACTTAGGTACCATAAAATCATCTAACCTATGCACCGAGATTATTGAATACACCAGCGCCGATGAAGTAGCGGTGTGCAACTTAGCCTCTATAGCACTGCCTCGTTTTGTAAATGCCGAAAAAGGAGAATTTGACCACCAAAAATTATTTGACATTACCTACGTAGCTACCAAAAACCTAAACAAAGTAATTGATAGAAACTACTACCCCATACCCGAAGCCCGCAACAGCAATATGCGCCACCGCCCCGTAGGCTTAGGAGTGCAAGGCCTGGCCGATGCCTTTATTTTAATGCGCTACCCCTTTGATAGCGAAGAAGCCCGTAAGCTAAACAGCGAAATTTTTGAAACCATATACTATGCCGCCCTTACAGCCAGTAAAGACTTAGCAAAAATAGATGGCCCCTACGAAACTTACGCCGGCTCGCCCATAAGCCAAGGCATTTTTCAGCAAGATATGTGGAACGTAACACCCAGCACCCGTTGGGAATGGGACGTGCTGCGTGAAGAAATAAAAAAATACGGCGTACGCAACTCCCTGCTTATGGCACCTATGCCTACCGCCTCTACCTCACAGATATTAGGAAACAACGAATGTTTTGAGCCCTACACGTCAAACATATACTCACGCAGGGTACTAAGCGGCGAGTTTGTAGTAGTAAACAAACACCTGCTAAAAGATTTAGTACGATTAGGCTTATGGAACGATACCTTAAAAAACAAAATCATTGCCGAAAATGGTTCCATACAAAACATTGCCGAAATACCCGAAAACATAAAAGCCATTTATAAAACCGTTTGGGAAATAAAACAACGTACCCTTATTGATATGGCTGCCGACCGCGGCGCCTATATAGACCAATCTCAATCCTTAAACCTATTCATACAAGATGCTAACTTTGCGAAGCTCAGCTCGGCTCATTTCCACGCTTGGAAACGAGGTTTAAAAACAGGTATGTACTATCTACGTACCAAAGCCGCTGCCGATGCCATTAAATTTACAGTGGATCAAAGCGCCCTGCTTGAGAAAGAAAATGCTACTGTACTAGGAAACGAAGACCAACTGCTGGTAGAGCGCGGACAAACAAAAGAACTATCGGAAGAAGAAAAACAAGCACAGCTAACCTGCTCGTTAGATAACCCAGATGCTTGCGATTCTTGTGGTTCGTAATACTATTTACACTAAAAAAAGAAAAGGGCTGCTTAACAAAGCGGCCTTTTTTATGCGGTCGTTTCTAACAAGAAGCAAGGTACTATCTTAAAATACTAAGTCGGTTCGCGTCTAATTTTATAAAAATAAAAAGAAGAATAGTGAATGACCATAAGGAAGATCCTCCATAGCTAAAAAAAGGCAGTGGAATGCCAATAACCGGCACTAAGCCAATAGTCATACCCACGTTAATAGCCAGGTGAAAAAATAAAATAGAGGCTACGCCATAACCATAAATACGGCTAAAGTCAGAGCGCTGCCGTTCGGCCATGATAATTACTTTTAAAATTAAAAAAAGTTGCAATACAATAACAAAAGAGCTTCCTAAAAAGCCCCACTCCTCGCCCACCGTGCAAAAAATAAAATCGGTATCCTGTTCCGGTACAAAATCATACTTAGTTTGTGTGCCTTGCAAATAGCCTTTCCCTAAAAAGCCGCCGCTGCCAATAGCAATTTTAGCCTGATTAACATTGTAACCTTCTTTTTTTAAGTTGATAGAGCCCCGCCCCAGCAACACATCAATACGTATTTTTTGATGCTCTTCTAATTTTTGATACATGGTAGAAGTACCTTTTACAATGCCACAAGCCAGCAAACTCATCAGCACCAACAAAAAGATATTTTTTTTATTACGACGTATAAACAGCAACATTAATATAGCGATGGCACCTATTGCCATAAACAAATGCGTATTATCCACCAACAAAGCCAACACAAAAAGCACCGTAGCAGCAAAGCCAAATAATAAATAATTAATAGAAAGTCCCTCGCGATACAAAGAAAAAACAAAGGCCGCAAACACAATAGCCAAGCCCGTTTCATCTTGTAATTTTTTTATGATAAGCAAAGGAAGTCCAATAATAACCAAAGCGATAATAGTGCTTCTATATTTTTTTAAAAAACCTTGGAAGCCGAAGGAGCGTTGCTCTATTTGAAGATTGGTATTACTTAAAAATTTAGCAAGAGCCAGATTAGCCGCAAACTTCATAAACTCGGCAGGCTGAATGCCAAAATCGCCCAAACGAAACCAAGAGCGGCTGCCCTTTACCTCTCTTCCTAAAAAAGGAACCGCTATACACAGCAACAAGAAAAAAGCATAAAAAAAATACGCAAATACGGTGTAAAAATCAGCATCTATCAACAAAATAAAAAGCCCTAATATAGAGGCGCTTCCTATCCATATAAGTTGTTTGCCGTATTTTTGTGATAAATCAAAAATGTTTTTGTGGTCTTCGTTATAAACGGCCGCATATATATTAAGCCAGCCCATAAAAACCAATAAAAAATACAACAGCAAACAAATCTTATCCACATTGGCAAAGGGGTTGTAGCTATTGCGACTGCTCATATCAAGCAAAAGTAGCTATTATTTTAATAGCCCTCATTAAAAATAAATACGGGGCGTATTTGCAACCCAAATATAGAAACTATAGTGGGTATATACCCTGTTTTACGAAATACAGCAACAAAGGCTGCACTAAAAACACAGCTTAACATCACGTGCTTATAGATATTGTGTATCTTTACCTCGCAAAAAATATGTTGAAATTATTCTCTATCCTTTTCTGTGTTTTTATTTTTAAATATGAGCAAGAAAATTACGTAGTAAAAAACACCTTAAACATCTATCTTCTTAAAAGAACCCCGCTATCATTAAAAAAAAATAGTACCCTCGCATGATTGAATTTGAAAAAATTATTTTAAAAAACAACCTTACCCTTATCATTCATAAAGATACAAGCACGCCCATGGCCTGTGTAAACATTTTATACAATGTAGGGGCGCGCGATGAAAATGAAAACAAAACCGGTTTTGCCCATTTGTTTGAACACCTTATGTTTGGGGGCAGCATAAACATACCCAGCTACGACGAGCCTCTGCAATTAGTAGGCGGAGAAAACAACGCCTTTACCACCAACGACATTACCAATTATTACTGTACCGTGCCAGCCGATAATTTAGAAACTGCTTTCTGGTTAGAGAGCGACCGTATGCTAAGCCTTGCCTTTACCGATAAAAGTTTAGAGGTACAACGCAATGTGGTAATTGAAGAGTTTAAACAACGCTACCTGAATCAACCCTACGGCGATGTATGGCTGCTGCTGCGCCCACTAGCTTACCAAACGCATCCTTACAAATGGAGCACTATTGGAAAAGAAATTTCGCATATAGAAAATGCGGTGATGAGCGATGTGAAAGCTTTTTTTAAACAACATTATTGCCCTGCTAACGCCATTTTAGTAGTAGCCGGAAATGTAGAAAAAGAAACCGTGCTGCACTTAGCAAAAAAATGGTTTGAGCCTATTGAAGCAGGAGCAAAAACCATACACAAGCTGCCTCAAGAACCTATACAAACAGAAGAACGCAGCCTTACCGTGTATAGAGACGTACCTCAAAATGCCTTATACAAAGCTTACCACATGTGCGCCCGTATAGACGAAGAATACCATGCCACCGATATGCTATCCGATATTTTATCAAGAGGAAACTCCTCGCGCCTATATAAAGAATTAGTGAAAGACAAAAAACTATTTTCAGACATATCGGCGTATGTAATGGGCGATATGGATAAAGGACTGTTTGTGATATCCGGCAAGCTAAGCGAGGGTATTTCTGTAGAGCAAGCCGAACAAGGTATTGAAGAAGAGTTACACAAAATAAAAACGATTTTAGTAAGCGAAGACGAACTGCAAAAATGCAAAAACAAAACCGAATCAGCCTTGCTTTTTTCGGAAGCCGACGTGTTAAATAAAGCTACCAACTTAGCTATATCAGAGCTTCTGGGCGATGCCGATTTGATTAACCAAGAATCTCAAAAATATCAAAAAATTACAGCTCAGGATATTAAAAAAGCAGCCAACCAAATTTTTCAGAAAGAGAATTGCTCCACACTTTATTATTTAAAAAAGAACTAAAAAAATATGCTAAACCGAACACAAGCTCCCGATTTTAAAACCATTGATGCCATTCCTATTCAGCAGGCCGAACATTTTGTGTTGGACAACGGCATACCCGTACATACTATTAACGCCGGCAGTCAGGATATAACCCGTATCGAATTTATTTTTAGAGCCGGCATATACTATCAAGATGCCCCTTTAATTGCAGGGGCCGCATCGTCTTTAATAGAAAATGGCACCGCTACCTACAACGCCAACCAATTATCAGAAGGGATTGACTTTTATGGCTCTTTTTTTGAAACCTCGGTTGGGCAAGATTACGCCTATTTATCTCTTTTTTCTCTTAACAAACACTTGGCAAGCACCTTAGTGTATGTAGAAGATATTATAAAAAACGCTAGCTACCCTCAAGAAGAAATAAACACCCACCTTACTAATAAAAAACAAAAATTTCTAACCCTTTCGCAAAAAGTAAGCACCCTGGCACAGCGCGAGTTTGGCGGCTTGCTATTTGGAAAAAAACATCCGTACGGGCTGGAAGTAACTCTTGAAGATTTTTCCAATACCCCCCGCGAAAAAATTAATGCCTTCTACCGAAAGCACTATACACACGCTCACTGTACCTTATTAGTTGCAGGCAAGCTGCCTGCCAATTTAAAAGATTTGCTAAACACACATTTTGGAAAAGAAGCATGGGGGGCTCCTTCTGATATTTTAAAAAAATACCCGGAAGCGCAAGGCACCACACAAACTATTCACTTTTTAGAAAAAAAAGAGGCGGTGCAATCGGCCATTCGTATTGGGCGGCGCCTATTCAACAAAAGGCACCCCGATTATTTTTTATTTCAAATAGCCAATACTATTTTAGGAGGTTATTTTGGTTCGCGCCTTATGGCCAATATCAGAGAAGATAAAGGCTATACGTACGGCATTGGATCGGGCTTATCCTCATTAGTGCATGATGGGTATTTTTATATTAGTACCGAGGTAGGTTCTGAAGTTACAGAAGCTGCTTTAAGCGAAATTTATACCGAGATAGATATACTGCAAAACCAATTGGTACCCAACGAAGAGTTAAAAATTGCAAAAAACTACATGCTAGGGCATTTTTTACGAAGTATCGACGGCCCTTTTTCCTTAGCCGATAAGTATAGGGCTATTTGGGAGTTTGGCTTATCATACGACTATTACGAAACCTATTTTAACGCGGTAAAGCAGGCAACACCCGAGCAAATAAGAGAAATAGCGCAAAAATACTGGCAAAAAAAGGATTTAATAGAATTGGTAGTAGGCAAGCGAAATTAACAAAAGGCGGTCTTTTTCAACATTTTTGTTTTTACACAATAAAACAGAATAAACGGCGTTATACAAACATAAACATCTTTATTAAATGAATACACGCCTATGATAAAAACTACTACTTTAACCGAATCAACATCTCGTCACAAAACTAAAAAAGCTAAAAAAATAAGCGTTTTAGCCGACGACTTTGGCCCCAGCCACTTCACCATTCAAACTATTTTGAATTACTCAAAATCGCTGCAGGTGATACGATTAAGCCACACAGAACCTTTTTTGGGAACAAAAAATTAAACAAAAGGCTACAACAATACTATTTTTATTCGTTGATTAATGCCTAACCAACGGCTGCCCTCTACTACTACGTCGGCATCAATATAATAAACGCCGCGCCTCAGTTGCGAGCAATCTATGCAAAGGCCGGTTTCAATACTCCCATTGGGCTCAATATCACTTTCCAACGTGCTGCGCCTTCCGTCATGAAAAAGCAATTTATTTTTTCTATCATACACATGGTAAGAAAGTCTTACTTGTTTTAAATAACTGGGTATAGAAGGAATTTTAAAATTATTTTTATTAGTAACCGTAATAGGGATAAACCTAAATCTGTTTTTGAAAAGATATACCGTATTTTTTTCAGAAGAAATAAGTACATTTTTTTTAGATAACTCTTGCTCATTAAAAGAAGAGTCTTGCAGGGTATTGAGCCATTGATAGCCAGAAGGGGCTATTTGATAATACCTGCTGTTTTGAAAAGGAGGCATGAACCAGCGGGGCGAAAAAAACACATTATAAAAATCGTTTGGATTGGGCGAGTTGTAAAAACCATGAATGATGGAATCGGTATCGCTGGTAAAAAAAGTTTTGCTACAAGCAGGGTTTTGTATGGAAGATGCCAACAAACTTTCAAAACTTAAATCCCAAGAAACCCAAATGCAATCCCAAGGGATATTGGCTGATGACACTATGTTTTTAGCATTTTTTGTTTGAGCAGTTACTCGCTTAATATAATTTATATGGTCGGTAAAAAAAGCCCCACAACGAATAATGCCCCATAGCGAAGAAACCATTAAAGCAGCATAAACCAAGACAAATTTTTTCTTAGATATAAAATCAAAAATATAAACACAAAAAGGAAAAGCGCAGTAAAAACCGAACAATCCATAGTAATTCATCAATACAATAGGCGCATCATGATGTAAGTTATATGCCATAATAACAAACCAAGTGCCTATTAAAAAAGCTACCAAAACCAAAACTTGAAGCCACTCTTTTTTAAACAAAAGAAAGAGCAAGCAGCATAAAATTAAAATTTCTAATGGCAAATAATTCATTAAAAATTCTTCTTTAAAATACATGTAGCCAAAAGCCTCGTTAGGGTTTTTAATAAATTGTACCAGTTCTTTTAAACCTATCATTTTGCTAGCAAGGTATTTTGTTGTTAAAAATGTTTTTGACAACCAAAAAACAAGTACCCAATACGCAGAAGCAAAAACAAGAATGGGCGCGTTTTCTTTTAATTTTTTGGTATAAGCATAGTAATACGCCAAAACATACAGCGCCGGAATAACACTAATAACATGAATAAATAAGGTCCAAGTAATGATTACAGCCGTAATAAAAAAATACATAAAATTATTTTTTTTGTTGGGATAATGAAATACATGTGCCGCAAACAAAAAAAGAGGAGCGGTGATAGAATGAATTTCTGAAACAGGGTAGAAAAATTTATACATATAGGCCAGCACACTTGCTAATACCAAGCCCAAAGCTAGTTTGCTGTTTTTGTAGCCATACAGGATAATAAGTGCGATGATGTAATTACAAAGGGCAAAAGATACAGAGTACGATATTAAAAAAGTTTTTAATGAGCAACCCATTATCATAAGCAACAAAGGCAACAGTTGCGTATGCTGTACGCCATAGCGGTAATTATCTATACAAAACCACTTTGTTTCCGTTATACGAAACGAATAAAAAGCGGCATCAAAAGGAAGGGTTCGTTCTAAATAAAAGTATCCTGCAATCAATATGATAAGCCAAGAAAAAATATGTATAAGTATTTCTTCTAATGAAATTTTTCTTTTCATTTTTATTTGTTGTTGTTAAAATCGTTTTTTGCTTTATAAATTATTGGCTTGCACCACCAACTCGGCTACATCTAACACTTTTGTTTGCTGTTCTTTATTAAAATGTTTTACTCCATCTGTCATCATTGTGTTGCAAAAGGGGCAACCTACTGCAATCACATCAGGTGTTTCTGCCAAAGCCTCTTCGGCACGCTCTACGTTTACCTCTTTAGTACCTTTTTCGGCTTCTTTAAACATTTGTGCTCCACCTGCCCCACAGCACAAACCTTTTTCACGGCTGCGTTTCATTTCCGACAAATCAGCGTCTAAACTTTTTATAACATCGCGAGGGGCCTCATACACATCATTAGCTCTACCCAAATAGCAGGGATCGTGATACACAATTTTTTTTCCTTTAAAGGCGCCCCCTTGTACCGTTAGTTTGCCCTCGCTTATGAGTTGTTGTACTAATTGGGTATGGTGTATTACTTCATAACTGCCGCCCAAAGAAGGATATTCGTTTTTTATCGTATTAAAGCAATGCGGACAGCCGGTAACAATTTTTTTTATATTGTAATTATTAAGCGTAGTAATGTTTTGCATAGCCTGCATTTGAAACAAAAACTCATTTCCGGCTCTTTTGGCGGGGTCTCCGGTACAAGACTCTTCCATACCCAAAATAGCGAATTTTATTTTTACATGGTCTAATATGCGTACAATAGCGCGCGTAATTTTTTTAGCCCTATCGTCAAAGCTGCCGGCGCAGCCTACCCAAAAAAGCACATCGGGCTGCTCGCCACTGGCGGCCAATTCAGCCATTGTTTTTATTTGTATTGTGTTATCCATAAGTGTACCATTTTTTTATTGGTGTATTTTTTTGCAGCCTTTTGCAAATTGTTTCGAAATTTCCCAATGAGAGTTGGAAGCATCTACATCACGTAACTCATCTATATGGTTCCAAAAGGCTTTACGGAATGCTTCTTTTTCATTAAAAACAAAATAAAAATGCCAGTAAAAAAGATACGAAGCGTATTCTTTATCTACTTCAAATTCTTTCACAAAAAGAGCTACTTCCTCTAATAAAGCAAGGTATTTTAGTTTGGATTTGCTATATTCTTGTTTAGAAAATTCTTCTATTTTTTCACTGTTCATCAAATCGAATAATTCTAAAAGTTCTTGGCTATCAATAAACTTACGCCATATAAAACTCAAGTTTTGTAATCGTTTGAATTTTTGCTGACGATGATATTGATACAAGCCTATCGGCAAACTTATTGTGCCAACTAAGCCTCCTATTATTAAAATAATTTGTTTTACCGTTTCCATCGTAAAATTTTATTGTTCATTAACCCAGTTAGCTCTATCAGCAGGAGAAAATTGCCAGGGTGCCCCGTTGTTTTCTAAATTGGTAAACATGCCGTTTAACTCCGTAGGGGCTGCACTTTGTTCCATAATTAAATAGCGGCGCAAATCAACAATGATAGATAGCGGATCGATATTTACAGGGCACTCTTGCACACAGGCGTTGCAGGTGTTGCAAGCCCAAATTTCTTCCGCAGTGATGTAATCGCCTAATAAAGATTTACCATCATCAACAAAAGTACCGCCGTTGGCATCTATATTTTTTCCCACTTCGGTAAGGCGGTCGCGCGTATCCATCATTATTTTACGGGGCGACAAAAGCTTGCCCGTTATGTTTTGCGGACAAGAAGAAGTACAACGGCCGCATTCGGTACAGGTATAGCTATCTAATAATTGTTTCCAGGTTAAATCAAATACATCTTTGGCGCCAAAGCGTTGTGGGTTGTTGGGATCGCTTGTGGGTTGGTAGCTGGGATCAAAATTGGGTTTTACCACATCGGTAACGCTATCTAAATTATTGAATTTTCCTTTAGCATTTAGGTTGGAATAGTATGTGTTGGGGAAAGCTAACAAAATATGAAAGTGTTTGGAATAGGGTAAGTAATTTAAAAAACCAAAAATACCGATGATGTGCAACCACCAGCAGAAACGTTCAATAAACTCAAGACTTCCATTGCTCATTCCGCTAAAAAAGGGTGCTATAAATTGCGAAATAGGAAAGCTTCCTGCTTTTATATAGTGTTCAGCTCCTCTTGCTTGCAAAGTTTGATCGCAGGCATTCATAATAAATAAAGCACTCATCAAAATAATTTCGGAGCAAAGGATAATGTTGGCGTCCATTTTAGGCCAGCCATTTAGCTCTTTCATTACCAGGCGTTTTACGTGTACTGCATTTCTTCTAATTAAAAAGACAGCACAACCAAAGGTTACTAAAAAGGCAAGGATTTCAAAAAAACCTATTAAGAAATTATAAAATGAACCTAAAAATGAAAAAGCGCGGTGGGTATGAAACAAGCCATCTACCAACATTTCCATTACTTCTATATTGATGAGCACAAAGCCCACATATACAAATAAGTGCAAGATAAAAGGCACCGGACGAGCCGCCATTTTTGTTTGCCCAAAAGCTACGCGCAACATGGTATTTAGGCGTTTAGAGGGGTTGTCGCTTAGGTCAACCTCTTTACCTAACAAGATGTTGCGTCGCACTTTTTTTATATTCCATATAAAGAAGGAAGTGCTTGCTGTTGCTAATAAAACAAATACAATAGTTGAAATCATGTAAGGCTATTTTACTTTATTTTTTTTATCTTTCTTTTTAGACTTGTCTTTTCCACCAAACACCGATATGCTTACATAGCGTTTCGGATGTTCTTTCAAATCTACTAAAAGCTTATCCAAATCATCGCTGGCGCGATTTAGGTTGTTGTAAATAGAGTCGTTTTTTATCAGTTTTCCTAAGGTGCCTTTGCCGCTATTGATGTTTTCCAGCATGGTATTGGCTTGTGCAATGGCCATGTTGGCGTGTTCTATCGTATTTTTGATGTTGGCTTTTGCTAAGCTATCGCTAAGCGTAGAAAAATTGCTGAGTATATTGGTTATTTTACCATTGTTTTTTTCAAGGTTTGAGGCCAAGGATTCTACCTTACGAAGAATTTGGGCTATAGTGGCTTTTTCGCCGCTCATAATACCATCTAAGCTGGAGGAGGCATGCTGCAATGAAATAAGCGAGTTGTGCAGGTTATCAAAAGAGGCTATTAAATTTTTCCGTACGTTTTCATTCAAAACAGCCTGCACTACTTGCATTACCGAGTCAATAGAAGAAATAAGACTTTCGGCTTTTTTTTGCAAGGGAGTAAGGCGCTTATCTACCGAAGTTTTTAAATCGTCTTCTACATCTCCTTTTAGAGTGTCTTCATCGTGTATAAAATCGTTGCTGTTGGGTAGTATTTTTATATCAATAGCTTTAGAGCCCAATAAATCGGAAGATATGAGTTTAGCAACGCTTCCCTTAGGTATTTGTAATTTTTTGTTAGACAATATCATAGTAACCAATACTTTGTATTCTCCTTGGTACTGCATTAAATTGGTTTTTTGTACTTGCCCTACCTTTACACCATTTATGAGCACCGGGTTTGCCTCCATCAAACCATCAGTTTTGCTATATACAGCGTAAATAGTATTGCTTTTTTTGAATAAGTCAATACCGCTTAAAAAATTAAAGCCATATATTACAATAAAAATGGCGACCACTACCACTATACCGGTTTTGGTTTCTTTACTAAAATTCATAGCCAACAAAATTAGCATTTTTTTTACAAAAAAATCACAATTATTTACTACTTTTAGCGTTCCATATTTATGACTCCAGACGAGAATATCCTTTTACAAAAGCTAGATGAGTTTATACGCAAGTATTACAAAAACCAACTCATAAAAGGCCTGCTGTATGCTGCTGGGTTGCTGCTGCTGTTTTATCTAAGCGTAAGTGTGTTGGAGTATTTTGCTGAATTTAACAGCTATATACGCGCTTTTTTATTTTATAGCTTTTTGGGCAGCAGCTTGTTTGTTTTAGGAAAATACATTGCCATTCCCTTACTAAAACTAAATAGTTTTGGAGCTATTATAAGCTATCAGCAAGCAGCAAAAATTATAGGAAATCATTTTAGTAACGTGCAAGATAAAGTGCTGAACGTGCTGCAACTGCAATCTGAAACAAACCAACACGCCTCGCTGGAATTGCTGCAAGCCAGCATTCATCAAAAAACTATGGAACTAAAGCCCGTTCCTTTCACAGCAGCAATAGATTTAAGTGAAAACCGAAAACACATAAAATACGCCCTCATACCTTTTGTTTTGTTGCTCGCTATTTTAATTGTAAATAAAAAAATTTTAGGCACCGGTACTACGCGCCTCATTCACTACAATACCTATTTCGAAAAAGAAGCCCCCTTTCAATTTAATATTGAAAATAAAAACCTACAAGCCATACAGCAGCAAGATTTTGAGTTAAACGTAAAAATAAATGGAAGTGAAATTCCCTCCGAAGTTTTTGTGTTAATAAATGGAAACGAATTTAAGTTGGATAAACAAAAAGAAATACATCGTTACGTTTTTAAAAATGTGCAACAAAATATAGATTTTCAACTATCGGGCGGCGGGTTTCGTTCAAAAATATATACTCTTACGGTTCTACCCAAACCTACTCTTTTAGGTTTTGAAGCTTCACTAAAATACCCCGCCTATCTGCACAAAAAAGGCGAAACAATAAACAACACCGGCGATATGTTGGTGCCACAAGGCACACAAATAACCTGGACGTTTAACACAAAAAACAGCGATGGTATTTGGCTGCGCTTTATGGACTCCTCTATCAACCTAAAACCACAAGCAGAAAATAAATTTTTGTTCAGCAAACGTTTTATGCAAAGCGCTATGTACAACATTAGTACACACAACAAAATGGTGCCTCAATCCGATTCTATTCCGTACACTATCAATGTAATACCCGATACCTACCCTACAATAGAGATGCACGAAAAAACAGATTCTTTGCGAACCGATGTGATTTATTTTTCGGGTAATATAAAAGACGATTATGGCTTTAGTCGTTTTGATTTTAAATACAAAATATATACTGCCAAAGAAAGCAAAAATGAGGAAGAACAGCATTATTCTATGCCCCTGCAAGTCAATCAAAGCACGCAGCCTTTTGTGCATTATATAGACATAGCAAAAATGAATTTGCAGCCGGGCGATAAAGTGGAATACTATTTTGAAATATGGGATAACGACGGAGTGCACGGTGCAAAATCAAGTAAAACAAATATAGCCGTTTTTAAAGCCCCTACCCTTGAAGATTTAGAAAAACAAAACGAACAAAACAACCATCAACTAGAAAAAGACTTGGAGGAAAGTTTGAAAAAAAGCAAAGAACTTCAAAAAGAAATAGCCGACTTAAACAAAAAGATTTTAGAAAAAAAACAATTAACTTATGATGAAAAAAAACAGTTAGAAAAACTCATGAAAAACCAAAAAGAACTGGAGAAAAAAATAAACGAACTAAATCAAAAAAACGAGCAAAACAATCAAGAACAAAACAAATACCAACAACCCAACGAAAATCTATTAGAAAAACAACAACAGCTTGAAAAACTGCTAAACGAAATCATGACTCCTGAAATGAAAAAAGCATTTGATGAGTTACAAAAACTAATGGATAAAATGGACAAAAATAAAGTGCAAGAAACCTTAGAAAAAATGGATTTGCAAAACAAAGACATTGAAAAAGAATTAGACCGAACTTTAGAGCAATTTAAACAAATGCAAGTGCAAGAAAAATTAGAAAAAACAGCCGATAAACTAAAAGAATTAGCGCAAAAACAAGAACAACTAAGCCAAGAAACCGAAAACAAAAAAAACAATTCTGAAAAAACAAAAGACAATAATAAAAACGATAACCCAAAAAACGAAAACAATAAAGCTAACGACAAAAAAAAGGAAGACACCAAATCAGATAACAAAAATGCTGAACAAAAAAATGGGGAAAACAAAGAAGATAAAAACAAAACCGCTTTAGAGAAACAAAATGAATTGAACAAAAGTTTTGAAGATATAAAAAAAGACATCCAAAAAATGCAAGAGCTCAACCAAAGCTTAGAAAATCAATTGCCCCTACCCGACACCAAACAACAAGAACAAAACGCATCGCAACAGCAACAAAATGCTACCGAGCAACTTCAAAAAAACAACCAAAAAGGAGCTTCGAAACCACAGCAACAGGCAGCAGAACAAATGCAACAAATGAGCGATAAAATGCAACAAGCAGCAGAACAAATGCAAGAGGAACAAGAAGGAGAAGACACGGAAGCGTTGCGGCAAATAATGAAAAACCTGCTTTACGTTTCTTTTTCGTTAGAAGACTTAAACAACAACATAAAAAAAACAAAAACCAACGACCCACGCTATACCAGCTTGGCCCAAACGCAAAAAAAATTACAAGACGACAGCAAAATGATAGAAGACAGCCTATTTGCTTTAAGTAAAAGAAACCCAAAAGTATCGGCACACATAAACCGTGAAATAAGCGCGGTAAAAATGAACATGAAAAAATCATTATCGGCCTTAGAAGAACGCAACAGCGGAGAAGCACAAATACGAACCCGAAGTGCCATGACTTCTGTAAACAATTTAGCTCTTATGCTAAACGAATCCTTAGAACAAATGCAAGCGCAAATGAAAGCGCAGAAAAATCAAAAATCGGGAGGAAGCAATTCTTGTAAAAAACCCGGTAAAGGGCAAAAACCCAGCAACAACTCCAGCCCCAGCATGAGCAGCATGCGCAAAATGCAAGAACAACTAAACAAACAAATAGAACAAATGAAAAAAATGCTGGAACAAGGGCAACAACAAGGAGGCAAAAAACCCGGTGATAAGCCCGGGCAACCCAACGGGCAAGGAGGAAACCCCTACGGCAATACACCCGGCATGAGCGAAAGTTTAGCCAAAATGGCGGCCGAACAAGAAGCCCTAAGACGTAGCATGCAAGAAGCCTTGCAAAAAATGAAAAAAGAAAACGGGGGCTCGCAACCCGGTGGCGACATCTTAAACAAAATGGAAGAAACCGAAACCGACTTAGTAAACAAACGCATTACCCAAGAAACCATTAAAAGACAACAAGAAATTATGACTAAACTTTTGGAAAGTGAAAAAGCAGAACGCGAACAAGAGCAAGATGAAAAAAGAAAAAGCAACGAAGCCAAAAACCAAGACTACACCAACCCCGCTGTTTTTTTAGAGTATCAAAAAATAAAAGAAAAAGAAACCGAACTGCTAAAAACCATACCGCCAGATATGACGCCCTACTACCGCCAAAAAGTAAATGAGTATTTTAATACCATTGAAAAATAATTTTTTGTTTACCCTTATTTCGCTAGCATTTTATAAAAAAAATACATCTCGTAGCACAGACAAACTAAAAGCCGCAACACAAAAAAAACACAAATTCAACCTAATTACAAAAAATTAAGTATTTTTACTGCCATAAACAAAAATAAAATTTATGGGAAAAGGAGATCAACGTTCCAAACGCGGCAAAATTCACATCGGTTCACATGGCGTTTTGCGCCCGCGCAAAAAGAAAACCGCTAAAAAGGCCACAGCTAAAAAAGCAGTAAAAAAAAACAGCTAAAAAAGCGGCCAAATAATACCCTTCTCAAATAACTCACCTTATTTGACTTTGTTGGTATAAGGCTAAAAAACCTTTCAAAAAAAATACCACGCCTTTTTCATGTCGGCGTGGTATTTTTTTTAGCTACCGGCCATTTTAATAAAAACCCAAACTAAATAGCATTTTTGATTGTTTTTTTAGGCTAAAATAAAAATAACTCCAAAGGTCTAAAAAATCTTAAAAATTTTATCTTTGCACCCCTACCTAAAAAAATGATTGATTACATAAAAGGAAAAATAAGCGAAAAAAGTCCTACTTACGCCGTGCTTGAAGCCGGCAACGTGGGTTACGCGCTGCTGATTTCGCTAAACACCTACACCAAACTAAACGATATAACCGAGTGCAAACTATTTGTAGAACAGGTTTTTGTGCGCGATGACAACCCACGCTACTACGGTTTTTTTGATGCCGATGAGCGCGATATTTTTCGCAAAGTAATATCCGTATCGGGAGTAGGAGGTGCCAGCGCCATGCTCATGCTCTCCTCCCTATCGGCAGCTGAGATAGCCGGAGCCGTAAACACCGCCAACGTAGCCCTGCTAAAAAGTATAAAAGGCATTGGCGAAAAAACCGCCCAACGCATTGTGGTGGACCTAAAAGGCAAGCTGGGTAAGCACGAGGGCGGTATTTCACAAATTTTGGCCCCCACATACAATAAAAACAAAGAAGAAGCGTTACTTGCTCTTGTGGCATTGGGTTTTGCTCGCAACGCTGCCGAAAAAGCAGTAGAAAAAGCGACCAAACAACAGGGTATAGCTACCGAAAACGTGGAAGTACTCATAAAAGCCGCACTAAAGAATTTGTAAAGCGTGTACGCTGCTTTAAAAAATACCTTAATCGTAGGGTCGGCAACGGCTCTGTTTTCGGTTATTACCTTTTCGGGTAGTAAAACAGGACGCCTCCTACCCGAACGTTCAGGCAAGCAAGCTATCAACCCCTTCACAAAAACAATGCCAAACGATACTCCTCCGGCAGCCCCTCCGGTAACCAATAGCGATTTGCACTATCCCATAAAAGACAATGGATATGGAGAGCCTGTATATAACGCCACAAACCCCATGCAGCTCAATAGCCCGGGCAACATAAAAACCACTACCGATTACAACCCCGCCGATAGCAGCTATACCTTTACCCAAAAAATGGGCGACCTGAATTACCGCCCTCCTACGTATATGACTCAGGAAGAATACCAAGATTACCGCTTTAGACAGATGGTAAAAGGCTATTGGAAATCGCGCATACAAGCCGACTCTAAAAGCGACCCCACCAAAAGACGCCTGGTGCCTATGATAAAAGTAAACAGCGAACTGTTTGACCGACTGTTTGGAGGTAATAACGTGGACATTAGACCTACCGGAAGCGCCGAGCTAGACTTTGGTACCATCACCAACCGAAACCAAAACCCGGCCATACCGGTAAAGCAACGCAAAATCACCAACTTTAATTTCAATATGAAAATTCAAATGAATTTGATTGGAAATATTGGCACCAAAATGAAGCTGATGATGAACTACAACACCGAAGCTTCTTTTGATTTTGAAAACCAAGTAAAACTGCAATGGGCCGGCGATGAAGATGATATATTAAAAAAAGTAGAAGCCGGTAACGTAAGTTTACCTCTTAACAGCTCGCTGATACAAGGAAGTCAAACCTTGTTTGGTGTAAAAGCCACCATGCAGTTTGGTAAATTATCGGTAATAGCCATGGCAGCACAACAACGAGGTAAAAAAACCCAGCTCAACATACAAAACGGCGCTCAAACCATGACCTATACCGTGCAAGCTGATAACTATGAGGCCAACCGCCACTACTTTTTAGGGCAATGGTTTAGAGATAATTACAGCACCTGGGTAGGCAACCCTCCCATTGTATCATCACCTATACAAATCACTAAAATAGAAGTGTGGGTAACCAATAAAACAGCCCAATTTACACAAGCCCGCAACATAGCCGGTTTTTCTGATTTAGGCGAAGACACCAGCCACATATACCGCCAAAATACCAACAGCGGAAATCCAAGTTACAACATACAAGACAGTATGTCGGGTGGCTCCAAAAACCCGCGAAACACCATCAATAATTTATACCAACTATTAGTAGATTCTACAAACCCAACACAACCCGGCTTGGTCAAAAACAGACAATACAACACAGCCGTTTCCAGCCTTACTGCGCCACAAGGCACCAACGGCCCCAACTTTAATGTAGGCCGCGAGTTTGAAATACTAACCCGTGCCCGCCGTTTAGACCCCGCCAGCGATTATTACCTCAACAACCGCTTAGGTTATATTTCATTAAATACCGCTCTTAACTACGACGAAGTGTTGATGGTTTCGTATCAATACACCTTAGGGGGCAAAGTATATCAAGTAGGAGAGTTTTCTGATCAATTTCCTTCGGCCAACCAAATGCTGGTAATGAAACTATTAAAAAGCACGCAGGTGCACTTACAAATACCCATGTGGGATTTGATGATGAAAAACGTGTATAGTTTGGGCGCTTACTCTTTAAGTCAAACCAATTTTCAACTGCAAGTTTTTTACAATAACATAAAAACAGGGGTAGATATTCCTTATATCCCCTACGGCTCTATGGACGGGCATCTGCTCATACAAAAAATGGGCTTAGACCGCATCAACCAAAACCAAGATTTGTTTCCGGACGGAGTATATGATTTTATACCTAATGTAACGGTAAACCAACAAAACGGCCGCGTATATTTTACGCACGTAGAGCCTTTTGGTAAAGACCTTTTACAGGCCTTTACGCCCGACGAGCAAACCAACCACTGGCCGGATATTCAAAATTATATTTTTCAGGAATTGTATGATAGTACCAAAGTATCGGCGCAGCAGTTGCCCAATAAAGACCGTTATAAGCTAAAAGGCTCTTATCAGTCGGCTACCAGCAATGAGTTTTCTTTAAATGCCATGAACATTCCGCAGGGTTCTGTAAAAGTAACCGCAGGGGGCGTAGCCTTAGTAGAAAACGTAGATTACACCGTAGATTACAACTTGGGCCGCGTAAAAATTATTAACGAAAGCGTTTTAAACTCAGGGCAAAACATACAAATTACAGCTGAAAACAACTCCTTATTTAATGTGCAACAAAAAAGCATGATGGGTGCCCGTTTTGATTACAAATACAGTAAAAACCTAAATTTGGGTGGCACCATTTTGCATTACGGCGAACGCCCCCTTACCCAAAAAGTAAACATTGGCGACGAGCCCGTATCAAACACCATGTTGGGAATAGATGGAAACTATACCGCAAATGCTCCTTGGCTTACCCGATTAATCAACCGTATCCCGCTAATAAAAACCAAAGAGCAATCTTCTATAAACGTAGCCGGAGAAGCTGCCGACCTAATACCCGGCCACGCACGCGCCATAAGCAGCAATGGCGGAACCTCTTATATTGACGATTTTGAAGGAAGCATTTCTACTATTGACTTGCGCACAGCCTCCTCTTGGGCTTTCTCCTCCATACCCGACCAACAACCCTTTTTATTTCCGGAAACCGGCGGCGCCTTTGCCAACGACAGCCTACGTTGGGGTAAAAACAGAGCCAAACTGGCTTGGTACAACGTAGATCAATCGGTGTTTTATCAACAAGCATCAGGCATCACCCCGCCTCAGGTAACTACCGTAGTGCAAAGCAACCACTATATGGAAGCCTTTTTTGAAAACGATTTATTCCCTAAAAAAACACCCCCTAACAATCAACCCCAACTTTTACCTATGTTGGATTTGGCTTATTACCCCTCAGAAAGAGGCCCTTACAATTTTGATACCAAAGCTACTCCTTTTTCAGCCGGTATTGATGTGGCGCAATCAAACACATTGGGAAGCATTGTGCTAAACAAACCCCAAACACGTTGGGCCGGTATTATGCGCAGCCTTACCACCAACGATTTTCAAGCAACCAATATCGAATACATACAATTTTGGATGATGGACCCGTTCAATGAAGATTACAACAACCAAAGTCAATCGCAATACAACACCTTTCACCAACCACCCCCTACCAATGGCGAACTGTACTTTAACTTAGGAAACATTTCGGAGGATATTTTAAGAGACGGATATATGTCGTACGAAAACGGCATTCCACCCAGTGGAACAGATACCAGCCACCTGCTGCAAAAAACAGCTTGGGGACGCTCGCCCTCTACCCCACCTTTAGTAAACGCATTTGACATCAATACCGCATCGCGCCCGGTGCAAGATGTAGGGCTTGATTGCTATAAAGATGCTGACGAAAAAACTTTTTTTACCGGTTATACCGCCTCCCTTACCGGACTGGGTGTTACCAACTCTACTGCTTTTTCCGATCCATCGGGCGATAATTACCATTTTTATCGTGGTGATGACTACGACAATATGGCCACCACCTCCACCTTTGTTGCCAACACCTTATACCGATACAAATCATACAACCACTTAGAAGGAAACTCACCCACCCCCAACCAATACCAAGGGCAAAACCAAGGAGGCTACTCTACCGTAGGAACCACCATACCCGATATTGAAGATATAAACCGCGATAACACCTTAAACCAAGCCGAAAGCTACTATCAATACAAAATAAAAGTTACGCCTCAAGATATAAACGTAAACAACGTGGGCAACAACTATATTGTAAACGTAGTACCTATCACCAAACAAGGGCCAGACGGCGTGCAACGCACTATCAATTTTTATCAATTTAAAATTCCGATTACCAACTACGATGCCCAAATAGGCTCTATAGAAGGGTATAACTCCATTCGCTTTATGCGTATGTTTGTAAAAAACTTTAGCGCCCCGGTAGTGATGCGCTTTGCCCGTTTGGAGCTGGTGCGAAACGATTGGCGTAACTACCAACAAGACTTATCTATACCCACCGGAGGCTTAATAACCAGTCAGCAAACTACCTTTATTACCTCAGGGGTAAGCTACCAAGAAAATGGAACACGCACCCCTATAGATTATGTGCTTCCGCCCGGCATTAACCAACAGCAAAACGTGCAAACTACCAACTTGGTATTGATGAACGAGCAATCGCTTTCTATGCAAGTAGATAATTTAAAAGACGGGGACTCACGCGCCATCTACAAAAACATCTCCAACGATTTTCGTTCGTATAAAAAAATTCGCTTATTTGTGCATGGAGAAAAGCTAGACAATAAACCCCTAAACAATGGCGATGTGCATTTGTTTGTACGCATAGGCAGCGACTTTACCAACAACTATTACCTGTACGAAGTGCCGGTGCAGCTTACCCCACCGGGTTACTACGACAACAACAACGACGCCGACCGCAGCAAGGTATGGCCATCTGCCAACGAAGTAATTATTAACTTAGAAGAAGTAGAAAACTTAAAACTTTTAAGAAACGCCAACTCCGGAGGAAACATCTCTACCGGCTCGTACACCGTTAGCACCACCTCCGAAACAGGCGCGCCGCACATTATTGGCGTAGTGGGTAATCCTAATATGGGAGCCATTACCAGCGTGATGATAGGCGTTTTAAACCCACTTACCCCCATGAACCCAAGACCTACAAGCGCCGAAGTGTGGGTGGACGAGCTGCGCGTTACCGACTTTAACCAACATGGAGGGCAAGCCGTAATGGCTCGTGTAACCGCCAAACTCGCTGACTTTGGGCAACTGTCTTTTTCCGGACAGTATGCCACGCCCTTCTTTGGTGGGATAGATGTGAAACCGACCGACCGAAGTAGAAACACCACACAGCAGTACGCCCTTAGCGGCACCTTTCAGTTAGCTAAGTTTTTACCTAAAGATTGGCATGTAAACCTGCCTTTCTTTTTCCAACAATCGGTTACCGACTTAGTACCCCAGTACGACCCTACCAATGGCGATATATTGATGAATCAAATAAACACCAAAAACAACTATTTTAACGATAATGAAGTAACGCTCATAAAACAACGAGCTATTGACCACACCCTGCAACAAGGCTATAACTTTACCAATGTAAGCAAACAACGAGGGAAAAACAAAACCAAAATGTACCCCTGGGATATAGAAAATTTTTCGGTTACGTATGCCTACACACGCATCTTTAAACGAAATGTAACCACCGACCACAGCGAAAGCCGTACCTACAACGGCTTGCTAAGCTACAACTACCAATTACAAGCTAAACCTATAGAGCCTTTCAAAAAATCGCCCTCTAAACTGCTGCAAAGCCCCTGGCTGGCTCTTATTAAAGATATGAGCATTACCCCCTTCCCTACCCAATTTAACTTTAGCAACTCCGTAATACGAACCTATTTAGAAATGAAGCCCCGCGATATTTCATCAGAAACAAGCACCGATCCCTTACTTACACAAACCCAATACAGCAAAACGTTTAACCTTACCCGAAACTACGCTACCAAGTGGAATTTAACTAAAAACATCAAAATAGATTTTACCGCAGTAAACATTGGCCGCGTATTAGAAATGTATGATACAGGCCGAAACGTAACCTCCGCCGAGAAAAATTTAGTAACCAAAAACTTACTGGTAAAAGGCGGTACCAATACCAACTACCAACAAACAACGAACATCAATATAACCCTGCCGCTTAATAAAATACCGGCTTTAGATTTTATACAGCAAGCATCGGTAAAGTATGCAGGAAACTACCAATGGTTGCGCCGGCCTTTTTCGGTAGATAGTGTAGGAAACACCATTCAAAATACGCAAACACAAGGTTATACCGCCCAGCTAAACATGGTGAACCTATACAATAAAATACCCTACCTAAAGCGTTTGAATCAAAACTTGCCCAAGCCTAAAAAAGAAGAAAAGAAAAAAGACGATAAAAACAACAAAAACCCGAAAGGCAAAAAGCCCCCGCCGGGACAGCCGCCACCGGGTACTACCCAGCAACCCAACCAAGCAACTAAACCAGACAGCGCTAAAAAAAGCGACAGCAACCCTTTAGAAATCTTTGACTACCTAGCCCGTGTATTGATGACGGTAAAACAAATACAGGGCAATTACAACGTTACGCAAGGAACTACCCTACCCGGCTTTGCGCCTACCTCAAGCATACTGGGTATGTCTAATAATGCCGGTAGTATAGGGGCCCCCGGCCCGGGCTTTGTGTTTGGAGGAAACCAAGGAACCATGCCCGGTTTTAACGACGGTATCAATGAAGTATTAACCCCACGAACGGGCGTGGTGCACGATGCCGAGGCAAACAACTGGCTGGTGCACCGACAGAACTTTTCTACCCAATACCTACATACCAAAACCCAAACCCTTACCTACAATGCCAATATAGAACCTATAAAAAGCTTAAAAATTACACTAAGCGGTAATATGACGCACGCCCAAACCGAAAGTTATTTTATTGGCTATCATGATTCCATAAACCACACATACAACCCCGGATATACCCATTACTCGCCTGTGTTTGGCGGTAATTACAGCATTTCTGTTATTTCTATTGCTACGGCTTTTAGCCAAACAAATACGGACGGTTCTTACGATAATTCTAACTTTCAACGATACCTGTTTTTGCGCGGGCAGTATTCGCAAGAGCTAAATTCTCTAAATTCAAACGCAAAGCATACCAACGAAAACGGATATTACGATGGATATAACCTAAACCAGCAAGATGTAGTAATCAACTCTTTTGTGCAAGCCTACACCTCTACCAGCGATAAGGCTAAAACGGTAAGCAAAAATCCATTCTCGCGCTTGCCTTTACCGGGTTGGAATGTAACCTTTGATGGTTTAGGAAAACTTCCTTTTGTAAAAAAATGGTTCAAATCTATTGTGCTTACACACGGCTACCACTCTACCCTAAGCTATGGCAACTACACCAACAACCAGGCCTATGCAGCAGGGGGAGGAGCCCGAACGTCAGACACTACCTCATCAAACTTTGTATCACAATATGTAATCAATACCGTAAACATAAGCGAATCTTTTTCGCCGCTAATAAAAGTAAATATGATGTTGGTGGACAAAGGAAAGATGAAAGGCTTAGGAGCTAATTTTGAAATAAAACGCGACCGCATGATGTCTTTATCATCAAACGTGCCGCAAATAATGGAGATGAACAGCAACGAGTATAACATAGGGGTAAACTATACCTTACCTCAGCTAGAAATTAAAAAAATAAAAATACGAGGCAAATCGCTCAAAAGCGATTTGTTAGCTACCGTTACCCTATCGCTCCGAAAGACGCAATCTATCTTACGCCAGGCAGTAGATATATACAAAGAAAACACTGACCACTCGTTTACAGATAAGTTTGCTCAACTTAACCAGGTAAGCAACGGGCAAAACATTACCACCATTAAAATATCCTTATCGTATGCGCTTACCCCCACTATCAACCTACGTTTCTACTACGATAGAACCATTAACAACCCCGTTATTTCTACTTCATTCCCTACGCAAATAACCAATGCCGGGTTTAGCTTGCGGTTTGTAATACAGTAGGTTCAACATATAAAACCGTTTTGCATTAGGCGCCCTTGATATGTTCCTCACTCATTGAAGAGGATATTTTGGCTTTTTTATTTTTTGTAAAAATTCATCTCCTCTATGTATGCGGCCACCTTTTCGGGCATAAAAAAGGGAACTTCTTTTTTTTGAGCAATAGCTTGGCGTATAAACGAAGAAGATATATCCATTATAGGAGCTTGGGTTAGCACCACCTGCGGGTGCTGTGCAAAAATACCGGCATGAGCATTAGGGCGCGGATAGATATACAATTGATGCTGGGCTATAATTTGTTCGTAATTTTTCCATTTATCAAAATGCTGCAAATTATCCATACCCATAATTAAACAAAATGTTTTTTTAGGATATTTTTCTTTTAAATGCGCCAACGTATGAATGGTGTAAGAAGGTTGTGGCAACTTAAATTCTATGTCGCTTGCTTTAAAACGAGAATGCCCCTCTATGGCTATTTGCACCATTTGCAGGCGGTGGTGCTGCGCCAACAAACTTTGTTTTTCTTTTAAAGGGTTGTGTGGCGATACTATAAACCACACTTCGTGCAAGTCGGTAAAAGAAAGCATATAATTAGCCAAAACCAAATGCCCCGTATGCAGGGGGTTGAACGAACCAAAAAATAAACCTATTTTTTTCACTTGTAAACAAATATGTGATGGTGCCTATATCTTATTTTTTTTAAAGTGGTTTCAAAGATAGGGATTATCTAAAAATACAATCAAAATAGTACCTTTGCAACTTATGAACCAGGTAACCCCCTACAACCAAACGCAAGCCAAAAAAGAGCAGGTAGCACAAATGTTTGATAACATTGCCTTTCGTTACGATTTTTTAAATTCCTTGTTATCGATGGGCATACACAAGGGCTGGCGCAAAAAAGCAGTGAAAATACTGACGCAAAAAAAACCAAAATACATTTTAGATGTGGCCAGCGGCACCGCCGATTTTGCCATAGAAGCGTTAAAAACCGGAGCACAAAAAGTAGTAGGGGTGGATATTTCGGAAGGTATGTTGGCCGTAGGTAAAGAAAAAATAAAAAAACAAAACCTTGAAAAAAATATTGAATTGCAAATAGCTGATGCCGAGCACTTGCCTTTTTCTAATAACACGTTTGATGCTGTTACCGTAGGTTTTGGGGTGCGCAATTTTGAGCATTTAGAAGCCGGCTTGCAAGATATGCTTCGCGTTTTAAAACCAGGGGGCACTCTTGTTGTAATTGAATTTTCAAAACCATCGGGCTTTTTTAGCTGGATATACAAAGGCTATTTTAAGTACGTAACGCCTATGGTGGGCAAATTGTTTTCAAAAGACAGCAGGGCCTACTCGTACCTACCCGAATCGGTAGCTGTTTTTCCGTATGGCGCGCATTTTTGCGACATCCTTCAGCAGTGCGGGTACCAAAAAGTGTATTTCAAAAAACTGACTCTGGGTATAGCCTGCATTTATGTAGCTGAAAAATAAAATATATCAAACGCTTACTCTAAAAAGGCGTGTACTACCTTCTCCGCCTCTTCGCAAGCAACTTCTATATGCTCGTTTAATATAAAGCGATCGAACAGTTTGGCTGTTTGCAGTTCTTTTTCTGCTTTTTCCAAGCGCAGGTTAATGCTTTCAAAGCTATCGGTTTGACGTAGTTTAAGGCGCTCTTCCAAAATTTTTATAGAAGGGGGCATTACAAATATGGCTAAGGCCTTATTACCAAATTGGTGTTTTAAATTAAGCCCGCCTTGCACATCAATATCAAAAATAACATGCTTACCCAGCGCCCATATACGCTCTACCTCACTGCGAAGGGTACCATAGTAGGTGCCGGCATACACCTCTTCCCACTCTAAAAACTCATTGTTTTTTATTTTTTGTTTAAACTCCTCTAAAGACAAATAGTAATAATCTTTACCGTTTTCTTCTACCCCGCGTTGGGGGCGACTGGTGGCGGATATAGAAAATTGTAATTTATCCGATATTTTAGATAATAAATGCCGCACAATAGTTGTTTTTCCTGAGCCCGATGGGGCCGAAAAAATAATAAGTTTTCCTTCTTGCATACGCAAAGGTACTTTTTTAATTTTGATTTTATACATTTGTACCAGTGAGCATCTATCAAAAAAAACAAAAATGGAAGTGGTGGCTGGCCTTATGCGCCATGCTTATTGTTTTACTATCTCTTTGGTACTCGCAACAAATTGTGCACAAGATTTCATCTAACGAAAAAGAAAAAGTAAAACTATGGGCAGGGGCTGTGCAAAAACGAGCCAACTTGGTAAAAACGACCAACGAATTGTTTACCGAAATACGAAACGAAGAACGAAAAAAAGTAGAGCTATATGCCGAAGCTACGAAAGAGTTTAGTAAAAATTTTGTGGATTTAAGTTTCGCTATTCGCGTGCTGCAAGATAATAGTACCGTGCCCGTTATTATGACCAATAACGAAGGTAAGATCGTAAGTTTTAGAAACTTAGATAGCATCAAACAAAAAGATACAGCCTACCTGTCCTCCCAACTTGCAGAAATGAAAATGCTGTACGCCCCTATAGAGAGCGAGTATGCGCGCGGGAAAAAAAACTACATCTACTACAAAAACTCTAAGATATTTTATCAAATAAAATTAGTGTTTGACAGTTTAATAAAGTCCTTTATTTCTGAAGTAGTGATAAACAGTGCTTCGGTGCCGGTGCTATACACCGATAGCACTCAAAAAAACATTATAGCCTATGGTAATATAGACGAGCAAACAATAGCTGATACCGATAAAATGCAACACATTCTGCTCAACATTAAAGAACAAAACCCGCCTATAGAAATTGACTTGGGCGATGGTATAAAAAATTATATTTTTTATGAAGAGTCTTCTACCCTCAAGCAATTGCGCTACTTTCCCTACATACAGTTGCTCATCATTACTTTGTTTTTGCTTATAGCCTATGCCCTATTTAGTACGGCACGCAATTCCGAACAAAATTTAGTTTTTGTAGGCATGAGCAAAGAAACAGCACATCAACTGGGTACGCCGCTATCATCGCTTATGGCGTGGATAGAGTATTTAAAAGAAACGACTATAGATCCCTCTGTCGTTTTAGAAATGAATCGCGATGTGGACCGGCTGCAAACCATTGCCGACCGTTTCTCTAAAATTGGCTCGCAACCCACACTCACCAACGAAAACGTACACGATATTTTACAACACGCCTTGGATTATCTCAAAAAAAGAAGCTCAAAAAATACCCAATTTATACTAGAAAACAAAGAACAAGAACCTATTGAAGCGCTTTTGTGTGTGCCTTTGTTTGAATGGGTAATAGAAAACATCTGTAGAAACGGAATAGATGCGATGGACGGAAAAGGAAAAATTACCGTAAGCCTGCACAAACAACAGCACAAAGTATATATTGATATTTCAGACACCGGAAAAGGAATTGCAAAAAACAAGCTGAAAACCGTTTTTGAACCCGGCTACACCACTAAACAAAGGGGCTGGGGTATGGGCTTATCGCTCTGTAAACGCATTATAGAAAACTACCACAACGGTAAAATTTTTGTAAAACAATCGGAACTCAACAAAGGCACTACTTTTAGAATTATACTGGGCGTGTAGCTAAAAACAGCATCTAAACAAAAAATACATAAAGCCCTCATAAGCATACTTTATGTACCTTTGCACTTCTTAAAATTATGATTAATATTAAAAAAGAATTAGAAAAGCGCGTACTGGTTATTGACGGTGCCATGGGTACTATGATACAGCGATACCAATTGCAAGAAAGCGACTACCGCGGCGAACGGTTTAAAAACTGGCATAAAGATGTAAAAGGAAATAACGATTTATTATCCATTACACAGCCGCATATCATAAAAACGATTCATAAACAATACTTAGAAGCAGGAGCCGATATTATTGAAACCAATACCTTTAGCGGTACCTCTATAGCGATGGCCGATTATGACATGCAAGACTTGGTATATGAGCTAAACCGGCAATCGGCAAAGGTGGCGCAAGAGGCTTTAGCCGAATGGCGTCAAGAAAACCCGGCAAAAAAAGAACAAGGCTGGGTAGCAGGCGCTATGGGCCCAACCAACCGAACCCTATCGCTATCCCCTAATGTAAACGACCCCGGCTACCGTGCAATTACTTTTGATGAATTGGTAGCAGCCTATACCGAACAGGTGCGAGGCTTGATAGATGGAGGCGCCGACTTGCTGCTGGTAGAAACTATTTTTGATACTCTTAACGCCAAGGCCGCCCTATTTGCCATTCAAAATTATGGAGAAAAAATAAATAAAAAAATACCCGTAATGGTATCCGGAACCATTACCGATGCCAGCGGCCGCACCCTGTCCGGACAAACAACCGAAGCATTTTTAAACTCCGTATCGCACGTTGATTTATTAAGCATTGGGCTTAACTGCGCCTTAGGTGCTAAAGATATGCGCCCGTATTTAGAAGAATTATCTCAAAAAGCTCCTTTTTTTATTAGCGCATACCCCAATGCCGGCTTGCCCAACCAGTTTGGCGAGTACGACCAAGATGCGCATGAAATGGGGCACCAAATAGAAGATTTTTTAAAAGCAGGATTTTTAAACGTAGTAGGCGGCTGCTGTGGCACCACCCCCGACCACATTAAACGCATAGCCGAAATTGCAAAAAAATCACAGCCACGCAAAAAACCACAAGCCGATACCTTACTACATCTAAGCGGACTGGAAGCGCTGACACTTCGCCCCGAAAGTAATTTTATGAATGTAGGAGAACGTACCAACGTTACCGGTTCTAAAAAATTTCTTCGCCTGATAAAAGAAGAAAAATACGAAGAGGCTTTATCCATTGCGCGCGAACAAGTAGAAAACGGAGCGCAAGTAATAGACATCAATATGGACGAAGGCATGCTGGATAGCGAAGCCACCATGACTACCTTTTTGAATCTGATTGCCTCCGAGCCCGACATCTCGCGTGTACCTATTATGATTGACTCCAGCAAATGGAGCGTAATAGAAGCCGGATTAAAATGCGTACAAGGAAAAGCCATAGTAAACTCTATCTCATTAAAAGAAGGAGAAGAAAAATTTATAGAACAAGCGCATAAAGTTAGGCAATATGGGGCAGCCGTTATTGTAATGGCTTTTGATGAAGTAGGGCAAGCCGATACCCTGCAACGCCGTATAGATATTTGCAAAAGAGCCTATGATATTTTAGTGAATCAAGTACAATTTCCTGCACAGGATATTATTTTTGACCCTAATATCTTCCCGGTGGCAACCGGTATGGAAGAACATCGCCTCAACGCACTTGATTTTTTTAACGCTACCAAATGGATAAAAGAAAATTTACCCCTTGCTAAAGTAAGCGGCGGCGTAAGTAATGCCTCTTTTTCCTTTCGTGGAAACGACCATGTGCGCGAAGCCATACACTCAGCCTTTCTGTTTCATGCTGTAAAAAATGGAATGGATATGGGTATTGTAAACCCGGCTCAACTAATGGTGTATGACGAAATAGAAAAAGACCTGTTAGAATTAGTAGAAGATGTGTTGCTAAACCGACGAGATGATGCCACCGAACGCCTGATAACAAAAGCCGAAGAATTAAAAGGAAAACAGATAGACACACAAGAGCATAAAGCCGAAGCCGAATGGAGAAGCGGAACCGTAAAAGAACGCATCACACACTCTTTAGTAAAAGGCATTGCCGACTATATTGAACAAGATGTGGAAGAGTGTCGCCCGTTATATGAAAAAACACTTTCTATTATTGAAGGCCCTTTGATGGACGGAATGAATGTAGTAGGCGATTTATTTGGAAGCGGAAAAATGTTTTTGCCACAAGTAGTAAAAAGCGCTCGCGTTATGAAAAAAGCAGTAGCATACCTACTGCCTTACATGGAAGAAGAAAAAAAGAAGTATGGCCATGTACAAAAACATAACGGAAAAATTTTGCTAGCCACCGTAAAAGGCGACGTACACGATATAGGAAAAAACATAGTAGGTGTCGTATTGGCTTGCAACAATTATGAAATTATTGACTTAGGAGTAATGGTGCCTTGCGAAAAAATTTTAGAAGAAGCACAAAAACAACAAGTAGATATTATTGGATTAAGCGGCCTTATTACCCCCTCGCTTGACGAAATGGTGCACGTAGCTAAAGAGATGGAAAGGCAAGGCTTTGAAACCCCCCTGCTTATAGGCGGAGCTACTACCTCAAAAGTACATACAGCCGTAAAGGTGGCTCCGCATTACAAACATGCGGTAGTGCACGTAAACGATGCCGGAAAATCGGTGCCGGTGGCAAGCAGCTTAATTTCTTCCGAGTTGCGCAGCCCTTTTATAGCCGAAGTAAACAAAGAATATGAGCGTGTGAGAGAGCAAAATAAAAATGCGCAATCAAAAAATAAATTTATTTCGCTGGAAGAAGCGCGCGCTAATAAATTTCCTATAGATTGGAGTAAAAAAACTCAAAATGCTCCTGCTTTTACAGGAACAAAAGTATTTGAAGACTACAACCTTTCCGAAATTGCTGAATACATAGACTGGACTCCTTTTTTTCATAGTTGGGAAATGAAAGGCTCATACCCTAAAATTTTTGACGATAAAGAGCGCGGCCCTGAGGCTAAAAAATTATTTAATGATGCTAAAAAAATGCTGCAACACGTTATATCTGAAAAATGGCTCACCGCTCGCGCTGTAATAGGTATATATCCGGCTTATACTGTGCATGACGATATTTATTTGCAAGGCGAAAAAGAAGGTACCGTATTCTATACCCTGCGGCAGCAAACAAAAAAACCACAAGGACAATACAACATAGCACTGAGCGATTTTATAGCCCCTAAAGAAACACAATCCGATTACATAGGTGCTTTTGCCCTTTCTACCGGCTTCGGTATTGAAAAGCACGTAGCTGCTTTTGAAAAAGAATTTGACGACTACTCAGCCATTATGCTGAAAGCCCTTGCCGACCGATTAGCCGAAGCTTTTGCCGAATTGATGCACAAAAAAATTCGTACCGAAATATGGGCTTATGCAAAAAATGAAAACTTATCGAACGACGAATTGATACAAGAAACATACCAAGGCATTCGTCCGGCACCGGGCTACCCCGCACAGCCAGACCATACCGAGAAACAAACTATTTGGAACCTTTTATCCGTAGAACAAAACATTGGCTTACAACTTACAGAAAGTATGGCTATGTACCCAACGGCTGCCGTTAGCGGTTTGTACTTTGCCCATGAGCAAGCGCACTACTTTGGCATAGGGAAAATAACGGAAGAACAAGTTGCAGATTATGCAAAAAGAAAAAATGTTTCGGAAGAAAGCATGCAACGGCAGCTAAATGCTATCATCGCTTAGAGTCAATCGTTGGCAGCTCGCTTAGAGCGATACTGGAGCTTGAAGCTAATCTAAATTAACTTTTAATGCTACCTTTACGGCTGACAAATTTGATAGAATTGAATGAAAAATAAATATGTAAACTTCATCTCGGACGACCATTTATTGGATTGTATTGGCAACTTGCATAAAGCATATTTGAAGGCTAAAAACAACATCACTAAAAAGAATTTTTACTCAAACAAAGTTGATACCATTAAACTGACCTTTGATGCAAAGTTTAACGATATAGACGAGGAAAGTCTTATTCAATCAGAGATTTTGAGGCAAATTGACAAATCAATAAACAATTCAATCGGGACTTTTCACGAACAAATTTTTGGCGGTATAAAAGGTTATCAAGCAGATAATTTGAGTGGCTATGACATCAAAGCCAAAGACGATACTTTGTTTGCCGATATCAAAAACAAACACAACACAATGAACAGCAGTGCAGCTGAAGCACTGTTTCAAAAATTGGCTCGTTACGCAAACGACTACAAAAAGGCAAAATGCTATTGGGTTCAGATTTTAGCAAAAAGCAGTTTTTGTGAGTTGTGGAGTGGCGACATTAACGGTAAAGAATACAGCCACAGCAGAGTTTATAAAATTTCAGGCGACCAGTTTTACGCTTTACTTTCAGGACAAGATGATGCAATGTTTCAACTTTATAGGATGTTACCAGTTGCTATCAAAGACTATCTAAAATCAGCTGGCAAAAGTGAAGCTATTGCAGAAAATTCTGCATTGGATGAATTAAAATCAGGGATTAAGAAAAGCAAACGAAGCATCTTAGACCAAATAACTTTTGAAAATTACAGCTACTATTTAGGCTTTGACAAGTTATAGTATTGGTTCAAAAACTTCACAATTGAATAGCCAACTTCTGTTCCTAAATTAACGGGAACTGCGTTTCCGATTTGTTTGTATTGTTGGGCCATTGAACCCTCAAATTTCCAATCATCAGGAAAGGTTTGTATTCGTGCGTACTCACGAACAGTAAACGGACGAGTTTCATCAGGATGACATCTTTCAGTTTGTTTTTGTGCGGGACTACAAGTTAAAGTCAAACAAGGTTCATCCCAACCTATTCGCCTTGCAATTCCAGTTTTTCCACCACCTAAATGAAAACTACCACCCATAAATTCCTTTTGAATTTTAAGTGGCAAATCACGCCAATATCCTTTTTGCGGAACTAAATCTAAAACAACTTTTTTGCTTTGTGGATATTTTGCACCAGTTGACTTTGGCACATTTGTATCAAATAGTTCGCCTTTTTTCAAGGCATCTCTTAAATTATATATTTTCTTGTGCGGTTTAGGATACTCATATTGTAAATCAATATCTTTTCTAATTCCAACTAAAATCAAACGTTCTCTTTTTTGTGGCACTCTGTAATTTATGGCTTTCAGCACTTGGACAGGAACAACGTTGTAACCAATCTCATCTAAAATTGAAATCATTCCTTGCAAGGTTTTACCGTTTTCGTGACTTAACAAACCACGGACATTTTCGCCAATACAAATCGGAGGGTTCACTTCTTTGACAACTCTTGCAAACTCATAAAACAGCGTTCCTCTTGCATCTGCAAGACCTAATTTTTTACCTGCGTAACTAAACGCTTGACAAGGAAACCCACCAGTAACGACATCAACTTTGTTATGATATTCATAGAAATCAAATGCTTTAATATCGCCTTCCAAGACTTTCCAACTTGAACGGTTTTTTCGCAACGTTTGACAAGCCCATTTATCAATTTCATTCAACGCAACACAATTCAGGCCTGCTTTTTCCATTCCGACAGCCAAACCACCGGCACCGGCAAACAATTCCAAGACAGTATATTCATTATGCGGTTCAACATAATTGGTTACAACATCTTCAGCATCGTGATTAACAAAGTCAGCAAACAGCATTTCAACTTGTTCTCGTTTATAGACACGGTAGTTACTCATTGGTTCACGGACAGCAGACAACTTGCCTTCTCTATCCCATCGCCTAAGCGTTTCTTTGCTTTTACCTATGAGTTCAGAGGCTTCGGAGAGCGTTAAATATTCATTCATAACCAAGTAGTTTAACCTTATACAATGGTTACAAATATACGACTTAGTACGAGATTGGCAACAACTGAAAGAAAAAAGAACAAATATCTAAGCATATTCATAATAAAAATAGTATATAGCTCCTCCTTTTAGCTCTCATTATTTCTTTTTACCAAAAAATAAAAATCATGCTCTAAAGGCAAGTAGCCGTATTCATAACAAAAATAATATATGGTTCCTTTTTGGGTTTTGTACAAGCTGGTATGGTAGGTAAAGTCAAAACCTTTTTCAAGCATTTTACTTTTGTGCACTTTGGTTTTATCAACGGGATTTAGTTCTTCCATAATACGGCGGTTGCGGCGTAAGATGTTATTGATGTTGCGCACATAATTGGTACTATCGGCATTTAATTTGTTGTTGTAATTATTACGGCACAAATCCGAACAAAATTTTTTGTCAGCCCGCCCTTTAATCGGCTCTTGGCAATCTAAGCAAAGGCGCTTTTCAATCATACAACAAAGATATAAAAAAATTCGGTTACAAACGGTTACAAATAGTTTTATTCGTATAGAAATGGTTAAATACCGAATACGCAAGAAAAGGCGCTGTAATTTTGCAGCATCAAATTTTTAATTATTAACCCATAAAAACAAAACACCATGAAAAACAAAGTAACATTAATCGGACATGTAGGCAACAGCCCTGAGCTTAAAACCTTTGAGGGCGACAAAAAACTAGTGCGCCTATCGCTGGCTACTAATGAAAGCTACAAAAACAAAAAAGGAGAAAAAGTAACCGACACTACCTGGCACAACGTTATAGCCTGGGGCGCATTAGCCGAAAGAATATGCAAGTACGCCCAAAAAGGCAGCGAAATAGCGGTAGAAGGCAAGTTGATAAACAACAACTATGTGGATAAAGAAGGCGTGAAACGCTATAGTACCGAAATACAGTTAAGCGATATGCTGCTGTTGGGAAGCAAGCAATAAAAGTGCTCTTTTCTATCCTTTACAAAACAAAGAAGCCCCTGCGTGCAGGGGCTTCTTTGCAACTAATAAACAGAGCATGTTTAATCCTTAATAAACTTGATATAAGTACCTTGGGTTAATATGGTATAAATGCCCGAAGCATAAGCACTTACGTTTAATTGAGTTTGGGTGTCTTTTACTTGCAGCACTTCTACTACTTGTCCAATAGCGTTGTAAACCGTAACCGTTCCTAACTCGCTACTGGCTTGTACCGTTACTTGGTTGCTGGCCGGGTTGGGGTAAACAGATAAATTGTTTTGTGCATAACGGGCTATGCCGGTGCAAGCATCTACTACTAAAGCCACGCTGTCTTTATTAGAACAAGAAGTGGTGCTATTGGTATAGCTATACACTACATTAAAAGTACCGGTAGCTGCAGTGGGGGTAAAGGTGTTGCCGCTTACATGAGTACCGCTATATACGCCTCCTGCGGGGCTTCCGGTTAAAGTGATAGGGGTGCCGTTTACACATACGCTGGGCGATGAGGCCGTTAATGAAAGCGTAGGCAAAGCATTTACATTTACCGCTACTGTAGCGGTGTTTACACAACCATTAGCATCGGTGCCCGTTACGGTGTAAGAAGTGGCTGCGGTAGGGCTAACGCTTATATTGGCGCTAGTAGCAGATGTATTCCATGCGTAACTTACAGCACCTGTAGCTCGTAAGCTATCGCTATTGCCTGTACAGATTGCGGTAGAAGTAGCCATGGCGGTTACATTGGGTAAGGCATTTACAGTAACTGTTGTAACCGTCACTTTAGACACACAACCTACGCTGGTAGTACCTACTACCGAATAGGAAGTGGTAACTGTAGGACTTACCGTTATAGAAGCTGTGCTGGCAGCAGGCGTCCAAGTGTAAGTATTTACGTTATTACCGGCTGTTAGGGTAGTTGTACCCCCTACACAAAAACTTGTATTACCGCTTACAACAATAGTAGGAGCTACATAAGCAGGAGCGTAGCTGCCGGTAGTTACGGCACCGGGGGCTACCCAGTTGCTGGTAGTGCCGTTTAAAGTAAAATTGGTTAGCGAACCATTATACCCATTTCCCGATGAATCGGCTGCAACGGTAACAGTTGTATTACTAATTCCTGCCAAGCCTTCATTAAATGGGTAATAAGCTACTAAACCTGTTTGGGGCATTCTTAACTCTGCATTCATGCTGTTTTGTATTTCGGTAGCACACAGGGCGCGATTCCAAATACGTACTTCATCTATAGTACCATTAAAATAACGACCGGAAGATAGATAATCCACCCCTAATGTTAAAACATCGTTGTTAGCTTGTACGGATACGTGTCCAGCATTCGTTAAAGATACCGCCATTCCATTAACATATAATGTTCTCGTACCTCCATTATTTACTGCCGCAATATGATACCAGGTACCTGCAGTAAGTACCCCAGGAGCAGTTTGATACCCGTCAAAATTTATCCCGGTATAAGGGGCTGTACCCGATAATCTAAGAGTATAACCATTGGTTCCAAAACTTTGGTATTTACTGATTATTCCCGCAAGACCATTAAATCCACTAGGATTTATCCAAGCCTCAAGCGTGTAATGCCCTGTTTCAGTAAAGCTAAATACAGTAGCATTAGTAGCGTTAATATAATTAGCGCTTCCGTTAAAATTTAAGGCAGCCCCATTTACTGCCAAGGTGCTTGTTGCTGTTGCCGTGCACCCTTGAGCATTAGTGCCTGTTACCGTATATACGGTAGTCATCATTGGCGCTACAACAATAGAATTTGTAGTGGCTAAGGTGCTCCATGTATAAGAACTAGCTCCACTTGCCGTTAAAGTAGTCGATTCGGCGGAAATTATTGTTACTGATGCAGGATTGATAGCAACAGGTAGAACATCGTTGACAAAATTAGAAGTCGTTCCCGTTAATGCAAAATGAACTAATGTACCATTATATCCATTGCCCGTTACATCAGGTACATTTGTAATAGAAGTATTATTCCCGTTAGGAATTCCGTTATTAAAATTATAATAAACCAGTAGGCCCGGAACACTTGATGTCGTGGAACACATATCGGTCTGTACTTGGCTTTGTGAACGAGCAACATTCCAAATGCGAACCTCATCTATTGTTCCCTTAAAATAACGGCCACTAGTTTTATAATCTACCCCCAGCATAAGAGAATCGCTATTGGCTTGCACCGCAACGTGTCCTATATTAGATAATGATACTAACACCCCATTAACGTACAATGTTCTCGTACCTCCATTATTTACTGCCGCAATATGATACCAGGTACCTGCAGTAAGTACCCCAGGAGCAGTTTGATACCCGTCAAAATTTATCCCGGTATAAGGGGCTGTACCCGATAATCTAAGGGTATAGCCATTAGATCCCCAGTTTTGATATTTACTGATTATTCCTGCAAGACCATTAAATCCACTAGGGTTTATCCAAGCTTCAAGCGTGTAATTGTCGCTTTCAGTAAAACTAAGTGTACCCGTGCTAACCGTGGGCACATAATTATTAGTTCCGTTAAAGTTAAGGGCGGCTTTCGTCTGAGCCATCGAGCTTAAACAAGTAAATGCTAAAGCTGTCAATAAAATTTTCTTCATATTTTTTTTGTTTATGCGGCAAAAGTAAAATGGACCTCTATATCCTTTTTAAAAAATGTTGCCAAATGCAGGACTTTGTATATAAGGCGATAAAAAAAGAGAGGAACTATACCGGATAAAACAAACGGATATTTTTGTTTAAAAACAAGGAAGCGGTTACTTTGTTATTTCTCTTTTAAAAAAATCGTAATAGGTTCGCGAAATAGGGATATTATAGGTGTTCAATAAATTAACCTCTGTAGAAGTGTAATTAGTAATGTGTTTGCTGTTTACAATAAAACTTTTATGAGTGCGAATAAAGGCAGCATCGTTCAATTCTTCCGAAATGGCTTTAAGTGATTTTCTAAGTATATGGCGTTTTTGTTTAGTAACAACAGTAAGATAAACAGATTCTGCTTGTATGTACAAAATATCTTCATGTTGAATAACAAGATAGTTGTACCCATCTTTTACGGTAATTTTTTTTTGCTGAGAATAAGCGAGAGCCAAACTGATATTTGTAAGTAATTGGTTCTTATTGATAGGTTTAGTGAGATAAGCAAAAGGCTTTGTTTTTACGATGTCCTGAATCATTGAAATATCAGAATGTGCCGTTATATATATGAAAGGCATCAAATGATGTCGCAATAAAAACGTACCGATTTCAATTCCGTCTTTTTCCTGCTCCATACGTATATCCAATAATACCACATCGGGCTTCCAAGTATTTATTTTATTTATAGCATCTTCTTTGGTGTGCGACAAAAAAATATTTTTATACTTCAACGCATTTAACATATCTTTTATATCTTCTGCTATTAAAACCTCGTCGTCTATAATTAAAATTTTTGGGCTCATACTTTATCTGTATTAAAAACTAAACGGAAATGCAAACCTTGTTTATTTTCAAATCTACCATCTCCCTTTAATTGTTTTGAAAAAATTTTTATTAACCTCATACCCAATCCTTTAGAGTCAATATGGGCATCGTGCATTCCCCCCCCGTTATCGTAATAAGTAAAAAAACAATGTTTTTCTTTTTGATGCAAGTTAATTCCAATTACGGCTTCGGCATGGGGACTAAAAGCATATTTAATGGAGTTAGAAACTAATTCTGAAACCATAATACCTAAGGCAATGCTTTTTTGAGAATCCAACATAATGCTATCTATGTTTAAGCTAAACTCAATCGGTATTTTTTTTGTATTTATTAGCTCATCAATTAACGTAATCAGTTCCGTTAAATATATTTTCATATCCACATTTGTTTCCACATTATTTTTATACAACATTCCATGTACCAGCGACATGGCTTTAATTCGTTTAAACATATCGTTTAACAAATGAATATCATGCTGGCTTTGAGAAGCGTGTATTTGAAGACTGATAAGTGAGCTTACAAATTGCAAGTTATTTTTTACGCGGTGATGAATTTCCTGTATAAGCACGTCTTTTTCTTTGTTTTTTTGCTTTAATAATTTGTTTTGCTTCCATATTAAATATACCAATGCAAATAAAAGTGCTAAAAAAAGTATGGTAGCAAACAACGCCATAAAAGCCTGTCTATTCTCGCTTTGCTGCTGTTTAATGGTTAATGTGGATAGCTTTAATTGAGCTTCATCGTTTTTTATTTCTTGTTGCAATTTTTCATTATGGTATTTTTCATCAATTTCATTTATTTCAGATTTCCATATTTTTTTCACATATAAAACGTCTTCTTCATGATATCGTTCCATATAAAAAAGCGCTTTTTTAAAATCTCTTTTTTTCTCATATAAATCGCTTAAACTAAAATATACATTATTTAAGTTGTAATCGTACTTATTATCCTTTACCAATTTTACAATGGATAGATATAGCGGTATTATTTGATTGGTTTTAAAATTAAACTCAGCATATAAAGCTGCCTTATTGTGCATCGCATTAATCGCGTAGCTTGAGTGTATTTTTATCCAAATATTTTCTGCTTTTTGATAATACATTTCAGCACTATCTATTATTTTTTTATGATGAAAACTATACCCTAACTCATTATACGAAATAGCCATAAGCGAAGCATTATTTAATGCCCGACTGATAGAAAGTGCTTTGCGCGAATATACAATAGAAGAGTCGGCTCTAGAAGCAGGGCCGTACTCATTATCGACAGCAGCTATACGATGATATATTCTTGCTAAAACTAAAGAATCGTTAAGTTGATATGTATGATAAATTCGTTGTGCTTTTTGCCCGTATTTAAGTGCCTCGGGTCTATTAATAAGTATTCGGTATAATTCCAATAAATCAATATAGGTGTTACACAAGTTTCTCCAGAAATGGTTTGCCGCTAACGAGTCTGAAGCCCTTATATAATGCTGTAATGCCTGCGAATAATTTTTTTGACACTTAGCTACATCGCCTAATAAATCATAAGAAATAAAAACAAGCTCTTTGTTGTGGGTAGCTTCCCCTTCTGTTTTTAAGGATTCTATTATTTTTTTTGCCTGGGTATATTCGCCTACCTCGCATTTTTTTTCAACCGTATATTTGGCGTTTTTAATCCTATCCTGTATAGGCAATGTTGTTTCATGAAGCGAACTCTTAACCTCGCTGCCTTGAGCAGCCATTAAATTAACATGGATACTAAAAAGAAAGAAAAAAAGGAAATACCAACCCAAATTCTTTAGCACAAAATACAACAAAGGTTTAAAAAAGTAATTTTTAAAAAGTTACGTTCGTAACTTCAAAGCATTTGTATTCGCCAAGATCGCCTAAGTATTCGCTCTCCAGAGATACTAATCCTATTTTGCGTATTTGCTCGCGACTTAATGGTTTTTGTATTTGCCATTTTCCGTCATCTACCGATTTTAACTCCACTTCTTTATCAGACAACACTTTGTTAAGTTGGTTTTGAGTTAAAAAAACCACACTTTGTATATCGTCGTCTTCGCTTTCTTCGCTAGCTTCATAAATGGTTCCTACCAATTTTAATTTTGGTACATCAGGTTTGTAGCTAAACTCCACTTGTTCTTGATTTAGTTCTACGTAATCTATTCCGGTAATGTGTATTTGTGCCATATTAAGTTCTTTATTTGCGATGCGAAAATACAAATAGCATCGGTTTTAGCAAAAATGTTTTAGCTTAATGTTTGTAAATAATGGTTAATATTGGTTTCTACGCGTTGTAAAAGGTGCTCCGTAGGGTGTTTCACAAAAGTTTCTCCGGTTATTTTTTCGTATAACTCTATATAGCGTTCTGAAATTTCACGAATCCAATCTTCATTCATTTCGGGTATATTCTGGCCTTCTTTTCCTTGAAACCCATTAGCAATAAGCCATTGACGTACAAATTCTTTGCTTAGCTGTTTTTGAGCCTCGCCTTTTTGTTGTCTTTCTGCATAGCCTTCGGCATAGAAATAACGCGATGAGTCGGGCGTATGTATTTCATCTATCAGGTAAATGCGCCCATCATTTCCTAAACCAAACTCGTATTTAGTGTCCACTAAAATCAAACCTTGCTTAGCGGCCATTTCGCTGCCGCGTTGATACAAAGCCTGGGTATAGGCTTCTAATTGTTCGTAATGTTCTTGGCTTACAATGCCTTGTTTTAAAATTTCTTCCCGAGAAATATCCATGTCGTGCCCCTCTGATGCTTTGGTGGTAGGGGTTATGATGGGTTTCGGCAATTTATCGTTTTCTTTTAAACCTTCAGGCAGGCTTACTCCGCATAGATGCCTCAAGCCGCTTTGGTAGGTTCGCGCAGCATGGCCGGCCAAATAACCTCGTATAACCATTTCCACTTTAAAAGCGTAACACATTTTTCCTACCGAAACCACCGGATCCGGACTGGCCATAAGCCAGTTAGGCACAATATCCTGAGTGGCTTTTAAAAAATGTACCGCTACCTGATTGAGTACCTGCCCCTTATAGGGAATGCCTTTAGGCAATACCACATCAAAAGCCGAAATGCGGTCGGAGGCTACCATTACCAAATATTGATTTTTAATGGTGTACACATCGCGTACTTTGCCTTTGTAAAAAGCGGTTTGATGAGGAAGCGAAAAATGAGTTTGAGTAAGTGTGTTCATCGTGCAAAAATAAGAAGTTTCGTATATAGAGGGGTTCTTTTTTTACAAAGATTTTGAAATTAAAAAGCCTATCTTTTTTAATTCCTCCCAAAAATGAGGAAACGATTTTTCTACTACTTCCGGATTATTGATACTTACCGAGGGTAAACATAAGGCCAGGGGCGCTGCACCCATCGCCATACGGTGATCGTTGTAGCTCTCAAAGGTGGCTGCGGGCAAGCTTGTGTTGTGGGCTTGAAACGACAAACTGTGATTTTGGTAGCTGCTGCTTATCTGCATTTTATGTAATTCTTGTTGCAAGGCACGAACCCGGTCGGTTTCTTTACCAGATAAGGTTTGCAGACCTTGCAAAGTCATGTTTATATTTTTTCCGCCTCCACAAAAAGCTAAAGTTGGAGCTAAGTCGGGGCAAGAAATGCAGTTATACAAAAAAGAAGAGGCGCTATGCTTGTTTTTAGTTAAAAGAAGGTGATCTTCGTAAAAACGGGTATGTACTCCAAGCGATTGAAAGAGTGCAGCGCACACGCTATCACCCTGCAACGAATTTTTGTTTAATCTGTTGATGCGTATCTCTCCTTCTTTTGCCAAAGCCATAATGCTGTAAAAATACGAAGCCGCGCTCCAATCTCCCTCTGAAACAATATCTCCCATAGGGAAATGCATAGATGATTTTTTATTATCTACCCACACCGTGTTGTTGTTTTTTGTGCAGGCAATACCCCATTGCTGCATCATTTTCAAAGTCATCTCTACATAAGAAGCGGAAACGGGTTGGTTTGCGATGTGCAACTCTAAGGGCTTATCCATCAAAGGCGTTATTAGCAACAAGGCCGACAGAAACTGCGAGCTGATGCTGCCATCTACCTCTATTTTTCCGCCTGCAAGTTTTTTTCCACGTATTTTTATAGGAAGAAAATTTTCATGTTGCACATACTCTATATCTGCCCCCAATTTTTGCAAAGCCGCCACTAAAGCGCCGATAGGGCGTTGCTGCATACGCAGAGTGCCGGTAATAATGCGCTCGCCCTCTACGCAGCTAAAATACGCAGTTAAAAAACGAGCTGCCGTACCGGCATCGTGTACGTTTATTTCTTTTGCATTTTTATTTTCTAAAATAGTTTTTAAAATTTGTGTGTCGCGCGCCTCTGATAAAAAAAAAATAGGGCGGTGGTCCATATTAAAAATAGTGCGCAGCAGCAATTGCCTGTTGCTGACACTTTTAGAGGAAGGTACGTTTACGCAACCTTTTACAATTTGTGTAAGATGTGATACTGTAACACTACCCATGCGCGATGTTGTTGTAAAGCAAGAAAGCATTTCGTATTTCGCTGTCTGTAGCCGGTATATCAATAAGGGCTTGCCCGGTTTTTTTTAGTAAGGAAAAACAGTAACGGCCTCCTTTGTTTTTTTTATCTTGCTGCATAAGCTCTATCAAACATTCTATTTCTTTTTTTGAAAAACGAAGTAGAGTATATTGTTTTTTTATCCATAACACAGCATCCATAGCTGTTTTTGCCTGAGTAATTCCTTTGTTTTTTCCTAAACACAACTCCACACAAATACCTATAGCTACGGCTTCGCCGTGTAACAAGTATTTTTTTTTATACATAAAATAACTTTCTATGGCGTGCCCTACGGTATGCCCTACGTTTAATACTTTTCTGGCGTGATGCTCTAACAGGTCGCTTTGTACAATGGCGTTTTTTATAGAAACAGCACGTACTATATGAGAGGTGTAGGATGCTTTTTTTTCTGCATATATTTTTTTACAAAGTGAGGCATCGGCTATCAATGCGGCTTTTAGTATTTCGGCAAAACCATTTTTCAATTCGCGCGGCGGTAGCGTTTTTAAAAATGGCTTATAGATGAATACAGCAAGGGGCTGCGTAATAGTGCCTATGTGATTTTTATATGTTTTAAAATTAATGCCGTTTTTTCCGCCTACCGAGGCATCGGCCATAGCCAATAAGGTGGTGGGTATATGCACTACCGACATACCGCGTTTGTACGTAGCAGCTGCAAAGCCTCCTATATCGCTCACTACGCCGCCGCCTAAAGAAAGGAGTAACGATTGTTTATCGGCCTGATGTTGGGTTAAAAAACCCCAAATCATCTCGACCGAATGCAGGTTTTTGTGTTTTTCGCCGGCTGGTATGGTGATGATAGCGGTGTTTTTTAGTTTCGGTATTTTTTTTAGAAAGATGGGCAAGCACTCTTTTTTTGTATTGGTATCGCATAAAATAAAAATAGAAGAAAACACCTGCTCCGATAAAAATGCTTTAAGCAGCGAAAAGCGCCCTTCCTCAAAGTATATAGTATATCCTGTAGCCGTTATTTGCATAGCGCACAAAGGTACAAATAGCTTACATTAAAAAAACCTTCATTTTACGTGCTTTTTTTTACTTTTGAGCACCGAATTGATTCTATTTATGATTTCATTTAACGATACTGAAAAAGCATTTATCTCTAAAAACAATCAGGATTTAAGTCGCTCGTACCAACTATTCAAAATTATTGGTAACCCTACTGTAGTAAAACTGGGAAGTTTTTTCACCCCTCTTGCTCTCAGCTTGCACTTGCCTATAAAAAGACTCATAAAAAACACTATTTACAAACAATTTGTAGGAGGCGAAACCATAGCCGATTGCAACCAAACCATACAAGAATTAGCGAAATACAATATAGGTACTATATTAGATTATTCGGTAGAAGGTAAAGAAACCGAAGTAGATTTTGATGCCTGTACCAACGAAATTATAGAAACGATACATCGTGCTAAAAACGATGCCCACATTCCTTTTTGTGTATTTAAAGTTACCGGTTTAGCTCGGTTTGCTTTGCTAGAAAAGATAAGCGCTAAACAATCTTTAAGCCCCGCCGAACAACATGAATGGCAGCGCGTAAAACAACGAGTACAAAGTATTTGTAAAGAAGCCCATTCTTTTTCAAAGCCGATATTTTTTGACGCAGAAGAAAGCTGGATACAGCCTGCCATTGATGATTTGGCTACCGAAAACAAAGAACAATACAACCAACAACAAGCTATTATTTTTAATACCTACCAGTTATACCGGCACGATAGACTCCTATACTTAGAGCAATGTATTAAAGATGCCAAAGAAAAAAACTACCACATTGGAGCCAAATTGGTGCGCGGCGCCTATATGGAAAAAGAACGCAAACGAGCCTCTGAAAAAGGATACCCATCGCCTATACAAGTCAATAAAGAAGGCAGCGACGCGGACTACAACAGGGCTTTGGAATTGTGTGTAAAAAACAATTCGCATGTAAGCATTTGCGCCGGCACGCATAACGAACAAAGCAGTTTATACCTTACACAACTGATGCAGCAACATCAAATAGCGCCTAACGATACTCGCATTTATTTCGCACAGTTACTAGGCATGAGCGATCACATTAGCTACAACCTTTCATTAGCGGGGTACAATGTAGCAAAGTACGTGCCCTACGGCCCTATAAAAGAGGTATTGCCTTATTTGCTGCGCCGCGCACAAGAAAACACTTCTGTAAAAGGGCAAACAGGCCGCGAGCTCTCTCTCATCATAAAAGAAAAAAAACGAAGAAAGGAAAAGAGTTAATTTTTTACGCGATGTTTTTAAAAAAACAAGTTGGCACCACGAGTGGTGTTTTAATAAAATAGTTATCTTAGTAGCATCTTTTTACTTTGAATGATTCAAGTTCCATAACATCGGGTGTTGAGGTATCGGTGCAAACTCAATACAGTGCGACTCACAGCAAGCCTCATTTCGGTCGTTATTTTTTTCTTTACACCATCAGCATCAAAAACAAAAACAACTACAGCATACAACTGCTAAAACGCCATTGGGATATATACGACAGCACCGGAGAGTTTAATCAATTAAGCGGAAAAGGAGTGGTAGGTGTGCAGCCCGTTATTGAACCCAACCAAATATACACCTACACATCGGGTTGCAGCTTTAAGAGCGATGCAGGGAAAATGAGTGGTTTTTATACCATGTTGCGCCTTTTTGATGAAAAAGAATTTGAAATAAAAATACCGGAGTTTGTTATGATTTTACAAGCAAAGCTTAACTAAACACCCTCATAATTTTTGATTGCGCCTTAAATCTGAAGGGCGGGCATGGGTATAAGCATAAAAAGTATTGCTAAAAGCGCCCAAGGTGTCATAACCTACACTAAAAGCAATTTCGCTTACTGTTTGTTTTGTTTTTAAAATAAGTTCGGTAGCTTTTATGATACGTAAGGTTTTTAAGTATTGTAAAAAAGAGATGTGCATATTGCTTTGAAACAAACGCGAGATAGAGCGTTCGCTCATATTAAACTTCATGCTGATATCGTGCAGTGTTATTGAATGGGCTATGTTTTTTTCTAAATAGCGTAGTATTTTTAGCAAGCGCTCATCTTCGGTAACGGGCAATACAATAGCTAACGATTGATTATTTAATTTAGGTAAAATGTTTTTGATAGCCACTAAAAACTCAAAATTGCTGTCTTTTTCGCCTACGCTTTTTCCGTCCCAGCGTTCGGTATAACTAATCATTTGTATTAGCAATTCGCTAGCAGGGTAAATGCCTAGTTTTTCATAAAACGCATGTTTTTTATCATCATGTGCGTAAAAAAAAAGCGACCGCAATACCGTGGCCGAGTAGCCTACCCTAAGTACATGAGGGGTGTTTTTAGGTATCCATAAATAATGATGCGCCGGCACCACGTAAGTTTTTAACCCTATGGTTATATACGCTATCCCTCCTTCTACATAGCTTAATTGCCCTTTGTTGTGCTTGTGCAGCGGTATCAGTTTCTCCGATTTTTCGTGCATCACAAAAACCGTTCGTGGTTTTTTATCAATATCCGACAGCGCAGCTATGAGTCCCATCGTGTTTTATATGATTTTAAAATTTTTATTTTCGCCTACCCTCCAGCCCGTGTATTTTTCTATTTGCGCCAACATCTTCTCTTTAATCGTCATATTAATCTTGTTGGTATCAAAAACAAAATCCCAATTTTGGTGAGCAATGCGCGGCAACATGGTTTTGGGGTGTGTGCCGTCAAAAAGTTGAAGGCTGTCAATCGTATTATAATCGTATTCGTTGGCTTGCGACACCATTTTTTTTACTTGTTCATCGCTATGCCACAGCTTATGAAAATTTTTTTGTTTTTCTTGTTGTGCCTGCGGCGATTTTACCCAGCCATAATGATATATCTGTGCATCAATGGGCTTTACTTGCAGCTTTTTGTCTCTTATTCTAAAACCCTGTGCATCTTTATAGGAACGTATTTGTGAGTTGTTGCGTATCACACGAATTTCATTTCTATACCAACGCCTGGAATTAGCTACGTAGTGGTAATTTCCGTAAAAGTGTGTGTAATGAAACAGCAACCCATCTACCATCAAATTGTTTTGATGCGTTTCCATGGCATTACGAATGGTATCTATATACTTTTCGTGTACCACTTCGTCGGCTTGAAGGTAAAACACCCAGGTGCTATCGGGGCTTACCGCATCAAGAGCCCGATTGCTTTCAAGGGCTAAGAGTTTGCCTCCTTCGCGCAAAGAATCGTCCCACTGACTTTGTATTATTTTTATTTTAGGAGATGCTATGTTTTGAATTCGCTCTAAGGTGCCGTCATCACAAAAACCCACGTTTACAACAAACTCATCGCACAAAGGCAAGATAGATGTTATCGATTCTACTATCGGATAATCAAATTTTACGGCATTTCGAGCTATGGTGCAGGCGCTTATTTTCATGTGCAATTATTTTCTTCCAAAGTCGGCAGGGTTTTCGCCCCAACATTCTGTTTCCCACTTTAGTACTTTGTTTTCATAGGTGTTTTCGTGCAGCCACTTCTCTGCACGGTGCAAGAGTTCAAAAATTTTTTGATTTTTGGTCGTTTTTTTAAGACTTGTTTTTGCTTTTTTTTGTCTTAACCAAGAAATAGCCGTGCGACTATCGGAGTATATAGGTATATTTAAGTTATGTTGCTTGCAATAAGCCAGCGCATGTATTAAAGCCAAAAACTCCACTACGTTGTTGGTGCCATCATCAAAAGGGCCGGCTTTAAAAAGTATTTTTTTGGTTTGTGTTTCTACACCTTGGTATTCGGCTACACCGGTGGCCGTGTTCCATGCGCCATCAACCGAAATGCTTTGCGATATGGGTGCTCCTACTAAAAGGGAGGTCTTGTTTTTTTGAGGCATCTTGGAGTATCCTTCATTAAAAGCCTGCTGGGCTTCTTCTTTTGTTTTAAATGATTTGTACAAAGCGCCTGCAAAATTGGTGATTTGTTTTTGACAACTATCCCATGTATCAAAGATACCTGTTTCTCTTCCTGCCCATACTACATAGTATTTTTTTTTCATACGCAAGCACAAAAATAACGATTAAGCGGATATGATTTCTAAAAAATAAAATACGTTTCCACTAGTATGTCAACCACAAAAAAGCCGCCTTTTTAGGGGCGTCTTGAAAGATAAAGGGGGCAGGTTGTTTTATTTCGCCATCCTTTTTACTATCTTTGGAGCGCCAGCCAAGCATTATTTAAAAATGAGATGTTTTATTACCATACTTTTCCTCTATACAACCTATATAAGCCAAGCGCAGTTCCTTTATTACCAAAATACATTTAAGGGGGGCTGTTCTTTTGATGGGATGACTTATAATTATTTAGATTGGATGTCGCCAGACACTATATATTTCAATAATGTTGTACCCGTGGGATGCCTGTTAAAAAAAGCTTTTTTATTTTCTATAAAACTTACATGCGACCGCCAACATTCTTTCCCTGAAGACGCCCCTTTTCCTTTTAAGTACAATAATAATCTAATACAGTTCGATTCATCTAACAACGCAACCCCTTATTTTTTTTTAGAATCTGCGGCTGCACCGTCATACATTGTTTTAAAAGATGTAACCTCTCTAACTCATAATAGTAATAATAAAGTAATAACCTATGCTCAAAAAATAGGATTATGTTATTCTACGTACTATTATAATAGTTTTTTTTTACTCCTTATATATGAAAATAGTACTTACAGTCTTATAAATATGGCATTAGAACTCAATAGTACTAATTATGAAGTGCCAAGTATGGGCTTTAATTTTAATAACCTAAATAATATAGATACGAATAAAGATGTGGCTCTATCCATAAACTGTGTAGACGCTACAGTAGCACCATATTTGCAATATCAAATTAATTCAGGGATAGGTTCGTTCAATATAGATACAATTAATCAATCTTCGTGCGTTTATCATAGCTCTAACTGGAGAAATGGGGCAGGAAGTTTTTATTACCAAAACGATACCCTGCATGGGTTAAGAGATGATAGTAATACTCCGTTTTTAGATACTACTGACGCAATAGTAAATATTAAGTCTTATTTACAAAATAATGCAAATAATTTTTTTATTGATGTATCTGGAACATCTTCGGGCAACAACTTTACATCTTCCTTCGTTCTCGCCTACAGCACCCCTTGCCCAGCTACACCACCCAATGCAGATAGCACAAGAGTATATACTTTTTGTAACACCAACACTGTGCAGTTGCAGGCTACAAGCGGTTATGCAAGCTATACTTGGTATCCTGCTACCGGGCTGAGTAATGCTTCTGTTGCTAACCCTAAAATAAATATAAGCAGCGTGCCAAGCATAACCAATTATATATGCTATGTAAAAGATACTGCCGGCTGTATGCACACCGAGTATGCACGGGTAATTAACGCTATTAAGCCCCTAAGCATAGCTGCCACTACGGCTATATGTGGGGGTACGCAAGGGGTATTAAGTATTAAACCTAACCCATGCTACCATACATACTGGTATAACTTAAATGGAGGCTCTATGCAAAATGCCGCCACCTTCTCTAATCTTACACAAGGGCAATACACTCTAAATGTAAGAGATAGCTTAGGCTGCTTATATACCGACACGTTTAGTATTAAACAAATAAACCCTGCCCAAGCTACTATATCGGCACAACCTACCCTAGGCTTAGTGCCTCTTGCTGTGTCTTTTCAAGATTATGATTACAACAATACCACCAACATACAAAACTGGTATATAAATGGTACGGTGCAGCACGGTAAAAATATAAACTATACGTTTACAACACCCGGTACATACAGCATCACTCTTATAGCCTATAACACATTGCCTGTATGTTCTGATACGGCTTATACTACCATAGTAGTAGAAGATAGTTTATTATGGTTTATGCCTAACGTATTTACGCCTAATGGTGATGGTATAAACGATGTGTTGAGCATAACGCCGTATTATTATCAAAGTATAACCTGGCATATACTAAACCGCTGGGGCAACGAAATGATAAGCGGGCAACAAAGCATAGATGCTAACAACCCTCAAATACTTTTATGGGACGGAAAAGCCAACAAACAAGCAGCAGACGTTGGTACTTATTACTATATCATAAACCTAACTAAAACAGATAACACACAAAAAATATTAAAAGGTTTTTTTGAGTTGCTGCGGTAGGGGGAGCGCTTGGCGCTTCGGCTCCGCTCAGCACCCGTTGTAAAGAAAAAATCTTTTTACTTTCTTTTTCCTTAGATGAAAAAGAAACAAAAAACAAGCCCAATCAATCTACTACGCGCAAAGCCTATCTGCTCCGTGATTTGCCCGGCTTGCGCGCTGTTTTTGGGTAGTTCTCAAAAAAAAATAGTGCGGCAGGCGTCCACGAAAAGTGCGAACCAGAAGTTTTGTGGCTGTGGTGGTGCAGCCCTGTGCGAAAAACAAAAGCTTCTGGTTGGTTTTCGTGGTGGCTTTTTGCATACTTTTTTGCGACAAAAAAAAGTATGAAAAAAAAAAACCTTTTATCTTCTTTTAAAGAAAGTATAAAAAAAGAAACTATACGCCTCGTCAAACA
>JAFDYI010000020.1 GCA_018267475.1 Bacteroidota bacterium | reverse complement strand
TGTTCCTGCTTCTTGGCTCAACAATCCTAAATTGGTTTATCCTTTAATAATAGACCCTACAACAACCAACACCTACGCAAGCAATCAGGCTGTAAATGATAAAAACGCGCAATTTTCTTCTGCTTGTCAGGCCACTATGAATTTGAGTTTCCCTGCCGGTACTTATTCCGTTACAGGTACAAACACTTCGTATCGAATTTGGGCAAAGGGTTATATAGGATCTTCTTTGGTTGCCTTTGTGGATATTTATGCAGATATAAAAGAACAGCGATCAAGAGTAGGTTCTATAGCCGGTTGGAGCGCCATGCAATCAGGACCCGCTATAACCAATCATAATGGAAGCGGGGCTTCATATACATCGGCTAATAATGGCAACACGTACAACTTAACCAACCAAACCATAGCTAATGGCTGTTACACCAACACCCTTACCATTCCTTTTTACTGGCAAGGATGGCAAGCTTTTTTCCCATATACCCCGGCAACTGATGTGCCCGCTGCTTTAGTTTCAGGATGTATAACTAATTACCAAGAATTAGTTACCAACACGTGGGTTGTAACGGTAACTTATGTAATAGGAGGTACTACTCCTACTTTTGCTATCCCATCCTCTATTTGCGCAGGCGCTGCACTAAGTTTACCTGCTACTTCAAGCAATGGCATTACAGGTACTTGGTCGCCGGCGGCTAATAATACAGCTACCACTACTTACACTTTTATGCCTAATGCGGGGCAATGCGCTTTAACAACAACCGTGCAAGTATTAGTTAATCCTGCGCCTACTGTTACAGTTAATAGTGCCTCTATTTGCTCGGGTGGCACCGCTACATTAACGGCTAATGGAGCTTCTACTTACACATGGAATACAGGCAGCACAAGCAACCCTTTAGTTGTGTCACCAAGCAGTACTACCTCTTACACCGTAACGGGTGCCAACGGCACGTGTACCAATACTGCAATAGCTACGGTTATTATGGGTTCTTCCCTTACTATTAGTGTTAATAGTGCTTCTATCTGTTCGGGCGGAACGGCTACTTTAACGGCCAGTGGAGCTACTGCCTATTCCTGGAATACAGGCAGCACAAGCAACCCTCTAATTGTATCGCCAAGCAGTACTACCTCTTATACTGTAACAGGCACTACCGGTTCTTGCTCTAACACCGCGGTGGCTACGGTAAGCGTGAGCGCAGCCCCTAATTTAAGTTTAGCTGCCAATACGTACACTATATGTAATGGAGCTTCGCAGCCTTTTTCTGCTAGTGGCGCCAATACTTATACTTGGTCTCCGGCCGCTTCGCTTAATAATGCCAACAGCGCTTCTCCTATTTCTAACGCAAATGCCACTACTGTTTATACAGTATCTGGCACAACCAGCGGCTGCTTGCCTAGCGCGCCATTAACATTAACCCTCACCGTAAACGCATTACCTATGCCGATAGCTACCAGTAATACCCCTTGTTTAAATCAGGCGCTTACTTTTTCTTGCAGCCCTGGCGGCTTAGCCAATTATGTATGGATGGGGCCTAATAATTTTACCGCAATAGGTGCTAATCCCAGCGTAGCGGTAAGCACGGCTACCTTAGCCGGTGTTTATACGGTAACCGTTATGGATAACAATCTTCCCGCTTGTATCAATCATGCAACGGTATCGGTATCTGTCAATTCGTTGCCTATTATTACAGCTACGGCATTACCTGCTTGTATAGGGCAAACCATTCATTTTTCTGCTTCGGGAGCTGTTTCGTATCAATGGTCGGGGCCGGGAAGTCCTGCCTTTTCAAGCACGCTACAAAATCCGCAAATACCCAATGCATCAAGCACTAATGCAGGAAACTATGCTGTATTAGGTACCGATGCACATGGTTGTCAAGGGGGTAATGTAGTCAATGTACTGGTAAATACACTACCTACTATTTCAGTTAATACAGCCACTATCTGTTCGGGGCAACAAACAGCTACCTTAACCGCCAGTGGGGCAGCTACTTATATGTGGAGTGGAGGCACAAGCCCCTCTATTGGAAATATAGTAAACGCATCGCCTACGATAGCCACTACTTATACCGTAACCGGTACTGACGTTAACGGTTGTTCTAATACGGCAAATGCAGCCGTATCGGTATTTTCTTTGCCTATAGTAAGCACTAATACGGTTGCACCAGCATGTGCTCCTTTATGCACTTCATTTAGCGTTACATCAAGCACTTCGGTTATAGGTTATAGTTGGAGTTTAGGAAACGGGGCTACGGCAACAACAGCTAGTCCATCTATGTGTTATACTGTAGCAGGTACTACTCCCATAAAGGTTGTTGTAACGGATTTAAACGGCTGTACCAATTCAGCCACTACTCTTGTAATGGTGCTTCCTGTCCCTCAAGCTAATTTTGATTATAGCCCTCAGCCGGTAGGCATTTTAGATCCTAACGTACAGTTTACTAATACCTCTTTGCAAGGAGGAACAGCAAGCCATTGGAACTTTGGTGATGGCAACACATCCTCTGCATTGAACCCTACCCATACGTATGCCGATACCGGTTCTTATCAAGTTACTCTTATTGTAGCATCGGCACAGGGATGTGCCGATACGCTAGTAAAAACGATTGTGATTAACGATGATTACGCGTTGTATGTGCCCAATGCGTTTACTCCTAATGGAGATAACCTAAACGATGTTTTCTTACCGATAGCTAACGGGATAAAAGAATATACGCTATACATTTACGACCGCTGGGGAAATTTAACGTTTCAAAGTAAAGATGTTACTAAAGGCTGGGATGGAACAAAAGGCGCTGTGCTGGTGCAAGCCGATGTGTATGTTTGGAAAATTGATGTAACCAATGTACAGAATAAAGTAAAATCCCTTTTAGGAATTGTAACCTTACTGAGGTAGTGCGTAGGCATTAGCGGTGTTTCGCTACCTGTATAAGGCAGTATTTCATAAATTTACATTGAATAGTTTATTGAAGTTTTTCGCCTTTTGCCAATTTTTCAATAATTCCTGCCATTCGCTTTTCTCTCGTTTCTTGTTTTTTTGCGGTTTGTAACCGAAAACTAATTGAAAAAAGATTGGCCTTGTTGAGCGTCTTAAACCCAGATTATGCATTAGGCAACAATAATTTTTAAAAATGGCAATAAAATCGGAACTTGCCTGGGATTAAAATTTTCACCACATGGGTACAATAAATACAATAAGGTTTAGCGATCATTCTGTAACTGCCTGGGGCGGAATGAAACTGATGAAAGACTTGCTTGATGCCACAAAGATAAAGGAAGAGTTATGTAGGTTGCCATTTCCAGATAAGGGTTCTAACCGGGGTTACGAACCAACACAAATTGTAGAATGTTTTTGGACAAGCATTTGGATTGGAGCAGGAAGGTTCAGTCATTCTGCCTATCTGCGTTATGATAAAGTTTTAAAACAAATTTTTGGTTGGAAGCAAGCTCCATCTCAAAGTACGTATAGTAGGTTCTTCAATAAGTTTGATTGGAAAAGAAACACAGAAACCTTTGTTCCCCTGTTTCAATGGTTTTTTAATCAACTACAATTTAACAATGTAACCTTAGATTTAGATAGCACTGTTATTACCCGATACGGCGACCAACAAGGTGCAAAAAAAGGATACAATGCAAAGAAACCTGGTCGTAACTCACACCATCCATTAATGGCTTTTATACCTGAAGTTCGCATGATTGCTAACGCCTGGATGCGGCCAGGGAATACAGGGGCAACAAGTAGTGCAAAATTATTTTTAGCGGAGACTTTAGAAATATTAAGTGGTAAAAAGAGGTTGGTGTATATAAAACACACGCCATTGCGTTAAAAACTTTACCTTTACCCCAATGAATATTTTAAGCCGTTTCATAACCGAGTTTACTCGCTTTTTTGGAAGCTATATCCCTTTTACCGATCCGGTTTTAATCCTCTCTATGGTGCTGCTTATTATTTTATTTGCTCCTCTTGTTTTCAGGCGTTTTCGTATTCCGGGTATTATAGGGTTGATACTGGCCGGAGTTATTATTGGGCCTAACACCTTGCATCTAATAGAAAAAACAACTAGTTTTGATTTATTTAGCAACACCGGCTTGCTTTACATTATGTTTTTAGCCGGATTGGAAATGGATATGCACGAGTTTAAGCTAAACCGAAACAAAAGCATTGTGTTTGGCGCTTTTACTTTTTTTATCCCTATCACTATTGGTTTTTTTGTATGCGTATATGTATTGCATTATCCATTTTGGGCGGCTTTATTGTTAGCTAGCATGTTTTCTACTCACACTCTGCTTTCATATCCTATTGTAAGCCACATGGGTATTATTAAAAATAGAGCCGTACAAGTTACTTTTGGCGGTACTATTATTACCGATTCGGCCGTTCTTATTTTACTGGGTGTTATTACCAACCTTTCTACTGGAAATGCCTCTGCGCAATACTGGCTTATGCTCGTTTTGTTGATAGCCATATTAGTAGTAGGCACTCTTTATTTGCTACCCAAACTAAGCAAGTGGTTTTTTAGGCATATAGAAGGGCAGGGGGGGTCGCAGTACTTATTTGTATTAGCCATGATGTTTTTATCGGCTTTCGTGGCCGATTTAGCCGGGGTAAAAGCCATTGTAGGCGCTTTCTTAGCCGGCTTGGCATTCAATAAAATAATACCCCACAACTCTATTTTAATGAACCGCTTAATCTTTATTGGCAACACCCTATTTATCCCTTTCTTTTTAATAAGTGCCGGCATGTTGGTTGATTTGCGTTTGTTCTTTGCAGGTACTCAAGAGCTTATTTTTGCCGGTATTCTAAGCAGCGTGGCTCTTATCACAAAATTTTTTGCAGCTGAAATAACCGGCTTTATATACAAATATACCAAATACGAACGCCGAATTATTTATGGACTAAGCGCCTCGCATGCTGCTGCCACACTGGCCGTAATAAAAGTAGGGTACGACATTGGCCTTCTAGACCAACACGCCATTAACGGAACCGTTATTTTAATTTTAATAACCTGCCTAGTGAGTTCTTTTGTTACCGAACGGGCTGCAAGACAAATTGCCATTACAGATAAAGATGTAGAGTTTAAACTAAAAAAGAAAGCCGAACGCATTTTAATACCCATAGCCAATCCCGAAAATTTGCAGCGCCTGATGGAATTTTCTTTTTTAATAAAAGACGAAAAATCTACCGAACCTATATATCCACTTACCGTAGTAGAAGATGCTGATGATGCCGGCGAAAAAATAAATTCTATTAAAAAAGCCATCGATACTATTACGGAACAAATAATACCTGCCGATACCAAAATAGAAATTTTAAAAAAAGTAGATTTGAATATTGTAGATGGTATTGTGCGTACCGCCAAAGCCTACAGCGCCACACATATTGTTATTAGCAACCGCGCCACCAACGCCTCTTCCGGCTTTTTGTTTGGAACGGTGTACAACAACTTACTTGAAAAAACACAACAAGCCGTTTTTCTGGCAAAAATTATTCAACCTCTTAATTCGTTTAAGCGCGTGTTGTTAGTGTTTACGCAAAATGCTCTTTTAGAAGCCAGTTTTAGGCGTACCTGCGATAAAATTTTTAACCTGTTAAAGCAAGTAGGGGGCCGCGCTTTTATTTACGCCGATGAAAATACCCTGCAAGAAATAAAAAAAATAGCCGGCGATAAAAATGGAACCCTGCATCAGTATCATCGCATTGATGATTTTGATAGCGTTGAAAATACCCTTGAACAAGAAATTTTTTCTGACGATTTGGTTTTTATTGTAAATGCCCGAAAACAAACCGTTTCCTACAACTTCGCCATTGACAATCTTCAAAAAGCAATAGCAAAAAATAGAGAACATCAAAGCTTAGTAATACTATACCCCGAAGTAGGCGAATCAGCTTCTTCTAATCAGTTTGATGATTTTGCCAGCAATCCGGCCAGTGAAAACATCGAAAAAATTAAAGGTAAAATTTCCGGTATTTTTAAAAAGCAATAATATGACGATACTAGTTGATAGCGGAAGCACCAAAACTACTTGGGTTTTATTAAACAAAAAAGAAAAACTAGCTCAATGCAGCACACAAGGGTATAGTCCTTCGGTACAAACAACAGATACTATAAAAAATTTAATGCAAGCCGAGCTACCCGATTCTTTTTTACAAGAAAAAGACAACGCTTCTTTGCGCATTTTTTACTACGGCACCGGCTGCTCTACGCCACATAAAATACAAATAGTGCAACAAGCCTTACAAGGCATTTTCAGTAAAGCGCATATTGAAGTACAGCACGATTTATATGCGGCTGCATTAGCCTTGTGTGGACACCAAGCAGGAATTGCCTGTATTTTAGGGACCGGCAGCAACAGTTGCTATTTTGATGGAAATAAGATACAAGAAAATGTACCCTCGTTGGGCTATTTTTTTGGCGACCAAGGCAGTGGCTCCTATATAGGGAAAGCGCTCCTTCAGCAGTACTTAGAAGAAACCTTACCTGCCGATTTGCAAAAAAAATTTTCAGAAATTCCTTCGTTTCAAAAAGAATTTATTTTAGAAGGTGTGTATAAGAACGCCATGCCCCAGCGCTTTTTGGCTTCTTATACCAAAATAGTAAGCGAGCATATAGAGCATGTATTTATGCAGCAATTAGTAAAAAAATGCTTCCGCGACTTTTTAAACTATCAGGTAGAGCAATACAGTATGCATAAAAAACTACTCATACATTTTGTAGGCTCGGTGGCGTTTTATTTTCAAAAACAAATGGAAGAAGTGTTGCAAGAAAAAAACTTAAATATAGGAACTGTATTGCAATCACCCATGGAGGGTTTAATAAGGCATCACACAAAGGAGTAAGAAATATTAATTGAATTTAAAATTAGAACGCAGCTCTTTTTCTAATTTCAATGTATGTGAGTACAGTTTTATTTTTGCAATAAGAAAATCTTCTTTTTCTTTTAAGGTATCTAATGATATCAGTTGTAGTTTTTCCTCGTTAGTTAAATCCAATAAATTAGCTACCTTGTATATAGAGGTGTTGGTTAATGCCTCTACCGGAATTTCTTGTTGCTTTATTTGCTTAATAAATTTTTTGAATGAACGGAATAGCTTGTACCTAGAGGATATGTTTTCGTCTTCATAAAGCTCGATGCTGGCAGCTCCATATAGTTTGGGTTTTAAAACTTTAGTGTACTGCAGTATTTTAAAAGATTGAATTCCTTTTACCTCTACCTCTAATTCGCCGTCGGGTAAATGGATAATGCGGCAAATAGATACCTCTACTCCATGATGAGAAAGTACCCCTTCTTTCATGTAGGCAATGCCAAAACTAGCTTGGTTGGCAAGACAATCGGCTATCAATTCTCTGCAACACTCGGTATAAACGCGCAAACTGCGTGTTTCGCCGGGTATTACAACTACATTTAGCGGAAATATGGGCAAAGTAAAACGGTTGCGTACCATGAGGCAAGTATTTGGCTACAAAACTATAACAAAAAACCACTCCTTTTGTAAAAAAAGAGGGGTTTTTTATATATGAAGCGGTAAAATACTATTTTTTAGGCGTTGTTTTGCCTGCTCCACCATTGGGGGGAGTACCCGTTTTTTGCGGTGTTGGTGTTGTAGAAGCGCCCGTAGGCAAAATAGCCGCAGGCATGGTTTCTAACTTCTTTTTTACCAAAGCAAAGATATCGTCGCCCGGCTCAGAGAATAAAACAGAACCCGAACTGGTGTCTAGTACGTATTTAAATCCCCCTTCTTTTGCTACAACATCTACTGCTTTTTTAGCTTTGGCATAGATGGGTTTTGAGAGGTCGCCCGACTTTTTTTGATAGTCTTGTTGCGCTTGCGTACGAAAATCTTCAATACGTTGATTTAGAGCTTGCAACTCTTCTTCTTTTGTTTTACGAATAATATCGCTGTAGCTGGCTTGGTTGGCAATATAGTCTTGATACTTTGTGTCAAACTCGGTTTTCATGCTGGCTACTTGTTTCTCTAAGTCTTTTAAGTACGATTGCGCTACGTCTTGCGCCTGCTTAGTTTCAGGCATGATGCTGATTAACGAATCTAACTGTATGTGAGCAATTTTTTGGGCGATGGCTTGCTGTGAGCCAATGGCTGCTACAAAAAGGATAGCAGATACAACGATTTTTTTCATTTTTTTTATTTTTTTCAGACTGCGAATGTACTAATAAACCTTTCAAAAACAAGGGTTTCCAAAAAAATATTTAAGTAAGGGGCGCCATCAAAAACGATTAAAGAACGCCCATCCAGCTAAAATATACGTACACAAACGGGCTGGCAAAAAAGAGGCTATCAAACCGATCCAGTACACCGCCATGCCCCGGCATGAGGCTGCCGCTATCTTTTACACCTGCCAGGCGTTTTAACATGCTTTCTACTAGGTCGCCCAAAGTGCCCATCACCGCTACTATCAACGAAACCATTAGCCAATGCTTATACGCCAATTGCGGAAACAGTAAATATACCACATACGAAAGCCCTATGCAAAAAGCAATGCCTCCTAAGGTTCCTTCCCAGGTTTTGTTGGGCGATATGCGTGCAAACAGTTTGTGTTTCCCTATAAAACTGCCCACTAAATAGGCACCGGTATCGTTTATCCATACAAAAAAAATCATTCCTAAAATTTTGTGAGGAACAAAGTTATAATGAGCATCTACTCCCATAAGCAATAACAAGGCGCAGGGCAAACTGGTGTACAGCCAAGCTAAGGCCGTATAGGCAAGGCTGGATAGATGGGCTTTTTCTTTAAATAATTCTACTATAAAAAGACTAAAAAAAAGCAAGAAAAAAATCTGTACAAAAAACGTAGATGCCACCATGTTATTGGGATACCAGGTGTAAAAAAGAACCGTGAAAGTGGTAAAAATATGCAGCAGCAGCACGGCGTAGTAAGAAGGTTGAGCTTCTAATTTTTTACTTATTTTACAAAACTCAAAAAGACCAATGGCGCCTATTATTCCAAAAAAAAGAAAAAAAGAGGGGTAGCTATACCATACGCAGCCCAATAGCAAGGCGGCAAACACTAAGGCGGTAGTGGCGCGTATATAAAAGGTTTTTACATTAAAAGCCATTGCATAATAGGCAAATAGAAACTACTTATTGGACTACTGAAGCGTGTTTGTTACTGTGTTTTCGTTTTTTGTTTCTTCTTTATCAAAAGGGCGTTTACCAAAAATAAGCTCCAAATCATCTCTAAAAATCACCTCTTTTTCCAATAGTTTTTCGGCCAGTTGAGTTAATTTTTCTCTATTGGCAAGTAAAATTTCTTTGGTTTTTACATAGGCTTTATCAATCATTTTTTTAATCTCTTCGTCAATTACCTGTGCTGTATGTTCGCTATATGGTTTGCCAAATTGATATTCTGATTGCCCGCTGCTATCGTAATAGCTTACATTTCCTATTTTATCATTCAACCCGTAATACACTACTGATGCGTAGGCTTGTTTTGAAATTTTTTCTAAATCACTAAGGGCGCCGGTACTCACACGCCCAAAAACAATTTCTTCGGCTGCGCGCCCACCTAAAGCGGCACACATCTCGTCAAAAATTTGGTCTATGGTGTTTATTTGGCGTTCTTCGGGTAAGTACCAAGCGGCACCCAACGAGCGACCGCGGGGCACAATAGTTACTTTTACCAAAGGCGAGGCGTGCTCTAACATCCAGCTCACCGTAGCATGGCCTGCTTCATGAAAAGCAATGGTGCGCTTTTCGTGTGGGGTAATAATTTTGTTTTTGTTTTCTAAGCCGGCAATAATCCTATCTACGGCGTCTAAAAAATCCTGTTTTTCTACTGCTTTTTTATTATTACGTGCGGCAATAAGAGCCGCTTCGTTGCAGATGTTGGCAATATCGGCTCCACTAAAGCCGGGGGTTTGCTTGGCTAAGAAATCGATATCTACTTCGTTGTGTAATTTTAGAGGGCGCAAGTGTACTTGAAAAATGGCTTTCCGTTCGTTGGCATCGGGCAAATCCACAAAAATTTGTCGGTCAAAGCGCCCGGCGCGCAATAAGGCCTTATCCAAAATGTCGGCGCGGTTGGTGGCGGCCAGCATAATGACACCGCTGTTAGAACCAAAGCCGTCCATTTCGGTTAGTAATTGATTTAAGGTGTTTTCGCGCTCGTCGTTTCCGCCAAAGTTGGCATTTTTTCCACGTGCACGTCCAATAGCATCAATCTCGTCTATAAAAATAATGCAAGGTGATTTTTCTTTGGCTTGGCGAAACAAATCGCGCACCCGCGAGGCTCCTACGCCCACAAACATTTCTACAAAGTCGGAACCCGATAAAGAAAAGAAGGGCACTTTGGCTTCGCCGGCTACGGCTTTTGCCAGTAAGGTTTTTCCGGTGCCCGGGGGGCCTACCAATAAAGCTCCTTTAGGTATTTTAGCTCCTAAATCGGTGTATTTTTTCGGGTTTTTTAAAAAATCTACAATTTCTTTTATCTCTACTTTAGCGCCTTCTAAGCCCGCTACATCATTAAAAGTTACGTTTACGTTAATATCTTTATCAAACAATACGGCTTTGCTTCTTCCTATATTAAATATCTGGCCTCCGCCGCCTCCGCCGCCTCCCATACGGCGCATAGTAACGAGAAAAATGGCCCCCATAATTAATATAGGCAGCAACCATCCTAAATAATCGCTTAGTTCGGCGCGGTCTTCGCGGGTGGGCGTTACTATTTTGTTATCGGGTATGCCGGCTTTTTCTTGTACTTCTTTTACTCTCATTACAAAACTAAAGGCATCGATATTATTAATAACAAATTGAGGCCCTTGCACCTGTTTAGGGTTTGCAATAATAGGTTTGTTGTTTTGATAGTATCTAAAAAGGCTAAGGCTATCGGGGTTTACACGTACTTCGGCTTTTTTTCCGTTTACGATAATGATGGCTTGCACATCGCCACGGCTTAACATTTTTTGTTCAAAATCAACTTGGGTAATATGGCGGGTGTTGCCACCACCAAAAGGCGAACCATCGTAATAGGTAAGGGTAATTAAAACCACTACAATAATAGCATATATCCAATAAAAATTAAAACCGCCACCGCCTTTGTTGTTAGACGAATTAAGTTTGCGCATACGGTCGCGCATTTTTTCAAACTCTATTCGATCTCTTTCTTTTTTTGAAGAAGGATTTGATGTGTTATCTGCTTGCGGCTTGGGCGAGGGTTGCTGATTATTTTCGGTAGTTTGGGGTTCTTTATTTTCGTCGTTGCTCATAAAATGCTCGTGTTTATTTTTTTAATTAAAGGCGTGTTATTTCGGCATCGGCCCATAGATCTTCTAGATGGTAAAAACTGCGGGTTTGTTGCTGAAATACGTGTACTATAATGTTTACGTAATCCAATAAAATCCATTCGGAGTTTTCCCAACCTTCCGTGTGATACGGTTTTTCTCCTATCTGCTTGCGCACTACCTCTTCTACCGAGTTGGCTATAGAATCTACGTGGGTATTTGATTCGGCATCCGCTATCACAAAATAATCAAAAGAGCAGTTGGCTATTTTGGTTAAATTTAAAACAGTGATGTTTTTTGCTTTTTTCTCTTCTAAACCGTTGATAATGCTGGTTAATAACGGGTTTTTGGCCAGGGGCTTAGCTGCCGGCTTTTTTGCGACTGTTTTTTTTGTTGGCTTTTTTTTAGCAGGTGCCTTTTTTGCGACTGTTTTTTTTGCGACTGCCTTTTTAGCAGGCACCTTTTTTGCGCTCGCTTTTTTACTGCTGGTTTTTTTTACTGCTTTTTTTGCCATAATTATTTTTTTACACTTGCGTGTAGCTTGCAAAGATAACATTATTTTTGCCCATTATGAATACTCTTTTTATTGGGCAACATATTATAGAGTTATCCGAAACAGACTCTACCAATACTTATGCCATTCATTTGTTAAAAGAGAAGGCTGTAGCCGAGGGAACCCTTATCTTCACCCAAAACCAAAAGGCCGGACGCGGGCAAATGGGCCATACCTGGCAAGCCGAAAGGGGCAAAAACCTTACGTTTTCACTGGTTCTAAGCCCCCTTTTTCTTCCCATAGAAAAACAATTTTATATCAGTAAAATAGCCTCTTTGGCTGTTTTTGAAACACTGACACACTTTTTGCCTGCAAGCCGTTATGACATAAAAATAAAGTGGCCTAATGACCTATTGGCAAATCAACAAAAAATATGCGGTATTTTAATTGAAAATATATGCCGCGAGCAGTTTTTGCAAAGTGCTGTTGTAGGGGTGGGTATTAATGTAAACCAAATACATTTTCATGAATTGCCCAAGCCCACCACTTCGTTGGCTTTACTTGCCCAAAAAGAGTTTGATGTGCGCCAGGTACTTTCGGTGTTTTGCAAGCAGTTTGAGGCTTGGTATTTGCTACTAAAACAAAACCGTTTGGAACATATAAACCGTTCGTACACCAGCTGTTTGTATTTGCTTCATGAAATGGCTCCGTACCAAAGCAAAGAAGGAGTTTTTGAGGCTCAAATACAGGCGGTAGAAGAAAGCGGACAACTCATTCTGCGCACCGCACAAAACGAAATAAAAAATTTTTCTTTTAAAGAATTGCAGTTTATGCGCTCCCTTTAAAAATACAACATCTATATGTTTTTTTCTTAGTAACGAGCGTTAAGCGAAGCCGTATTTTTATTTTCCTATATTTGCTTTATGAAAGGAAAAATAATACTTGTTTTGTCTCTGTTGCAATTTGCAACGCGTAGTTTTGCCCAACAGCCTAAATTGGTAGTGGGTATTGTGGTGGACCAAATGCGATACGATTATTTGTATCGTTTTGCAGAAAAATATAGCGACGGGGGCTTTAAGCGCCTTATGCGCGATGGGTTTTTGTGTAAAAATGCACAATACAACTACATACCTACCTATACCGGCCCCGGACACGCCTCTATATACACCGGCACTACGCCTGCCATTCATGGTATTGCCGCCAATGAATGGTACAACAAAAAAACAAAAACCGAAACATACTGCACACAAGATAAAACAGCCGTTCCTGTAGGTAGCACCGGCAGTGCCGGATTTATGTCGCCAAAAAATTTAGAAGCCAGCACCATAGGCGATGAGTTAGAAATTTTTACAAATCAACAAGCAAAAGTAATAGGCCTTTCTTTAAAAGACCGAAGCTCTATACTACCCGCCGGGCACGCTGCCGATGCGGCTTATTGGTTTGATGGCAGCACGGGTACTTTCATTACCTCCACTTTTTATAAAAAAGAATTACCCCAATGGCTTGTTGATTTTAATGCAAAAAAATACGCGCAACAATACTTAGAAAAAGGTTGGAACACCTTGCTACCCATAACGCAATACACCGAAAGCCTATCTGATGATAACCCTTACGAAAAAGCTCCCAATAAAAAAGAAAAACCCATTTTTCCATACGAGTATTCGCAGTCGTTACAAAAAAAAGAGTACGACATTATTCGCACTACCCCTATGGGCAACACCCTTACCAAGCAACTGGCCATAGCCGCTATTGAAGGAGAAAATATGGGAACAGACGCGGTATGCGATTTGCTTTGTGTAAGTTTTTCTTCTACCGATTATATAGGGCACTCGTTTGCGCCTAAATCAATAGAAGTGGAAGATGCCTATATTCAATTAGATAAAGATTTGGAAGATTTTTTACTCTATTTAGATACTAAAATAGGGAAAGATCAATATACGGTATTTTTAACCGCCGACCACGGAGCCTCAGAAAACGTCTTATATCTGCAAAGCAAAAAAATACCGGCCGGCATTGTAAACAAAAAAGAAATAGAGAAAAAAATAAAAGGGGCGTTGTATCAAGCTTTTTCCGACTCTTTGGTACTAAAATACGTAAACCAACAAGTGTACCTCAACGACTCTATTATATACGCAAAACACATGGATAAATTTTTGATAGAAAAGCATTGCGCACAGGTGCTGCGCTCCATACCTGAAGTACAAGATGTTTTTTGTAGCGAGCAACTTTTTTTACAAACACAAAACGACATGCTGCAAAAGGCGCTGGCACAGCGTGGTTTTAATGGGCAACGGAGCGGAGATGTATTGGTGGTATATAAGCCGGGTTTTGTAGAGTATGGAGCAACAGGTACTACACATGGGTCTTCTTACAGTTACGATACCCACGTGCCCCTTCTTTTTTTTGGAAACGGGATTGTAAAAGGCCACAGCACACGAAGTATTTTTATTACCGATATAGCTTCTACTATTTGTCAGTTGCTTAATATCCCCTATCCCAACGGAAACATAGGAACCCCTATAGGAGAGGCATTGAAATAATTCTTGTATTTTTGCCATAAAAAAAACACCGTATGAAAAACGCATTAAAAACTCTTTTCACAACTTTTGCTCTTTTAGGATCCATTCCCTTTTTAGCACAAACCAGCGCAGAAAAACCCACCTCTACCATATCCCTATCCGGAAGTGCCAGTAAAAAAGTAAGCCCTGATTTAGCTATCATTAGCTTCAACCTATCAGCAAAAGATGTTTTAGGAAACCTGGCGCTAAGCAAACTTAATACTCAAACCCAACAAACCATTACTAAAATAACCGGAGCCGGGTTTAGTAAAGAACAATTAAAAATAAGTAACTATGGTTTAAACGAAGATTGGGAATATACAGGAGGAAAATCGAGAAAGGCGGGATATAGCGCCCGGCAAACACTTACTCTTACTTTTAAAATGGATAAAGAAAAACTAAATAAATTGTTTGCGGCTTTCTCCGACCAACAAACAGAAAACACACAAATAAATTTTAGCACCGGCCTATCAGAAGAATTGCAAGATAAAACCCAAAAAGAATTAATAGCACTAGCCATAAACGACGCTACCGAAAAAGCACACCTTATTGCAAATGCCGCTTCTTTAAAAATAAAAGCGATAAAAAGCATTGCTTATAATACAGACGATGAAGCTCCTATGCCTCCGGTAAGAAATATGAAATCGATGGAGGCTTTTGCTGCAAAGAATGACAGCTCTTTTTCAGAAATAAACGTAGAGGAAACAGAGCTAAGCGAAGATGTTTCTATTGTGTTTATAACGGAAGGCTTGTAAGAACTAATGATGCTTGGGTTCCGGCGGTAGGTTTTTGTGATGAATTAAATCAATGCCTGCCATACGTGTTTCCATATCCACTCGGCGCGGATCTTTTCGGTCAATATCTCCTTTCAGGTATTTTTCTATCATTAAACTTACAATAGGGGCTGCAAACACTCCTCCAAAACCGCAATTTTCTACTACGCAAGCAATCGCAATTTTTGGATTATCTTTTGGTGCAAAAGCTAAAAACACGGCGTGGTCTTTACCATGGGGGTTTTGTGCGGTACCTGTTTTACCACACACTACAATATCTTTTATAGCCGATAAGTAAGCAGTGCCTCCGGGCTTTAGCACGCGCTCCATGCCGTCAACCACGGGTACAAAATACTGAGGAGGCACCGAGCAATGGTTTTTTTCTTCGTACTTTTTATTTACATTTTTAGCATCGCCTACGGCTTTAATAATATGAGGGGTGTGATAGTAGCCTCTATTGGCAATACAAGCTACCACATTAGCCATTTGCACTGGAAGGATGGTAAGTTCTGCCTGGCCAATACCCAAAGAAACAACGGTATTGGCAAACCAACGATTATCGCCAAACACTTTGTTGTAATACTTTACGGTAGGTACGTTTCCGCCCAACTCATAAGGCAAATCAGAGCCCAATTTATGTCCTACCCCAAAACTCATTACGTTTTCACGCCAATTCGTATATCCGTCTATAAATTTTCCATTCGGGTGGTAATCTACAATGCTTTTAAAAACATAAGAAAAATAGGAGTTGCAAGAAGCCTGAATGGCGGTGTATAAATCGCCGGAGGCGTGAGGGTGGCATTTCGGTTTCCCGCCCATAGGGGGGTATCCTCTATGACAAGGGTACACCGTAGAGGGCTGAAGCACTCCTTCTTTCAAACCGATGAGGGCATCAATAAGTTTAAAAATAGAGCCGGGTGGATAAGCTGCCATAAGCGCTCTGTTAAACAAAGGAATGCCCACCGTATCTTTTTGTAACACGCCGTAATTTTTAGAGCGCTCGCGACCAACTAACAAATTGGGGTCATAAGTAGGGCTGGTTACTAAGGCTAAAATTTCGCCGGTAGAGGGTTCAATGGCTACGATGCTTCCTTTTTTTCCTTGCATTAAAAATTCGCCATAGGCTTGTAGGTTTTGGTCTATGGTACAATACAAGGCTTTTCCCGGAATAGCTAATGTATCAAACTTTCCTTCGGCATAGCGGCCTTTTTCTTTATTGTGTACATCTACCATCACAATGCGGGTTCCTTTTACGCCGCGCAGTTCTTTTTCATACGATTTTTCAATACCGCTAATTCCAATATAATCGCCCTCTTTGTAATACGTATCTTTTTCGGCTTGGGTTTTGCTTACCTCACCAATATAACCGAGTAGGTGAGCGGCTATTTTTTTAGGATAGCGCCTAATGGTTCTTTTTTGTATAAAAAATCCTTGAAAGCGGTACATTTTTTCTTGCAGCCCGGCATAGGTTTCGGAAGATATTTGTTTTTCAAAATACGATTCTTTACGAGGCGTCTGTTTAGCGCGTTTCATGCGTTTATTAAACCCGGCGGTATCAATGCCTAATATAGCGCAAAGGGCTTGGGTATCGCAGGCAGTAACATTTTTTGGCACTACCATTAAATCATAGGCGGGGTCGTTAAATACAAGCAACTTGCCTGTGCGGTCGTATATATAGCCGCGCACGGGGAACTCGGTAAGGTATCTAAACGCATTATTTCGGGCATCTAATTTTAGTTTATCATCTAACACTTGCAAGTAAAACAACCGCGCTATATATACAAGGGCTATAAGTAAAAAAAGGCCTCCAATAATAAATTTACGATTTTCTAAGTGGGCGTTTCTGCTCATACCACAAAACTACGAAATGGTTTAGCATTTAAAGGGTGGATGGGCTTTTATTTTTTGAACACTTTATTTAAAGCTTCTGTACGCGAGTTTACTTGTAATTTTTGATAGATGTTACGAATATGGGTACGCACTGTTTCGGTGCTTACAAAAAGGGAATCGGCTATTTTAAACAAAATATGGGAGGCGGTTTATACAGAAATAGTAAATAATGTATAAAAAATAGCTACCCAAAAGTTGGGTTTACAATCCTATCCATTTTTTGTAAAAAATATTTTTCTGGTTTTACTTTAGGTGCAAAGCGTGCTTTTTCATTACTTTTGTACTCTTATGCACCTTAAACAAATTACCCTACTCCATTTCAAAAACTATACAGAAGCTACCCTGCTATTTAGTAAAAAAATAAACTACTTCACGGGAGCTAACGGAATGGGTAAAACCAACTTGTTAGATGCTATTTATTACCTTTCATTTTGCAAAAGTTGTTTTCATACAACGGATAGTCAAAACATTTCTTTCGATGCTGATTTTTTTATGCTACAAGGCGTTTTTCAACAAGAGGGCATAGAAGATGAGGTGTATTGTGGTGTAAAACGAGGGCAAAAAAAAATATTTAAACGAAATAAAAAGGAGTACGAAATCTTAGCAAAGCATATTGGTTTATTCCCTTTGGTGATGATTAGTCCTGCTGATACCGATTTAATTACCGGAGGTAGCGAGCCACGTCGTAAGTTTATAGATGGCATTATCTCACAGTTTGATCCCTTATATTTAGAAACCCTGATGCAATATACGGCGGTATTACAGCAACGCAACGCATTATTAAAACACTTTGCGCATACGCGCACCTTTGATAGCTTGGCTCTTGAAGTATGGGACGAACAATTAATTTTGCATGGAACGTATATTCATAAGACGAGGGTATTGTTTTTAAATGAATTTACTCCTGTATTTAAAACTCATTACAACTATATATCAGAAAACAAAGAGCAAGTTGATTTGCAGTATATCTCTACCGTAGAAGAAAGTTATAAAGAAAGTTTGCAACACGCCCTAAAAAAAGATTGTGCACTAGAACATACATCAGTAGGTGTACATAGAGACGATATCACTTTTTTGTTAAACGAAAATTTAGTTCGCAAATTTGCTTCGCAAGGGCAGCAAAAAACATATTTATTGGCTTTAAAATTGGCTCAATACGAATTTATAAAAAATAAAACCGCAAAAAAACCGCTGCTCTTACTAGATGATGTATATGATAAGTTAGATGCCCAACGATTAGAAAAACTAATTACTTTGGTTTCCTCTGATAGTTTTGGACAGGTTTTTATTACAGATACCCAGGCAGAGCGCTTGCACTCTTTTTTTGCGCTAACAGCCGATAAAAAAATATTCGTAATTGATAACGCTTCCGTAACCGAAGTTGCAGCGTCGCTTTAATTTTACAATTTACGTTTTTTCTTGCATAGGCTGCATATACCTAATAGTAAGCTGCAAACTAGTCACTCCATTATAGGTATTTTCTTCTATTGTATAGCAAACACTCATGGGTATTTTTCTTTGAAAAAAATGAAGATAGTCCCCCATTCCATAAGCCATAGCACTCATTTTTACATTAGGGTTTTCAGCTTGATATAAAGTTAGTTTTAACGAGTTTTTTGCCCCTACTATTTTTGCCCAACCCGTATCCAACACATTATGGCTTACAAAAATAGGGGTCATATTATCCGGCCCGTGTGGCGCCATTTGTTTTAATACAGCAAAAAATTTAGGTGTAATTTCATTAAAATTGACAACAGCATCTAGGTCTATTTCTGGAATTAAATCTTTTTCTGAAATACTTTTACTTACTACTTCTTCAAAAAGTTGTGTAAATGATGGCAGGTTTTCCGCCTTTAAAGAAAGACCTGCTGCATGCTTATGGCCACCAAATTGAGTAAGCAGATGGGCGCATTTTTCTATAGCAGTATGCACATCAAAATTTTTTACTGACCGAGCCGAACCGCTCAATACCCCATCTACTTCGGTAAGCACAATAGTAGGCCTGTAATACGTGTCTATAAGCCTTGAGGCTACAATGCCTACTACCCCCTTGTGCCATGTTTCATGAAAAACTACAGTTGTTTTTTTATGAATAAGGCGGCTGTCGTTAGCCATAATACTAAGGGCATGTTCGGTAGTACTTTTGTCAATATCTTTTCTATTACTATTAGTTTGATTTATTTTTTCGGCAAACCGACCGGCCTCCTCCTCATCTTTGCTAAGCAGAAGTTCTACGGCGCGCATCGCATGGTCTATACGACCGGCTGCGTTAATGCGTGGAGCTAATTTAAAAACGACATCGTTTATGGTAAAGTCGTTGTTTTTTTTATTAAGAAGGCACAAAGCTTTAATGCCTGCTTTATTCATTTTGTTAAGTTCTTGCAAACCATAAAAGCAAAAAATTCTATTTTCACCCGATACGGAAACAATATCGGCGGCTATACTGATAGCTACATAGTCAAGTAGTTGCACCAACTGCTCAAAAGGTTTTTTTAACGTGCTGTGTAAAGCCTGCGCCAACTTAAATCCTACGCCACAGCCCGATAGTTCTTTAAATGGATAGGCACAATCTTTTCTTTTTGGATCTAAAATGGCAACCGCGTTTGGTATTTCTTCTCCGGGCAAGTGGTGGTCGCAAATAATAAAGTCTATTCCTTTTTCATGAGCGTATAAAATTTTATCATTGGCCTTAATTCCGCAATCTAAACTTACAATAAGCGTATAGTTGTTTTCTTTTGCATAATCAATACCTGCCAACGAGATGCCATAACCTTCGGCATAACGATCCGGAATATAATACCCTGCCGTTGCCCCTATCGAACACAGATAACTGTAAAATAAGGCTACACTAGTGGTTCCATCTACATCGTAATCGCCGTACACTAAAATTTTTTCTTTATTTTTTTGGGCTTTCAAAATACGGTCAACGGCTTTATCCATATCGCGCATTAAAAAGGGGTCGTGTATATTTTGTAAAGAGGGGCGGAAAAAGTTTTTTGCCGAATCAAAATCTGTAACCCCGCGTTGCAACAGCAAGATGGTATTTAATCTATCAATGTGTATAGCCCGGCTAAGGGCTTCTATCGCCTCGGTACTGGGGGCGGGCTTTACGTTTAGGCGCATGGTATAAAGGGCTGTTTACAGGTTTTTGTATTTTTTAATCTTGTTCAAATATAGTACAAAAAGAAAAAAATATCAAAAACAAGTTAGTTCGTTTTTTGCACTTGTTTTAAATTCAACAAATTCATAGGGTTGGCTGTTAAGCCTTGTATTTTTGGACTTACTAAACGAACCACCTCATCGTAATACAAAGGCACCACTGGCGCATCATCTAAAAGCATTTGATCCATTTTTTGATAAAATGCTATTTTTAGTGAATCGTTTAAGCAGTTGCGTGCTTGCTCGTAATCCTTATCAAAAATAGGGTTGCTGTAATGGGTGTAATTAAACCCTTTGGGTGAAAAATTTTTAGAATAGAAAAGGCTCATAAAGTTTTCTTCATCAGGGTAATCGCCTATCCATGATTTTCTAAAAAAGGGGATTTCATTATTAGCAATAGCAGGGGTAAGCACCGATGGCTTTTCTACTACAATTTTTATTTTTATGCCACTTTCTGCCAACTCAGATTGTATAAACTCAAACATTTCGGTATAATTTTCTGTGCAATACAATTCTATTTCGGGTAGTTTTTTCCCATTAGGAAATCCTGCTTCCAGCAGCAACTCGCGGGCTTTATCAGGGTTATAGGTAAAACCTTGTACTTTATTAGGGTTGTACGAAGGTAAAGCCGGCGGAATAAAACCGGCTTGTGCCGGTATGCCTATGTTGCGGTGGAAAAACTTAATTATTTTTTCTCTATCAATAGCGTAGTTAATAGCTCGGCGCACGTTTCTGTTTGTTACCGGGTTGTTTTTTACCGACTCTTCTTTATCATCTATTAAAAAACCTAAGTACTCTGTTTTTAGACAAGGGTGGGTTTGTAATACAAATTTTTCTTTGTAAAAAGGTTTTAATTTACCATCATCATCTAGCACCTCTCCGGGGTTAAACGCCTCCATACCCGATACCATATCCAAATCTCCTTTTATAAATTGCATAAACGAAGTTTCTTTGTCTTTCATAAACGAAATAGTAACAGCATCTAAATACGGAAGGGCTTTCCCTTGTTCGTCTTTTTCAAAGTAGTTTTCGTTACGTGTCATCGTTAGCTGGGTTCCTTCTTCCCATGCTTTAAAACAAAAAGGGCCGGTGCCTATGGGGTTTTTTCTAAAATCTTCGCCATAATACTCTACTACCTCTTTGGGTACTACCGAAAAATATTTCATGGTTAAAATACCTAAAAATGGGGAAAAATTTTCTTTTAAGTAAATGTTTAAGGTAGTATCGTTTATCGCTTCTATCCCTTCTTTAAAATCGGTATTGATATTATCCAACAAAGATAAAGCACTGGATACTTTGGGGTTGAATAAACGTTTGAAACTATATACAAAATCAGAAGCAAGAACTTTCCTCCCTTTTTCATTTTTAAATTGCTTGTGCGGGTGAAAATACACATCACTCCTTAAAAAAAAGGTGTATGTTTTTCCGTCTTCACTGATAGCCCACTGTTTGGCAATACAGGGCTTGATGTTCAACTTATCGTCCATCTGCAGCAAGCCGTTAAACAGCTGATTTACTGCCCATATATTTTCGGTGTTACGAGTAGCGGCGGGATCTAAAGAACTGATGCCCCCCAACTCATTGTAATGAAAAATCTTTTTATCGCTGTTGTTGTTTTTTTTACTTCCGCACGAAAACAAAGACAAAAGCAATAAAAAAAACAAAATAGCCACAGCTATTATTTTTTTGTAATGCAAAACCATGCCTCAATTTTAAAAAATAAGTGAGCACGCCAGTCCAAGGCGTACTTCAACTTTTAAACAAGGTAATGTGCATGGCAAGGTTTGTTAAATATATTTGAGGTTTTTAATGTCCTTCTTATCCCTTATTTGTTCTTAAAACCGTACCGTCATCTAGCATTCTTTCAATAGCTATTATCTTTTTATTCAGTTCAATTACTTTAATTCGTAAGTCATCGCGCCCCATTAATCTAAATATGTTGTTTGAAACGGGGACTAACTCCGTAGTAATTCCCTCTCTTACCGAATAGAGTTTGCCGTTTTTCAATTTTAATTCTATGTTTCCATATTTACCCTCACATGCAGCCAATATTTCCGGAAAAATATGAATCGGATTAACTAATGAGTTTAGATACATTAAGTGCCATTCATATATTTTTTTGTTAGCAGTTTTGGCAGAATCGTTAATAGCATTTTTTAAAAAGTCTATTTGGGCATAAGTTAGGGCATCATTTGCTGGTATTACAATATCGGGAGTAACTCCGATTCCTTCAAAATGGGTTTTTGTTACCGCGTCTATCATTGTTCCGATTGGAATATTGATGGAAAATTTATTTGAAAATGCAAATTGATTTGCCGGATGCGTACCTCCTGCTGTTTTCTCCCCAACTATTATGGCTCTTTTTCTGTTTTTGAGAACAAAAGACGTCCATTCGGCAGCAGAAAAGGTTCGGTAATTTGTCAAGATATATAGTTTCTGGTTAAGTAATTTTGTTGCACCAACAAATGCCAAAGCATTGGTTTGAATTAAAATATCTTTCCCACCTTTCCTTAAGTGCATTTCAGTAAGTGGTGTATACCAATCTTCATTTGTATTTAAAAAGTAACTGCACACAAGTGTCATCATTTCCGTGTAACCACCTGTATTATTTCTTAAATCTAAAATAACCGCATCAGTATTGCTAATAAAATGTACTGCATTTGCAAGTGTACTGGCTGCAAATTCTGGGTTTTCAAAAGAGGTGAATTTTATATACCCGATGTTGCCGCCCAAAACTTTTACTTCTTTAAAGCCATAATTAATTTTTCTTGATTCTTGTTCTTCAATTTCTTGTAATTTTTGAACCTCTTTTCCGAATTCTAACTTAGAGTTTTCTTCCACCCATTTCTCATCATAAATAACCTTAAAGTGGTCGTCTTGGGTATATTGTCTTATCACATTATCTAAGCTTGATTCAAATTCAATAGGTAATTGAGCAGAATCAAAAAAGCCTTGCCTCAATTTTTCTTGCAGTACTTTTACTAATCCTTTACATTTTGTAGTATCAAAGTAATTATGAATTAGAACACGGCTCAACGAGTCAATAGATTCTTTTTTTTCTTTATAAGTTAAACCGTTTGATTGACAAAAAGCGGTATTAAAAAATAAAAAAAACAGGCAATAAAAAAACAATTTCATCGGATATAAGTCTATTTTATTAAAAGAGGAATAAGCTATACCCTGCCCAGTTTCCATAATAATTTTGAGTGCGACCACAAGGCGCTTACAAAGGTAGGTTGGGTATAATATGGAAAGTTAAACTCTTTGGCTGTTTCTTCCACTATTTTAGCTATTTTTTTGTAGTGAACGTGGCATATATTAGGAAATAGATGGTGCTCTACCTGAAAATTAAGTCCGCCTATAAACCATGAAAATAAACGGCTTTTTTGTGCGAAATTAGCTGTAGTGTATAATTGATGTACGGCCCAATCGTTTTCAATGTTTCCTGTTTTTTCGTTGGGCAAAGGAAAGGAAGCTTCCTCTATCACATGTGCCGATTGAAATATAGTGGCAAGCAACATACCTGCAATATAGTGCATAGTAAAAAGGCCAAGTAAAATTTTCCACCAAGCTACATCTAATACCAACATAGGTATTATTACTAGATACGTGTAATATAAAATTTTGGTGCCAATAAGCAGAGTTAACTGTTTCCCGAATTTTTTATTTTGCGTTTTTAATAAGCCCATTTTTCGGAACTGTGTGAGTTGTATAAAATCTTTACTGGTGGACCAAGCCATGGTAATGAATCCATAAAAAAACCAAGCATATAAAAACTGAAAGCGATGTACTTTTTTGTGAGGCTGGTGTGGCGAAAAACGCAAAAAGCTAGGCCCATCTAAGTCGCCATCGTGGTTGTGCACATTAGTATAGGTGTGATGCAGTACGTTGTGCTGCACCTGCCAATTAATAGGCAGGCCGCCCACTAAACAAATGCTATACGAAAGAAACACATTCACCCAGTGGTATTTAGAATAGCTTCCGTGATTCGCATCGTGCATAACCGACAAGCCAATGCCCGACATGCCTATACCCATTACGGCTGCCAAAAACCACAAAAACAATTCGGATTGGAAGCCTCCTAAAATAATTAAAAAGTACGGAACAAGGTACAAAGAAAACATAGCTACTGTTTTTAGTACCATGCCCGTGTTGCCTTGTTTGGATAATTTATTGCTTTTAAAGTACGCATCTACTCGCTGCCGCAAAGTTGATACGAACAAGCGCTGTTGAGGTGCGCTAAAACGAGTTTTTAAAATTTCTGCCATCTCCCTTTTTTATAGACCACAAAGGTACGCTTTAATACATTAAACAAGATAGCCTGTTTGTGGTAGTTTTTTTATTTGCTGATAGACTCTATAATGTCGTGTTTGGTAATGATGTGTACCTCGCCTAAGCGGTCGCGCATAAGTACGGCGTTGTTTTCTTTGGTAATCAGTTTAGATACTTCGTCAACGCCGGTGTGAGCTTCTACAAAAGGAAAGGGAGCTTGCATCACCTTATCTATGGTTTGCTGTTTTAGGGTATCATCGGCTATAAGTTTAGAAAACACATAACTATCGTTAAGGGCACCCACGTATTCCTGTCCTTTTTTTACCGGAATTTGCGAAATGTTGTATTTAGTCATAAGCGCTACGGCCTGTGTAATTTTTTCATTTACATCAATGGTAAGCAGTTTTTTATCTTTGTGCGATGAGATTAAATCAGCGGCTTTGGGTTTGGTGTTTTCCATAAAACCGCGGTCGCGCATCCAGTCGTCGTTAAACATTTTTCCTAAGTAACGCGTACCGTGGTCGTGAAAAATAATAACTACCACATCGTCTTTTTTAAACCTGTTTTTCATTTGCAGTAAGCCCGCCATGGCACTACCGGCGCTGTTTCCGGCAAAAATAGCTTCTTCTCGGGCTATGCGACGAGTCATTAAAGCAGCGTCTTTGTCGGTTACTTTTTCAAAATGGTCTATCACGTTAAAATCTACGTTTTGGGGTAAAAAATCTTCCCCAATACCTTCTGTGATATAAGGGTAAATTTCATTTTTATCAAAGATGCCGGTTTCTTTGTATTTTTTAAATACAGAGCCGTAGGTATCGATACCTAATATTTGTATGTTGGGATTTTTTTCTTTTAAATATTTTCCAGTGCCGCAAATAGTACCTCCGGTGCCTACACCTACTACCAAATGGGTAATTTTTCCTTCGGTTTGTTCCCAAATCTCAGGCCCGGTAGTTTCGTAGTGCGCTGCGGAATTAGATAAATTATCGTATTGGTTGGGTTTCCATGAGTTGGATACTTCTTTTACTAATCTTGAGGATACCGAATAATACGAGCGTTCATCTTCCGGATCTACATTGGTGGGACACACCACCACCTCAGCCCCAAAGGCACGCAGGGCATCAAACTTTTCTTTGCTTTGTTTATCGGTAGAGGTAAATATACATTTGTATCCTTTTATAACGGAGGCGATAGCCAAGCCCATACCGGTGTTGCCACTGGTACCCTCTATAATGGTGCTTCCGGGTTTTAGGCGCCCGTCTTTTTCGGCGTCTTCAATCATCTTTAACGCCATACGGTCTTTTATTGAGTTACCGGGATTGAAGGTTTCTACTTTTGCTAATACCAAAGCCGGAATATCTTTTGTAATTTTATTTATCTTTATCATAGGGGTATTGCCTATGGTTTCTAAAATGTTGTTGCAGTATTTCATGAGGATTAATTATTTATCTCTATTAGAATAGTTTTTTTGCGAGCGAAGATACTATTTAACATTCATTTAGCGATAAGAACCTTTTATAAATTGTACTAAAGTGAAAATGAAGAGGATTGTTTCAGTTCTTTTTTTAAAAATCGAGCGGTATAGCTTTCTTTATTTTTGCAAATTTCTTCGGGAGTTCCCGTACAAAGTATTTGCCCTCCGCGCGCCCCTCCTTCTAAACCAACATCAATGATATAGTCTGCTACTTTTATCAAATCTAAGTTGTGTTCTATAACTAAAACGGTATTTCCGTTATTTACCAAGCGGTTTAACACCTCCAACAAAATACGAATATCTTCGAAATGGAGGCCGGTGGTAGGCTCATCAAGTATGTAAAAAGTTTTTCCGGTATCTTTTTTGCTAAGTTCAGTGGCTAATTTTACCCGCTGTGCTTCGCCTCCGCTAAGAGTGGTGGCTTGCTGCCCTAAGGTAATATAACCCAAGCCCACTTCTTTCAGCGTTTTTATTTTTTGATAGATAGAGGGTATGTGTTCAAAAAAAGGTGCGGCTACATCTACCGTCATATCCAGCACATCGTTTATCGATTTTCCTTTGTAACGTACCTCCAGGGTTTCTCGGTTGTAGCGTTTCCCTTGACATTCGTCGCAAAGTACATATACATCGGGTAAAAAATTCATTTCTATCGTTTTCATGCCGGCACCCCCACAGGCTTCGCAGCGTCCTCCTTTTACATTAAAAGAAAAACGGCCGGGTTTGTAGCCCCTTATATTCGCTTCTGGTGTGGCGGCAAACAGGCTTCTAATGTCATCAAACACTTTGGTGTAAGTAGCGGGATTGCTGCGCGGGGTACGCCCAATAGGTGATTGGTTAATATCAATTACTTTATCAATATGCTCTAAGCCTTGTATGGAATCATAAGGAAGGGGTGGGGCTTCAGCCCTATGCAAGTGTTTGCTAAGAATGGGGTATAGTGTTTCATTTATCAAAGACGATTTACCGCTACCCGAAACACCCGTTACGCCAATAAAACAGCCTAAAGGAAAATCAACCGAAACATTTTTTAAATTATTTCCTGTTGCTCCCTGTAAGGTTATTTTTTTTCCGTTACCGGATCTCCTTTTTTTTGGAATTTCTATTTGCTTTTTCCCAATAATGTATTGAGAGGTAAGCGAATTGTTTTGTAACAGCTCTTTGGGTGTAGCTGCCGCTACTACTTTACCGCCATGCACTCCTGCGCCCGGTCCTATATCCACCACGTAATCTGCCTGCACAATCATGTCTTTATCGTGTTCTACCACTAAAATAGAATTGCCTATATCACGCAAATTTTTTAAAGCTTCTATCAAGCGTTCATTATCTCTTTGATGCAAGCCAATGCTAGGCTCGTCTAAAATATACAGTACACCCACTAATTGCGAGCCAATTTGTGTAGCTAACCTGATGCGTTGCGCTTCTCCGCCCGATAAGGATCGAGAACTTAAATTAAGCGAAACGTAATCTAAACCTACTTCTATTAAAAACCCAAGTCGGGCGCGTATTTCTTTTAGCACCTCGTGCGCTATCAGTTGCTGCGATTTGCTTAATCGTTTTTCTATATTTTCAAAAAAATGATATAACGAGATAATATCCAGCTGCGCTAATTCGGCAATGTTTTTATTGTCTATTTTAAAATAAAGGGCTTGTTTTTTTAACCGAGAGCCCCCACATTCGGAGCATATTACTTTTTTAGTAAATCCTTGCGCCCAGCGTTGTACAGAGGGCGAGGAGCTTTCTTCGGCTTGCCTAAAAATAAAAGAGGCAATGCCTTCAAAAGGGGGTAGATAGCCTCTTACATCTTTTTTATTTACAAAAAACGACTCCTCATTTCCATAAAAAAGAGCGTGTACCGCTTCTTCTTTAATTTTTTCAAAAGGAGTATCTAATGTAAAATGATATCTTTTTCCCATCTCCTGTATTTGATAAAGAATCCATTCGCTTGAGTGCTCTGCCAAAGGGATAATGGCTCCTTTTCTAATAGAAAGTTTTGGGTTGTTTACCATTTTTTTTAAATCAACCTCTGCAACTACGCCTAAGCCGCTGCATTTAGAACAGGCCCCGTAGGGCGAGTTGAACGAAAACAAATTGGGTGCAGGCTCGTCGTACGACAGGCCGGTAGAGGGGCACATGAACGAGCGCGAAAAAAATTGGGGTTTTTCGTTGCTGTTTTTTTTCTCCTCATGCTCCAGCACCATAAGGCTGCCTCCGCCTTGTTTCATCGCAGTAGCTAACGATTTTTCTAATCGCTGTTTGTTTTCTTGAGAAACTTCTATCCTATCTACAACCAGTTCTATATCGTGTACTTTATAGCGATCCACTTGCATTTTAGGTACTATATCTTGTATGATTCCGTTTACACGTACTTTTGTAAACCCCGATTTTCGTATTTGCTCAAATAATTCGCGATAATGCCCTTTACGCCCTCTTACCAAAGGCGCTAATATGTTTATTTTTTTTCCTTGATATTTTTCTATAATTACGTTTACAATTTGCTCGTCGCTGTAGCGCACCATTTTTTCACCTGTATTATACGAAAAAGCTTCGCCCGCACGAGCAAACAAGAGGCGCATAAAATCATAAATTTCGGTAATGGTGCCTACGGTAGAGCGCGGGTTTTTATTTACTGTTTTTTGCTCAATAGATATTACCGGCGACAGGCCTGTTATTTTATCCACATCGGGGCGTTCCAATTCCCCTAAAAATTGCCGAGCATAGGTATTAAAGGTTTCTATATAACGGCGTTGCCCTTCGGCATAAATGGTATCAAAAGCCAAAGAAGATTTTCCGCTGCCGCTAAGCCCGGTAAACACTACCAACTTGTTTCGCGGAATGGTAATGTTTATGTTTTTTAAATTATGTGTTCGCGCACCCAGTACCTCAAGTACATCGTCGGTATGATTCATGGAAGGCAAAGGTAAAAGGTATTTTTTGTTTTTTTTGAAAAAATACTTACTCTTTTATGCTGTCGCTGCCTGCACTATCTGCGGGCGCAAGGACGGTATCGGCTTTAAAGGGCAGCATGCTGTCCTTTTTAGTCAAAAACAAGGCTCCTTCAAAAAAGGGAATACCTTGTTTTAAATAGGCTGTTTTAGGCAAGCGTATAACATACTTTTTATGATTGGGATTAGGAAGGGTATTGGTAAGCAGCCACGGGTTAAAAAAACGCAGCACATCGTATGAATAACCCAGTGTGTTAGCAAACGCGGATAGATTATGAAGTGTACTATCTACCAAAAAAGTACGGACGGGGATATTATTAAATGTGTTTGATGGTTTGTATTTTTTTTCAGAACCTTCTATCAGTATTTTTAATGCTAAAATTTTATATAAATAGATCGCTGTTTCTTTATTTAATTTCATGTCGTAGTACTTTTTTGACTTTTGTTTGTTTATTTGAGCGGCTACTCCCCCTACGCCTAAATTGTATGCAGCAGCAGCCAAGGTCCAAGAGCCAAACTGTTGGTAAGCACTTTTTAAAAGTTTGCAGGCGGCTTCTGTACTTTTTTCAAGGTGATAGCGCTCATCTACATACTCATTAATTTCTAACCCATAATGCTGTCCGGATACAACAACAAACTGCCAAAAACCGGCAGCTCCTTGTGTAGATTGCGAATTAGTAAGCCCGCTTTCGGCTAAAGCAAGGTATTTTATATCATCGGGTATTTCATTTTTTTTAAGAATGGGCTCTATTACCGGAAACCAAAAAGCGCTTCTTTTTATAAGGATAAAAGCAGAAGATGGGTTGATGCACGCTTTATCTAAATTAGCTTTAATGCTGTAATCGTTAGCCGGAACCGACTCTCCGCAAAAATGAATGTCTTTTGGAATGTTTAACCCAAAAAGACTTTCAGCCGGGTTTATGTAATCTACATTTTCGTTTTTAGGGGCCGAAAAAAACACATATAAAAAATACCCTACTGAAAAAAAAAGAAAAAAAAGGAATGAAAGAAAAAAGAAATCTATTTTTTTATTTAGCTTTTTCATGACGTTTTCGCTTTGTAAGATACAGAAAAAAAGCGAATAAAAAAAATGGGTATAAAGCAAAGAGCAAGGAAGTGTTTACACTAAAGGTAAAATTTTTAAGATACAAGCGGGTTAAAAGCCCCCCTACTGTGTTAATAGCTAAAAACAACAGCGCTGTTTTTTTTTCGGTAACGCCGTTGTAAAATAAATGGTGCGTGGTATGGTCTTTTCCTCCCACAAAAGGAGAACTACCCTTGCTGATGCGGTTTATGCAAACAACAGCGGTATCAATAAGGGGCATAGCAAATACCAAGGCCACCAAAACAAAACTATGCAGAGGGTATAACGTAACCTGGCTTTTTTCTGCTACATAAGGAGCATTCCAGCAGTACTCAATACCGCAAAAAGCTAAAAACACACCCAAAAACTGACTGCCGCTATCACCCATAAACATTTTAGAAGGATGCCAATTGTAAATCAAAAAACCACTTAGTGTTCCGGCTATGCAAATGCTAAGTAAAGTCATGGGACGCATTTCGGTATTCGATTCAAAATCGGTTAGTAACACAAAAAAACAAATAGCTAAGGAAACCATGCTTGAAACGGCGTCCATATTATCCAACATGTTGATAGAATTCATCATGGCCACCAACCAAAAAATAGTGAATCCGTAGTTTAAAAACTCACTTTCAAAAGTGTTTATTTTGGTTCCGGTGCTAATAAGAATGATGCCGCATAAACATTGTATAATAAATTTAGCTAAAGGCTTGGTATCAAAAGCATCGTCGGCAAGCCCCATTAAAAAAGCTAAAGAAAGGGCAAACAACAAGCCTATCATTTTTATGTTAGAAAAAAAACCGGCGCTGCCCTGGGTAATAAGTTCTAAAAAAATAAAAGCAAGTAAAAATACGATGTAAAAAGAAAGCCCGCCTAAGGCAGGTTTAGCAGTGGCACTCCAGCGCATCTGCACTTCGTTGTGCTTGCGAGTACCCAAATTTTTAGAAAAATTTAAAAGCAACTCGTTTATAAGTGTTGAAAAAATAAAAGTTCCGCAAAAAAGCAAAACAAATAATAAGGGTATGTTTTGCAGCAACGGCACTTAAAAGGGAGAAATAAATAGTTTGAACATGGTGCCTTCTTTGTCCTTATCCGATAAAACGGGGGTTTTTACACCCCAATTGATGTTTAAATCCAAATCATTCCATAGCAGGCAGCCCTCGGCGGCTTTGTGGTAGTAGTTGGTGCATTTGTATTGAAAAACAGTATTGTTTCGTAGGGTAAGAAAACCGTGAGCAAATCCTGCCGGCAGATAAAACATAGTTTTATTTTCTTCGCTCAGTTCAACGGCAAGGTGCTTTCCATAGGTCGGCGATTTTTTTCTAATATCTACGGCTACATCTAATACCGCACCCGTTATTACGCGTACTAATTTCCCTTGAGCGTGAGGAGGAGCTTGAAAATGTAAACCACGTAACACTCCTGCTTGTGATAGGGATTGATTGTCTTGCACAAAATGTTCATTTAAGCCGGCTTCTTGTAATAATTGCTGATGAAAACTTTCAAAAAAATAGCCGCGAGAGTCTTCAAATACACGAGGTTTAATAATCAATGCGCCTTCTATATCTGTTTTTTCAATAATCATAGTCTAACTTACTTTTATTTTTTTTCGGCGTAATGAAAATTTTTTCTTTTCCCCTGATCGGTCTTCGTAATACCCATAATTTTTCCCATAGCCATAGCCATAACCATAACCGTAGCCATAATTGTAGCCGTATGTGTTACGGTTTATATCTACCCCATTAAGCACTACTGATAAGTGTTCTACTTTATTTTCATTTTGTAAGCGGTCTAAAATTTGAATGTAATTGCGCTTAGAGTAATCGGCTCTAAACACATAAATAGGGTAATCGGCTTTTGATATCATAGCCACGCCATCGGTAACTAAGCCTACCGGCGGGTTATCAATTACAATAATATCGTATTGTGTTTTTAAAGTTTCTACAATATCCATCATAGCAGGGCTAATAATCAACTCGGAAGGGTTGGGGGGAATGGGGCCGGCTGTAATAAAATTTAAACCGGGTAAAGAACTGTGGTGTGTACATTCTTCTATGGTATTTTTCCCGATAAGAAGCGTACTCATGCCGCGCTCATTAGCTACATCAAAGCCTTTGTGTATTTTGGGTTTACGCATATCCAAATCTAAAATAATAACCTTTTTGCCTGAATACGCAAGGATACCTGCTAGATTAATAGCTACAAAAGTTTTCCCTTCGCCCGACACCGTTGAGGTAAGCGCTATTATTTTAGTGCCCTCTGTATTGGATATATATTGCAGATTGGTGCGCAAGGTTCTAAAGGCTTCAGAGGTTAATGATTTTGGGTTTTTATCCACCACTAATTGTGATACCGGAATGTTTTTATCGTACTTTGGAATAATGCCTAATACGTTTACGCTGGAGTTCATGTGCTTAGTGATTTCATTTAACGAATTTATTTCATTGTGCATTAAATAACGAATAATGATAATAGCCAAGCCTATTACAAACGCAAACAATACGGCTATAGTGAGTGTGTTGCGTTTGTTAGGAGAGACGGGCGTCATGTTGGGTATTCCTTTTTCTAGCACTAAAGTTTGTGATACAAATCCGGCTTTTGAAATAGCAAATTCTGTTTTCTTTTCTAACAAAAGGGTATAGTATTTTTCGTTGATGCTAAAAAAACGCATCAGGCGTGAGTATTCCATCTCTTTTTCGGGCTGGGTGGCGTATTTGGTTTCGTACTCGTCTGACTTACTTTTTAAATCTTGGTATTTCGACTTCATTTTTACGCGAAGCGAAGCAATGCTTTGTATCAATAAATTTTTTTGATTTTCTATTTGAAAATTAAGTCGTTTTATCTCTTCGCTGCTGGACTTTACTTGGAAAAGTAAATTTTCTTTTTCAATTAGTGTTTTTTGTAAAGTGGTTACAATATCGCGTATGCCCGTTTCTTCTTGAGTGCCGGCAATAGTTGATATAAGCTGGTATGAGTCGATGCTTTTGTTTTTTTGTATATCTTGCTGTATGTTGTCTAAAATTTTTTCTTCTAATTCTGTTTTTAGTAGTTGGTCTTCTAGGGTGGTAATGCGCATCATATCGCTTTGCACCTGGTGCTCGTTCACGTTGTAATTTTTTTCTTTTCGATACTCTTGTAAGGTATCTTCCGAACGTTTTAACTCGGAATATACATAGTCTAACTGCTCGTTTATAAAGGCAATTACCTTTTCAGAGCTTTTACTTTCTTTTTCTACATCGTACAATTGAAATTCGCTGGCAATGGTGTTTACCATGTCTGCCGCTTTTACGGGGTTGTTCCCTTTTATGCCAATGCTTACTGTTTTTGCCAATTCATTTTGTGGTTTTATTTCTAATTGTTTTTGTATTTCGGCAGTAATATCCTCTTCGGTTCTCTTTAAAAAATACATTTGCTCGTTCTGCTCTTTTAGCATTAAAAAACAAGTTTCTTTTGTTAAAGCAGGGTTACAGCTTATTTTTACGTCAAAATCATCGGTATTAACCCACTTATCTATGGCAAAGGGTATTTTTTTATCTACGCCGTTTTTATTGGTTAAAACAAGCTCTCCGGTGGTTTGGTTGTTTAGGGTAATGTATATTTTGCGCCCGTAAAAAGAAGGGTTTTTAATGTTTACATCGGCTATAAATGGGGTAGAGGTGTATAACTCGTTTGACTTAAAAGTTCCTTCGTTGAAATAGCTTACGTATAAGTTTAATTTTTTTACTACGCGGCTTAAAAAAACTTTTGATTTTATGATTTCCAAAGCAGCGGCCATCTCGTTTTGGTCTTCGGCTTCTTGGTTGATGTTGAGCACTTTATTAGCTTGGTTGCTGGTATTAAGCTGTATGGTTACTTTTGATTGAAAAATAAGGTCGGCGTAACGAAGGTATATATAGGCGGTACTTAAAGAGAGAGCCAGCAGCAACACAATCCAAATAAGGGTTCGGGTGGCTAGATGCAAAAACAAGCCCAACTCAAACTCGCTGCTAAATTTAGCAATACGGTCTTTGTACTGATTGGTATTGGTGTCGTTTAAGCCTCCTATCATATTTTTTACTTAAATACCCTTACGTAGGTAATAATTAAAATAACGGTAGATAGAATAGAGAAATAAGGGGCCAACTCGGCTATGGCTCTGCTTACAAATTTGGGGCGGGGCTCCACATAAATAATATCGTTAGCTTGTACCACCGTATTACCTGCGGCTAAACCATCTACAGTAGATAAGTCCATCAAATATACCTTAGGTTTAGGGCTTGCGTGCCGCACCAATTTTACACGATACGCCTTACCATCATCTGTAATGCCACCCGCATAAGCTAAGGCTTCAAAAACGGTTGTGTTTAAGTTGGTGATAGGAACTACTTTGCCGGTTCCTCCCGCGCCGGGAAATACCGATACGCGCTTGTTGATGATGCGCACAATAACGTAGGGTCCCACATAAAACTCTGAAAACTTAGTTTCTAAAATTTGCTCTGCTTCTCTCATGGTTAGTCCCAACACCTTTACTCGGCCAATAAGAGGCACTTTTATGGTGCCGTCGTGTTCTACCAGCGTTTCTATAAGGGAATTGGCTGATAAGCCGCTTGTACCCATAGTGTTTGAAAAATCCACCATTTTAAAACCTTCATTTGATAACACACGTATGGTTACGGCATCTGTAACCGATATACGGTACTCTTCGGTGGACATAGAGTCGTTTAGTTTATCAAAAACATAATTTTTTGAGGTTTTAAGCATAAGGTTGGGGCGCAATATCCTACAAGAAGGTAAAATAAAAACAGCCACCACCAGTACTAAAAAGAGTCGCTTCATACGCATTTTATATTCTGTAAAGATACAAATTTATTGTTTTTCGCAAGCCTCTTTTTTTACGCCAAAGCTTGTTTCAAATCATTTATTAAATCTTCTGCATCTTCAATGCCTACACTAAGGCGCAGCAGGTTATCTACCACACCGGCTTTTTCTCTTTCTGCTTTTGGAATAGAAGCGTGCGTCATGGTGGCGGGGTGGTTTATTAGCGATTCTACACCGCCTAAGCTTTCTGCCAAAGAAAACACATGAAAAGAAGACGCTATTTTAAACGTATCTTCTAAAGAGGCTTTTTTTAGTACAATAGAAATCATGCCGCCAAAGTCGCGCATTTGTTTTTTAGCGATAGCGTGGTTGGGGTGTTCAGGAAAGCCGGGCCAATATACTTTTTCTATTTTAGAATGGTTTTTTAAAAACTCAGCTACTATGCGTCCGTTGTGGCAATGGCGTTCCATGCGCACATGCAAGGTTTTAATGCCTCGCATTACTAAAAAGCTATCCATAGGGCCGGGGTTGGCGCCGCAGGCATTGAGTATAAAATACAGTTGTTCGTGCAATGCGTCGCTGTTGGTAATAAGCGCTCCCATCACTACATCGCTATGCCCGCCCAGATATTTGGTAACGCTGTGCATTACAATATCGGCGCCCATATCTAATGGGTTTTGGAGGTAGGGTGAAGCAAAGGTATTATCTACCACTAAGGTAAGTTGATGCTTTTTTGCGATGGCAGAGCAAGCCTCAATATCCACTATTTTCATAGTAGGGTTGGTGGGGGTTTCCGTCCAAATAAGTTTGGTTTTTTTATTGATATATTTTTCAATATTGGAGGCGTCGGTTAAATCAATAAAATGAAATTTAATACCATACGGTTCAAAAATTTTAGTGAAAATGCGATAGCTGCCTCCATACAAATCATCGCCGGTAATCACCTCATCGCCTGGTTTTAAAAGTTTCATAACGGCATCAGTAGCGCCCATTCCGCTGCTAAAACAAACGCAGTGTTTGCCATTTTCTAGTGCTGCAATGTTTTTTTGTAGCGCCTCGCGTGTAGGATTTTTTCCACGGGCATATCCATAGCCTTTATTTTTACCCGGGCTTTCCTGCACATAGGTAGAGGTTTGAAAAATAGGAGTCATAATAGCTCCTGTACTGGGGTCGGGCTCGGCACCAGCGTGTATGGCTCGGGTACCAAATTTATACGTTGATTTCATGGGTTGAACTTATTTGTTTTTATGGTTATAGTGATATGGTTCGTTATTTATTTTTTAACAGGTAGCAGGCCGCAAAGGTACGTTTTATTAAGTTCAATTAGTAAATGCGGTAAAAATAGCCGTCTCAAAGTGTTGAGCTTTACAGGAGAAGAAACTAAAAAAACGCATTACTATGGGTTGTTTTTTATATCCAAATAGCTAAACATATCGGCATAGTTATCGGCTACTAAAGTAGCGTTGTGCAGCTCCGTTACGGAAGGCATAAGCAAAAAATCAATGTTTTTGGGTTGGGTAAAAATTTGCAGCACATCTGCTTTTAAAAAAACAGCCGCGCTTCCTGAATACAAAGCCGCACGAGCCCCTTTAAAATCAAGATGTACCTTTCTGATGCTGTTGTTTGGGGCTTTGTAGCCTCCTATATGGTACTCTATTTTTTTTTGCTGGTTTGTGTTGGAAAAATAAAGGCCTTCTATTTTCATGAAAATATAACCCGTATTCCACGCCCAAAACATGCCGTTAACCGGGTCTAAAGCACCTGCTTGCAGACCGTTGCAATTGTGCGCACTATCTACGCCTATAATAAACTCTACCGCGGTGTACGTTCCGTCGGGTACGTTGTGTATGTTTATGCGTTTTGACTCCTCTTCGCGCTCATCAATCAAAAAAGATTCCGTACACGAGAAAAAAGTGCCATCGTTTTTTTGCAAGCGCACGTTAGAAATGTAATACTTAAAGTTACTTACAGTAAAGGGTTGCCCTAAGGCATTATGGTACGTGTTACCTAAAGAAAAAGGAGCATTTCCGGCATAATGATTAAAATGAATAAAAAATGTGTTTTTTTTTACCGCCTTAAAAGAGAAACAAAGTAGCAAGCAAAAAAAAAGAACTGTTTTTTTATAAAAAGTCATGCGTAAAAGTACGATTAAAACAGCAAGATAATACTTAAAAACAGATTCTGTTTTTTAAATATACCGCGGTACTGTATATTTGCTTCGTGAAAAAAGTGTTGGTTATTACGTATTATTGGCCTCCCAGCGGAGGAGCAGGGGTGCAACGCATGCTTAAGTTTGTAAAATACATGCCGCATTTTGCTGTAGAGCCTTTTGTGCTTACCATACACGAAAACAGCGCTTTTTATCCCGTAAGAGACAACACGTTGCTAAAAGACGTAAGTCCCCATTTAAAAATTATAAAAACTACTAATACCGAGATACTAAAAGTATTTAGCCGTTTTTTGAAAAAAAAGGAAGTGCCTCACTCCGGCTTTGCAAACCACAACAAAAATACATTAAGCAGCAAAATACTTCGTTTTTTACGGGGCAATTTGTTGATACCCGATGCACGAAAAAGCTGGGTAAAAGCCGCGTATAAAGAAGCTTGCCTGCTTATTGAAAAAGAAAAAATAGACACCTTTATCATCTCCACGCCGCCCCATAGTTCGCAACTGATAGGCTTGCGGCTTAAAAAAAAATACCCGCATTTAAAATGGATTGCCGACTTGCGCGATCCCTGGACGGACATCTATTACTATAACGATTTGCTACATACCGCTTGGGCAAAAAAAACAGATGCCGCGTACGAAAAGCAAGTGTTGCAACAAGCTGATGCCGTGCTAGTGGTAAGTAAAGGGCTAAAAGAACTTTTTTCTAAAAAATATACCGGAACAGAATCTAAAATAGAAGTAATACCCAACGGCTTTGATGAAGATGATTTTGAAGGGCCAGCCTCTTCCCCACAAAAAGAATTTTTAATTTCTCATACGGGCACTATCGCGGAGAGTTATAACCCAAAGATATTTTTCTCGGCCTTGCAAAAAATAATACAACAATACCAAAACAAATGCGCTATAAAAGCTTTGTTTATAGGTAAAACAGATCCGGGTTTTAAACAATTAGGGCGCACGTATCAGGTTGAAAAACACATTACCTACCAAGATTATGTGCCCCATCAAGAAGTAATTCATTATTTAAAAAACACCACATGCTTACTGCTCATCATTGCCGAAACCAGCAACCAAAAAGGCTTGTTGTCGGGCAAACTGTTTGAGTATTTAGCCGCTAAAAAGCCCATTATAGCTATTGGCCCTAAGGGAGGCGATGCCGAAGAGATATTGCAGCAAGCTCATGCCGGCGCCCTTTTTTCTAGGGACGAGGAAGATGCGTTGGTGACGCATTTTGCTTCTTTAATTGATGCGTGGCTGCTAAACCCCAACTTAGATTTAAACGAGAGTCATATAAAAAAGTATTCGCGAAAAAACCTAACACAACAACTTTGCGATTTAATTAAGCAACTCTAAAACTTCTATGTGTTTTCGGAATAAAAATGCGTACTTTTGGCACTATGTATAAAGTAAACGTAGATAATAAATTTCAGTTCCAATTAGAAAAAACCAAAGGAGTTTGGCAATTAAACAATCAAGATATTACTTTTGATTTAAGCGAACTAAGTAAAACATCGTTTCATATTTTAAAAGACAATCAATCGTTTAACGTAGAAATTGTACATCAAAATGTAAGCGAAAAAACATTTCAAATAAAAGTAAACAATACTCTTTATACGGTATCCGTAAAAGACAAATACGATGAGCTGTTGCGTCAATTAGGCTTAGATAAAGCCATGACTGCCAAGGTGGCCAATATAAAAGCTCCCATGCCCGGATTGGTACTAAACGTATTGGTACAAGAGGGACAAGAAATAAAAAAAGGCGATGCACTTCTTGTTTTAGAAGCCATGAAAATGGAAAACATTTTAAAAGCGAGTACCGATGGTTTGGTAAAAAAAGTGTTAGCTAAAAAAGGTACCGCCGTTGAAAAAGGACAAGTACTCATTGAGTTTTAAAAAAGAAATGCAGCACAAAACGGTACCCAATTTTAAGCAATCGCCGGTAGTAGATATGGTGGGTGTAGAGGAGCGCGTAGCCCGATTTAACACCCGAAGCATAAAAAAACAAACCAAGATACAAGGGTTAAATTTAGCTTTAAGCATGATTGACCTAACCACCTTGGAAGGGAAAGACACACCGGGAAAAGTGAAACAGATGTGCTATAAAGCACAACACCTGTGCGACACCCTGCCCAATTTACCCACTGTGGCAGCGGTATGTGTATATCCTACCCATGTAAAAACAGCTAAAGCGGCTTTAAAAAACAGCACCGTAAAGGTAGCTTCAGTAGCAACAGCCTTTCCCAGTGGAAACGCAACCCCGGAAGTAAAACTGGCCGACACAAAATATGCGGTAGATAATGGTGCCGACGAAGTGGATATGGTTATCTCGCGCGGAGCTTTTTTAGAAGGCGATTACTCTTTTGTGTTTGATGAAATTGCTGCTATAAAAGAAGCTTGCGGCAAAGCCCGATTAAAAGTTATTTTAGAAACAGGCGAACTATCTACCCTTGATAATGTGCGTCGTGCCAGCGATATAGCCTTATATGCCGGTGCCGATTTTATTAAAACCTCTACCGGAAAAATTCAACCGGCAGCTACCATGCCCGTTACTTTAGTAATGCTACAAGCTATAAAAGATTATTATTACAAAACAGGTATTATGGTGGGTATGAAACCCGCCGGCGGTATCTCTACGGCAAAAAGCGCTTTGCAGTATTTGGTTATGCTTAATGAAACACTGGGCAACTTGTGGATGAACAACCAATGGTTTCGGTTTGGAGCCAGCAGCCTGGCTAATGATATTATTTTACAATTAGAAAAAGAAGCTAAAGGCGTGTACTACTCCAAAGATTATATTAGTGTAGATTAAAAACGTGTTTTGTTTCACTGTTTTTATCCATTCTATTTTTCTTCCGGTATTAGATTTAATTTTTTTCCTTGCTCGATCATAAAAGCGTAGGCTTCGTTGTATTCATTTTTGATAAGGCCATCTAAAATGGCTTCTCTAATGGCGTTTTTAATAATACCCACTTCCCTGCTTGCGCCAATACAAAAAGTACTCATAATCAATTCGCCGGTAATGGGGGGTTGCCAGTTTCTAATGCGGTCGCGCTCTTCCAGCTCTTTTAGTTTACTACGAACCAACTCAAAGTTGGCTAAATAGCGCTGTTTTTTGGCCGAGCTTTTAGTGGTAATATCGGCTTCGCACAACAACATTAAATCATCTATATCATCGCCGGCCTCAAAAAGCAAACGGCGTACTGCCGAGTCGGTAACTTCTGTTTTTGCTAACACAATAGGGCGTAAATGGAGCAGTACTAATTTCTGCACGTATTTCATTTTTTCGTTTAGCGGCAGTTTTAGTTCGGCAAATATCTTAGGTACCATGCGTGCGCCTTTGTCCTCATGCCCGTGGAAGGTCCAGCCGCGCCCTTCTTCAAAGCGTTTAGTAGCGGGCTTGGCTATATCGTGCAAAATGGCGCTCCAGCGCAACCACAAATCTCTGGTGTGGGCAGAAAGGTTGTCCAACACTTCAAGGGTATGATAAAAGTTATCTTTATGTGCTTTGCCGCGCACTACCTCTACGCCATGCAGCTTCGTCATTTGCGGAAAAATTTCGTGCAGCAAACCGCTATCAAAAAGCAGTTTGAATCCCACTGAAGGTACCGGCGACACAATAATTTTATTTAGCTCATCGGCTATGCGCTCTTTAGACACAATGCGTATGCGTTCTTTGTTTTTCTGTATGGCTTCAAAAGAAGACGCCTCAATAGTAAAGCCCAGTTGCGAGGCAAAGCGTATGGCGCGCATCATGCGCAGGGGGTCATCGCTATAGGTAATATGTGGGTTTAAGGGGGTTTTTATGATTTTTTGTTCCAAATCATGCTGCCCATTAAAGGGGTCTATCAAAGTGCCAAAATGATGCTTGTTTAGGCTTAATGCCATGGCGTTGATGGTAAAATCGCGGCGGTTTTGGTCGTCCTCCAGGCTGCCATCTTCTACGGCGGGCTTGCGCGACTCTTGCCTGTACGATTCCTTCCGGGCGCCTACAAATTCCAACTCGGTATCTTGATATTTAATTTGAGCCGTTCCAAAATTTTTAAATACAGAAAGATGAGCTTCGCTACCCAGCGTTTTTTTTACCGCCTCGGCCAAATCAATGCCGCGCCCTAAGGCTACTATATCAATATCCTTATTTTCGCGTTGCAAAAAAATATCGCGCACAAAACCTCCTATCACAAAGGCTTCTATACCCAAGGCATCGGCGCATGCCGACACTATTTTCAACAAAGGGGTTTCTAAATGCTTTTTAAACATGGGCTGCAAAGGTATTTAAAAGTTACGATACCTTTTTTGTCTTTTTTAAGAATAGAAAACCCTTTCATGTGCCGGAAAAATAATATATTTGAAGCCCATATAAAAGTAATTTTTTAACCCCATAGCCCCATGAAAAAAGTTTTTAAAATTTTTGTAAGTCTTAGCCTGCCGCTAACTGTTTTTTCGCAAAGCACCAAGGTGCAAACCGCTTTTCGCAACATACAAGATTACGAAAGCAGCAAAGATGTATCTTCTTTAATGAAAGCCAAAGAAGCGATCGATTTAGCCTCTGCCAATGCGGAGACTAAAGACAAGGCCAAAACATGGGTATATCGCGCCCGCATATATTACGGGCTGTTTAAAAATGATTTATTAGTAGCGGAAAAAAAAGTGCCGGCTACTGTTGCCAATAAAAACGAACGCCTTACCCAGGCTTACGGCAACGTGTCTGTAACTAACTACGAAGAAGCCGGTACGAGCATGCAAAAAGCGGTAAGCATAGATAAAGATGCTGCGCAAAACTATGCTATGGAAATGGGTTCTTTAACTATGCAAATGATTAGCGACGTGGGTAACTTAGCTATTGGCAAGTACAGTGTAAAAAATTATAAAGAAGCTATGGGTTATTTTGAAACTTCTTATGAAACAGCAAAAATGCTGGGTAAAAAAGATACCAACGAACTTACCAACGCTTTGGTATGCGCCCAACATACAAAAGATACCACTAAAATAATAGAGTACAACCGCAAAGCCATAAAAGATAAAGTAGCTACGGCTTACAACTACTTAAACTTATTTGATGCCCAATTAGATAGAAAAGATACCGTAGCAGCAGCTACCACTATGAGAAACGGGCGCGAAAAATTTCCGAACGATGCCGACTTAATGAACCGAGAAACCGATTATTTGATGAGCACCGGCAAAACACAAGAAGCCCTTGGTAACTTGGAAAAAGTAATAGCGGCTAATCCTAAAAATGCAAAAGCCTATTTTGCTAAAGGATTGGCTTACTACGGTATGGCAAACCCCTTAGACGCCTCTAAAAAAAGATATTTGGATAAACCTAAAAATTTTGATGAGCTGATGACGCAAGCCGAAACGGCTTATACCAAAGCTACAGAGGCCGACCCCAAATTATCGCAGGCTTGGGCCAACTTGGGCAACGTGTATAATGTGTGGGGCAACGAGCAAATGAAACGCTGCGACGACCTGGTGAAACAAGCTACGAAACTAAAAGAGTGCGAAGAAAAATCGGCGGATATGAACAAAAAAGGAATTGCCGCATACGAAAAAGCCATTGAGTTGGACCCCAACGACAAATCGTCTATGAGCTACTTAAAAAGATTGTATTTGGTAACCAACCAACCCGAAAAAGCAGAAAAAATAAAAGCCCTGCTTAGCAAATAGTTTTTGCAGCGCGTGTTTGCTGAAAAAATACGTGCTGCTATAAAATAAAAAAAGCCGCTAAAGCCATAATAAAAATAATGGCCGCGTATTGCCAAACATCTACAAAGTAAGTACCGTATTTTTTGAACCAATGCATTGAACGAAAGGCAAAGGTAAAAATTTATAATGGAATACGGGTATATAAACTCAATAGGGGAATTGCCACCTTTTAGTGGACATTTTTTTGTTTTCTTTTTTTTGTGCCCGCGAACCTCGCTCTTGGCTCGGTTTCAAAGATACCATTTGAATTGGAGCGCAGCGGAAATCAGCGCACGCAAAAAAAATAGAAGAAGCGTAAGTTAAAGCAAATCACAACTGCTGACGCTACCTCGTTTGCTGTAATGAGAATATCTTCTGCACACCGAATTTCCACATCAAATGAGCGCAAATGTGGCTTCGTATTTTTTTATACTTTCTGTTGTGAGTTTTTTTTCTTGGTAAATTCTTCCCAATAATTTTATATTTTGGTTTAAAATAATTTCCTCCGAAGCAGGGTTTTCTTCCCCTGAAATAATGATTCCCAGTATGTTTATATTTCGCTTTTTTAAGGCCTCTATGCTCAGCAGCGTGTGGTTAATGCTTCCCAGATAATGTTTTACTACCAATATCGTTTCTGCCTCTATTTTTTTTATTAAATCAATTATAAAAAAATGGGTATTTAGGGGTACCAGCACCCCCCCGGCTCCTTCAATAACTAACGTGTTTTTTGTTTGCGGCACGAGTATGTGTTGAGCTTGTATTTGTATTTGTTCTATATGGGCGGCAGCGTGTGGCGAAACGGGCTCTTTTAGCCAATAGGCCTCTTCGTGAAATTGTGTTTTAGTATGGCTCACTAGCTTTTGTACCTGTTCCGTATCTCGCTCTGTTCCGGTTTGTATGGGCTTCCAATAGTCGGCCTGCAGCGCCTGTACCAGCGCAGCCGATGCGATGGTTTTCCCTACATTGGTATCAATACCTGTTACAAAAATGCGGCGCGCCATTATTTTAATTTACTGTGAAATGCCTTTTTAAATTTTTCCATTTTTGGCTTTATCACATATTGGCAATAAGGCTCTTCTCCATTTTGATTGTAATAATTTTGATGGTAATCCTCTGCCGGATAAAAATTTTTATACGCTTCTATGGTTGTAACAATAGGCTGATTAAATGCTCCCGATTGATCTAAGCTACGCTTATAGGTTTCGGCTAATTGTTTTTGAGTTTCATTATGAAAAAAAACGACCGACCTGTATTGCGTGCCTTTATCGTTTCCTTGTTGGTTTAGCGTGGTAGGGTTATGCGTTTGCCAAAATACTTCCAACAAATCTTTGAATGAAACTTGCTGTGGGTTGTATATAATTTGGCATACCTCGGCATGTCCTGTTAAGCCGGTACACACTTCGCGATAAGCCGGGTTCTTTACAGCACCACCGCTATAACCCGATATTACTTTTTCTACCCCTTTCAGGTTTTGAAAAACAGCTTCCACGCACCAAAAACAGCCTGCCCCAAAGGTGGCGGTATCGGTATGGTGAGGGCTGGTATTCATTTTTATATTTGTTTTTTGCGCTTTAGCGCCGGTACTCATAAAAAAAGCGACCGCTATCCACACAGTCGCTCTTATGATGTTTTTTTTCATGAAAAAATTATTTTTTCTTTACTTTTTCTTTTCCAATAAACTCATACAGTTTTTTTGGAATATCTTTTTTGGTAAGGTTGTAGCTTCCGTCTATATCGTACTCATCTACTTTTAGGGTAACGGTCATGGTTTCATCAGCATCGTTGGTAAACATACCCTGTGCCTCAATCCATCTTTTTGTGGTGCCCTCATCATCGTAAGTGCTATCTTTAGTAACCTTGTATTTTATCCACTTAAATTCGTGCTTAGCTATTAAAAAGGTACTGATTAGTTTTCCGTCTTTAAACTCCAACTCATCGTCAAATGGTTTTTTGTTTTTTGCTTGCCCGTTTTTTATTTCGTTTACTTGCAGGGTGTATATTTTTTTATCCAAAGCATCTTTATCGCCTTTAAAAGCGCAAAATGCAAGCGCCGCCGCGCAAATTACGGTTGTTAGTTTGTTTGTTTTTAACATCTCGTTCAATTTTGGGTAAAAGTACTTTTAAAATCAATTGGTTTTTTATGTAGTTTTCAACAGTTTTTTTAACCTCTATGAATACCCCTCTTGCCGAACGCATGCGCCCAAAAACTCTATCCGATTATATAGGGCAAACACATCTTATAGCTAAGGGTAAGCCGCTGCGCCATTTTATAGAAAAAGGCTTGTTGCCTTCTATTATTTTATGGGGGCCTCCGGGTGTAGGAAAAACCACCCTGGCAACCATTATCAGTCATACTTTAAAAACACCTTTTTATACTCTTAGCGCCATTAACAGCGGCGTAAAAGAGGTGCGAGAAATCATAGAGAAAGCAAAAAGTCAAGCTTTTTTTGGGCAAAACAAGCCGGTATTATTTATTGATGAGATACACCGTTTTAGCAAGTCGCAACAAGACTCTTTGTTGGGCGCGGTAGAAAAAGGCACCGTTACTCTTATTGGTGCTACTACCGAAAACCCTTCGTTTGAAGTGATACCCGCTTTACTCTCTCGCTGCCAGGTGTTTGTGTTAGAACATCTTAGTAAAAAAGAGTTGGAAGACCTGTTACACCAAGCCGTTGAAAAAGATGAATTTTTATCCTTAAAAAAAATAGAACTAAAAGAAACCGATTTTTTATTGCGTATATCCGGAGGCGATGCTCGAAAACTACTTAATGCTTTAGAAATTGTGGTACATGCTGCCACTTCCAATACCGTGATTATTACCAACCAAACGGCTCAAGAAAGTTTAATGAACAACCTGAGCTTATACGATAAAAGTGGGGAAATGCATTACGACATTATTTCTGCTTTTATAAAATCAATACGAGGCAGCGACCCCAATGCAGCCGTATATTGGCTGGCCCGCATGATAGAGGGAGGAGAGGATATAAAATTTATTGCACGCCGCTTAGTTATTTTAGCATCAGAGGATATTGGAAACGCAAATCCCACCGCTTTAATAATGGCCACCAACTGCTTTCAGGCAGTAAGCCTTATTGGGTACCCCGAAGGCCGCATTATTCTTTCGCAATGCGCTACTTATTTGGCCTGTTCTCCTAAAAGCAATGCTTGTTACGAAGCTATCAATAAAGCCATGCAATTGGTAAAAGAAAAAACAAATTTGCCGGTACCGCTTCATTTGCGCAATGCGCCCACCAAGCTGATGAAGGATTTGCATTACGGAGAAAATTACCAGTATGCCCATGCACACGAACAAAATTTTGTAACACAAGAATTTTTACCAAACGAAATAGCACATACCCAATTATACAACCCGGGCGCCAATGCCCGAGAAAATGAATTGCGCGCGTACTTAAAACATCTTTGGAAAGATAAATACGGGTATTAAAGAGTGTGTATCTTTGCATGCGTATGCACAAAAACAGAAAATACGTATTAAGTATAGGAGGCTTTGACCCCAGCGGAGGAGCAGGCGTTTTAGCTGATATAAAAACATTTGAAAGCCACAAACTATGCGGACTGGCTGCCATTACAGCCAATACATTTCAAAACGACATAGAATTTACTCAGGTAGATTGGATAAGCGTAGAGAAAATAACAGCACAAATACAACTTCTTAGTAAACGTTTTGATTTTGATTTTGTAAAAATAGGGTTAATACAGAGCATGCAAGCGTTAGATACACTCGTTACGTTACTTGTTTCTAAAAATCCTAACGTAAAAATAATTTGGGATCCCATCATAAAGGCCAGCGCTGGCTTTGAATTTCATACGCGCGCAGAACCAACGATGCTTGAACCCATTTTTTCTAAAATATACTTGCTTACACCCAATATACCGGAAGCAATATGGCTTGGGCACAGCAGCGATGCGCATGAAAACGCAAAAAAAATAACTTCTTTTTGTCAAGTGTATTTAAAAGGAGGACATGCTTTAAAGGAAGATAAAAAAAACACAGGAAAAGATTTTTTATTTATAAAAGAGAAAATGCTAACCTTTCGTCCCAAGGCAAAAACAGTATTTCAAAAACACGGCTCGGGCTGTGTGCTGGCTTCGGCTATAACGGCTCAGTTGGCAAAAGGTGAAAACATACAGCGTGCCTGCCTAAAAGCCAAACAATACACCGAAACATTTTTAAACAGCAACAAAACCTTATTGGGCTATCATAAAATATAAAAAAGTATATCCACGTTTTTAAAACATAGTTGTTCATTTCTTTAAAAAACATACTCCTTTGATAAAAAGTATGAACTTATCTTTAGGGAATTAAAAAAAACGCATGTCGGATATAGATTTTTATTTCTCTCCCATTGAAGTAGATGTTGAAAATGCAGTAAGCGAAAGTTTCGCGTCTGTTTTTTCTATACACACCACCCGGTTTCCCAGTTTAGAGGGGGTTGATATAGCCATTATAGGGGTGTGCGAAGACCGCTTATCACCACACAACAAAGGCTGTGCTAAGGCCCCACACAGCGTACGAAAGCAGTTATATAAACTTTTTCCAGGATCCTTCACACCGCGCATAGCTGATTTAGGAAATATAAAGCCTGGACATACTGAGCAAGATACGTTTTTCGCCTTATCGGATTCTATTTCTTTTTTAATTAAAAAAAACATCGTGCCTATTATTATAGGAGGCTCGCAAGACCTTACTTTTGCCCAGTTTAAAGGCTACGAAAAATTAGAGCAAACCATCAACATGGTAAGCATAGATGCCTCTTTCGATTTAGGTACTGCTGACAACGAATTAAATAGTCAAACGTTTCTCGGTAAAATACTACTATACCAGCCCAACTTCCTTTTTAATTACAGCCAAATTGGGCACCAAACGTATTTAGTACCGCAATCAAGCTTGACTATGATGAACAAATTATATTTTGATACCTACCGATTGGGGCAAATACGCGATAACATTACAGAATCTGAACCCATTATACGACATGCCGACATGATGAGTTTTGACATCAGCGCCCTAAAACACAGCGATGCCCCCGCCCATGCACGCGCACAACCCAATGGATTTTACGCAGAAGAAGCTTGCCAAATGATGCGCTACGCCGGTATGAGCGATAAATTAACCTCTGTTGGTTTATATGAAATAAATCCCGCGTTTGATGTGCAAGAAAAAACAGCAGCCTTAGCAGCGCAAATGATTTGGTGTTTTATAGAAGGTTTTTACGGAAGAAAAAAAGACCAACCATCAAAAAACAATCCCGAGTACACACGCTTTCATGTGTTTTTGCAAGACCATAAGTACGAAATTAATTTTTATAAAAGCAACAAAAGCGACCGTTGGTGGATGGAAGTGCCATACCCCCCCGATAAAAAATTAAAATTTGAACGGCACACCCTTATACCCTGCTCATACAAAGATTATGAAACCGCCTGCAAAGATGAAATACCCGACCGCTGGTGGCAAACCTATCAAAAATTGTACTGATACCAATCCCCTGTCATACGCTTTAATAAAACAAGAATTGATAGTATATTTGGCGGTACTGTTTTATGAGTCATTTTAAACACATAGCTTTTGTAATAAATCCTAAATCGGGGGTTAAAAAAAAACAAGATATAGAAAGGCTTATCCGCCAAAACATGACGGGAAAAACAGCCTACGACGTTTTAATATGGGAACACAAACATCATTTTGATGAGATAAAAACAAAAATTACTTCTGGGAGCTATGATGCCGTAGTGGCGGTGGGCGGCGATGGCACAGTAAACGAAGTAGCTAAAAACTTAGTTGATACTCCAATTGTTTTAGGCATTATACCCAGAGGCTCAGGCAACGGTTTGGCACGTAGTTTAGGCATTCCACAACAAACAGCAGACGCTATAAAACGCATAGAGGCAGGCACCATCAAAACTATAGATACCGGATTTATTAACCAACATTATTTTAGCTGCGCAGCCGGTGTAGGCTTTGATGCCGAAATATGTCGCTTATTTGCGCATAGTACCCGGCGCGGCTTATGGTCTTACATAAAGCTGTCGATACAGCTCTTGCTTTCATACAAATCAAAAGAATACATTATAGAAACGGACAATAAAACCATACACACTAAAGCCTTTTTAATTGCTTTTGCCAATGCCGGGCAATATGGAAACGATTTTTATGTAGCGCCACAAGCTAAGATAGATGATGGTTTGTTGCACGTAGTAGTAGTGAAACCCTTTGGCATATTAGGATCTTTTGGATTGTTGTTAAAAGTATTGATGAGGCGCGCCCACACCTCAAAAAACATACAAACCATAACCGCAAAAAAAATTACATTAAAAAACACAGATACTCATTTTATGCACTATGATGGCGAAAGCGGAACTAGTACTAATGGACTGACAGAAGTGCTTATTAAACCTCATTCGTTGCACGTTATTTGCTAAATACTATTTTTATTTATGAAACTTCTAAAAAATATCGCGTTTCAAGTGCTGCTGGCTATTATAGCAGCTGTGCTGCTGGGTATTTTTTACCCTTCGGTAGCGGTGCAAATGGAGATATTAGGAAAAAGTTTTATCAACCTTATTAAAATTTTTATTGCTCCTATTATTTTCCTAACTATTTCGTTAGGCATTAGCGGTGCCCATTCTTTTAAAAAAGTAGGTGGCATCGGACTAAAAGCGCTTTTGTACTTTGAAGTTATTACTACATTTTCTTTAGCTTTGGGTTTACTACTGGCTTACGTGTTTAAACCCGGCGCCATTGCTCTTTCTGGTTTATCAACGCAAGACGCTTTCACTTACTCCAACAAAACGCCAAACCATTTTAGCTGGAGTCTTTTTTTTATGTCTAACAATACCTTACAGGTTTTAGTAATGGGTGTTTTATTTGGTTTCATGCTTATACGTTTAAAGAAGAAAGAAAAAATAGTTTCGCTGTTGCAAAGTACTTCGTATTATGTTTTTGCCGCGCTAAAATACGTTATGTATCTAGCTCCTATTGGGGCTTTTGGCGGAATGGCTTTTGCGGTGGGTAAATTTGGCTTACAGAGTTTGCTTCCGTTGGCCAAACTTATGACGTGCATGTACCTAACTATGGCTCTTTTTATTTTTGGCGTGTTAGGCTTGGTCATGCGCTTTTGTGGACAACGTATTTTTTCGTTTGTATCCTATATAAAAGAAGAAATTTTACTAGTATTGGCCACTTCTTCTTCAGAACCCGCACTTCCTTCTTTAATGAATAAATTAGAACGTGTAGGATGCAGCAAATCCGTGGTAGGCTTAGTGGTGCCGGCGGGCTATTCTTTTAATTTAGATGGTACCTCCATCTATCTTTCTATGGCGGTACTTTTTATAGCACAGTTATACAAAGTGCCTCTTTCGTTTATGGAGTTGATAAGTATTATGGGTATTTTAATGATTACCTCTAAAGGGGCTGCGGGGGTAACAGGTAGTGGCTTTGTAGTATTAGCTTCTACGCTCAGCACACTGCACAACATACCCGTAGAGGGTTTGGCTTTTTTATTGGGGGTAGATAAATTTATGAGCGAGGCACGAGCCATCACCAATGTAATAGGTAATGGAGTGGCTGTTATTTTTATTTCTACTACAGAAAAAGAAAAAATAGCATTACCTTAAATAAATTATAGTTGCGGTTTTTTAGCTAAAGTATCTTTTAAATGATTTATTACATTTATCTCCATAGGGTCTATGTTTTTTAAATCGGCTAAGTAGCAACTAATCCAATCGGTAAGATGTATCAGATAAAAAGCTTGCTCTATAGCGCTGCCTCCTTCTGCTTTTATTTCAAAAACAGTATCGGTGTATTTAGCTATAATTTCTTTGTTAATAGCTAAGCGAGCTACATTGCGCTCGTAATCAAAATCGGTTCGTAAAACACAAACGGCAAAATTATGGTTTCCTCCTGCCCAGCCTACCAATTCATTGTGATTCATTTCGGGTATTACATGATGCCAACAAAGCATTTTACTGTTTTCATTCATTTGCTGACGAAAACGTATAGCCAAGCCCTCTGTATTACCTAATGAATAAATAACGGGTATTTTTCCGTGTAGTTTTTTAGCAAAATCCATTGCTTTTTGCTTCATATCTTCTTCTTTTTTATCTAAAAGAGTGATGACGTTTTCTATTTCTTTTTGGTAGGATAGAGGGGCTATTTTTTTTGCATCAAATACACGCATAAGCTGTACCAGCGAGTAGCCCATACACGAGCGAGGTGGGTGGCCACCGGGTATTATAATCAAATCGAAATGATGTTGTTGGGCTAATTCTTTTATTTTTCCACCGCTGGTAATGCAGGCTATTTGTGCTTTGCGTTGCATGGCTTGTTGCATAGCACTTATGGTTTCTTCGGTATTGCCTGAGTAAGAGCACACAACAACCAATGTGTTTTCATTAACAAAGTTGGGAATAAAATAATCTTTACTTACCAAAACAGGTACGGTAGCTGTTTTGAGAGTCATTTCAATAATATTGGTGCCGCCAATACCCGAGCCTCCTAGGCCTGTTATGAGCACATTGTGGATGTGTTTGGGCGCCGAAAGGTTTGCGCTTTGTGCAATGCTTAACGCTTCTTGCAATTGCTTAGAAAAATGAGCGACTAGTGTTTTCATTTTTTATTTTTTTATAAAAACTACTCTCTAAAAGAAGTTTGCTTTTTGGTAGGATTTGATTTTAAAGGGTTGGCCGAGGCTTCTTGATATGTTTTTCGGTTTCGGTGTAAATCAATAGCGGTGTACAAAGCGGTGCGAAACGAGTTGGCATTGGCTGTGTTTTTTCCTGCTATATCATAGGCTACGCCGTGGTCGGGCGAGGTACGAATAAGAGGTAAACCGGTAGTAAAGTTTACTCCGTTATTAAAAGAAAGGGCTTTGAAAGGAATTAAGCCTTGGTCGTGATACATAGCTAAAACGGCGTCAAATTGTTTATACGTTTCCGATCCAAAAAAACCATCAGCAGGGTAAGGCCCATATACCAGGATATTTTCTTTTAATCGGTTTATGGCGGGCTTTACTATAGTGGCATCTTCATTACCTATTACCCCCTCGTCGCCGGCGTGTGGGTTTAAAGCAAGTACGGCTATTTTTGGTTTTTGTATGCCAAAATCTATTTTTAGCGTTTTGTTTAGATGAATAATTTTATCGGCTACTTTTTCTTCGGTGATAAGCGCACTTATTTGACTAACCGGAACGTGCCCCGTAACTAAGCCTACGCGCAGTTGGTCGGCACACATAAGCATCATAGCTCCTTTTTCAAAACCGAAATAAGAGGCTAAAAATTCGCTGTGTCCCGGAAATTTAAAGGTATCGGTTTGTATATTTTTTTTATTGATGGGGGCTGTTACCAACACATCTACAATGCCTTGCTTGGCTGCTTCGGCTGCTTTTTGCAAAGATACGAGGGCATACTTGCCGCCTTCTTTAGTTGATTTTCCTATTTCAAAAGGCACTTCTTCTTCGTAGCATACCAACACATTTATTTTTTTTGGTACTATTTGTTTTAGCTCGCGTATCACATTAAAATGAAATTCATCAAGCCCTATAAGTTTGCGGTAATAGTTGATGGTTTTTTGTGAACTAAACAGCACTGGAGTGCAAATATCCAGCAATTCGGGCTCTACCAAGGTTTTTAGTATTACTTCTAATCCAATACCATTAATGTCGCCCTGACTAATGCCTATTTTTATTTTTTCTTCGTTCATATAAAAACAATCTTAGCAAAACTCGTCGTACACGGCTTGCAAATGCTCTGCAATGGCGAATGCGGTTCTGCCTTCTATATTGTGGCGCTCTATAAAATGCACCAGCTGCCCATCTTTAAATAAAGCGATGGCCGGTGAAGAAGGGGGGTAAGGTGCAAAATGTTTACGCGCCTGAGCTACGGCTTCGGTATCAAAGCCGGCAAATACGGTACTTAGGGTATGGGGTTTTTTTGCATGCTGTAAGCTTTTGGCTACACCCGGGCGGCAGGCACCGGCAGCACAACCACACACAGAGTTTACTACCATCAGCACGGTTCCTTTCTTACTTAAAGTCGCTTCTACGGCTTCAGGGCTTAAACACTCTTCAAAGCCTACTTGAGTAAGCTCTTCTTTCATTGGTTTTACTAACGATTCGGGATACATACTGTTTAATTTTTATGCTACAAAGGTACGAATTTAAACTAAACAACAAAGCCACCCCGTAGGATGGCTTTGCTGCTTTATTACTTTGTTTTTTTAGTTAGTCAATGATTTAAAGTCGGCGTTTTCTCTCCATTTCAAAAATTCGCAATCGTCTTTTGCCATTGCTTTAAGCGAAGCATCTTTTCCGATAGCTGATTTTAATAAAGTCATACCATTACCCGAATCGCCTTTACGAGCTGAGGCTACTGCTTTTAAATAATCGCTCATAGCAGCTTCTTTTTCAGTGCTGGCATCAATAGTTCCGTTTACGCTTTCAGGGTTTCCGTTTAGCAGTTGAGCCAAAGCTAAGTTAAAGCCTTTAAAACTGCCGAAATTACTAACCGCATCGCTGTATTTACCGTCGCGTATGTTTACAATACCTTTATTGTAATTTACTTCAGCGCCGGCTCCAGATGCTTTGTTGTAGTAATCCATAGCGGTTTTGCGGTCGCCGTTTTTAGCATAAATAATACCGGTATTGTTTGCTACGATGGGGTTTCCGCTGGCGTTTTTAGAAGCGCGGTCAAAAGCGGCTTTAGCATCATCTACTTTGTTATTCATTAGATAAGCTACGCCTAAGTTGTTGCTGGTTCTCCAATCCGAGCCGTATTGTTTTTCAGCATTTTGGTAGATGGTTATTTTAGTATTTACATCGCTGGTAAGGGTACCGGCGTAAAGCAATTCTTCTACGCTTAATGAATCGGGGCGAGAAGTAGCTAAACGAGAGATGGCTTCGTCGGTACGCGATTTTTTATCTACGTTTACCACTACTTCAGCACGACGCAATTTAGGTAGTATGTCTTTTGCTAATTCAGTATAGGTGGCCGATAAATTTTTTATTTCTTTACGACGTTGGTTGGGATCGTTGTACATGGTAAGCACGCGCAGTACCAGGTCTTTATCTTTCATGGTAGATTGCTGCATAGCGGCTTGAAACCCTTCCCAATCTTCTTTGGTGGTGCCGGTAGTGTAGTCTGTTTTTTGTTTTCCAAATTTTGCTTTTTTATCTTTTTTAAACATGCCTTCCATAGCAGAAGTAGCTGATTTAGCACGATCTTCTGCCAAGTGCATGTTTTTATCGGTTTCGCCATCTGGAGATGCGTAGGCCGATACACTTACGCCTTTAAATTCGTACCAAGCGTTGTTGATGTTTTCTTTTACAAATTTATCTACCGCTTTCATTTCCGCGCTGCTCATTTCGCCGCCGCGTACGTTGGCTTGATTGATAGCGTAAAAAATATGAGTAGTTTGGTTGGCAGGGGTTGTTTTTGTGAAAGCATCTTTAGCAAAAATGCCTTTTTCATCATGACGCACCAAAAGAGGAGTAATGATGGTACCGTCAGCCATTTTTACATCTTTAAACGATTTGGTTTTAGTAGAACCTGATTTATTACCTACTGCGCGCAACTCTACGGTGCAGTTTTTCATACCTGCCTCATAAGGAGCCGAAAAGGTTTTAGAAAAGGTGCCGCCTTGTGCGTACGGTATTTTTTGTCCGTTGCCCGTGGCTTTTTCGCCTAAAAGAGTTACCGATTCAAGTGCTTTTTCGCCGCCGCTTGTGTATTTCATTACGGGGGTTACGGTTACTACCGCTTTTTTAGCAAATAACTTAGCAGGATATTTTCCTGAAATGTTAAAGGCTACGCTATCGGCCTTTTCTTCTACCGGGTTAGGGGTTACCGTGTAAGAAATAAGGTTTTGCTTTTTAATCATTTTACCTAATCCATCGCAAGAGGCCAGTAAAACGGCTGAACCTGCAACAATTGATAACATTTTAAGTGTATTCTTTTGCATAACTATAATTTTTGTGTTTTTTTCGCCCTGCAATAATAGAGATACTTTTTAAAACAAAAAAATTAAAAATGGATAAAAAACTGGAAAATGAGCAGTTAGGGCGAAAAACAATAGCTGAATTTGTTGATATGCCCAAAACACCCGTAGTAGTGTTGCTGGATAACGTAAGAAGCTTGCACAACGTGGGTTCTGTGTTTCGCACCTGCGATGCCTTTGCTATCGAAAAACTGTATCTGTGCGGCTATACCGGCACCCCCCCTCATAAAGAAATACACAAAACGGCTCTAGGCGCTACAGAGAGCGTGCTTTGGCAGCACGAAGCGGATATTTTAGCAAGAATTAACAACTTGAAACAAGAGGGCTACATTTTATACGCCGTAGAGCAGACTCAACAGGCTCTTAGCTTGCACCAAGTGCACATACAAAAGCAACAAAAATATGCTCTTGTTTTTGGTAATGAGGTAGAGGGGGTACAGCATGCGGTACTCAACGCCTGCCATGCCGCTATAGAAATTGCACAGGGTGGCACCAAACATTCACTTAATGTATCGGTAAGTGCGGGCGTTGTGCTGTGGGAGTTTTTCAAAAAAAACACCCTTTCGGCTGATTAAACTCGTTTTTTGTACGGCTGAAACGATTTTCTGATAAAACGTTTTAATGCTTTCTGACAAAGAAGCGGCTCTTCCAAAAAGCCCATGTGCCCTGCTTTTTCCAGCAACAACACGTTTTTATGAGTTGCTATTTCGGCCTGATGGAGCAGGCTTTGCATAGGTAAAACAGCATCGTACTTGCCTATAATAAACAGTATTGGATAAGGCACGAAATGCAGCACCACATCTCTGCTGGGGCGTTTTTTCATGCCTTCTAAGGCCGCAACAAGCCCTTGCTTGCTTGTTTTTTGGGCAATACGCAGGGTAAGATGCACTTCCTTTTTCAACTTCTTTACATTTTTAGGGTAGAATAAATTAGCTACTGTTGCTTTTACATACAGCACTTGGTTTTGCTTTACAATTTTTACTGCACGGCTTCTATCTCTTTTTTTTTGCTCGCTATCGGCATAAGAGGTGGAGTGAAACAAACACAAACCCCGCAAACAATCGGGATATAACTCGGCAAAGGCCAAACCGGTATAACCCCCCATGCTGTGCCCAATAAGCACGTATTTTTTTAACCGCAAAAAATCCATTACTGCTTTTACGCTTTGCGCCATCAGCTCCATGCTGTGTACATAGCCAAAACAGGGGCTTTTACCATGGCCGGGCAAATCAATGCAAATTACTTTAAACTGTTTTGATAAACCCACTATCATAGTATCCCACAATTGCACCGAACCTAAAAAGCCATGCAACAACACCACCGCCCTACCCTTTCCGTGCACCGTGTAGGCTATTTTATCTTGTTTAAAAGGAGCGTATAAGTGCATAACCGCAATACTTTATTAAAAAGCAAAAGTAGGGAATAAAAAAAATACGATATTTGAAAAAAATGAAATCAACTAAAAACCGTTTTTTTAGTACCTTACCAATATGACTAAACAAGAGCGATACGCCGCCATACTTCGGTATTTTGAACAAAACAAAGCACCGGCCGAAACCGAATTGCATTACCAAAACCCGTTTGAATTGTTGGTAGCGGTGATTTTGTCGGCCCAATGCACCGATAAACGCGTTAATATGGTAACACCTAAATTATTTGCCGATTTTCCTACTGCGCAAGCCCTTGCCGCAAGCACGCCTGAAACTGTTTTTATGTACATAAAAAGCATCAGCTACCCTAATAATAAAGCAAAACATTTAGTGGGTATGGCTGCTATGTTGCTCTCTGTTTTTAAAGGGAAGATACCAAGCCGTGTAGAAGATTTAATACAATTGCCGGGGGTAGGCAGAAAAACCGCCAATGTGATAGCATCTGTAGTGTATAACCAGCCTACCATGGCGGTAGATACGCATGTGTACAGAGTGTCGGCCCGTTTAGGACTAACCACCAACGCCAACAACGTGTTGCAGGCCGAAAAACAACTGATAACTTTTATTCCTAAACCATTAGTGCCCAAAGCACATCATTGGCTTATTTTGCACGGCCGCTATATTTGTTTAGCCAGAAAACCCCTGTGCGAAAAATGCCCCTTAACAAACTGGTGTAAATACTACCAAAGCAAAAATAAAAAAAGCCATGCGAAAAAAATATAACTTGTTTTTATGGCTTTTAGCCATTGTACTGCTCACTCAAGGTTGTTTTATTTTCAGGCCTAAAAACCGATGCGATACCTGCCCCCACTGGAGCAAAGGAGGAGGGCATTAGGTTAAGCCTCCATTTTTATCGTAGGCTTCTCTTTGTGTAAAAGCTAAAAAAGCCGCCTTTTTGGGGCGGCTTGAAAGATAAAGGGGGCAGGTTGTTTTATTTCGCCATCATCATTTTGTTGGTGGTAATTTTTACACCGTTTACAAGCAAGGTGCAGAACAGTACGTTTTGATTGAGCGTAGCTGCTTGCAGGGTAAGGCTGTTGTTGCCTTGCTGTACCGGGTAGCGAGCAATTCCACCAGTATTTTTCCATATTAGAATCATTATTATTAGAAGCATTAACTCCGCCAACAGATAGACCTTGTGCCATTGTTGATGTCGCATAACCAATAAATAAAATAAAAAGTATTTCTTTCATAAGGTTTTAAGTGAAAAGTTTAATTAAGATGCAGAAAAATAAATTTCATAAGTAATCCCATTTATCGTGCTTCTTATTTTAAGAGTATTCATGGTAAGTTCTTCTATATCCCAATTAGTATTCATATTTACAAACGGGTTATAACAACCTTGAGAAAAGCTTGTAAGTTGAATATTAAGTTTGTTTTCATTGTCTATAAAATTCATACTTCCAGTACAGATAGTGGTATAATACCTGCCATTAAAATTTATACCTGTTTTAGTTTTACCAGTTATCTCAAGCCCTCTTGGAGCGCAGCTAGTCCCCCATGTGATTAACTTAGTAGAATCGGAGCCATCCTCAATATAATTATCTATACCCCAACCATAATAATGGTCTGATAGCCTCTTTAGTGGAGATATACCGCAATAACTTACATCATCTCCAGGGTATTTTTTACTACAACCACTAGCAATAATTATAACGCATGTTATTACAATACTAAAACAAAAAATATGCTTACTCTTTTTCATTCTTGCTATTTTATAAAAATTACTTCTTTAGTTTTTGCAATTCAATGTTTTCTTTTTGCAGAGTTTCTACTTTTTTGTTTAGCTCTATCAAGTAGAGGGTAAGTTCTTTTGTTTTTCCGGCCTTTGATAAGATAGCAGATACTCATATATGCGAATGTACTACAATATTTTGGTAAAAGCAACTTTTTTTAGAAAATATGTTGAAAAATTATTTTCTCCGGGTCGTTTTTTAAAGACGTTTTTTAGTGCAAAAAAAGTAATAACGATAAAGAAACTTAGCGCTTCGACTCCGCTCAGCGCCCGTTGTAAAGAAAAAATCTTTTTTATTTTCTTTTTCCTTAGATGAAAAAGAAACAAAAAATCAAGGCAAATCAATCTGCCACGCACAAAGCCTAACGGCTCCGTGATTTGCCTGGCTTGCGCGCTGTTTTTAGGGTATTCAAACAAACATGAAAAC
>JAFDYI010000001.1 GCA_018267475.1 Bacteroidota bacterium | reverse complement strand
GCTGTTAGATAAGCTGTTGCCTCCTGTAGCCCATTTTTGTCCGCTTTGGGAGAAGCAGGTGCTTGCTGTTATCAAACTTAGTGCTAAGGTATGTATTTTTTTCATATAGATGTGGATTTAAAGGTTATTTTTTGTTGTATGCTGTATATTGCACATTGTATGCTGTAGGTTGTGTATATTGTACCGCGATATATGAAGGGGCGATCCGCGCAGAGTATGCACAACATACAAAGTACAGCATACAGAAAGGACAGTGCACAACCTACAAGGCAGAAAATACAATGTACAGAAGTAAAAAAAAGTACCTTTACCGCTTTTATTTTGTTGCGGTCTGCGGTCTGCGGTCTGCGGTCTGCGGTCTGCGGTCTGCGGTCTGCGGTCTGCGGTCTGCGGTCTGCGGTCTGCGGTAATTAGTATAGTAAATACTCATAAAGACAAAGATAATATGCATTTTTGTTAAAAACAACTCAATTTGAATAATTAACAATTATTTAACTTTATTGGTAGTAAAAAACAAAAATTAAACCCAGATTATGCATTAGCCCCGTTCATTACTTGTGAAACATAGTAATAGCAATGGCTTCGGAAGATTTTATCTATCACCTTTCCTAATGCATAGCATTAGAAATTGAATTTTAGAAACACCAATGTTATCAAGGGATACAGGTCAAAATAACGGAGCAAAAATTGCCTAACGCATAATCTGGGTTTATTCAAATTCCTAAAAAATCCAGAAGCTAAATGGGAGGTTTTAACCAACATCCATCAAACAAAGTTAGACCTCTTTGACACATAAGGGGGCTTCACTTTTAAAAATAACAACGCGATTCAACAAAATCAACCCCTCTAAAAGATTTTAAACTTATTTTGTGTTTTTGTCGGACAACAATGATTTTTATTATATTCTTAATCCTTTAAACTGATCGTTAATTAATATACCGGTCAAAGTGTCTTTATATTGATAGTCAATAATAATCATGTTGCTATTATTTAAATCAAGATATGCTTTACCATTTAAATAAGGCATTTGCCCGCCATTACAACAATTTGATGATGTAAAACCATTCGTGTAAAAAAAGGTTTCGCAAGCCCCACCACTAGGGGCAGATATGCTTCCATATAAACTTAAACCCGAAGAGCATTTTAAACTATTCCAATTATTATATGGAATATTTCTTAACACTGATATTCTGCCTGTTTGTCCTGCTAATGAACCTTCACACGATTGATTTGGTATAACGCCAAGTGTATCAAAGATTGTAACAATTCTAACTGTAGTAGGATCGTTTTTGGTTTGCCCTTTAAATGAGCCCCATATTGGCCAATAATTTACTGGTGCACTTAATGTATAGGTTGTAGGAAATCCGCCATTATAACAATTTCCTTGCTCACAAGGCCATATATAAAACCTTTTAGAAATGCTGTCTACTTCCTTTATATTATTACAATTACTTCTGTTTTTTAGACTTACTGTTAAAGTAACAGAATACGTTTGTGAAGATGGTAAATGATTGTTGTAGCTACTATTATCTATCTCTAAATAAGTAAGTGCGCTAGTTCCAAAATAACTTGAACTTTTAATAGTCCATTTATAATTAAAACTATCAGAGATAATATTTGGATACAATCTATATAACCCACTTGCACTTAAAGTATCCGCCTCGATAGAATCGGTTAAAAATCGCTCGTAAATTTTAAAATTAGCATTAGCACCCATATTATTACAATTGTTATCTACAATACTTCTATCCTTTTTGCAAGAGAATGCAAAAAACAAAACAACAACCGCAAGTATAGTTGCGTAAAAAGCAATATGTTTTTTATCAGTAAACATAAATGTTTCTCTATTAATTAAGGGAAATAAATTATTTTTCAGATACTTTTTTAGTTAATGCTTCAATTAATTTTTGTTGTGCTTCTAATTGTTTATTTAGCGCAATCAAGCAGAGGGTAAGCTCTTTTGTTTTTCCGGCCTTTGATAAGATAGCAGACACTCATAAATGCGAATGTACTACAATATTTTGTTAAAAACAACTCGATTTGAATAATTAACAATTATTTAACTTTATTGGTAGTAAAAAACAAAAATTAAACTAAACGAAGCGGATTAGGCAGCAAGCGGGCGATTTTCTACCTTAATGGCTATTATCTGCTAAAAAAGCATTAACGTATTACCGTTACTGTTCCTGCTTTTTGATTGTCTTTACCGTTGGTAAAATAAATCAGCTTCCATACATATACATCGCACTGAACGGTTTGCCCTTTGTAAGTTCCGTCCCAAGCCTCGTAAGGGGTGTGCGATTCGTATAGTTTTTCGCCCCATCTATTGAAAATATAAAAACCATAATCTTTGTTGCCGATACCATAACCTACCGGCCCGAAGGATTCGTTTAGATGATCGCCATCAGGGGTAAACGCGTTGGGTATGTACAAAGTTGTTTCATCTACAAAAATCACTACGTTGGCTGTATCCGAGCAAGCTCCGTTTGAAACCAACAAGTTTACCGTATAGGTGCCGGGTTGATGAAAGGTGTAAGAAGGATTAAATTCTGAACTACTGCCGCCAAGCGCGCCAAAATTCCAAAGATAACTTATGTTAGCTCCCGTTGAACTGCCATTGGTAAACGCCACATCTAAATCGGCAAAACCGCTATTGGGGCTAGCGCTTATAGCTGCTTTTACTTGCGTAATAGTTACGTTAAAAGAATCTACTACGGCGCTACAACCACCCGTTGCTGCAGTAGTGTTGTATATGGTATAAACACCGGGGGCACTGTTAGCTAAATTGATAATCCCGTTTGTAGCATTTGTAAATACTAAGCCCGCTGGTTTTACCGAAAAAGTACCGGCTACATTATTCCCTCTAAAAACCGGAACCTGATTGCTTCCTCCTTTGCAATACACCGAGTTGGTATAGCTAAAGGCGGCTCCGGGAGGTTTAATAATGTTGATGGTAGTAGAAACAGCAGCCGGACAAGCATGCCCTAAAGGACTTGTATTGTATGTAACTACAAAACTACCTGCACCGCTAGATTGTATAGCTACCTGCCCGGTAGAAGAGTTAATAAAACCAGGAGCGCTGATGGTGAACACACCACCTGTAGTTCCCCCTATTGTTGGGGTAGGGTTGATGCCGCTTTGCAAGCAATAAACAGATGATGCGTAGCTAATGGTGGCGCTATCTCTACGATTGATGGTAATGGTTTGCGTAGAAGTTTGGGTACAAGCACCAATGCTTACACTATAAGTAACGGTTTGAGTTCCTGCATTAGGATTAAAACTGGTGCCCGACACCCCTGTGCCGCTCCATGAGCCTCCGGGTGTACCGGTTACTAAATGACTTAGGTTAATAGCCGCTGATGGCAAGCATAAAGAGGGAGCTGTCCAGGCGGGGTTTGGTATAGGAGTTACACTTACCGTTACAACGGTTGTGTTTTTACAGCCTGCGGCCGATGTTCCGGTAACGGTATAAGTTGCTGTTACCGAAGGTGAAAAAGCGACTCCATCTATCACGCCACCCGTCCAAACATAAGTATTAGCCCCTGCCCCATTTAGGGTAAGGGATTGCCCTTTACAGATAACCGTATTGCTGGCGGTAACCGATAAGGTAGGCAACGGGTTTACGACAATAGTAGCCACCGCTGTATTGGTACAGCCTCCGGCAGTAGCGCCGGTAACGGTATAAGAGGTCGTTGTTGTAGGCGAAAACGCCACACCGTTATTTATTCCGTTAGACCAGGTATAAGTGCTGGCTCCTGAAGCTGTTAAAGAGGTAGATTGTCCCACGCATATTACCGAATTACTGGAGGTAACCACAAGGGTAGGTATTTGATCTACCGTTACAGATACCGTAGCCGTATTGGCACAACCAGTACCAGGCGTTCCGCTTACGGTGTAAACGGCTGTAGCCGTAGGTGAAAAAGCCACACCGTTACTCACTCCGCTTGACCAAGTATAACTGCTGGCTCCCGAACCGGTTAAAACAACTGTTTGTCCTGCACATATAACCGAACTGCTGGCAAGAGCCAAAATAGCCGGGGTAGGATTAACGGTAACACTGGTTACGGCGGTGTTGGTGCAGCCTGCAGCTGAAGTACCGGTAACTGTGTATGTGTTGGTTGTAGTAGGCGAAAAAGCGAGCCCATTCGTTACACCGGCCGACCACGTATAAGTGGCAGCCCCCGAGCCTGTTAAGGTAGTAGATTGTCCTAAACATATTACAGAGTTGCTGGCAACCGCTACAACAGTAGGTAATGGATTAACTGTAACGATAGCCACCGCTGTATTGGTACAGCCCGCGGCAGTAGCCCCGGTAACGGTATAGGTGGTAGTAACAGCCGGGCTTACGCTATACGGATTAGAAGTAGCCCCTCCGTTCCATGTATAAGTGCTAACACCGCCGGCAGTAAGTATAGCGGTAGCACCACTACATATAGTCGCATTGTTTACCGTTACGGTAGGAACGGCATTTACTGTTACGTTGGCTACGGCGGTATTCGTACAGCCGGCAGCACTGCTTCCGGTTACTGTATAAGAGGTAGTAACAGCCGGGCTTACGCTATACGGGTTAGAAGTAGAACCTCCGTTCCATGTATAGGTATTTGCTCCGTTAGCCGTAAGCGTGGCAGTAGCCCCGCTGCATATAGTAGGGTTGTTTATGGTTATGGTAGGCTTAGGATTTACTGTTACGTTGGCTACGGCGGTATTCGTACAGCCGGCAGCACTGCTTCCGGTTACTGTATAAGCAGTAGTAGCCGCCGGGCTTACGCTATACGGGTTAGCAGTAGATCCTCCGCTCCATGTATAGGTGTTAGCCCCGCTGGCCGTAAGCGTAGCCGTGCCTCCACTACATAAAGCAGGATTGTTTACCGTTATCGTAGGCTTAGAGTTTACCGTAATGGTAGCCACCGCCGTATTGGTACAGCCAGCGGCAGTAGCCCCGGTAACGGTATAGGTGGTGGTAACCGTAGGCGAAAACGCCACACCGTTACTAATGCCTCCCGTCCACGTATAGGTGGCAGCACCCGAACCGGTAAGCGTGGTAGATTGCCCCACGCACAGTACCGAATTGCTGGCAGCCGCAGAAACCGTAGGGGGCGAATTAACGACCACCGTCATCGTAGTAGTTTGCGCACACTGCCCCGTATTAGGGGTAAAAGTATAGGTAGTAGTAGCGGTGTTGTTTACTGCTGGCGACCAGGTACCGCTAACGCTATTTGTAGAAAGCGTAGGAAGGGTAAAAGAAGATCCGGAACAAGTAGGCCCGGGATTCGTAAATGTAGGAGTTGCCTGCCCTACTGTTACCGTTACTTGAGCCACCCCCGAACAGTGATGCACCGTATCGGTTACCGTTAAAGTGTAAACCGTAGTAGCACTTGGAGTAGCCGTAGGGTTTGGAATGTTAGTAGCGCTTAAACCTGCCGGAGGCGACCATGAATAGGTGTAACCGGTGCCGCTGCCTCCACCACTTGAAGGGGAAATTTTTACGCCGTAATCTTCTATTTCAGAAGTATGGTCGTAATTGCCTTGCCCCGGCCACCCTACTGGGTTGCTTTGCGTACAGGCTGCATCACTAGGAACCCAAGGCGCACCGTATTTCACACGAATACGCATGCGCACTATAGCATTAGCTGCTGTGGCGGGTACCGTAATGGGAATGTTATTAAAATTAAAAGGATTAGAACCTGAAGTAGCCGTAGTATAAACCAACTCACTGCCGGGTACGTTGTCAAACACACCGTTGTTATTCCAATCTATCCATATTCTAAAAGAGAAGGTAGGAGGAGCAGAACCGGTAGCGCCTTTATTGCCTTGCAGGTTTAACATAAAAGTACCGCCCGGATGCACATCTACAATTTGCGAGGTGTAGTTAGAGTACCAGTTGGCAAAAGGTATCCAAGCTATAGTAGGGTCTTGGCCTTGCACCAAAGTATTCATATTATTGATGTTGGTAGTAAGTCCGCCGGTAGTAGAAACGTTGTTGATATAAGCCCCCCCGGCAGGGTTTACAATAGCCGAGGCAGCGCTGTTGCAACCGCCTGTATTCATAGGTGATACAGTAGGGGTAGTAGCCGGGCCGCCTAAGTTAGCCGTCATGCCACAAGCCACGCTGGTATCATGCCCTGCATTTATAGTAGGCGGGCACTGCGCTTTAATGCTGCTGTAAAAACCCGGTACAACAAGAAGTGCACAAGCCATCCAAAAATACTTTGCAAAATACGATGTATAAAAAAAGCGTTTCATTGTATGTGTTTTTTAATTCAATCTTTTTAAAAAATAGTCCTAAAATTTCTTAGCTCCATTTCGTAAACAATTTTACTGTATTTTAGTCGTACTATAAAAACAAAAAACTTTTTTTTTAATGCGTTTATTTAAAAATAATTTTTGTAATAAATTGATTAACAATAAAATAAAAACAAATTATATAATACATTCATTTTATTTTTTTGGCACGATAAAAACAAGAAAACAGAGCGGATTTTGGTAGAAAAAAAGAAGTATTTGCACGCGTATAAAAGTTTTTTGTACCTTCGCTTTTTAGAAAATGAACGTACAAGAAAAAGTAAAAGAAGCCTTAGAGAGCATTAGGCCTTATCTAATAGCTGATGGCGGCGATGTAGAGTTAGTAGAAATTACCGGTGATACCGTTTGGGTAGAACTGAAAGGAGCTTGCAAAGCGTGCAGCATGAGTACCATGACCATGCGGGCTGGTATAGAAGAAACCATTAAACGCGCGGTTCCTGAAATAAATCACGTAGAGGCAGTAAAATCTACTCAAGATGTATAAGCATTTTTTTCTTTTTTTTATCTTTTGTGGCCTCATCATAAAAGCGCAGAAACGCAGCGCTGTGCATGTAACCATAGAAGATCAAAACCTGGTACCCGAGTACCGTTTATGGAGGAGCCTGCACGTATCCTCAAAAGACACTAACTTTAGCTGCACCGCCGGCACACAAACTTTTTCATCATTAAAACAAGGAACCTATATTTTTACGCTGCAATCTGTTTTTAATACCCAAATTGTAGAAAAGAAAAAAATAAACAAAAAAACATTGGAACTGCTGTTTATCCAGCCAACAAAAATTTTTAAAAAAGCTGCCGACACCACCTTTCTATCAAAAAAAATAAAAACAAACGACACTCTTTTTATTCTATGCAAAACAAAAGTAGAAACACAAAAAATAGCGCTTACACAAACTAAAAACGGCTACACGGCTCTTGCTTACGAAGGGGAAGGAAATCAGTTATTAAGCACGATGCATATTACATCTGATTTGTATCAACAAGTTATTGCCTTTGAAAAAGAGTGTAAAAAAAACAGCATTGAAAAAACACTTACCGTATCCAACAGAGACTTATACCTGATAAACAGGCATAAAGAAGTTTCTGTTTATTTTATTCCGGAAGGAAAAAACCTTTTAGATAAGTTAAAAGGCATTTTGTTCGCTATTCAAAAATAAACATGCCCAGAAAAGAAGATATTTCTTTGGAAGAGCGCATAGAGCGCGCCGATTTTTTACATCAACAAAAACAACACCGGAAAAACAAAATTATTCATCAACTATACGGCACCTCCATATACAAGGCTGCACGAAAAAGCTGCATCGTCTTTTTATGGATAGCGCAGCTTATTGTAATAGACTGGATGCTTCCCTATTACCCCGTACCCGACAAGGTAGTAAACGGAAACATGCCCGAGGCAGGAATAGCAAAAAAGGCCATGGCTGCTTCAGAAACCTTTGTGCAACTTGATGCGCAAAAACACAGAAACATAAAAATAATAGTTGAGACTAATGTTTTTTTTCCTAAAAATGGGGACAGCTTGCTTATTTACAAATCGTACCTACTGCGCGAAATAAAAAAAATAAAAGACACACGTCAAAACCAAACCTATTGGGTAAGCAACACCCTAACGTATATAATGCTGCCGCTTATTCTTATCCCATCAGGGCTTTCCTTGCTTTTTTTATTTGTAGAAAACATTGAGGTAAAAGCGTTTTATTATTTCATGCTGATACTTAACACATTGTCAAGTGTAAGCCTTGCTGTTTTTTATGTTTTTTCCCTCTTACAGGGAATTTAATTTTTTAGTGGGTGTAAAACGAAGCCTCCATCATTTTTTCCATTTCTAGTAAACCATCAGATGCCTTTTTCTTTATGTGCGTAATGCCATGCAGCGTTGAGGCATCAAAAGAAGCGGGGTCAATTAAGTATTTTTTACAAGAAGGCGTTGTATAATGAATTAAATTAGCAGCGGGGTACACCACTAACGAGGTGCCTACTATTATTAAGAGGGTAGCTTCCGAAACCATATCAATAGCTTGCTCCATAAGGGGTACCGACTCGCCAAACCAAACAATATGCGGGCGTAGCTGAGAACCCCGTGGGCACAAATGGCCTAATTGTATTTCGTTATTTTCTACAGGAAAAATGAGTTTTTCATCTATCGACGAGCGCATTTTTTTTAACTCGCCATGCAAGTGCAATACATTTTTTGAGCCTGCCCGCTCGTGCAAGTCATCTACGTTTTGTGTAATAACCTGCAGCTCAAACATTTTTTGTAAACGCGCAATAACCAAATGCCCTTGGTTGGGTTGTGCCTCTTTGGCTTGCCTTAATCGCTCGTTGTAAAAGCGAAGTACCAAACTGGGGCTTCGCTGCCATGCCTCAGGCGTGGCTACATCTTCTACGCGGTGCTGCTCCCAAAGGCCATCACTATCTCTAAATGTTTTAATACCGCTTTCGGCGCTCATGCCGGCGCCCGAAAAAACGACTACTTTTTCGTTTTTTTTCATGAAAAACAAAAATACATTTTATTACTTAAACCTACCCTATCTTTTTAAAAAAATAATGACTAAGAAAAGCGAGCTGTAAAAGAACTTACCACTTGATACTTTTTTTTATTGAAAGAAACCGTTTGTACCAGTTTTTTTGCTTCGGGCAAGTCAAATACCTCTTGTATGTTTCGTATTTTAGCAAAGGGTACTTTTTTCTGAATGCATTTTTTTTGCAGGTAAGATAAGGGATATTTTTTTACTTCTTGTTTTAATATAACAGCTAATTTATTTCTATTGATTACCCGCAACTGATTCGTGCTAAATTTTTCTTGTGTAGCGGTTTTTTCTACACCCAGCAATTCGCACAGTTTAGCAAACTGCATATTGCTTCCTATGGCAAAAGTTACCTGATGCTTATCTTGAGTTGTAAAAATTTCGCCGTAGGGTGCTATGTTGGGGTGCAAAGAGCCGGTGCGTTGGGCAACATGCTTGGCTATGAGCCAATTGGTGGCTTGGTTGGCCAAAGAGGCTACGGCCGTATCAAAAAGAGAAACACTTATTTTGCAGCCTTTTTTTGTTTTCTTTTGTTGCCATAGCGCCAGCAAAATAGCTTCTTTTAGTTGATGCGCTGTTAGCAAATCAATCATAGCAACCGGCATTTTTAGGGGTTCTGTTTTCTGCGTACCGTTCATGCTCATAAAGCCGCTTTCGGCTTGCAGAATTAGGTCGTAAGCTACACGCTCTTCGTTATCAGAAAATCCTTGTATGCAGGCATAAATAAGCTTTGGGTTTATTTTTTTTAAGGTGTTATAATCTACTTTTAATTTTTTGTCGTCTCCTTTTTTGTAATTGGCAATTACAATATGGGCTTTTTTTATATGGGCAATGCAGGTTTTATAATCCGCAGGGGTATTGATATCTAAAAATAAATGTTTTTTTAAAAAATTGACCGACATAAAATAGGCCGAAGCGTTTTCATTTTTATTTTCTGAAGGCAACTTCCAGCTACGGGTAATATCGCCGTTGGTATTTTTGTTTTCTATTTTTAGCACCTCGGCTCCCAATTCAGCAAAAAACAAACCCACGCTGGGCCCTGCCAGCACCGAGGCCAACTCCACTACCCGTAAGCCTTTAAATGTATTTTTTTTTGACTTCATGCTATAAAAAAAGCGCTACGCTTTTTGCTTGTACAACCAGCTTTCTTTCAATGGAATTTCAAAATATTTTTTATACGCATCTTCATCACTTACGCTCGTATTAAACACCATCGTATTTTCATTGATTGTATTTTCCTGGAGCATTTGCGGTATTTTTGAGGCATGTACTACCCGCACCTCTTGCTCTTTTGTATATGCTACTTGCAACCTGTCTAATAACACCAATTGGTATTTTGTTTCTAATTCTTTTATAAACCGAAGTTGCGTATCAATGCTGCAACCACTGGCAGAAAATTTTTGTTCATCGGCTTTTATTACAATAAAATGGTGGTGTAAAATTTCGTACACAGAGGTAAGGGCTGTGCCGTGTGCATTCCACTTTTGTGTAAAAAGCCGCAATTCTTCTTGCAAAAGGGCTTCTGTTTCTGCGCTAAAGGGTTTTGCGCTGGTGTATATCCAAACTCTATTCATATTTTTTGTTTTTAAATAGATGAAAAACGAATGCTCTATTTTTTGCAAAATTGCATATAAGTTTTTAACTATGCCACTTTAATTTTACAATGAAAGTACTTTCGTTCATCTTATCCGGAATTTGTGTGTTGGCTTTTGCTTGGTACATAGGCTTATCTAAAAGTAAAGCCGCACAGCCTACTATGATTCCTAAAATGCAAAAGATAGTACTGAAAGCGCCGGCTACACTATCTCGTTTGTTGCAAAAGAAGCAACAGGTGTTGGATTCTATTTTTAGTGCCGACTACAAACAAGGTACTTTTAATGGCTGCGTGGCCGTTATGTGCCAAGATACTTTAGTATATCAACAAGCCTTTGGGTATGAAAACATAAAAAGCAAAACATCGCTAAGCAATGAATCTGTTTTTCAGTTAGCCTCGGTAAGCAAAACCTTTACGGCGGTTTCGGTTTTAAAATTGATAGGCCAAAAAAAAATAAGCCTTTCAGATGATATAAAAAAATATTTCCCGTCTTTTCCTTACCCTAATATTACCATAAAAAATTTACTGTCGCATACCAGCGGCTTGCCCAACTATTTATACTTCTATTACCACTTACCTAAAACAGACAGCGCTTTAAGCAATCAAAAAGTATTAGATTTACTTATTACCTACAAGCCCGATGCTTATTTTAAAGCCGGCAGGCGTTTCCAATACAACAACACAAATTATGTGCTTCTGGCACTGTTGGTTGAAAAAGTAAGCGGGCAATCGTTTCAAGATTTTGTGCAGCAACATATTTTTAATGTATCCGGTATGCAGCACGCCGCCTTCTTTTCTATACAAGATACGCTGCAACATCAAGCGATGGCTTTTGATTATAGAAAAAGGCCTATAGGCACCGATGAATTTGATGGGGTTTTTGGCGACAAAGGAGTGTGCGCTACCTCGCAGGATATGCTGCTCTACGCGCAGTTTTTATTTTCGGGTAAAATTATTCAATCGATACAAGAAGCTACTAAACCTCAGGTACGATCGGGCAACGGCCGATTTTACGGCTTAGGGTTTCGCATCAACCCAAATGGAGGCGACACCATTGTGTTTCATAACGGTTGGTGGCACGGCTACCGTACAGCTTTTCAATACAGAAAAAGCGACAAAACTACTTTGGTTATTTTAAGCAACCGATTAGATAAAAAAACATACCAAACAGCTCGTATTTTTAATGCTATAGATAATAAAAAAGGAGATGAAGCGGATGACGAAGACTAAATTACCCTCAAAACACATCCTCATGCCAACCATACATCAATTATTTGCTGAACATACATTAAGCAAAAGCGATATAAAAAAGCTGAGTGCCGAGGCTCGAGCTACTGCCCGTGTATGCGGCAAAAAAGACGACGACACTAAATTAACGCCTCGCACATGGAATTTGTTTCAAGATTTTTCCGAGAAAATATGGGACTCCTCTTTAAGCAATTCCGAAAAAATAAATGCAAGCTTTCAGTTGTACGATTTGTTTCCTAGTTATTATCACTTTTTAGTTCCTTTTTACCGCGCTTTGTGCAGCCGTACCATCACAAAAAAAAACGAAAAAAGTGCAATATGGAATGGCTTTGTTGGCTATCTGTCTTCTCAAAAAGGATATTATACAAACCCGCTTGTGTATGCTTTATGGTGTCATTTTTTTGAAGATAAAAATACCGTATCAGAAAGTTGGCACGGTTTATTAAAAAACAGCACACAGGCAATACGTTTATTGCTCTTAAAAGAATGTTCCGGCCCCGTGCCTTTTTACCTGAAAGAGCCTGTATATACTGCTTTGATAAAAAAACCCGTGCATCATGCGGTTATCTTTACCAGTTTGTTTCACAGCGCCTATGATACCTATGGGAGAATAGACAAAAAAAAAGCGTATGATATTTTACAGCACTTGCAAATTAGTAAAAAAACCAAGCGGTATCAATTACTGGATAAAAAATTGAGCTAACAACTCTTTGTTTCTTATTAAAAAATTTTACCCGGATTTAAAATTAAATTAGGATCAAAAACTTGTTTTATTTGTTTTTGCAAGCTTATTTCTTTTTCTGAGAACAGCAAGTGCATATATTCTTTTTGAATAAAACCAACTCCATGTTCGCCGCTTATGGTGCCTCCTAATTTTTTGCACAGCAAAAATATCTCGGCTATGGCTTTTTTGATGTAGTCGCCATTCCATTTTTCATCGGGCATGTTGTCTTTAATAATTCGGGTATGCAGGTTTCCATCGCCGGCGTGTCCATAGCACACACTACGAAAACCATAGCGGGCACCAATTTCTTTTATTCCTTTTACAAGCTGAGGCAACTCCGCACGTTGCACCACGGTATCTTGTTCTTTACTTATGGCAGTCGCTTTTACGGCTTCGTTTATCTTACGGCGCAGCTTCCACAATTCATCTTTTTGCGCTTGACTTTCGGCTAATAAAATTTCAGCTATATCAAATGCAGATACTACTTCGCTTATGGCCTCCATCTCGCGCATCAACACGTCTTGGTCGTTGCCGTCCACTTCTATCAACAAATGAGCTTGTATGTCTTCTTCTATTTTTACAATCGTACTTTCCACGTGCTTGCTTACCCAATCTAACGCATCGCGCTCCATAAATTCGAGGGCGCTGGGGGTATAGCCTGCTTTAAAAATTTCAGATACAGCCTGACACGCTTCTTCTGTTTTTTTAAAAGGAACCAACATCAGCAAATTATTTTTAGGTAAAGGAATAAGGCGTACTATAATTTTAGTAACAATACCCAAAGTGCCTTCGCTGCCAATCATAAGTTGGGTAAGATGATAACCCGTTGAATTTTTTAGCGTGTTAGCCCCTGTATAAATAATTTCGCCGGTAGGCAGCACCACTTCCAAATTTAAAATATAATCTTTAGTAACCCCGTATTTCACGCATTTAGGGCCTCCGCTGTTTTCGGCTACATTGCCTCCCAAAAAACAAGAACCTTTACTGGCCGGATCGGGAGGGTAAAAAAGATTTTTTTCTTTTACGGCCTGCTGAAACACTTCGTTAATAACACCGGGCTCAACCGTAGCTTGTAAATTACGCTCATCAATAGCTATGATGCTGTTAAAACGTACCACCGACAAAACAATGCCTCCATATACAGGTAAAGCCCCTCCACTAAGCCCTGTTCCCGCTGCGCGAGGTGTAACGGGTATTTTATAGGTGTTAGCCAAACTCATAATAGCGCTTATTTGCTGCGCTGTGCGCGGCTGCACTACTGCTTCGGGCATAAAAAGAAGCTGCTCTGTTTCATCTTTTCCGTGGGCACTAAGGCGTTCAGCGTCTGTAAAAACAAATTCTTTACCTACAATTTGCTCTAGTTCCGATATTATGGAGGGTGTTATTTTATGATACATACCTGCGAAAATACGAAAACAAACAATACCTCAATTGACCTTACCTCATTTGAATGGCAAATGGCTGCTTCTTACTGTCGTACCAAAAATATGAGCGGTTTTTGCAACGCTCTTCTAAGGGTTTACTACCCGTTCATGCTTACCAAAAACTCTTCGTTGGTTTTGGTTCCTTTCATGTGGCTTCGCAAAAATTCCATGGCCTCTACCGGAGTCATATCGCTAAGGTGTTTGCGCAGCACCCATATACGTTGCAGGCTGTTGGCATCAATCAATAAATCATCGCGGCGGGTTGAAGAGGCAAGCAAATCAATAGCCGGGTACATGCGTTTATTGGCAATTTTTCTATCTAATTGCATTTCCATATTGCCGGTTCCTTTAAATTCTTCAAAAATTACTTCGTCCATTTTAGAGCCGGTGTCAATAAGCGCGGTAGCTAATATAGTAAGGGAGCCTCCGTTTTCTATTTTGCGGGCGGCACCAAAAAAGCGTTTGGGCTTGTGCAAGGCGTTGGCATCTACCCCACCCGTTAATACCTTGCCCGATGCAGGGGCTACCGTGTTGTAGGCGCGTGCCAGGCGGGTAATGCTATCTAACAAAATAACCACATCGTGCCCGCACTCTACCATGCGTTTGGCTTTTTCCAACACGGTGTTGGCTATGCGTACGTGTTTTTCGGCAGGCTCGTCAAAGGTAGAAGATACTACTTCAGCTTTTACGCTGCGTGCCATGTCGGTTACTTCTTCGGGGCGCTCATCAATAAGCAAAACAATAAGGTACACCTCCGGGTGGTTGTGCGCAATAGCGTTAGCCACTTCTTTTAATAAAACCGTTTTACCTGTTTTGGGTTGCGCTACTATAAGGCCGCGTTGCCCTTTGCCTATGGGACAAAACAAATCCATCACACGAGACGATAAGGTTTCCTGCGGGTGGCCGGTCAGTTTTAATTTTTCGTAGGGAAACAGAGGAGTGAGAAAATCAAACGGAACGCGGTCGCGCACCCAGGCGGGGTCACGCCCATTTATTTGATCTACCTTGGTAAGCGGAAAGTATTTCTCGCCTTCTTTTGGGGGGCGAACACCACCGGTAACGGTATCTCCTGTTTTTAAGCCAAATAATTTTATTTGCGATTGCGACACATATACATCGTCGGGCGAGCCCAGATAGTTGTAATCCGATGAGCGCAAAAAGCCATAACCGTCGGGCATAATTTCCAATACGCCTTCGGCTAATACGATACCATCAAAGTTGTATAAGTCTTCTTTCTTGGGCTGCATTGGTTGCGGCGCCTGGGCCTGATTCTGATGCTGCCCTTGGTTGGGGTTTTGATGCTGCCCTTGGTTGGGGTTTTGATGTTGCCCTTGATTGGGGTTTTGATATTGCCCTTGATTTTGAGGATGGCGGTTTTGATTATGTCGCTGGTTGTTTTGATGACGCGGCTGTTGCGAGTAGTTATTTTGCTGCTGATTATTTTGTTGCGGGTTGTTTTGCTGTTGATGATTTTGCTGCGGATTGTTTTGTTGCGGATTGTTTTGCTGTTGATGATTTTGCTGTTGATGATTTTGCTGCTGCCCTTGCGTTTGATGATTTTCGGCAGCTGTCTCTTTTTTTGTTGTGGAGTAAATCGGAGGGGCTTCTGTTTTTTCGGATGCAACATGAAGGTTTGCTTCTGTTCTTGTAGCTTCTTCCTGCGTAAAAAGTTCACCCGAAACAGTTTCTGTTTTATTTTCACCCGAAGGTATTTCCGACTTCGTTTTACGAGGGCGTTTTGTTTTTTCTGTTTTAGAGTCTGTCCCAATAGCAGCCGGCTCGTTAGTTGTATTTGCTGAATCAGTGGGTGTGGTTTGCGTTTCTAAAATTTGTGAAACCAATTCGTTTTTTTTTGCTCCGCTAGGTTTAAGACCTAATTGTTTGGCAATTTCTTTTAATTCAGGTAACGATTTTTCGCTAAGCGCTAAAGCATTAAACATAGATGTTTACTTTTTTAAATTAAATAACAGTGATTTTTTTGATGAATGATTTTCGCCTCAATAGATTTTTAATGTATAATAATCGGCAAAACGGAGGCAAATATAGGGGTTTTATTTTTATTGCAAAAAAAAATCCTTACAAATTGTAAGGATTTTTTTGTTTTTTAGTGCTCGCCCCCGTCTTCTTCTCCCGGTGCTAAGGGCACCGTTTGCGGAACAAAATCTTCTTCGTATCCGGGCTTGCTGTAATCATAAGGCCAACGGTGTACTTCGGGTAGGGCGCCGGGCCAGTTACCGTGTATGTGCGCCATAGGGGTTGTCCACTCTAATGAGTTGGAACGCCATGGGTTTTGAGATGCTTTTTCTCCTCTAAAAATACTGTAGAAGAAGTTGATTAAGAAAATCATTTGAGCAAATGCCGCTAAGATGGCACTGCACGTAATAATCACGTTCATATCCACTAAATTATCAAAAATAGGGAAGTTGCTGTTGGTGTAATAGCGGCGTGGTACCCCTGCTAAACCTAAGAAGTGCATCGGGAAAAACACACCGTAAGCTCCTATAAAAGTAAGCCAAAAATGCAAATAGCCCAGTTTTTTATTCATGGTACGTAAAAACATTTTCGGGAACCAATGATATACTCCGGCAAACATACCAAAGATAGCCGAAACGCCCATCACAATGTGGAAGTGTCCTACCACAAAGTAAGTATCGTGTATGGTAATATCTAAAGTAGAGTCGGCTAAGATGATACCGGTTACCCCTCCTGTTACAAAAGAAGAAACCAATCCGATAGAGAATACCATAGCCGGTGTGTATTGGATGTTGCCTCGCCACAAAGTAGTTAGGTAGTTAAATGCTTTTACAGCCGATGGAATGGCAATAAGCAGCGTAGTGAATACAAACACCGAGCCTAAAAACGGATTCATGCCGGTCATAAACATGTGATGCCCCCATACAATACAAGATAAAAAGGCAATGGCAATTAACGAACCCACCATGGCGCGATAACCAAAAATAGGTTTGCGGGCGTTAGTAGAAATAATTTCGGAAGTAATACCAAAAGCAGGTAAAATAACGATATACACCTCTGGGTGGCCTAAGAACCAAAACAAGTGTTCAAATAAAATGGGGCTACCACCAACTTGCTCTAGCGGACGGCCGCCAATATAAATATCGCTTAGGTAGAAACTGGTACCCATGCTGCGGTCAAATATTAGTAACAACACGCAAGAAACCAACACGGGGAAAGAAAGCACCCCTAAGATAGCGGTAATTAAAAACGCCCAAACCGTTAGAGGCAGGCGGGTCATTTTCATACCTTTTGTACGTAGGTTTAATACGGTTACAATGTAATTTAAACTACCTAAAAGAGAAGATACCACAAATAAAGTCATAGAGGTAAGCCATAAGGTCATACCTAATTTAGAACCCGGTATTGCTTCCGGTAAGGCCGATAGAGGGGGGTAAACCGTCCAACCACCTGATGCCGGACCATCTTCAATAAACAAAGAACTAAGCATGATAACGCTTGATAAAAAGAAGAACCAGTACGAAAGCATATTTAAAAAGCCCGAAGCCATATCGCGGGCACCAATTTGGTACGGTATAAGTAGGTTACTAAAGGTGCCGCTCAGTCCGCCTGTAAGCACAAAGAACACCATAATGGTACCGTGTATGGTTACAAGAGCTAAGTAAGCATTCGGATCTAAAATACCATCTTTACCCCACTTCTTTCCTAAAAGAATTTCGAAGATGGCAAACTTTTCGCCGGGCCATGCCAGTTGCAAGCGAAATAAGATAGACATCATCATAGCTATTACCGCCATAACTACGGCCGTTATTAAAAACTGACGAGAAATAACTTTATGGTCTTGACTAAAAACGTATTTCTGTACAAAGGTTTGGTGGTGTTCGTGGTGCGCGTGATCGTGGTCGTGCGCATCATGTCCGTGCAAAGTTGCTGCGTGTGTGTGTTCCATGTTCCTCTCTATTAAATTAATTTCTTACTCTTATTTATTTGCTAGCTACTTGTTTAAATGTTTTTTGTTTGGCTAACCATGCATTGTAGTCTGCTTCGCTTTCCACCACAATTTTCATTTGCATATTGTAATGAGATGCACCGCAAACTTTGTTACAAAGCAATAGGTAATCAAACTCTATAGGATCATCGCCTCGTTTGGCGCGTAGGGCGTTTATCTCTTCAATGTTGCGAATCACCTGAGGATCTTTGCGCATATCAACCGTAGTGATGGTGGGCTTAAAGCGGAATGACGTTACCTGCCCGGGCACGCAGTTCATTTGTGCACGGAAGTGAGGCATCAAAGCGCTGTGAATTACATCGCGCGAGCGGAATTGAAACTCTACGTCTCTTCCTATCGGAATATGAAATTCATTTTTTACTAAAATATCATCGTTACAACGGGCATCGTTGGTATCTAAACCTACGGAGTTGGCTCCGCTTATTTGTAAGTAATTGTCAATACCAAACTCATTATCTTTTCCTGCATAACGGGCGGTCCAGTCAAATTGTTTAGCGTATAGTTCTATTTTAACCGGATTGGGATCGCTGCCTTTTTTCATAATTTCATTCCAGTATTTTAATCCAAAAATAATGATGAAAGCCAGCGCTATAGCAGGAATAACGGTCCATATCATTTCTAATTTGTTGTTATGAGAAATGTAGCTTGCTTTGTGGTCTTTTCTGCCGCGGTATTTCCAGGCAAAAAAGAAAAGCAATCCATTTACTACTAAGAATACAGTAATTACAATAGCCCAGTTGGCGTTCATTAGGGCATCTATTTTTTCGCCGTGCTCTGAAGCTGATTTTGGCAATAGTTTGTGTCCCCACTCTATTAGTTGCCAAAAGAAAAACCCAAAAAATACGATACCGAACAGCAAAAAGGTTCTGCCGCTAAATTGGTTATCGCTATCGGTTACTTTATACAAAGGTTCGCCTCGCAGGTCGCGCGATAGTTCAAACACTTTAAACAACTGATTGCAAGCTATGCAAAGCAAAATAAACGCTACTATATACAACAATATCATATTTTATGTATTTTTAATGTTATTCTTCTATTTTTCTTTTTCTCTATATACGGTTACTATACGCTGTGGTGCAAAGCCTCGTCCATAAATGGGTGATTTTTTACAGCCAATGGGCGTTTAGTAAGGTTTGTAAACACTACAAAAATAAACAAGCCTAAGAAGCCAAGGAAGGGGCCTATCTCCATCCAGCTTAAACCAGTCCAGTGGGTGCCTACAGTAGCGGGCATTACCATTACAATTACATCTAAATAGTGGCCAGCCAAGATAACAAAGCCTACAAAGGTTAGGAACCAAAAGTTGCGTTTAGAGTCGCGGCTCATCAGCATAATCATAGGGAAAGTAAAGTTGATGAAGAACATCGTCCACATAAGGGCTTTGTAGTTTTCCCAGCGTTGTTGAAAATAAATAACCTCTTCGGGTATATCGGCATACCAATAGAGTAAAAATTGAGCAAAGTACAGGTACGTCCACAAAAACGAGATAGCAAACATCCATTTTCCTAAATCGTGAATGGTGCTTTCGGTAACAAAATCCAAGTAACCTAATTTTCTTAGATATACTACAATAAGGGTGATGCAGATAATAGCGCTAACCCACATGCCTGAAAATACATACCAGCCAAACAGGGTAGAGAACCAGTGAATGTCAAGGCTCATAACCCAATCCCAAGAAGCGGTAGATGAGGTAACGGCAAACAATACCATAAACCACGCACCTAATTTTACGTTTTTCCAGTGGTGCGAATTATCCGAAACGTGGTCGGCATCTACTGAATTTTGACGAAGTTTATGGGTAAAATACAACCAACCGGCCATATATAGAATGGTTCTAGCCCACCAAAAGGCTCCAAAGTATCCCATTTTTTCTTGCACTTTTACGTCGTGTTCAATTACGTCTTTATCAAAAAATGCGTATAGATTGTGTACTCCAAAGTGTCCTAGTATAAACATCAACATCATCAAGCTAAGTCCCCAAGGTAAAAACCAAGAAACGGCTTCGGTAATGCGTTTTACTGAGGTAGCCCAGCCGGCTTCGGCTGCGTACTGCAAGCCCATAAAGAAGGCAGCTCCCAGGCCTACGGCCATAAAGAAGAAAGAGCCTATTAAGATGTTAGCCCAAGCGCGGGTGTGGTGGTAGTGCGCGTCGGCCACCGACGGGGTATCAACAGCAAAAGATGCTATGATTGATATAAAGCCAACAGCCATTAGTGCGAAGCAAAATGTTTTGACTTTTTGCGGAAATGTAAAGTTTAGATTATTCATAATTTCCTAACTCTTTTTAGTTTTATCTTTTACGTTTTTTACTTCTGCTGTTTTGGTGCTATCGGCAGGAATAGCTTGCGGTTGCCCCGGTGTTTTGCCTTGCAACTTTTGCACGTAGTACACTACTTTCCAGCGCTCTTCTACATTAAGCTGACTGGCGTGCGAGCCCATCAAGCCTTTACCATTGGTAATGGTATAAAACATTTTTCCTTCCGGAAGGTCTTTTAGCGGACCGTCATAAGCCGGAGGAGCACCTGGCAATTTTAAGCCTACTTTACCATCGCCTTTACCGGCATCGCCGTGGCAGTGCACGCAAAATTTTCCGTAAATAGCTTCTCCCTCTTTCAATACCGCATCGCTGTAAGGTATTGGGTTGTGAAGGTACATTCCTGCTTTTTCATAATCCATACCTACAGGTACGCCGGGCATGTAGCCGCGGGCTATGGTACCGGCAACGGGTTTCATAGCGCTCATAAGCGTATCGCCGTTTAAGGTGTGTTCGTTGTAGTATTTTAAGGCAGGCGAGCGGTACATATCGGGCATGTACTCGTAACCCGGGCTATTGGGTGCATTTTCACACGATGCAAGGCTTAGAGCCAAAACACCGGCTATAGCACTTGCCTTTAGCGTTTTAAGGTTTATAATTTTGGTAACGTTCATTTCTTCCTTTATTTTTAATATGCTAATTTTTCGGTTACAATTCCTTTATAGTTTACTTCGCTAGCACCGGCCGAGCGTAAAATGCCATCAGCTTGTGAAGTTTGATCTTCGGTTAGTTCCAAATAAATTAAAAATTTATCGTTGGTCGTTCTTGGATCCGGATTTTTAGGGCGTGCTCCGGGTATCAGCATGCAGCGCAAAAGGAAGGTAAGTGCCATACCGTGACCGGCACAAAAAATAGTAGCCTCAAAGGTAATGGGTATAAAGGCGGGTATGTTGTACACATACGACCAGTTGGGTTTTCCCCCAATATCAATAGGCCAATCGCTTACCATCATGTACCACATCATAAGGGTAGCCAAGCCGCAGCCTGTTAAGCCATATAAAAAAGCGCATATAGCCAAACGGGTACGAGGCACTCCTACAATAGGGTCTATTCCATGTATTGGGAAAGGAGTAAACACGTCTTTTATTTTAATGCCTGCTTTTCCTAGTTTTTTACAGGCCTCCAACAAGGGTACTTCGTCGTCGTACACCCCGTGAATTACTTTTTTTGTTACTGTTCCTGCCATATCTGTTAAAAAAATTCTTTGTTTTACTTGATTAGATTAGTGCGAGTGAGAGGCTTCGTGATCGTGTGCATGCAGGGCGGCTTCTTTCTTTTGTTTTTCGCCCGATGATTTTAATATCGTTTTTAATTCTGCCTGCGCAATTACAGGGAAGAACCTTGAAAACAATAAGAAGCAAGTGAAGAACATACCTATAGTACCGGTAAAAATACCAATGTCTATAAAGGTAGGGTGGAACATAGTCCAAGTAGAAGGTACGTGTGCGCGGCAAAGGCTTGGTACAATAATCACAAAGCGTTCAAACCACATTCCTATATTTACAACAATAGACATTACAAAGGTGAAGGTTAAGCTGGTTCGCCATTTTTTTACCCAAAACAACTGAGGTGAAACTACGTTGCAGGTCATCATAAGAGCATAAGCCCACCAGTAAGGGCCGGTAGCGCGGTTTAAGAAACAGTATTGCTCAAACTCTACGCCGCTGTACCAAGATATAAATAACTCGGTTAAGTAAGCTACGCCTACAATAGAGCCTGTTACAATAATTACAATATTCATATACTCTACGTGTTTTACTGTGATGTAAGCTTGCAAATTATATACTTTTCTTACTACCAGCATAAGGGTAAGCACCATTGCAAAGCCGGAAAATACAGCACCCGACACGAAATAAGGAGGGAAAATAGTGGTGTGCCAGCCCGGTAGTACCGAAGTGGCAAAGTCCATAGATACAATAGAGTGCACCGAAAACACAAGTGGTGTAGAGATACCGGCTAACACTAAAGATACTTCTTCAAAACGGCTCCAATGGCGCACGCTTCCACCCCAGCCAAAAGACATGATGCTGTACATTTTTTTAACCCAAGGGTTAATAGCGCGATCGCGTACGGTAGCAAAGTCAGGAATTAAACCAATGTACCAAAATACAAGCGAAATGGTAAAGTAAGTTGATACGGCAAACACGTCCCACAATAAAGGAGAGTTAAAATTAGGCCACAAAGAACCAAACTGGTTGGGAAGTGGAAACAACATATAATCCAACCAAGGGCGGCCGGTATGAAACAACACAAAGATAGCAGCACAAATTACCGCAAAGATGGTCATCGCTTCGGCAGAACGGTTAATACCCAAACGCCATTTTTGACGGAATAACAACAACACCGCTGATATAAGAGTGCCGGCGTGCCCGATACCAATCCACCATACAAAGTTTGTAATATCCCAGGCCCAATCTACTCCATTGTTATTACCCCAGGTACCAATACCTACGCCAATGGTATAAGAAAGGCAACCCAAACCCCATAAAAAGGTAAGGACGGCTACGGTAAACAACATATACCAATACTTATTGGCTTTTCCTTCTACCGGACGAATGATATCGTCTGTGATTTGAGAATAGGTTTTATTCCCTAAAATCAACGGTTCTCTTATTTGTGATTCTGCGTGCATATTTTTAAATTACCTTTTAAGTGTTAACTTCTATTTTTTAATGTGCTATGCGTGTCCTTCTTCTTTTTTCTCTTCCTTTTTTTCTTCGTATTCTTCAAGCTCTTCTTCCTCCATCACTATTTTTTCTTCTTGATTGCGCACTTTTACCAAGTACGATACGGTTGGTTTAATACCTAATTCTTCTAATAAGAAATAGTTACGCTCATTTTCTCTTTCTTTGCTTACATGCGATTCGGCATCGTTTAAATCTCCGAAAGAAATAGCATTAGTTGGGCACGATTGCTGACAAGCTGTTTGTATAGAGCCATCTTTTATAGGTGTTCCTGCTTTTTTAGCTTCTAATTTACCTGCTTGCAAACGTTGAACACACATAGAACATTTTTCCATTACCCCACGTCCACGCACAATTACATCTGGGTTTAATACCATTTTGCCTAAGTCGTGGTGAGCCGGGTTGATGTTGGCATAATCCGGATGCCCTTCGTAGTTATACCAGTTAAAGCGGCGCACTTTAAACGGACAGTTATTGGCGCAATAACGAGTACCGATACAACGGTTGTATGTCATTTGATTTAAACCCTCTGTGCTATGGCTGGTAGCCAATACCGGGCAAACCGTTTCGCAAGGAGCGTGGTTGCAATGTTGGCACATAATGGGCTGAAACGTAACCTTAGGATTATCCGAAGGGTGTTCCATTTGCATATACATATCTACCGAGCCTACTTTACCTTCTTTTGCTTTTGTAAAGTTCATATCAGAAGAGTAGTAACGGTCTATACGCAACCAAAACATATCGCGCGTGCGGCTTATTTGGTCTTTACCTACTACAGATACGTTATTTTCAGCGGTACAAGCCACCACACAGGCCGAACAGCCTATGCAAGAGTTCATATCTATCACCATACCCCATTTTACACCCGGACGTTCGTGTGCATCCCACAAGTCTATATCTTCCACAGGGCGTTTGCCATGGTTGGTACGAATAAATGATTTGGGATTGTTAGAGGCGGCATCTTCTTTATACTGACCTAAAGTAGTTTCGCGAAGCAAATACTCTTCACGTCCCATAATGGTGTGGTGTATTTGTGTAGCGGCAAAACGATGTTCTTTATTAGCCGAAGCAATACTCACATCTGAAGAAATGTTTTGTATGGTATTATTTACCATAGAGCAGAAATCGTATGCGTTTACACCTCCATCTATACCGGCTTCTTTAGATACCAAATAGGTATCTACTTTACGGCCGTAGCCAAGGGCTACACCAATAGTGCCTTTTGCTTGACCGGGTTGGGGATATACGGGCATTTCAACAGCTATTCCGTTTACGGTAAGCGTGGCTACGCTGCCGTCTATATCTTGGCGAAGCATTTCGTTAAAGCCTTGCTCTTTTACATCGCTTGGGCACATGGTAATGTAGCTATCCCAAGTAACCTTAGAGATGGGATCGGGCAACTCGTGCAACCAAGGGTTGTTGCTTTGATTACCGTTGCCTAATCCTACTTTTTCATATACCGTTAGTTCCCAAGTGCCTCCTTTAGTAGCAACAGCCGCTGCGGCAGCACCGCTATAATCTACTGCTTTCACTTCCTCTTTTTTCTCGTCGGCGGCAAGGACTTTTTTCTCTTCTTTAATTTCTTTTTTATCTTCTTTAGCAGAAACAAGCGAGTCGGCTATCACCGTAGCTATTCCGGTCATAAGGGGTTTTCCGCTGCTGTCTTTAGGCATTGGCTCAACCGTTGCCATTTCACTTGCTTTTAATAAATTTACATGCAGCACTCCATCATGCAAGGTATTGCTCCAAAAGCTATAAAAATCGCCGTATTTGCCTTGCATCGGAAACACATGATTTTGCCAGTAGGCTTGCAGGTAGGTAAGATAATCGGTTTTTACGCCAGCCCATTTTAGTAAACTATCTTGTGCTTGGCGGGTGCCTTGGTAGCGGGGTTTAGAAAAGATAGGATTGATGGTAGGTTGTTGCAAAGAGTAATGGCCACGCACAGGGTTGGCATCGCCCCAAGATTCTAACCAATTGTGATCGGGGCACACATAATCGGCCAACTGAGCCGTTTCGTCCATAGTGGTAGCTAACGAAATTTTAGTTGCTACTTTTTTGTATGCGGCAGCAAAGCCTAATTTAGCAGGTGCTGTATAAACCGGGTTTGTATTTAAGGTAATGATAGCGGCTACTTTTCCGGCGTTCATATCAGCTACTAGGTTCGCAAAATCTTGGTCATCACCTTGTTTGGTGTTTAAAGACATTTCGTAGCTAACCGTTTTATCGTAGTTATCCAGCATTTTGTTGATGCCGTTTACAAGTATTTGTACGTTTACATCGTTCAAGCCACAAACTACTAAAGATTGTCCTTTAGCAGCGGCTAATTCTTTTGCTACTTTGGCAAGAGCTTTTGGGGCATCGGCATTAGAAGCAATAGTACCACTTGCTGGTACGCTTTGGTTTCCGGTTGCTTTAGCTACTTCGTTATACAAAGCTACTACAGCTTTACCAATTTCCGAAGGTTTTATCATATAACGCTCATCGGCATTAGAGCCTGTAAGCGAAAGGTTAGCCTCAAACTGGTAATGCTTTACCATTTCGGGTTTTTCTTTAGTAACTTTTCTGTTTTTACCGTAAGCCGAAGCAAAAACAGTAGGAGCCAACCAGGTGCCCAAGAAATCGGCGGCAATACCCACCACTACTTTATTTGCTTTCTCAAAATTGTAGGTAGAGGTTACTTTTTTTCCAAATGTTTTTTCATTTGCATCGCACAAAGCCGAATAGGATACAGCGTCGTACTGATGTACTTTAGCAGTTGGATATTTGGCTTTAAATTCGGCTAATACCGAACGGGTAGAAGGCGATATAATAGTAGAAGATAATAGGGCTATTTCGCCGGTGCCTACCGAGGCTAAAGCTGTTTTAATTGCTTTATCTACGGTTTTCCAGTCAGAGGCAGAGCCTTTGGCATGAGGAGCGGTAAGACGCGCATTGTCATACAAACCCAATACAGATGATTGAGTGCGCGCGTTGGTTCCTTGAGTATGTTTTACGGCATCGTTAGATTCTATTTTAATAGGGCGTCCTTCTTGTGTTTTTACCAACACCGAAGCGTAATCGTGCCCATCATAAAAGGTAGAGGCATAAAAGTTTGCCACACCCGGGGTTACTTCTTCGGGTTTTACCACATAAGGAATGGATTTAATAACCGGTGTTTCGCAAGAAGCTAAGGCAGCTGCGGCCGTGCTAAACCCAACTACTTTTAAGAAATCACGGCGACTGGTTGCCGCTTTATCGCTTAATGAGTTGGTAATTGGCAATTCTTCAACAAACTCGTTTTGTTGGTGCTTCAAAAATTCAGGACTTTCGTTTAGTTGTGGTAGTCCTTTCCAATATTTTTTATTTGTGCCCATTATATGTGAGAGATGTTTCGGTTCTTACTTTTGTTTAATAGTGACATTTTCCGCACTCTATACCGCCCATTTGTGCTACGGTAAATGCTTTTAAATGTTGTCCTTTATATTTTTCTTTTAATGCATCGTGCAGGCGCTCGTAGTAGGGGTTTCCGTCCATAGCCACTTCTGTTTTGCGGTGGCATTCTATACACCATTTCATGGTTAGGGGCGAGCGTTGCTCTACTGTGGTCATGGTTTTTACGTCGCCGTGGCATTTGGCGCAATCTACTTTACCTACTACTACGTGTTGGCTGTGGTTAAAATAAACCAAATCGGGCAGGTTGTGCACCTTTACCCACTGAATGGGGTTTTGGTTGCTTTCGTTGTAAGTTCCTGTTTTGGGGTCAAAGCCGGCAGCTGCGTATATTTTTGCTATTTCTTTAGTACCGGTGGTAGGCCCTTCTTGAATTCCTTTGTGGCAATTCATACACACGTTTACAGTAGGAATACCAGCGTGGCGCGATTTTTCAACTGAGTTGTGGCAATACTGACAAGCAATGGCGTTATCACCTGCGTGTATTTTGTGCGAAAACTTAATGGGCTGTTCGGGGTGGTAGCCTTTATCGGTTTGCCAATCGTAATAAACCCCTACGCGGAACAAGGCATTCCACGACATTTTTCCAAGAACGCTGGCTATGATGATAATACATACCGCCATAAAACGACGATGGTTGCTAAGCCAGTTGATACACTCTTGAAAGAATGAAACCGTTTCGGGTACGGCCTCGCCTTCTTTTTCTAAGGTTACGCGTTGCAACGAAATGCGTATGCCGCGCAAAATACCGATTAAAATAGCTAAAATAACAACAGAGGCTAATAGTATATAAAGTGGGTTTACCCCTTCTTCTTGATTTGCACTGCTATCGGTAGCTCCTGCGGTAGCTACGGTAGGAGCTGCTTTTTGTTCCACCGGTGGATTTAAGATGAAACCAATTACAGCCTTAATATCATCGTCGCTAAGCGTACCTTCAAAAACAGTCATAGCCATATTTCCATTTGCATGGAAAATATTGTTGGCGTACGCATCGCCGCTCTTAATTACTTTTTCATTGTTTTTTACCCAATTAAAAAGCCAGTCGCCTTTTGGGGCTCGGTCGGCAATGCCTTTTAAGCCGGGGCCTGTTAGCTTTTGGTCGGTTAGGGCGTGACATACAGCGCAATTTTGCTTAAACACTGTTTTTCCGTCGGCGGCTGAGGCGTGGTTGGTGCTTACAAAACCTGCTAAAATGAGTCCCAAGAAGAGGTTTAAAGCGTTGCGGGAGATATCTTTCATCATATAATTTTCTTTAGATAATGACCGTGCAATGACAAATTCATTACAATATCGGGCACAAATGTAATGTAAGATTTTATTCGTGATTTTATTTTTTTATTTTTTTATCCATATTTCATAAATTTAGAATAATTCTAAACAAACATTTTGTGAACATTTAGCAAATAAAAAAGCCCTGCTGGTTGCAAGGCTTTTTAGAGGCTGTGTAAAATACGAAATTAGTTTTGCTCAAACTTTTTGTAATCGGCCGGTACCGATACTAAAGAGGGATCAATGGCTTTTTTATCTACTTTTACTACTTCTAATTTGCTGATGGCCGGCCCGTTGTTTAAATCAGTTTCTACGCTCATCATAGGCATAGCCCCTTTAGGCAACTCTTTTATTTGATTAAAGTACACCGATTGTTTGTCTTTTCTATTCCACATTTGCACAAGTGGCGCAAAAAAGCCGTAGCCTTCGGTATTTATCCAGTACGTAATTTGGGTATTTTCTTCTGCATTTTTTACCACATAATCTACGCATTTTTTACCGCAAATAACTTTGCTGTCTTTACCTTTTACTACTTGAAAAGTACCTTTAGGCGTAGCCGGAGTTTCTGTTTTGTTGCCCCATACTTTACGAGCCGGGTTTACAAATTTAATGGTTTTTCCTTTTAAATCAAACACAAAGCTGCCTTCTACCTTGCCCGATTTACGGCCTATTTGGTCTAATTTTACATCGTTTCCTTTTACATAGTAGATGTTGTTGGTGGTATCTTTTTTTGTTTCCATTTTAAACTCGATACTTCCTTCAAACTGGGCAAAAGCCATGGTAGAAAAGGCTAAAGATGCTGCCAATACTGTTATTTTTTTCATGTGTTTTTTATTTTTTTAGTTAAATTTAATCGTGCCAAATTAACTATTAACTTTGAGAAAAAAAAATTTGTGGCAAAAACAACCGAAATAGGCAAGCAAGGCGAAGATATGGCGGCTTCTTTTTTACGAGAAAAAGGCTACCGAATTATAGCGCAAAACTGGCGCAGTCGGCATTTAGAGATTGACCTCATTGCGCAAAAAAATCAATTACTGCTAATAATAGAAGTAAAAACCCGAAAAAACACCCTTTTTGGCAGTCCGCAACATTTTGTAAGCAAAAGCAAGCAACAAAAGCTGCTAAAAGCAGCGCACGAATACCTGCTGAAACACCCGGAAGAAACCGAAATTCGTTTTGATATTATAGCCATTGTTACCGATACCCAAAACATAGAACATATAGAAGATGCTTTTTATGCCGATATAAAAGGCTAACTTTGCCGCTGCTTTATTTAATACATTATGGAAAAACGAAATTTTAACACAGGCCGCAAACCTCAGTCGGCAAAAAAAAACAATACTTCTTTCAAAAAGAATTTCTCAGACAAAAAACCACGTAGCTTTTCGGATAACAAGGAGCGCCGCCCGTACAGCGATGCACCCAAACGCGATTACGATAAAAAAACGAGCCGCTTTTCGGATAACCAAGAGCGCCGCCCATACAGCGATGCACCCAAACGCGATTACGATAAAAAATTTTCGGATAAAAAACCGAGCCGCTTTTCGGATAACAAAGAGCGCCGCCCATACAGCGATGCGCCCAAGCGTGAGTACGACAAAAAATTTTCGGACAAAAAACCATTTTCAAAAAAAAGCAAAGAAGATTTTGCTACGCACTCTAAAAAAGGAACAGCAGGCGAAGGAAAAAAAACAGGCTCTCGCTTTTCTGACCGAGGCGAACGCGCCCAATTTTATGCAGAAAGAAATGCCAAAGGGAGAACAAAAAATTACAAAAAAGACTATTCAAAAAAGAAAGCACCCGCCCTTACTAATGCCGACAAAGGTTTAACACGCCTAAACAAATACATTGCCAACGCAGGCATCTGCTCGCGCCGCGAAGCCGACGACTTAATAAAAAGCGGCTGCGTTACCGTAAACGGAAAAACCATTAGCGAACTGGGTTATACCATAAAAGAAGGCGATGTGGTGAACTACTCCGGAAGCCGCATCAAATCTCAAAAAAATGTGTACCTGTTGCTAAACAAGCCTAAAGACTATATTACCACCAGCGAAGATGAACGCGGACGCAAAACCGTAATGGAACTGATAACCGGAGCTTGCAAAGAACGCATATACCCCGTAGGGCGCTTGGATAGAAACACCACCGGATTGCTGCTTTTTACCAACGATGGCGACCTCACCAAAAAACTAACACACCCTACCCACCAAATAGAAAAACTATATCACGTATATTTAGATAAAAACCTAAAACCATCGGACTTTGCCCGACTAAAAGAAGGTTTGGACTTAGAAGATGGCTTTATGAAACCCGACGAGGTAGCCTACACCGGAGAAGGCAAACGAGAGGTTGGCATAAAAATACACAGCGGCAAAAACCGCATTGTGCGCCGTATGTTTGAGTATATAGGCTACGAAGTAATAAAACTAGACCGCGTGCTTTTTGCCGGACTTACCAAAAAAAACCTGCCTCGCGCCAAATGGCGCTTCCTTACCGAAAAAGAAATTGCTTTTTTAAAGATGGTGAAGTAATTTTTTTCAGGGTACCTTTGCATAAAAAGCATGTGATGGATAAGCAAGGTATTTAATTAACAAAATATATTTGTTAATTTATGGTAAATTGCTATTTTTGTAGGGCAAAAAGCGACATCATGAAAAAAATACTGTACACCCTTGTAATAGCTTTGGCTTTTCAAAAAAATTATGGACAAAGCCCTTTAGGCAACAAAGCGGTAATAGACGGAAGCTATGGAGCGGCGCTAATGGCTTCTTGCGGCACAAACTATTTTTATACGGCAGCGCCTTACTTGTACTCCGTTACTAAAACCGGGCAAACACGTTTCAAAACCACCATATCTACTCGTTTTGTAGCCGACTTTACCGATTTACAAACAACAAACCATTACCTTTTATTAAGCTCTGTAGTATCAAACTGCGATGTAGGCAGTCCGTGGGTTGTGGTTAGTAAAATAGATACCATGGGCACTATTATTTTTCAAGACAGCATTGCTACACCCTCAACCTCTGTAGCTAAAATAGCGCCTTACCAGGATAGTTCTTTTTTTGTTTTTACTAAGGACACCTTGTTTCATTTTTCTAAAAACGGCGTTTTTCTTTCAAAAAAACACATTTCTTTTGGCATTACCTCATCTGTATATACGCTTGCTAATGGGCATTTTTTAGTGTCAGCTTCACAAGGCAGTGCTTACTTTTTGTACGAGGTAGATGCGAATGCTGCCGTGGTTTACCAACAAAGTGTGAGCGATTTGTTTAGCAAAATAAGCCCTTCTTTTGGTCTTAGTACCGCCGGCTTTGTAGCTAAAATAAACAGCGCTATGCAAGTAGTAAGCACCACGCAGGCAGCCCAGGGCAGCAGCTTCCTTTCCGATTTTGATGTGCGCCAAGACACTTTATACACTTGTGGAAAAAATGGAAACCAATTAGTATATCTCAAATTAGATACAGCTACCTTGCAAAACCGCTATCAATTTACCAGCGTGTTCCCTAACATCATACCCAGTCAAATTTCGGCGACCAACCATCAAGTGTCTTTCCTTGCTAAAGAGCGAGCAAACAGCAGCACCAATACCTACATCAGTTTTACCGCTGCCAATGGCAATACTTCTTTTTCTTATCCTGATGAGGCCGCTGTGGTAAAATTAGGAGCCGATGGCTACATAAAATACTGGAACCCGCCCGGAGCCCCTTCCTACATATTTGAACAAGATATTTATTACAAGCTAAAAGCTACCGTAAAAAATTATGGCACAGATACCTTACGCTCGGTGTACATCAACCACAAACCCAACATTCCTCCGGGTTTTACCTGCGGTACTTCTTTTTACGGAAAACGCTTTGATAGCTTGCGCATAGCGCCTAATGATACGCTTACCCTAACCACCGACCTAATAAACGCATTTGTACAAAACGTCTCCAACCCGGATACCACGACTGTCCTTACCATGACCTTATGCGCTTGGACATCGGTTCCTAATGATAAAAGCGATAACAATCATGCTGACGATTATTTTTGTGGTAGTGTTTCGTTTAATCATGCCATAATCGTTACAGGCATCCCGCACTTTATGGCAGGAAACAACGCTATATCAGTTTACCCCAACCCTACTACCTCAAGCATCAACATACAAGGCAGCGCTTCATTAGGCACAGTTGAAGTATATAACACATTAGGGCAACTTATCAGCCAACAAAACACTAAAGAAAACACACTCCAAATAGACCTCAGCAAACAAAGCGAAGGTATTTATATGGTGCGAGTAGGTAGCCAGTACATCAAGGTGCTGAAGCAGTAATATAAGCCCCTCTCTAAAAAGAACGGTTCAAAAGCAGATTTTTGTTTCATTCCATTCATTAGTGTCTGATGAGTTTTAAAAATTAAACAAGCCCCCGTGCTTTTAACTCTAAGTATTTATTAATAACCGCTACCGATAGATTTTGTGGGGCCGTATAAATACTTTGTATTCCCAGTGCAGATAGGGTGTTTGTGATGATGTGCTTTTCTGTATTCATTTTTTCGGCAATGGCTTTATAATAAATATCAAGAATGTTGTTAGCAGGTTGTTGCAATTGATTTTGCAACTCGGTGTTTTCAAAAAAAACGACCAACAACGTATGTTTTTTAGATAGCTGTTTTAGATATTTCAGTTGCCTTTTAAGCGAGCTTATGTGTTCAAAATTAGTAAAAAGCAAAAACAGGCTTCTTTGAGTTAGGTAGGTATGTGTGTATTGGTACAATTGTTCGTAGCTGCTTTCATAAAAAAGAGTTTGCTGCTTGTATAAAGCCTCTACTATGCGGTGCATTTGTGTGCTTCTTCGCTCTGCTGCCACAAAACACTGCACTTTATCTGAAAAAGTAATTAAACCGGGTTTGTCGTCTTTTTTATACGCAATGTTAGATAGCACCAGCGATGCGTTTATGGCGTAGTCCAACAAGGTCATGCCGTTAAAAGGCATTTTCATAGTCCGCCCCATATCAATAGCACAATATACCTGTTGCGCTTTTTCATCTTGATATTTATTTACCATTATTTTATTTCTTCGGGCGCTGGCTTTCCAGTTTATATTTTTTACATAATCTCCCTGTGCATACTCTTTTATGTATTCAAACTCAGATGTGTGCCCAAGTCGTCGTATTTTTTTTATTCCTTCTATAGTTAGCCTATTATGTATGGCTAGCAATTCGTATTTTTTCATTTGTATAAAAGAAGGATATACGGGCAGCATGTTGTTTTCTTGAAAAGAAAATCGTCGTTCCACCAACTTCATTCTAGAAGAAACAAATACTCTTATAGCCCCAAAATAATACTCGCCTCGTTGCGTGGGTTTTAAAGTGTATCGAATATGTGTTTCTTTTTCTGTAGGTAAAAAAAAAATTTTCTTAAAATCTCGTATTTGAAACAAAATAGGTAGTTCATCTACAAGACTTGCGTGTACATCAAAAGGATATTGGTTTTTTATATAAATAGTTATTACATTATCATCTCCGTTACTAAGTTTTAGCGGAGTGTGTCTTTTAGCTTCTATCCCTTTTTTGTTTTTAAAAAGAATTCCTATTTCTATGCTTGTAAGTAGAAGTAAAAAAAGCAGAAAGAGATTGGCCGTATGATAAAAAAAAACATGAAAAAAACCGAGTACATAAAGAAACACCAAGGCACCTGCCAGCGTATAGCTTCTATAAGTAAAATACAATTCCGGTAGTTTTAGTTTCATTATTACCTTGGTATCTCTATTTTTTCTATTAGCTGCATCACCACTTCTTGAATGGATACTCCCTCCATTTCTTTTTCGGGCGTAAGGGTAAGGCGGTGTTTCAGTACGTGCGGCGCTATAAATCTAACATCTTCGGGCAATACAAAATCTCTGTTTTGTAAAGTGGCATAAGCTTTGGTTGCGCTCATAATAGCTATTGATGCACGCGGAGAAGCGCCCAACAAAACAGCGTTATGGTTTCTTGTTTCATATACTAATTGTGCTATATAATGCAGTATATTTTCTTCTATGCGTACTTGTTTTACCACCTGTCTTAGTTCCTCAATAGTCTCGGCGTTTAAAAAAGAATGAACCGCATTTATATCAACCGTATTTTTGTTTTGGTGAAATGTTTTTAAAATCTCTTTTTCTTCTTGCAAACTGGGATAGAGCACTTCTATCTTAAACAAAAACCGGTCTAGCTGGGCTTCGGGTAAGCGATAAGTACCTTCTTGCTCAATAGGGTTTTGAGTAGCCAACACTATAAAGGGGCTTTGCAAAGGGTATGTAGTACCATCAATGGTTACTTGCCGCTCTTCCATAGCTTCAAACAACGAAGACTGTGTTTTTGCCGGAGCGCGGTTTATCTCATCAGCCAAAATAATGTTAGAGAAAATAGGGCCTTTTTTTAATTCAAAATCCGTTGTCTTGTTGTTGTAAATCATCGTTCCTATAATGTCGCTGGGCATCAAATCGGGTGTAAATTGTATGCGCTTAAATTGGGCTTGTATCGTTTTTGCTAGTAGCTTAGCCATTAGTGTTTTGGCTACCCCCGGAAACCCCTCTATCAATACGTGCCCATCGGCTAGCAAGGCTGTAAGCAACAAATCAATGCTTTGTTGTTGGCCTATCACGTATTTTCCTATTTCTTGTTTTATACTTTGCGCTGTTTGTGAAATGCGGCTTAGATTGATGCGGTTTTCAAATGATTCCATAGTTTTATCGTTTATTGTGTTTGTAAAAATAGGCTATATGCTCATTTAATTGAATTAAATCTTTTTCAGATGTGTTTTTTTGTTCTTGTATTTTTTGTATGCTATTAAAAATATCGTTTATGTTTTTTTCCGGTATTTCTGATAGCTTTGATAAACGTTGTATTTCGGTTGCGCTTATATTGGTTGCGTTTATAGAAAATTTTTGTCGTAAAAAATGATAAAAAGATTGTATTTTTTCTTCGGCTATAAACCTATGGTTTTTGCTATTGTAGTACACATTACCTATTACTTCCACAAATTGCATCGTGGTGTTGGTTACAGGCTCTATGATAGCAATAGCTCTTTGTCTTCTTTTTAATGCAAAAACCATAAATAAGACAAGCGCTATAATGGCTGTTACATACGCCGCGTATAACGATGGATTATCTAATAAAAATTGCAGCAGGGCTATTTTTTTTTCTGAGGTGCCTGGTGCGTACTCGTTCCATACCAACGTTTTATTTTTTAGATAACTCAGTGTTTTGTAAGCAAACGTGCGTTCTGCTTTGTTTACAATAAAATAATTACAATAAATATCAGGAGTCGATAAAAAATAAAAAGCTCCTTCTCCATAATTTATTTTTAAAAAAACAGGTTTTTTATCCGCTTCTGCCAAAAGAACAGCCTTTGACGTATCAAAAGAAACAAATGAATATAGGTCAAACTCTTTAGGGTAGTAATGGTATAAGGGTATTTGCAATTGGGGATTGAAAAAAGAAAATCTTTTTTTCTTTACAGAATCGGTTTGAAAAGAATAGTAACGTTGGGTACTGATAGAAAAAGTATCTGCCAACAAACCGTTTATAGTACAAGCAGCAATAAAAACAGAGGCTCCTTGCCGGGCTAAACTCAAAAGATTTTTACTTTCGGTAGGGTTAAAATAAAAATCGTGATGTAAAAAAAACAAAGCTGTTGTTTTTAGAGAATCGGAATGAATATATTCGCTTATTTTTTTATTTTCTGTTTTAATGTTTCCCTTCAAAACATCTTCATTTAGTATTCGGTAAAAAGCATTGCAGCCAAAGGGTATTTTATCTTTAGTACCATAGGTTTTGCTCCAATTTATGGGCTTAGGGCTGCGGTATTCAAGCCACACCAATGCCATAAAAAGGGTTAATAGAAGCAAATAATATAAATTAGTTTTTTTTGACATAACTTATAAAACGTTCTGTTTTGTTTTTGTAATCCATATACGTATTTTCTGTTGTAAGATGCCCCCCATACCACACGTGCTCAAAGGTGTGTGTTAGTTGATGAAATTCTTTTTTTAACTCTTGATTTTGCAACTCATTTTGGTATTCGGAATTTGTTTTAGACGGAACCCACACTATTTTTTGTGCGCTACTAAGGGTTTGTAAAGCATATAAAAAATACCAGCGCATAGCCAAACGGTAATCTTTTTCATTAAAAGCTTTTTGTATAAGCCACAAAATGTCTATAGTATTAAGGTCTTCGGGCATATCAGAAAAAGAGTTGTTTGTTATGTTTTTACTTTTTAAGTAAAACATTTTTCTAAAATTAGATTGATACAACACAAAAAAAACACCCGCAACAAAGAAACCTATAAATAAAAATTTAACAGCCGTGTACGAGTTTTCCGGAGTTTTAAAAAAAGATTTCCCCAGCATATCTGTAAGCCATTGCAAAAAAAGTTCTATCCCATTTTGAGAAGGTTTTACGGACTGTTGATATACAAAATTTTTATCTGAAAAAACAGCAGCCTCTGTTTGTGGAGATGCTTTTTTAACTGGTACACTTGTATATAAATCTATCTGCACCTGTTTTTTTACGCTTTCTTTTGAAAAAAGAAAAGAACCGAATAAGAAGAAAAATAAAAACAACAAAACTCTCATATTTCTATATTTTCAATACGGTGTAGCAACGAGTTTCCTTCGTGTTTTTCTTCCTGAGAATAGAAATTGAACACACAAAAGCACGTAAAAATAGGATTGATAACCAGTAGAACACCCATCATGGCTAATGCACCAAACAGCACATACCATATTGAATAAGAAGTAAAAAAATCAGTCCCGTTTTTTACAAACGGAGCAAGCGCTAACAGTATATAATAAGGCATTTGAAAAACGAAATACAGCATGGTAAGAGAAACGACAGCGCATATCATAAAAAGCCAAGTGCTCCAAAAGTGGCCGCGCATGTATTTTATCGTTTTTTTCAAGGCACTTGTAATGCGTATTTTATCGCGTATCACTAAAAAGCAAGCTACCACCATTAAATATAAAAGTATAGGAAAAAAAACAAAATAGGCCGCTATCAATATCCCCACAAAAAAAACGCCCGAACTCATAGATTGATCAAAAAGCACTGCGGTTCCGCCCATTAAAACACCCGACAAAATACTTATTAAAAAAAGAAGTATTATTAAGTTTCTGAATAACCGAAAACTGGCTTTAGTAAGTAAAGCCGAAATTTGATGACGGGTTATAGGCAGTTGGGCTGCGGCGGTTGTATCATACACCGAAAAATACAGATATACACAAGTACTGCTAACTACGATAGTCAGCACAAAAATAAGCGTGAGCAAAAAAACGGTAGAAGACGATTCGGGTAGAAAAGCGAAGTTTTTTTCTAAAACACTTATCCTGGCCATAGCTGTTGAGATAAATTGCAGGTAGCCCATCAGCAAGCCCGTAAAAAGAATAAAAGGACCGGCTAAAAACAAATTGATGCCAAAAAAGCTGCGGTAATTTGTTTTTAAAAACGAAATACTGTCGTTAAATAACGAGCCTATATCGCGCACTTTTCTAAGTTCTATTTTTTCAGTATTCATGTTTTATATTTTTTTCTAAGTAAAAGGGGTAGATAATAAAATAGCCCAGTACGAAGCACCAAGAGCTTGTGATAATAAGCAGACTTACATACAAAGGCATTTGCGTATATCGAGTAACAAAACTTTCTAAAAAACCGGCTATAATAAACACGGGTATAATACCTACAACTATTTTTACACTTTTTTTGGCTCCTATTTTAAATGAATCTATACGAGTATAGGTGCCGGGATACAGCAAGCTGTTACCTAAGGTAAAACCAGCCGAGCCTGCTATGATGATGGCTGAAATTTCAAAAGTGCCGTGCACCCACACAACCAAAAGCGATTTTGCCAGTAAATGATATTTTAAAAAAAAAGCATGAAAAGCGCCTAGCATAAGTCCATTTTTTAATAATTGAAAAGCCGTACCAAAAGAGCATAACAAGCCAAAAACGTACACGTAAAAAGATACTAAGATGTTATTGAGCGTAATTTCTAAAAACATATCCAGGGGCTTCCCTTCAGCATAAATACCCAGCGGGTTTCCTTGCTTAATGCGCTCAATGGTGGCATCTACATAGGTATCTCCTAAAATAGCGCGTACAAAATCTTCGTTAGCAAGCTCTGAAATAAAACCAAGTACTGCAAAAAGAGCAAACAACACAAAAGACAGTAAAAGTTGTTTTCGGCAGGCGTAGAGCGCTAAAGGCACTTCTTTTTTCCAAAAATGAAAAAAACGAGAACCGCTTTCTTTTTTATTTTTATATATAGTTTGATGTGTGCGAGCAGCTAAATCATTTAAATACTGTGTGGTTTTTGATGAAGGGTAATGCGTGCGGGCGTAACTCAAATCGTCTGTAAGTTCAATGAATAAGCCCGCCATTTCGTTAGGGTTTGTATTTTTTTGTTGCAGCATTTTTTCAAAATCCTGCCACTTATTGGCTCGCTCTTTCAAAAAAGTAATTTCTCTCATTTTTGCAACGTGTATAAAAAACAGATTATAGGGCTAAAAATCTATTGCTAATATGCAAATTATTTCCATTATTTGTCCTGATTTTTTTACCCTTGGAAGGATTTTCTATAAACACCACTCAAAATGTGCCTATTAGCTACGAACCGGCAGGCATTGGAAACCGTATTTTATCTTCTCTGATAGATATTTTATTTAAAATAGCCTGGCTTTTTATATCCATTTTGATAACCGAATATCTTAATAAAGCATATGTCATAAAAAGAATATCCATCCCTTTTGCCTTCGTAGAGTTTTTATTTTTTATCCCTGTTTTAGTTTATGATTTGTTGTTTGAAATTTTTATGCACGGGCAAACACCGGGTAAAAAAATGATGAAAATAAAAGTATTGATGATAGATGGTACACAACCTGGCCTTTCGGCTTATATACTGCGTTGGCTCATAGGCTTGCTTGAGTTTGGTGCCAGCATGGGTTTACTGGCTTTGCTAAGCGTGGCCATCAGCAAAAAATCACAACGCATAGGCGATATGGCGGCAGGCACTACCGTAGTGCGTATAAAACCAACTATCTCATTGCAAGAAACTATTTTGCAACAAGAAGATAAAGCGGCGCATCAAAAGCAATTTCAGTATGCACAAATTAGTTTATTAAATGATAGCGACGTACAGATAATAAAAGATGCGTTGGTTTTTTATCAAGAAACAAAACGCGAAGATGTATTGCAAAAATTAGCACAAAAAATAAAAATAAAAACAAGCATCAACACCTCCTTATCGGATAAAGATTTTTTATTCGCCATATTGCAAGACTATAATTATCAAATAAACGGATAAAAATGAAATCGGTAAACAAGCTTATTTTAGTGGCAGCCCTTGGTTATTTTGTAGATATATACGATTTACTTTTGTTTGGCGTAGAGCGTGTAGCTAGCCTTAACGACATTCTGTCTTCGCAGTTTCCTGCTATCAGCAAAGAAAAATTAGCGGAGCTGAACGCCCTTTATGGAAAACAGTTGCTTAATTGGCAGATGGCCGGCATGTTGATAGGCGGTATTTTTTGGGGCGTGCTGGGCGATAAAAAAGGACGCTTGTCGGTGTTGTTCGGTTCTATTTTAACCTACTCGCTGGCTAACATCATCAATGGTTTTGTAAACGATACTAGCTGGTACGCAGCTATGCGCTTTGTTTCCGGTTTTGGTTTGGCCGGCGAACTGGGTGCAGGCATTACTCTTATAAGCGAGAGTATGAGCAAAGAAAAGCGAGGCATCGGCACTATGATTGTGGCCACCGTGGGTGTATTTGGCGCGGTAGTAGCCGGTTTTATGGGCAACGTATTCCCCAGTTGGCGCTATTCTTATTTTTTTGGCGGAGCTATGGGCCTGGCTTTATTGGTGCTGCGCATAGGTGTGTTCGAGTCGGGCATGTATGCTTCTATAAAAGAAGAGCACATCAGTAAAGGAAATTTTTTTAATTTATTTAAAACAGCAAGCAGCTTAAAAAAGTATCTCTGTATTATTTTTGTTACCGTACCGGTATGGTATGCTATGGGCACCCTGGTTATTTTTTCGCCGGAGTTATTTGCAAAGCTAAGCGGAAACCCTGATAATGCAAAATTAGTAAGCGGCGGGCAAGCCATTATGTATGCCTATTCGGGTATTACTGTGGGTGATTTTGCATGCGGCTTTATTTCGCAAATACTTAAAAGTAGAAAAAAAACATTGTTCCTGTTTTTAGTTTTAGTGGTGCTTTCTATGTTATTGTATTTTACCCTTGGCGGACGCTCTGTTTTTATGTATTATACTTCGGTGGTGTGTGTAGGCTTTGCTACTGGGTACTGGGCTGTTTTTATCAGCACGGCCTCCGAACTTTTTGGAACCAACTTACGCGCCACCGCTACCACCACGGCTCCCAATTTTGTGCGGGCTTCCACTATTTTTATTTCGTATTTGTTAAGTCTTATGACCATGCTTTTTGGTTCCGAAGGCTTAGCGGCTACTATAGCCACAGGTCTTATCTTACTTACTATTGCTTTTTTTGCTTTATATCATCTAGAAGAAACTTTTGGGAAAGACTTGAATTATACCGAATGATAAAATCCGCTGCCCAAAAATGGCTTTTGTTGTAAAAGTATCTTATTTTTGAGCCTACATTATTTATCGTATTTTATATTTTTTGAAAAAGTGAAGTCTTTTTTTTTATGTTTTTTTATCTTTTGTTTTCTCTTGACGGCTTTTAGCCAAAAAGACAGCCTTTGGCAAAAACAGCAAGTAGATTCTTTAACCAAAAAATTACAAACCGATAGTGCCTACCTATATCGATATAAAAAGTTTAGGCCTTATTTTAAATTAGACCAACGCAACTCCTTTATTCGCTCGGCCCCTATCAACGTATATGGCTGGCAAATGGGAATACAAATAGCTAAAAGACACATAGCAGGGTTAGGGGTTTATATTATTACCCAAAAATCAAAAAAAAATGTAGATATAAAAACCAACCACATTCCCACCGACCGTACGCTTAGCCTTAAATATGCCGATGCCTTTTATCAATATATTATTGTGCATAGAAAATACGTTGAGCTGCACTGGCAGATAGAAGCCGGCATGGGGCAATACAACATACTTATTGTAGATGAAGCAACCAATAAAACCATGTTAAACAAAACCGCTCTTTTTGGTATCGTGGGCTTAGGCCCCAGCATTATCATAAAACCTTTAAAATGGATTGGTGTAACCGCTATGACCGGCTACCGCTTTACTATGGAAAAAAGCACGAAAATTAATTTTAACGGACTTTTTTACGGCTATGGTGTATGGATAAACTTGGGGCAGATATACCGCGATGTAAATTTCTATTGGATAAAAAAACGTAAATATAAAAAACAGGTACAGCTTATTTACCAACCCAAAAGTAATTAAACCTTTTGTAAAATAAGACATCAAACAAAAAGCAGCTCGGTCGTTTTTATGATAAAAAAATGCTTTTTAATCGTTATACTTTCTTTTTCTATTAGCCCAACTTGGGCTCAAAACCGTTCGCTTTTACAGAAAAAAAAGATAGACTCGCTCACCCAAAAACTACAGGCCGATAGTACCCATATATACCGCTTTCAAAAATACCGCCCTTTTTTTAATGGAGACCAACGAAACTCCTTTATCAGTTCGGCCCCTATAAACGTGCAGGGCTTACAGCTGGGCCTTATGATTAACGAAGCGCACGTAGTAGGCTTTGGAGGGTATATGATAACCGAAAAAACCAAGCAACGGGTAAAAACCAAAGCCATAGACGACCACAACAATTTAGTAGAAGCCAACCGTACCCTTAATTTAAAATTTGGTACCGCTTTTTATCAATACACGGCTATTGACCGGCGCTACTTTGAACTTGATGTACAGGTAGAAGCCGGCTTAGGGCAATACGAAATTCAATTGGTAAACAGCTCTACGGGGCGCACGTTTTTAAACAAAAAAGCTCTTTTTGGAGTGATAGGCTTAGGCCCTATTGTAGCCATAAAACCTTTTAAATGGGTAGGCTTTGGGGGTATGGGGGGTTACCGTTTTACCATAGAAAAAAACAGTAAAATAAATTTTAATGGTTTTTTTTACGGCTATGGCATGTGGCTTGACCTGCGGCAAATTATGCGCGATGTAAATTTTTACTGGATAAAAAAGAAAAAGTACAAAAAGCAAATACGCGAAATAGAAAAACAAAAAGAGGCGTAACACGGTTTAGCTTTTTACCTTACCAACTCTAATATATATACTGCGACGGGCTTTGTAGAAGGTTTTTCATCTGGTAAGTATACATTGGTTATATGCAAAGATAGCGCAACTTTTTACTAAAAGCAAGAGGGGAGTCGTTAAATTATCTTCAGAATATTTAATGCTGCTTACAAAAACGCTTTACATCTACATCAAAAAAAAAATGGTTTTTTTGTTCTATATAGTCGCAAAAATGGAGTGCAAAGTAAGGAGCTAACATAATGGCTTTGCTGCCAAATCCATTAAAAATACCAATGTTTTGTTGTGCGCTGCTAAAACCCATCACCGGGCGCCTATCTATAGTGGCGGGGCGTACGCCGGCTTGCTGTTCTGTTATTTCGTACGGAAATGGAAGCAACGAGTCTATTTTTTCTATAAGGTTTTTTTTTGCTTGCAGAGTTGTAGTATCCGATAGGTGTTCCCAGTTGTAGGTAGCGCCTACTTTAAAATAAGATGCTTGAGGTAAAGGAAGCACAAAAAAATCTTTTTGTAAAATGCTTGTGGTTTTTAATTTTTCGCAATACAAAGTAAGCGTTTCGCCTTGAGCCGGTTTAAATTTTATATCTTTAAAAAAAGGATTGTTCTGTGCTAAGTACCCTTCGCAAAAAATAAGCGATGTGGCTGTATAATTTTGATACCGAACGTTGTGTTCATAAAATTGTATATCGCTATGCAAAAAAGTAGTTTCTAGGTAGGCATTTTGTTGTTGCAAATAATTTCTGCAACACGAAAGAAAAAGAGGTACATCTACAAAACCACCTGCTTGTACAAAAGCAAAGGAATTAGAAAGAAATGCGTATTCGTTACTCGGTTTTTTAATCTCCGGGCTAATAAAATCGGCCAATTCGTTGGCTGCTTTTTTCTTCCAAAAAAGCGCTTCTTCCTCCGACGCAAAAACGCGGGCTATTTTAGTATTGTAAACCAATTTTTGTTTCGTTGTGCGCTCCAGTTCTTCAAAAAAAGCGTGCATAACGGATAGGGCCTTGTGTGCCATCCAACTTTCGGTTAAGCGTTTAAAAACGACGGGATTAAAAATACCACCTGCTGCCTTTGACGATTGGCTCATGCCGGGCTTATCAAGCACCAACACGGTTTTGCCTCGCTTTATTAATTCAATAGCCAGCACGCTTCCGGCAATTCCTTGCCCTACAATAATAAAATCGGTTTTTTGCACGCCGCTAATATCTAAAAAATAATAATCAGTACCTTTGCCTTTTTAATGGATAAGCACTCGCATAATCGCTCACTTAATGAAGTAAATCAAAGTGTTGATGTTACGCAAGCAAAGTCTCCGTTCAAAAAATTTTTAGCTTTTGCCGGCCCTGCGTATTTGATAAGCGTAGGGTATATGGATCCTGGAAACTGGGCAACCGATATAGAAGGCGGCAGCAAGTTTGGGTATTCGCTGTTGTGGGTGCTGGTGGTATCTAATGCTATTGCCTTGCTGCTGCAAAGTTTTTCGGCACGGCTGGGTATTGTTACCGGTAAAGATTTGGCTCAGGCCTCACGCGATATGTATCCACCCATTATCAATTTTTTCTTGTATGTGTTTGCTGAAATAGCCATTGCCGCCTGCGATTTGGCGGAGGTGTTGGGCATGGCTATAGGCTTGTCTCTTTTGTTTCATTTTCCGTTGTGGCTGGGTGTTTCACTTACTGTTTTTGATACCCTCATACTGTTGTTTTTATTAAAAATAGGAATTAGAAAAGTAGAAGCTTTTATTATCGGCTTAATATCCATTATTGGTATTTCTTTTTTAATAGAACTTTTTTTTGCCAAACCCAACGGCTCTGAAATGGCAAAAGGCCTTATCCCTTCTTTTCAATCAAACGAGGCGGTGTATGTAGCCTTGGCTATTTTAGGTGCTACGGTAATGCCGCACAATCTATATCTGCACAGCTCTTTGGTACAAACCCGAAAATTTAAGCGAACTCCTTTTGACATTCGCAAAGCCATTAAATTTAATTTCATTGATTCGGCTATTGCCCTCAACTTAGCTCTGTTTGTAAATGCCGCTATTTTAATTTTAGCCGCTGCTACTTTTTTTAATAACGGCTTGCATGAGATAGCCGAAATACAAGATGCTCACAAATTTTTACAACCTCTTTTAGGTACTTCTTTAGCTCCTATTTTATTTGCCGTAGCCCTTATTGCATCAGGGCAGAGCAGCACTATTACGGGCACCTTAGCGGGGCAAATAATTATGGAAGGGCATTTGCAGTTGCGTATTCGCCCTTGGCTTAGGCGCTTGCTTACACGCTTGTTAGCCATTATACCGGCTCTTGTTACTGCCGTTTTTATGGGAGAAGAAGCCACCGGAAAATTATTAGTACTCTCTCAGTTTGTGCTTAGTCTGCAACTTCCTTTCGCCATCATCCCTCTTATATTTTTTTCGGGAGACAAAAAACTAATGGGCGAATTTTCTGTTTCACGCTTTCAAAAAACAGCGGCTTGGGTAGCAGCAGGGGCTATAACTTTACTTAATATGTATTTTGTTTTTGTGCAAACTAATGCTTGGGTGCATGATGATGGTATTTCTTTTTTCGCTAAATTTTCTATCACCGTATGCTGCTTGTTGGTACTGATCATTCTTGTGTTTACTATATTATACCCTTTAATGAGGCGCAACCAAGAACAAAAAAAATTCACATTACACCACACTCACACCTTTCAACTTACACACACGCAAAAACCACAGCATATTTTTGTGGCTTTAGATTTTTCGATAGCCGATAACAAGGCGTTAAACTATGCCTTAACATTAGGAGGAACGCAAGCCAAATACAAACTAATACACATAGTAGAAACGCCCGGAGCTATTATATATGGCGAAGAAACACAGGATTTTGAAACCAGAAAAGACGTAGAAATCATTGAAGAATACATCAGCAAGCTGAAGCAAGAGGGCATACAAGCAGAATATCTCATTGGTTACGGAGATCCTAAAAAAACCATTCCTATTTTAGTACAAAAACACGCTGCCGACCTGCTAGTAATGGGTGCGCACGGCCATACCGGTATTAAAGACATTATTCTTGGAACTACCTTAGATAGTGTGCGGCACAGCATTGCTATACCTTTAGTAATCGTGTAACAAGTGTAACGATGAATGTAAAAAACCTTATTCTTGACTTGGGAGGTGTTTTGTTGGACATTAACTACCAGCGCACGGAAGATGCCTTTGTAAACCTGGGGTGCGCCAACTTCAGAGCCTTATACTCGCAAGCAGTACAAACCTCTTTGTTTGATGATTTTGAGACAGGCCGTATTTCAGAGCTTGCTTTTTTTGAAATACTGCAAGAAAAAATACAGATACCCAAGGTATCCATCAACGAATTGAAAAATGCGTGGAACGCCATGCTGATTGGTTTTAAGAGGGATACTCTTCAAATGCTTATAGAGTTAAAAAAAGAATACCGCCTTTTTTTATTAAGTAATACCAACGAAACGCACATACAAGCTTTTGAAAAATTGATTGAAAAAACCTGCCCTATCTCTGCTTTTAACCATTTGTTTGAAAAACAATACTACTCGTGCCGCATCCACCAGCGCAAACCCAATGTGTCTTGCTTTCAATACGTACTGCAAGATGCAGGCATTGCCGCCGAACATAGTTTTTTTATAGACGATAGCATACAACACACGCAGGGAGCCGAACAAGCAGGCATAAGCTCGTATTGGTTGCAACAAACTCCTTTAACCCTTGCAAGATGTAAGTCTGCTTTTTCGTTAGGATAATTGCAAGCAACTCTGTACTTTTGTGTAAATAAAAACAGAAATATGTTACACATTAACTTTGTGGCTGTGTTGGCAGCAGCTTTTATCCCTATGGTATTAGGGTTTGTTTGGTACAACCAAAAATTGTTTGGCGCCGCATGGATGAAGGCTATAGGTGCAAACCCTGAGGTACTACAAAAAAACTTTAATGCCCCTTTAGTGTTTGGCTTGTCGTTTGTGTTTAGCTTTTTGTTAGCTATGTCTATGAATTTTATCACCATACACCAATTTGGCGCCTATTCCAGCATGATGCTGCATCCAAAAGATTTTGAAGACGCTACCTCGCAAGTGTCTATTGATTTTGCTGCTTTTATGAAAAAATATGGAACGAATTTTAGAACCTTTAAGCACGGGGTATTGCATGGCATTTTAGCAGGGTTTATGATAGCTTTACCCGTTATTGCTACCAGCGCTATGTTTGAGCGCAAGAGTGCAAAATACATAGCTATTAACGCCGGCTATTGGATTGTTTGTTTTGCCTTAATGGGCGGTATTATTTGCGCTTGGAATTAATTTTGTGCCTAAAGTATTACGCATCATAAACCGTTTTAATATAGGAGGACCCGCCTATAACGTATCCTTACTAACTAAACATTTGGCACCTGAATACGAAACCCTTTTAATTGGAGGGGAAAAAGAAGCCGACGAAGACAGCTCTTTGTTTATTTTTCACGAAATGAATATACAACCTTTAGTATTAGAGGAAATGAGTAGGTCGGTGCATTTTTTTAATGATATAAGAGCCTATTTTCGCATCAAAAAAATAATTAAAGAATTTAAACCCGACATCGTGCATACCCACGCGGCTAAGGCGGGTGCATTAGGGCGCCTGGCAGCTCATAGCTGTAAAGTTCCTGTTATCATTCATACTTTTCATGGACACGTGTTTCATTCGTATTTTGGCGTTTTTAAAACATATATATACAAACAGATAGAACGTTTTTTAGCAAAAAAATCTACGGCAATTATTGCTATTAGCGAAAAACAAAAACAAGAACTTTGTGAAACATATAAAATAGTGCCGCCTCATAAAACGCATATTATTCCTTTAGGCTTTGATTTGTCTAAATTTACCGACAAGCAAACTGAAAAAAGAACTGCTTTTAGAAAGCAATATCTTATAGAAGAAGATGAAATTTGTATAGCGATTATTGGGCGCTTAGCACCTGTAAAAAACCATTCTTTGTTTTTAAAAGCCATTGCCCATGCAAAAAAACACAGTGCAAAAAAAATACGAGCCATCATAGTGGGCGATGGCAGCTTGCGAAGCACCTTGATGCAGCAATGTGTTGATATAGGCTTGGACTACTCATACTTTTTACAAGAACCCAAAAAGGCTACGGTTATTTTTACATCGTGGATACAAGATGTATCCTTTCCTTTGGCAGGCAGCGATGTGGTGTGCCTTACTTCTTTTAACGAAGGTACTCCGGTAAGCCTTATAGAGGCTGAGGCGGCAGGCAAGGCCATTGTTACCACTAAGGTAGGTGGCATAGAAAATTCCGTATCGCAACAAGCCGCCTTTTTAGTAGATGTAACTAATGAAAACCTGTTTTTTGAAAAAGTATTGCTGCTCTGCAACAATCCAAACATCAGAGAAGAAATGGCTTCCTATGGAAAAGATTTTGTATTAAAAAAATACCATTATACCCGCTTAGTACAAGATGTAAAGCAGTTATACGAAAAATATACACCTGCTGCCGATAAAACAACAGCACGCATATAAAAACGGAGATATTTAACCAAACGCAACCCTGCCATTGCTTTTGTTAATAAGTATTTTGTAGAATAGCAATAGAATGTTTATATTTGCACCCGCTAAAAAACGTTCTTTTACATCACTAACACCTACGTGTTAGACATATTGCGGGATAGAGCAGGGGTAGCTCGTTGGGCTCATAACCCAAAGGTCGGGTGTTCGAATCACTCTCCCGCTACTAAAGGCTACAAGCCGCATCAATGCTTCAACGTTTTGTAGCAGCTTGTAGCAGTTTTGTAGCAACCCATTTTTACGATTTTTATTTGTTAGTGGTATAACAATAAGAACGAAAAAATGAATTATAAAAAGCCCTGTTTAAAAAACAGAAACGGCGACCTTTCCAAGAGGTGGTTTGTAGAATACTATACCCAAGAGGGTAGAAAAGTAGTATATCTTTCTTCCAAAATTCAAAGCGAAGAAGAACGGAATAAAGCGGCTAAACTCATTATCGAGCAATTAGAGGTAAAGCTAATGGCGGGCTTTAACCCCTTAGTAAACATAAACAAGCACCCTACTATAATAGCCGCCCTAGCCCTTATTATTGAAATTAAAAACAAAACCTGTACCAAACGAGGCAAGCACACCTACGGCTATGTATTTAGAAAATTTATAAATTGGCTTATCGAAAAAAAATACGATACCCTGCCCACTACACAAATAAATGTTATAGTAGCCCGGCAATACTTTGACTATTTAATCATACAAGAAAATATAAGAGCAAGAACCTACAACAACCACATAAATGGCTTGCGTACCTTGTTTAATGCTCTTATTGAAAGGGAGTACACGCCTTTTAACCCCTTTCAGCATATAAAAAAATTGCCCCAACACGATGCCGAAATAAAAACCTATACCCCCGAAGAAAAAGCCAAAATAAAGGCGCATTTGCCGCATACTAATAAGGAATTGTATTTGGCCGCTATGTTTGTGTATTATTGCTTTATACGCCCTGCCGAACTGGTACGCCTGCAGTTTAAAGATATTTTTATTGAAAGGGGCTTTGTGCTTATATCGTCTTACAAAAGCAAAAACAAAAAAACGCAACCGGTTATTATACCCGACCCGCTCGCTAAAATATGGCTACAAATGGGCTATGATACCAAGCCGAAGGAAGATTATATTTTTTCCAACAATTTTAAGCTAACACCCGGAACTCGACCCATAGCGCCCACACGAATTGCCCAAGTATGGCAAAATACCGTACAAAAGGAACTGGGCATTAAAAAAGGTATCTATTTATTTAAACACACCGGAGCGGGCGAACTTTTTGAGGCGGGAGCCGATGCTCGTAATATACAGCTACAAATGAGGCATCATTCACTGGACGAAACGCAAATTTATTTAAATAAATTCTCTGTTACTCCTTCTAATAAATTAGCAGGTTTCTTTAAAGAGTTTTAAAAAAAATATACTATGTTTGTAAAAAAATACTTTATGAAAAAAATAATCACTCTTTTATCTTCTTTATGTATATACTCTTGCTCTCATTTAGAGTATAAAGAAATAGGTACGCTATCTATGGCAGCCACTCGTAACGTAGAAACTAATCAAAATTACTCTTTAATACGCTCCTACATGGGCGGAAGTAAGGACGAGTTAAAAAATAGTAAAGCTGCTAATGTAAAGGAGGCTTTAGAAAATACCGTTGCTCAAACCCCTGGCGGTGAGTTTTTAAAAAATGTAGTTATATATTTGGTAGCCGGAAAATATTACGCTGTGTCCGGAGATGTGTGGGGAATTTCTGCCAACCAACAATATAGAGGCTATAAAGTTGGAGATAAAGTACGACTACATAAAAACGGACCCGATTATACTATAACGGAATTAAAGGACAATAAAAAATGCCTGATAAAAGAGGACGGAAACGGAAAAGTGAAAGAGGCTAATTATGACGACTTGCTAAAATCATACTAAAACGGATATTCCCCGTCCGTTTCAATTAGCGTACCCGTTTGTACGTCCATGTACATTTTTACGGCTTCTTTTACACCTGCTAGATGAGCATACTCTCGATACTTCTTATCGTTGTCGCGGGGCTTGTACTTTAAAATTAAGGCTTTCTCTAAATTGGCCGCCGTTTTTTTGTCTTTACAAAAAACCACACGAACCGTAATATCTTTTTTATTTTTGTAAACAACCCGATACTGGCTTAGGTCGTTCCACTCTTGAAAATGCCGGTACATGGTTTTTTTTACATCACTACCGGAATAACCCACATAAACGGGTGTGTCATTTTTATAAATAACATATACACCGATTGCTTTATTTATTTGTATCGTTTGGCGGCCGTTAGCTTGGTAGGGTATAACCCGGCGCTGCTTATATATTTTAGTTACCATTTGCCCGTAATAACCCAGTTAGCGCCAGTACTTCTAAGTCTTACACCTGTCCATTGTGTAGTAAGAGTATAGGAGCTTACTCCGTTTATAGTTTGGCTTCCTGTGGTTGCTATGGTTATTGTACCCGTTCCGCTGTCGCTTATTACATACTCTATACCGGTTAAAGGTATGGCACTAGGCAATGTTAATGTATAGGTTCCACTTTGGCAGTCTATTTGATTATCTAAAGCTGCAATAGAATAACTTCCACTAACGGCTTTGTAAGGGTTTGTAATGCGCTGGTACCGGCTATCGGCATAAGTTCTATAAATCAAACTATTAGGCCCCATAATATACGCAGCATCGTAAACAATTCCTCTAAAATTTTTAGAATTATTACCGTGGGCGATAACGCTATCGGGCACCCAATTAAGCTTACACCCGCCGTTGGACGCGCTAAAGTCTAAAGCGCCGATTTGTGCGTAAATACCATTTCCGCCACTTCCGTCTTGACTGGTTAAATTTAGCTCGGCTCCTTGCATGGTGGTATTATCATAAAACTGATGATAGTTTTGGTTTAGTACCCAGGTACTGGCAGCGTACTTATTATTAGTACCGCTATATAAATTATTGATGTCCATATCGCCGTACCCGATGCTCATACCGTGTTGGTTTTTTGTCGCTAAAGAGGTTAAGTTATAGTCTGATAAAGCTACTTCAACCATAGCTCTAAGCGGGTGCCCCGCTGCTGTTCCTGCCAAAGGTACTTTACTTGTATCGGTAGCCGCAATGCCGCCGCTTATTTTAGCTTTAAGCTGGTACAACTTCATGTATATTTGGTATAAATCTAAATTGTTAAATCCTTGGCAAACTGGTAAATTGCAACTATCCGCGCCATTAACCACGCCCGCCATTTTATTAATTTCGTTTATTTCCAAGGCGATTTGGTATAAATCGCTGTTTTTAAAGGCATAACATACAGCCATGCTGCAGCTATCTGCTATACCGGCACTGCTGCTGCTGCCGGTAAATCGGCTCGGTACTTGCCCGTTAACGAATAAATAAAAGCCCATAAATAGGGCTATCAAACTAATTTTTTTCATTTTTTTGTTTCTTTTTTTAATCGTACAATTAAAACTGTGAAAGTAGTAATACCAATACCTACGCGTAACAATAGATCGGCGGTGCTTAACATAGTTGCAATACCTCCTCCGCCTATCATCACATACATAATGCTATCCGTTACTTTGTGTATCATTTTCTAACTCTTTTATACAATCGGTTAAAAAATCAACCCAAATTTCATCGGCTAAATAAAAAATTTCATCTCTTATTTTTCCGTGTAAAACTTTCTCGTTTTCGTATTTATTTTTTAGAAATTCAGCTTTTGCTTGCGCATGGGGTAGCCATTCTTTAGCCTTTGTTAAAGCTTCTTGTTTTAAAGCATCTATAGCCTCTTGGCTAAGTTCTGGTAATACCGTTTTTAACAGTAATGTTTCTATAATAGAAATTATTTTATCCATTTTTATTGCTATTTGAGGTTGATAAAATATGTAAAATGATGTTTAAAACAGCTACTATAAAGCCAATAGTCGTTAAAATGGGTTGCTGTTTTGTGGGGGTTAGCCCAAAAGAATTAAGCAACTCTGGGTTAACTAATAATAATATAGCAATAATGCCTGCTATAAAATTAAGCCAAAAGGCTTTCGATGAAAATAGCGCTTTCATTTATTTATTTTTTGATTTAAAGAAAAAGAAACCAATAATAACAGCCACTAATACTACTCCGCCCACTATATATAAAGTAGTGTTGCTGCTTGTTTTAGCTACTTCTTTAGCGGCGTCTGCTTGGTTGCTAGATACGGCGGCATTTTGCGTGGCGGTAGTAGAGTTTGCAGTTGCTATTTGAGCGGTGCTAGATGTAATAGCTGTTTGTGCTTTAACATCAGCAGCATGCTGCGCCATACCTGCCGTTGTAGTTGGTATATAACTTTTTAAAGCGGTTATAGCATCGTTGTATTGTTTTTGAAAAAATAATACAGACCCGGTGGTATTTTCGTCGCCCTCATACGTTTTTATTTTTTGACTTAATGAGCTTACCAAATTATCAGCTACGGAAATATCGTTACCGTCATTTACTTCACTATTTAGTTTGTCGTATTTATTAAAATCTGCATCACTTTGGTAAGTGGGCCCCCATGGTGGAACTACAGACCAGTATTGCGCATGTTTAACATTGGGTTTAACGCCATAAATTCCGTTTTTTTTCAAATATGCAATAAAAGATACAGCGTAATCATAGTTTGAATGTAAGTTCGCGGCCTTTTGTTGAGCTGCGGGGAAATCGGTCTGTTTTACTTTAGTGTAATCAGCTATAGCTCCTTGATAGGTAGTTAAAGCATTATCTATATTTCCAGACAAAGTTTTAATTTGCGCCAACTCTTGTGGGCTATCTTTTCCGGTATCGCCAATCAAATCAGCTGTATTTACTTGCGTTACGCCGCCTTGTGCGTTTATTTGCCCGCTAGTGCTTGCTCCGGTTTGTGTGCTGCTGTCTGCCATGTTATAAAAATTTAGTTATTAAAATACCTGCAACAACGGCTATAAATACGGCACCGGCTAGCATTAGCATACTAGTAGTATCCATACTTACAGAAACATTTACCGGGTTTCCGTTTAAAACTCCAAGTAGTCCGTTATTTTGGTTTGTGTCGTTCATTTTTTTAAATTCCGTCAAATGCTTCTCCAAGAACATTGCCTGTTGCCGCATCGTACATAGAGTTTGCCACCAAGCTAGATGCGTTGGGTAGCGGCGCATTATTATTTTGCTGTACCCCACTAAACAAGGCTAGTATTGATTGTAGCGGGTTTTGGGTTTGGGGTGTAGGGTTTGGGGCTGCCTGCTGTGCTGCTACTTTCTTTTGTTTGTCGATTAAAAAAAAAGCAACTATGCCTATCACTATAAGCACAATAACAAGTATAATTATTCCTTTGTTCATTTGTTTTTTATTTAAGATAGTCCTTGGTCTTGTAAAAAAAGAGTATAACCAGTAGAGCTGGCAGTATCATCAGCGGATTGCCCTTGCTCTATTCTTGCCATAGCACGAATTATTTTTAAAATATTAGGGGTGAATAGAAACGAAGTAAAATCTGCTGTACTAAGCGTATCGTCTATGCCTATGCCTGTTTGCGAAGCCACAAAATTAGCGTAGCTATCGGGGTTGTTGTTATCGGCTGCAGGCGCATAGGTATTTATTATTTTACGAATAGTATTTAACCCTTTTGAGTTTATATAATTGTACAAAAGGCTTGCCATGGCTCGGAAGCCGTAGCTCATATCTTGAAATTGTTTAAAAGAGGGGTTAGCGCTTGGCTGCACCTCTCCCTTATAAGCAATACCGCTGGTGCGTATATTACCCGGGTTGTTTAAACTATTTCCTAATGGCAAGCTGCTACTCATATTGTTTATGCTGCTGGGGCTATTTCCATTGATGGAACCTGCGTCGCCGCCATCAGTCCCGTTCCCCCCGGCACTGTTGTCTTGTCCGTTGACGCGTTCGCCTTTTTTGGCAAATATACTCCCCAATAGTAGTAAGCTGCTGCACCTAATACAATTAGTACAACGGCTATAATTATTATTGTTTTTTTGCTCATGGTTTTTTATATTAAATTTAGTTTAGAAAATCGTTCATTCATGCTTGTTTGCAAGGCATCCCAAGCTGGGTCGTAAAGCACCCACTCTCCTGCTACCATTTTTGCAAGGGTTTGCCCCTCTGATTGTTGGTAGTCGGTGTTCCATTGGTTATAAACCCTTACAAAATCGGTATCGCTAAGCGAAAGTAGTCTTTGGTATGGTGTAGGGTCGTGCCCCAAAACATGGTATCCGTGTATTTCATTTTCAATATCGGACGAAATTTGTTTAACATCGGTATCAGAAATGCCTGCCGGGTTATTTTGTGAGCTTTGGCTGCTAGGATTATCTTGCACCAAAGGGGCAATAACCGTCTTTTTTGAACCTTTATAGTAAAAATACCAAGAAATGCTTATTAGAAGCAATATAACTACTACTGAAATTATCAATGTTGTTTTTATGTTTCCAAACTGTAAAGCTTTCATTCATTTTTATTTAGGGTGTACTCCAAAATCTGATAAAAGTCCTTCTATTCCACTTTGCGAAGTAGTAGAAGTAGTAACATTTTTTGAATCAGCTAATTTTGATTGTTGATTATTATACACCCAAAAAGCACCAACTATAAGAGCTATTACAACTACAGCAAGTATTATTACGACTTCTTTTTTCATACTACATTAAATAACCTTTAGCTTTAGCTGAATTGTAAGCCGTATCTGCTAATGCGGCCTCTTTTGTCATACCGGAAGCTTTGGCGTAGTCCAAAAGTTGCATTGTTTGCGTTATACTATTGGTAATCTCGTCGGCTTCGTTTTTAATTATTTTAACAGTGGTGGCTGTATCTGCGCCCGATTGGGCAGTAGAAGAAGCGGCACGACTGCCTATTTCATTTGCTAAGATATTTTTATCTACCATAAAAAATTTACGGTAAATAAGTGTCGCTATAATACCTACTACTACAATAGCTAGCATATATAATACCCATATTGGTATTTTTGGAATAATTTTTGCTTTTAAGTCCATGTGTTTTTATTTTTTTCTTAGTAAAAAAAAGGCTCCTATGGAAAGAATAACAATGCCTACAACAACTATTATTATTATAGTGCTACTTCCCTTTGTTACCGAAGCTTGCGCGGCGGCGGAAGGTGCGGCAGTGGTAGTAGTTTGGGTGTTCTGCCCTAACATATTACCAATGCCCGTTAATATTCCTCCTATTTCTCCCATTTTATTTTACGTCTTCGGCGTAAGGTGTTGTACGGAAGGCTAAAATAACGTTATGATCCACAACGTTGTCACCAAGCATGGTAAGCTTAATTTGGTTAAGCGAAGTAAGGAAAAAGCGAGATTTTACAGTGTAAAGTCCGCTTTTAAATTGGTTGTTGCGTGCCGCATCAGCCAAATCAATGATTGTCGGAATTTGGTTACCGTTTCCGTCTTCATCATTAATGGTAATGTTTAATGCCGACAACTGTGCGGGGTCATCGTTTCCGTTTCCGTCTTTACATTGCACGTTAAAACCATATACAAGCAATCCTTGCCCGCCATTTACCGATCGAAATAATTGGTTGTAAAATTTACCGAAGCGACCATCGCCATAGTTACACGACAAAGAACCTGGAGCGGTTTTGCCAGTTGTGTTATCAGTAGGACAAGGAGTATAACTATCTTCGTTAAAGAAAGTTACATTTGTTGCTTGGGCATTAGCCGAATGGGTAGAGTGCAACGAAACTTTTATAAGTTGTGGAATTTTAAAAATCGCCTTGCTTTCGTTTACAGAAGCGGTATAATCAGCAATAGCTGTGTTTTGGTCAGAGATGAGTTGCGCGTTGCCTGCTGCAATTGCTGTAGCTAAAGCTTGTATGCCTTGCATAGCATTGTTACTCATACCTGCGGGCAAAGGTATTGGCTTAGGAAAGCTAGATACTGGTGCAAAAGCAGGTTGAACGCTAATAGGGTTTTTTGAAAGTGCCATGTTTTTATTTTTTAATTTTAGGCAAAATTAAGGCAGCTATAAAAAATCATGAAACACAAAGAAGCTTATTGATAAGTTAAGAAGCTTATTGATAAGTTAAGAAATAACAAGGTTTTTAAAAGTCGGCAGTGTTTCATAAAGTGTGT
>JAFDYI010000019.1:53225-66212 GCA_018267475.1 Bacteroidota bacterium | reverse complement strand
CAGGTTAGCTCCTGTAGCGGAAGTACTCCACGTATAGGTGTTGGCTCCGGAAGCCGTAAGTACTCCGGAGGTACCGCTGCACACGTTGGCGTTGCTTACCGTTACTGTAGGATTGGTGATGACCGATACCGTGGCTACCGCCGAGGCCGTGCAGGTGCCGTTAGCCCCTACTACCGTATAATTGGTGGTACTGGTGGGTAAAACCGTTACGGTGCTGATGCTGCCTCCTGTGCTCCAAGTATAACTACTCGCCCCACTCGCCGTTAGCACTACTTTTGTGTTGGAACATATTACACTGTTTGTTACCGCTACTGTGGGAGTAGCAGCAATAGTTACAGTAGAGGTAGCCGTACTGGTACAGCCCCCGCCTGTAGTGCCGGTAACAGTATATACTGTAGTAGAAGGAGGATTAGCAATAACCGATGCACCGGTAGTAGCACTTAAACCCGTAGCCGGACTCCAAGAATAGGTACTGGCTCCGGAAGCTGTTAAGGCTGCTCCGCCACTGCTGCTACAAACAGAGGCGCTGTTTACTGTTAAAGTAGGCATTGGATTTACAGTTACCAATGATACAGCAGTATTGGTACATGTGCCATTAGCACCTATTACTGTATAAGAAGCATTAGAACTTGGACTTACGTTGTATGGATTGCTTGTCGAGCCTCCAGTCCATGTATATGTGGTAGCTCCGTTTGCAGTGAGAGTAGCTGTACCCCCATTACATATAGTAGGGTTGTTTACCGTTACCGTTGGGGTTGGATTGAACGTGATGTTTTTTGACAAAGTATAAGTGCACGCTCCCCCCTGAGGAGGAGTTATAGCGACAGAATATGTGCCACTTGCATTTACTGATATAGATTGACTTGTAGTAGGGCCTACAATAGCAGGGCCTGACCAAGCGTATGTTCCGCCATTAACAGGAGGGGCAGTTAATATCCCTGTAGTGCCGACACAAGGGCTGGTACTAGAAACGGTAACTTGAGCAGCAGCACATCTTGCATCCACATAAGCCCAAGCAGGGTGAGCACCTCCGGTACAACCGGCTGTGGTAAACTGAACGGTAATGTTTTGACCTACAAAAGGAACTAAATTAATACTATTAGAAACCCAATTGCAAGCATAGATGGACGTGCCATCACTTGAATTTGTGTAACCAATTTTGCTAAAACCGGCAGGAGCAACACCCGATTGAATTTGAACAGAATACTGAGTACAAGAACTTAAAATAACTCCCGTAGAGGCATTTTTTACTATTACTTGAAAATAGGGCTGCTGACCATTAGAGTGTCCTCCATCATTTAAGAAAACCATATAATCATACGAAAATAAATCATTAACTCCCGCTGAAACAAGGAACGTTTGTGATAAAACTTCCCCGTTAGCACCATCAAACAATCCCCCATTAGCAGAACATGCTCCAGCCCCGGATTGATTGTAATTATATCCGCCCATAAGTACAGAATAGCTGCCGCCCGACGGGTCTAAACCCGGATAACCGGAACCTCCTGCTGGATCGTTCCCATAAGCTGCTGTTATTATATTAACATCTTTGCAGGTTGTTAAAGCGCTTTGATTCGTACTTGTAGAGCCCGCTCCGGAAGTGGTAAGTGCTGCATTTGAGTTATTGTTGTACCCTTTTTTCACTGTCCAGTTGGTGAAATTTCCGTTCTCAAAATCTAAATTATTACAAGCACTTGCCAAAGTTGAGGGTGGAGCACCTCGCTCGGAAAACGAGGAATTGCTTTGCATTTGATTTGAAGGCACTTGTATATGATATTTATCCATTACAAATTTTTTCTGGATCCTCATCATAATCACTTTATACTCATAATAAAGAGAAAAATCTTGCTGTATAGCCGCTGATTCTTTGTCAAAATCAAAACCTAAAAGGCTATCCCCTTTGTAAAAAAAACACTCTTGTTTTATCCTACTTAAAGGAACAGCAGCAACTTTTTCGTTTGTTGGCAATGAAGGAAAATGCCCGACAAAACCAGAGAAACGCAGAGCGCTTGGTTTTTCTTGAGCCTTACCTGTACAAAAAAAGAAGGTACAGATACCTAAGAAAATGCACTTTAGTAAAAAAATCTTCATGTTTTTTATAATTTAATACCGCAATTTAATATAAAATCACAACAAATCGTTAATTTATATTAAATTTTTGCCAACAAATTAACATTTAGACTCAAAAAAATCATTTTATAATTGATTATCAAGTGTTTATTTTTGTTAAAATAAAAGAAATACAAGGTTCTTTAAAAAAAACAGACCTTTGGCAGCAATATGACTTTGCAACAAGCCCAACAAAAAATAGATGAGTGGATACAAACGCATGGGGTGCGTTATTTTAATGAACTTACCAACTTAGCCCTGCTTACCGAAGAGGTAGGCGAGGTAGCCCGCATTATGGCAAGGCGCTATGGCGAACAATCGGAAAAAGAAAGCGATAAAAACAAGCAACTAAGCGAAGAGCTGGCCGACGTGTTGTTTGTGCTGTTGTGTATTGCTAATCAAACAGGGGTAAACCTACAACAAGCCTTAGAAGAGAACTTGCGTAAAAAAACCGAGCGCGACCACCAACGCCACAAAAATAACCCTAAACTGCAATAATCTTTTTATGCAATAAACTCACAAAGCAGGCTTTATTGCGTACCTTTGCTGCGTGAAAAAATCGCACCTTATCTTATTAAGCATCATTTTATTTCCTTCGGCTTTTTATTTATTGCTTGAAGCAACGCAAGCTAATTTTAAAAAAATGCCTTTTTATGGCGCTAAAACCGTAAATGCTAAAGGGGATACCTTGTATTACCGCGTGCCCGATGTGCCGTTTGCCCATCAGGTGCAGTTAGTTGAAAAAAAACAAACCAACGGAAAAGAAGACAGCAACGCTGTTTTTTTATTACAAACAGATACCACTTTGCTTATAGATACCACCTCCTTTCCGGTGTATATTATTTTGTTTTTAGACGATAATTTGCGGAAAGAAAACTACAAACTCATAGGCTTATACGATTACATTCAATACAAAAGCGAAGACCTAAAGAAAGTACCTGTTTTTTTAGTGTCCACCATAGAAAAAATTACAGAAAGCAAAGCAGTGTTAAACAAAAAGCATCGAGGCACTTTTGATAGTTTGCACATACAAATTCCTACTTTTTATCCTTTAGTGGCTACTACACATACCAATAGAGACGCCTACTTTGCAGGTAAACCCGATTATGTACTCCCTTATTTTGCCGTTTTGATAGATAAAAACAGGCACATACGCGGCTATTACGATCCGAACCAAAATTCGGAGGTGAAACGCATGATACAAGAGTACAAACACTTAAAAACCAAAGATGCTTATGCCAATACGCTTCAACAAAATGAATTACAAAAAAAATAAATACGCGTTTGCTTTTTTATTGCTTTTCTTTTTGGTTGCTTGCACCAATAAATCCGGTGAAGAAAAAAAGAAGTTGCTGCCCGTTATCGGTATTAAAACGCTTTCTCCTTCGGGAGATACGCTTTATCATCGTATTGGTTCGTTTTCCTTACTTAACCAGTATAAAGAAACAGTAAGCGAAAAAACAGTGCATGATAAAATATACGTGGCTAACTTTTTCTTTGCTACCTGCCAAAGCATTTGCCCCGCTATGAGCAATCAATTAGAGCGCGTTCAAGATGCTTTTAAAAACGATTCGGGAGTACTCATACTGTCGCACACCGTAAACCCCATGCACGATACAGCCGAAGTGCTATTAGAATACGCCGAACGGCATCATGCTATAAAAAATAAGTGGCATTTTCTTACCGGCAGTAAAAAAAGTTTATACGATTTGGCAAAGAACGACTATCTGGTTAATGCGGTACAAGATGATGGTACCCCCGAAGGGTTTATACACAGCGAGTCGCTGTTGCTAATAGATACACAGCGCCGCATACGCGGCATATACGACGGCACCGATAGCCTGCAAGTAAACAAATTGATGGAAGATATACAATGGTTGAAAACCGAACAATAAAACATGAGTGATAAAAGTCTTTTTAAAACCGTAATAGGCATCAGTTTAGTTGTGTTTTTAGTAGTGGTGCTGCTAAATGAAAAAGTATTGCCTCGCCCGCAAGTAGTGCCTTCTTTTGTAGCTTATTTGCCGCCGCTAAACGCAACTATTAACGCCACCTGTGCGTTGCTGTTGCTTCTTTCTTTATGGTTTATTAAGAAAAAAAATATAGCGATGCATAAAAAAATAAACCTAACGGCCTTTGTACTGTCAGCCCTTTTTTTTGTGTCGTATATTGTGGCGCACTATTTTATGCCCGACGTAAAGTTTGGCGACATGAACCACAACGGTATTTTGGAATCATCGGAAAAAGAACTAGTGGGCAAGGTGCGTACTTTTTATTTACTTATGCTGAGCACCCATATTGTATTAGCTGCTTTGGTGCTTCCGGCCATTATGCTTTCTTTTTATTTTGGGTTGAAAAATGAGGTAGTGAAACACAAAAAAATAGTACGATACAGTTACCCGGCGTGGCTGTATGTAGCCATTACCGGTGTGTTGGTTTATTTTATGATTAAACCTTATTATTCGTTTTAAACCATGAAGCTAAAGCCGTTTTCTGTTTTTTGTTTTCTTTTTTTACTGTTCATACTGTGCGCCTATATTCCTGCTTTTGCGCAATGCGCTATGTGCAAAGCCGCTGCCGAAAGCGATTTAAAACACAACCCCAACTCATTGGCAAAAGGGCTAAATAAAGGCATTCTTTTTTTAATGGCAGCCCCTTATTTAATAGTAGCTGTTATTTTTAGAAACGATATTTTTTTGTTTTTCAAAAACATACGGAACAAAGAAAAAACGCCGCTTAATAAAAAGCGACTGAGTCAGCTTACTTTTTTTTTAACCTTTGTTACTTGTATTGTGCTCCTTTTTATCTTGTTTATCAGTTTTTTTCAACCTTTTTAAGTCGCTATGCTCGCTTTTTTAGCAAGATGCTATGGCATCAAGCAGTATCATAGAAAAAGTATCTTCGCAAAAAAACATGAGGTTAAATGTGCTTGCGGATATAGGCCGCCCCAACACAGGGAAATGACGGCTTTTTATTAAACATCAAACAAGGAACTTCGTGAAAAAGGACCACCATATAAACAAAATACAAAAATTTACAGCAGCAGTAGATATAATTGGAATCAATCCTTTTGTGTTTGTGCCCGAGCCAATTCTAACCATACTGTTTAAGCAAGCAGGAAAAGAAAAAGGGCACATTCCGATTAAGGGAACAATAAATGAAAAAAAATACATTCAGACTTTAGTAAAATACAAAGATGCGTGGAGGCTTTATGTAAACACCGCGATGCTGAAAAACTCACCGAAACGAATTGGAGAGAAGATAGAAGTTACCATCAAATTTGATTCGGCCGACAGAACCTTAACCCCACACCCTAAGTTTGTAAAAGCTTTAAATGAAAACAAAGCAGCTAAAAAAGTATTTAACGAACTTTCGCCTTCGCGGCAGAAAGAAATAGTTCGTTATATCTCATTCTTAAAATCGGAAGAAAGCATTACGAATAATATTACAAAAGCAATTGGGTTTTTAATGGGAAAAAACCGATTTGTAGGGCGAGATAAACCATAAACATCAGAAGTTGCTTAGTAGGTGTCTGTTTTTAGGATTAGGCTCGCTTGGCGCGCCCTATTTTGTAATACAAAGAGTTAATAATCCAACTCCATATTAAAGGCGTTTTTTAAGCGTAATAAATCGGGGTTTTTTTGCAGAAGTGCCTCAAAGCGCTCTTTTGGGGAATATAAATGCTTGTCGGTTTTCCCGATTTTTTCTTCTAGGTGTACGTTGATGTTGGGGTTGTTTAGATTTTTTCGCAAATGGTCTAAAAAAAGTTGTTTTACAACTTCAAATCCTTCTATTTGTGCTTTGTTTTCTGCTTCTATTATAACTTTTGTGTCGTCTTGCAAAAAAATACGCTCGTCTCTAAGGGTAGTGGCTATTTGCGTTTTTCCTTGTTCTTGCATTTGTTTGGCAAACAGGGCAACACAATCTTTTAGTTGAGGCAAATCAAAGGCAGCATAGGTTGTTTGTTCTAACGGTACCGGGGTTTGTTCTACAGGGCTTAAGTCCTCTTTCTTTTTCTGAGCTTGCTTCAAACTATAGGTTTGCTCTTCGGGTATGTTTTTTAAAGCCCCTGTTGGCTTTTGACTGCGTAAGGCATTGGTGTTTTGTATTGGAGTGGGTGGAGGCGATGGGGCATTAGTAGTGCTTGTGGCAGGGCCGGGTGTTTGCTCTTCTTCTAGGCTATCTTTTTTTTTTCAGGGGTAAGCAGCTCGGCGTTTAGATACGCCATTTGTAGCAAGGCTACCTCTACCTGCAAGCGTTGGTTTTTAGCTGTTTTGTACCCCGTATCACAGCGGTTGATGATACCCAGGCATCGCAACAAGAATGAGTTGCTGCAGGCCTGAGCTTGCTGTACGTATTTTTGTTTAACGTTTTCGCTTACTTCTAATAGTTGCAGGGTGGCCGCATCTTTACAAACCAATACGTTACGAATGTGTTCGCCTAAACCGGATATAAAATGATGCCCATCAAACCCTTTATTTAAAATTTCATTAAAGGTAAGCAACACGGTGTTTACATCTTGAGTGTTTAGAGCTTGAGTTAGTTTAAAGTAATAATCATAGTCTAGTATATTTAAGTTTTCTATCACGGTTTGATAGCTTACGTGGTTGCCGCCAAAGCTTACCATTTGGTCAAATATACTGCAAGCGTCGCGCAGGCCCCCTTCTGCTTTTTGAGCAATAACGCGTAGGGCTTCTTCGTCGGCGGTTACGTTTTCTTTTTTTGCGATATAGGCCAGGTGGCCGGATATATCGTTTAATTTTATTCGGTTAAAGTCAAAAATTTGGCAGCGCGACAAGATGGTGGGAATAATTTTGTGTTTTTCGGTAGTGGCCAAAATAAAAATGGCGTGCTTGGGTGGTTCTTCTAATGTTTTTAAAAAAGCATTAAAAGCGGCCGAGGATAACATGTGCACCTCGTCTATAATATACACTTTGTGCGAACCTAATTGGGGTGCAAAGCGCACCTGTTCAATCAAGCTTCTTATATCATCAACCGAGTTGTTGGAGGCGGCATCTAGTTCAAATATATTAAGCGATTGCCCGCTGTTAAAAGAAACGCAGCTATCGCAGCTATCGCAAGCCTCTGTTTCGGGGCTAAGGTTAAAACAGTTAATGGTTTTGGCTAAAATGCGAGCGCAGGTAGTTTTACCTACCCCACGCGGACCACAAAATAAAAAAGCTTGTGCTAAGTGATTGTTTTTTATGGCGTTTTGCAAGGTAGTGGTAACGTGCTTTTGCCCCACAACCGTTTCAAAGGTTTGGGGGCGGTATTTACGAGCCGAAACTACAAAACGTTCTTCCACTGTTGGGCAAAGATACTAAAAATTAGAAGTCCCACACATTAGGACGACGGTATTTTTTTGGTTTAAAAAAATCTTTATACTCTAATAAAAATGCGATTACAAAATAAAGAATAATGGGCGAGCCAAAAGTAAAAAACGAAAGGTAGATAAAATACATACGAACGTTGGTAGAAGCAATGCCTAGTTTAGGCCCCAACCACTCACACACACCAAAAGCCTGTCGTTCAAACCACAAAATAATACCATCTATCATAACACAAAGGTATGTTTTTTTACATGACTGTTCGATAAAAGATAAAACAGAATTAAAACCGTATGGATATTACCTTAGTAATTGGTACACCAGCAGGCTGGCCAGGTAGGCCAAAGCACTCATGTAAATAAACTGCACCAGCGCCCATTTGTAGGTATTGGTTTCGCGTTTTACAACGGCCAGTGTACTCATACACTGCATAGCAAAGGCATAAAACATAAGCAAGCTAAGGCATACCGCAAAATTATATACCAACTCGCCGGTTTCCGGATTTTTTTCGCGCATCATTTTTTGGCGTATCGATAAATTATCTTCTTTGTCTTTGCTTTGGTACAAGGTAGCCATAGTGCCTACAAATACTTCGCGGGCTGCTATAGAGGTAATAAGCGAAATGCCAATCTTCCAATCAAAACCCAGTGGTTTTATGGCAGGCTCTATCATCTTACCCAAATGCCCTGCATACGAGGCCTGTAGTTTTTGAGTCTGCAACGCAGTGCGTACTTCTTGCTTGGCGCTATCGGAGGGGGCTTGCGCCAGTGCCAACTCGTATTTTTTTTCAATAGCCGCCATTTCTTTTTTAGGCCCGTAGGAGGTAAGAAACCATAAAATGATGGAGATAATCATAATTATTTTTCCGGCGTCTATTAAAAAAACTTTTACTTTTTCAAACATGGTAAGCAATACCGTTTTGGCTTGAGGGACTCTATACACCGGCAGTTCCATCATAAAATAACTACGCTCTTTGGCTTTTAAAATATATTTTAATACAAAAGCTACCAGTACGGCCATGGCAATACCCATTAAATAAAGCAAGGTGAGCACCAAGCCTTTGGCATCAAAAAAACCAATGCGCATGCTGGATGGCAGCATAATACCAATAAGCAAGGTGTAAACGGGTAAGCGAGCCGAGCAGCTCATAAGTGGCGTGATGAGTATGGTAACCAGTCGTTCTTTTTTGTTGGATATGGTGCGGGTACTCATAATGGCAGGTACGGCACAAGCCATGCCGCTGATAAGAGGAATCACCGAGCGTCCGTTTAGGCCTACCTTACGCATCAGTTTATCCATAATAAAACTGACTCTTGCCATATAGCCGCTATCTTCCAACAAGCTTATGAAGCCAAACAACAAAGCAATTTGTGGAACAAAAACAACAATACCGCTAAGTCCCGCCATAATGCCATTGGTAAGTAGGTTGGATAAAAAGGTATCGGGCAAGGTTTGTTTTACTTTTTCTGTAATAAAAGAAAAAGCCGTTTCTATCCATTGCATCGGAAACTCGGCTAAGTAAAAAATGCTTTGAAACATGATAAACAGTACGGCTAAAAAAATAATAAAACCCCAAAAAGGGTGTGTTATCAGGCGGTCTAAGCGGTCGGTGGTTTTTAAATCTTTTCGCACGCTGCTGTATTGCACGCAATCCAGCAATATCTTTTTTATTTTTTCAAATCTAAAGAGCAGGTCTCTGCTTTCAAAGCCGGTAAAAAACTTTTTGTTATAAATACTCAAATGCTCGTCTTTTTCTAAGGCATTTCTGTGTTTTAATAAAGAAGCGTACACACTGCTTTGCCCTATATAGCGATGTACGCTTTGGGCGTAATCGTTATTTACAAGTGCTTTTATAGTAACCAGTTCGGTGTGCGGTTTTGTTTCTTTTTCAAAAACAAAAAAAGTTTCTTTTACTTTGCTTATTCCTTCTCCTTGCCTGGCGTTGCAGCTTACTACGGGCACTTGCAGGGCTTGTGCTAATTTATCTTCGTCGGTACTGATGCCATTGGCTTGTGCGGCATCAATCATGTTAAGCGCTAAGATGCAGGGGCGCCCTAAGTCAATCAGTTGGGTGGCTAACAGCAAGTGCCTTTTTAGGTTAGAGGCATCTACTATTATTAAAATAATATCGGGATATTCGTTTCCTTTTTCATTTAATAAAACCGAAAAAGACACTTGTTCATCTAATGATTTTGGAAATAAGCTGTAGGTGCCGGGCAGGTCAATTAAATTAAATTGTTGAGTTTGTTTGCTAATAGGGTTTTGCACTTTGCATACGCCTGTTTTTTTATCTACAGTAACCCCCGGGTAGTTTCCTGTTTTTTGATGTAAGCCGGTAAGCGCATTAAATAAAGTAGATTTCCCGCAATTGGGATTGCCTATCAAGGCTATGTTGATAGGTTCTTTGGTAGAAAATTTTTGCGATAGTTTAGAAAACGAATAAGAATCAGGCACGGTGTTACGTATTTATAAACACAAACTGTGCTTCCGATTTTCTAAGGCTTACCAAGGTTCCGTTTACCTCAAAGGCGCAAGGGCAACCTAAGGGGGCAATGTGTTGCAGTATTATTTTTTCGCCGGGCAAGCAACCCATTTCCATCAATTTTAGGGCTAGCGTATCATCTGCAAAACCGGTAATAACGGCTTCTTTTCCTTTTGGTAAAGCAGCTAAGGTATGTGTGGTGTTGGCCATATACGCTACAAAGGTACGGTTAATAAAAGGTCAAAAAATACCTTGTTCGGGGTATTTGCTCTTAGGCCTATGTTAAGCTCTATCTACCCAATCGCCATGCTCTTTTATCAGGTCAATAAGTTCATTTACAGCATCTTGGGAAGAAACGTTTTTCTTTACCACTTCTTTTCCTTTGTATAAAGATATTTTGTCGGGGCCGGTGCCTACGTAGCCGTAATCGGCGTCGGCCATTTCGCCGGGGCCATTTACAATGCAGCCCATAATGCCAATTTTTACTCCTTTTAGATGGTCGGTAACGGCGCGTATTTTAGCGGTAGTTTCTTGCAAATCAAACAAGGTACGCCCGCAGCTGGGGCACGAGATGTATTCGGTTTTTGAGATGCGTGTGCGGGTAGCTTGCAAAATACCGAAAGCAGTGCTGTTGCATACCTGTGGCGATACGCAATTTTCTTGCTGTATCCACAGGCCGTCGCCAAAGCCATCTATCAACAAAGCGCCCATATCAGTAGCGGCGTACAATTGAAAATCAGATTCTGATGCATTTTTATACGATAGCTTTATGATAACGGGCCTGGTGCATTTTTTTTCGTTAAGAAACAAACACATACGGCGCAGTTCGCTCATGCGGCCCTGTGTACTTTCCAACACGAGTACCAATGTCAGGTCGTTTTGTATGTTTTGTGTATTTGTTTTTTGAAGTGTTTCCCAAGTAAAAGAAACAAAATTCAATACCTCCGATTTTTTTTCGCTGTTTGCATATTCATCGGCTGTAAAGAAAGGATAGCATATTTTTTTATGATGATGCAAGAGCCATGTTTTAGCATTAAAGATAAGACCTAAGGTTCCGGGCAGTTCAAACTCAACGGGCGTGTCGCCTACAAAAACAAAATCGGTAGCCTGTTCGCTTAGGTTCCATTTATCAAGCGGCACCGAGTATTGGTAGCCAAAGGCAAAAAAAGTGGCCGGTGTTATTTGTTTTTTGTTGCTGCAATCGGTTATGATGCGGGGTACTTGCTTGCCGCCTATGTTTAAGGCTTCTTGTGTGTGTGCGCGCGAATATTCGTAAGGGTTGTATGGAATTTGCCAGCTAAAAGTATCGTTTGCCGTATGGGATGTTTCTTTTTCGTATCTTTTTGCTAAGGCTTGGGCTACGGGTATTTCCAATTCAGGCTCTTCGGTTAAGGATACGCGAATGGTATCGCCTAAGCCGTCTTCTAGCAGCGTACCAATACCTACAGCCGATTTAATGCGCCCATCTTCTCCATCTCCGGCTTCGGTAACTCCTAAGTGCAAGGGGTAATTGCGGTTGGTTTCTATCATTTTTTGCACCAGCAAACGGTAGGCTTGCACCATCACTTGCGTGTTGCTGGCCTTCATGCTGATAACCATGTTGTAATAATTTAAGTCTTCACAGATGCGTAAAAATTCCAAAGCACTTTCTACCATACCCAAAGGGGTATCGCCATAGCGAGATAAAATGCGGTCGCTAAGGGAGCCGTGATTGGTGCCTATGCGCATAGCGGTGCCGTATTCTTTGCAAATTTTTACTAAGGGGCTAAAGCGTTGGCGTATGCGGTCTAGCTCGGCTTCATAAGCGTGGTTGGTGTAATCTATTTGTTCAAACTTTTTTTTGTCGGCGTAGTTACCCGGGTTTATGCGTACTTTTTCTATTACGCGGGCAGCAAACTCGGCTGCGTTGGGGGTAAAATGTATGTCGGCACAAAGAGGCGTGTGGTAACCTTGCTCTACCAGTTGTTTTTTTATGAGGACTAAGTTTTTGGCTTCGTTTATGCTAGGGGCGGTGATGCGTACTAACTCGCAACCTGCTTTTATCATACGGATGCTTTGCGCCACGGTAGCCTCGGTGTTCATGGTGTCGGTAGTGGTCATAGATTGCACCCGTATCGGGTTGTTTCCTCCTAGTAGTAAAGAGCCTATTTTTACCTCGCGGGTAGCAAAACGTTTGTATTCTGTAAGCGAGTAACAGTACGGTTTTGTAAGCATGGGCGCAAAGGTACGCATAAATGATTTTTTATTTATGTTTTAGATGTTAGATTCCATTAATAAATGCAACTTTTGGATTGATTTTTTTGAGCTGTGAGTGATGGCGCTGCCTTAAACCCCCGAATTTGTTCTAAAAATTTTTACAGCAATAGCTAACAAAATAATGCCAAATACTTTACGTAAAATAGCCACGCCGCCTACACCCAGAATACGCTCTAGGTGTTTTACATTTTTCAATACTAAGTAAACCACTCCAACGTTTATTACAATAGCAATAAGTAAAGACATGGTGTTGTACTGCGCCCGCATGGATAAAAGTGTAGTTAAAGTACCCGTGCCGGCAATAAGTGGAAAGGCTAAAGGCACCACTGATGCCGTAGAGCTTACCTCTTCTTTATACAGACGAATACCTAAAATCATTTCTAAGGCAATAAAAAAAATAACAAAAGAACCAGCAATGGCAAAATCTTTAGTGTCCAAACCAATCAGTTGCAAGATAGACTCTCCGGTAAATAAAAATACCACCATAATAAGCAGAGATACTAGAGAGGCCTTGCCCGATTGCAACTCGCCGGAGGTTTGGCGCAGACTAATGATAACGGGTATAGAGCCCACCACATCTATTACAGCAAAAAGCACCATGGTAACGGTAGCTATTTCTTTTAAATTAAAGACCATATTCATCTCGCAAAGGTACGCAATAAACTGTAAATGAGTTTTAGGGCTTGTAACCTTATTTGTTTTTACTTAAAGTAACATTAGGTTGTAGTTTGCCGTAAAAAACAATTGTTGTTTTTCCTTAGATGCTTCGGTAAACTCAGCACAAGTTTCAAAGAAACAAAAAACAAGCCCAAT
>JAFDYI010000019.1:0-53158 GCA_018267475.1 Bacteroidota bacterium | reverse complement strand
AAAGTATAAAAAAAAGAAACTGGGTGCTTCGGCTTTGCTCAGCGCCCGTTGTAAAAAAATAAATACACAAAAACAGCTCTGTGTTTACTTGGGCATAGACGCTGTGTGTTTGGGGTTAATTATTACCTTTGCCTCTGTGTCTAAACCTAAGGCTATAGTTAGTGTTATTAACGATTTGGTTACCGACCAAAGAGTGCACAAAACCTGTACCTTGTTGCATGAAAATGGTTATGAAGTACTGTTGGTAGGCAGAGTATTGCCTGCTTCTTTGCCCATGCCCTTGCGCCTATATGCCACCCACCGTATGAAGTTGTGGTTTAGCAAAGGCGTAGCTTTTTATACAGAATTTACCATCCGTTTGTTTTTGTTTTTACTAAAAAACAAAGCGCAGCTTTTGGTGGCAAATGATTTAGATACCTTGTTGCCCAATTATTTTTTTAGTAAAAAAAGAGCCGTTCCTTTGGTATATGACAGCCACGAAATTTTTTGCGAGGTACCTGAATTGCAACACACTCCGTTCAAAAAATACCTCTGGCAACAGGTAGAAAAAAAGATAATCCCAAAATTAAAATACAGGATTACTGTAAACGAGAGCATTGCTCGTTGGTTTTTTAAAAAATACCAGGTTCCTTTTAGTGTGGTGCGCAACGTGCCGGATACTCGTTTGCTTGAAAGGGTAAAAACTCGCGAAGAATTGAACCTGCCTGTTCGCAAAAAAATAATATTGCTGCAAGGATCCGGTATCAACATGCACCGCGGCGCCGAAGAAACAGTAGAGGCTATGCAATACATAGAGAATGCGGTATTGCTTATTATAGGTGGGGGCGATGCTTGGCCGGCTTTAAAAGAACGGATTGAGAAATTGAATTTACACGAAAAGGTGTGCCTGATGAATAAAATGAGTCCGCAAGAATTATACTCATACACCTGTAATGCCGACGTGGGTTTATCTTTAGATAAAGATACCAACATGAACTATCGCTATAGTTTACCTAACAAAATTTTTGATTACGTGCAAGCCTCGGTACCCATACTGGCAAGCCCTTTACCCGAAGTAAAAGCTTTTATAGAAAAATATTCGGTGGGCATGTGTATCGAAAATCATCAGCCCAAACACATAGCCGATAGTTTGCGCACCTTGCTTGCATCGCCTCACTACACGGCGTGGAAAGCCAACACCCAAAGAGCATCTCAAGAAAATAACTGGGAATTAGAAAAAAAAACATGGCTGCAGTTACTTGACGAAGTGCGACGAGAGCAGAAATAAACACAGGCTTAAATCCTGTTAAAAAAAAAGAATACAAGCAAAACCAATAAAGCCTATTTTTGGTGATATTTTTATGGAAGGAAATGACATTATTAGGGAAGGCATTAAAAAAAACAATTGAGATAGGAGAAAAATTTCCTAAGCTAAACCGCCATCAAAGCGTGTTTAAACAACAGGCTAAGGTGCTAAACGCACTCGTAAAAAAAGCACAGTTTACAGCCTTTGGCGAGCATTACCATTTTTCAAAACTATTACAAGAAAAAAATATCATTAAAAATTTTTCGCAAACAGTGCCCGCGCATGATTACAACAGTATGTTTAAAAACTGGTGGTATCGCTCTTTAAATGGCGAGCCTTTTGTTACCTGGCCCGGACAAACGCAGTATTTTGCACTTAGCTCCGGTACTTCAGAGGCATCTAGCAAACACATACCCGTTACTAAAGATATGCTAAAAGCCATTCGTAGGGTAGGGGTGAGGCAGATGTTGAGTATGGCTCATTTAGATTTACCCGAAGATCACTTTCGTAAAGGAATTTTAATGATAGGAGGCAGCACACATCTTAACTATAACGGCACCTATTACGAAGGAGATTTAAGCGGCATCACTACCGGAAACATACCTTTTTGGTTTCAGTTTTTTTATAAACCAGGGTACAAAATTTCGCGTTATACCGATTGGCAAACTAAGTTAGATGAAATAACACGCAACGCTAAAAACTGGGATATAGGCATTGTATGCGGGGTGCCCGCCTGGATACAAATTTTGTTTGAAAAAATAGTGGCTCATTACCAAGTAAAAACCATTCATGATATTTGGCCTAACCTGCGTATTTATGTAAGCGGTGGCGTGGCTATTGCGCCTTACGTGCAATCATTAGATAAGCTAACCGCATCGCCCATCATTTATATTGATACCTATTTAGCCTCTGAAGGGTTTATTGCCTATCAAAAAAGTCAAAATATAGGTGGGCCTATGCAGCTTATTACCGACAATGGAATTTATTTTGAGTTTGTACCTTTTACCGATGAAAATTTTGATAGTGAAGGTAATTTAAAAGCCAACCCGCAAACGCTTTCTATCAATCAAGTAGAAGAAGATAAAGAATATGCCCTGCTGCTGAGTACCTGCTCAGGTGCTTGGCGCTATCTTATTGGCGATGTGGTAAAATTTACTTCGGTGGAAGCCGCTGAAATTTTAATCACCGGACGCACTAAGCATTTTTTGAGTTTGTGTGGCGAGCATCTTAGTGTAGATAACATGAATAAGGCTTTAAGCTTAGCCTGCGCCGAAATGAATATACGTATTAACGAATATTGCGTATGTGGCGTTAAGCACCAAGGTTTGTTTGCACACCAATGGTATGTGGCCTCCGATGAAAAAATAAACACACAACAACTTCGCGAAAAAATAGATGCGCACTTAAAAGTGCTGAATGATGATTATCGCGTGGAAAGAACCTCGGCTTTAAAAGATATTTTTGTACACGATGTACCCAGTCAGGTTTTTATTGATTTTTTATTAAAAACAAAAGGAAAGTTAGGTGCTCAAACTAAGTTTCCGCGTGTGCTTAAGGGTAAAGTTTTAGAAGAGTGGAATGCTTTTTTAAAAGAAAAGGGAGTTTAAGCTAAAAGGTAGCCCCATTGTAAAACTATGTAGCAAACAGATATTGCTCTTTTAAACCGAAAAATATTCGTTAATATCTGCTTAGTTTACTAACAAAATCAATCAAATCCATCTTAATTAGTTGCCAGTGCTTTCCTTTAAAACAAACCGGCTCAAAGTCATCTTCTGCATTTGAAAAATCACAAAACTTCTCTTTTAGCTCTTGAGTATGGTGGGTGTAAGGGTGTTTTTTTCGATGTAGATTAAACATGGTTTGAACCGTATAATCATTCATTAGTTCATGAATATCCCAAAAGTCTTTTTTGCGACCACCTCTACTAATGACATCTAACTTCATGGCAATAATATCTTCTATGCTTGTTAAGCGAATGCCATCTATCAGTAGAGCGTTTTGCATGAAAGTATCTGTATAAAACACATCTAGTTTAATACTGTCCATGTTGTTGTTTCCAACAAAGTATGATTTTCCAAATCCAATTAAATGGTCTTTGCTAGTATCTACATAGCTGTATTGTTTTTTTAAAAAAGTAGTAATTTGATTAAAATCAACTGAACCGTATTCCACATCTGTAAATAAGTCTATATCAATAGATTTTCGATGCCCTCGATACAAACTTAAAGCAGTGCCCCCAACTAATCGGAATGATTTAAATTCTTCTGCTTGCATTAAATTTAATAGGATTTGATGCAGCGTAGGGTTAATGGTTGAATAAAATAGTTTATGCAATTTCTTTTAAGATTTGGGTAACCTGTTTTTTACCATAAAAACGAGCTATTTCTTTTTTTTCGATTTCATTTCCTCGTTCAAAAACCCGTTTAATAATCGTTTTTTTTTGTTTTTGCCAATTAATTTTTTCAATCGCAGTATCCCAAAACAAAGCAGGGCGGATTTTATGTAAATCAGGCGTTTGGAATAATTGCTTCTTTTTTTCTTGTTCAATATCGTAATACACCTGTAAGGTCATCAGGTAGCCTTCTTTTAAGTCTAGCGCTTTTTCTATTTTTATAGATAGAGGAGTATTCATTTTTCTTTTTCCTTTTGTGATAGAAACAAGTGTTTGCGGAAATTCATTTAAAGAAATAGCAAAACGCCCCTTAGCCATCTTTCGTTTTTTCAGTTCTTGCTCTAATATGACGCCTGGGTGTATTCCTTTAATGGCATTGATGTTTCGTTTCATAATACAAAAATAAACAAAAATGTTTACACAAAAAAGTTAATTTATTATAAATACATCAATACGTTTTTTTGCACCCAACACCTTACGCTACATACAGCACCAAACCTTTCAGGTACTCCCCTTCAGGAAAATTAGGAGATAGGGGGTGGTCGGCAGGTTGTGAAAGGTAATGCAGTATTTTTACGTTTCGTTTGCTTTCATACACAGCAGCATATACGGTATTAAAAAACAAATTTTTGTCTACCACACCCGAGCACGAAAAAGTAAACAGTACTCCCTTGCTTTTTATCATACGCAAAGCCATTTCATTAAGACGTTTGTATCCAATAACGGCATTGTGGCGGGCGTCTTTGCTTTTAGCAAAGGCAGGAGGGTCTAAAATAATGAGGTCGTACACATCTTTTTTATCTTTCAAAAAATCAAAGGTATCACAGCAAAAACTTTTATGTTGTGTTAGTGTATTTAGTTCCATATTGCTATCGGTAAGTGTTATAGCTGTTTTTGAAACATCTATAGAGTGTACTTCTTTGGCACCTGCCGCAGCCGCATATACCGAAAAGCCCCCTGTATAACAAAATGTGTTGAGTATCGTTTTATTTTCTGCATAGTGCGCTAGTAGTTTTCTGTTTTCGCGCTGATCCACAAAAAAACCGGTTTTTTGTCCACTTAGCCAATTAACGGCAAACTGATGCCCGTTTTCTTTTACTACGGTTTGCTCAGCATCTCCATAAATAAAGGTGTTTTGCATCGTTTGAGCGTAATTTTTTGGCAAGGTTTCTTTGCTTTTATCGTAAATGGTTTTTAAAGTATCAGCATATACTTTTTTAATAGCTTCTGCAATGTGGTGTATATGCCGGTGCATACCTACGGTGTGGCACTGCACCACAAGATGTTGGTTGTAGTAGTCCACCACTAGGCCGGGCAGGCCGTCGGCTTCACCAAAAATTAAACGGTAGGTATTGGTGTCGTTATTATGGGTTAGGCCTAATGCTTGTCGGTATGCAAAAGCGTTTTGTATTTTTTGGTTCCAAAAGGGTTGGTTTATCTCTGTTTCTTCAAAAGAGATGATGCGCACGGTAATGCTGTTTTTTACTTGATAGTGCCCTATTCCTAGAAATTTTTTGTTGGCGGTATATACAGCTACGACATCCCCGTCTTGTGGGTTGCCTTCTGTTATTTTTATAGCTCCCGAAAAAACCCAAGGGTGGCGGCGCAGCAAGGAAATTTCTTTTCCGTTGTGAAGAAAGATAGATGTTATCATGCTGCAAAGATATTTACTTAGCAAACAAATCAAACTCTTTTAAGTCGGCAGGGTATTTTATTTTTCTATTTTTTTCTATGCGATATAGTAAGGTGCCCAAATCTTTCATAAAGGGCAATCCCAGTTGGTTGTATTCGTATTTCCCGGTTCCAATGATATCGCGCTCATTTACATACATAGTTACCGACAGCATAAATTCTATCTTGTTTTTTACATCCACCACATAGGCGCAATCGCTTAAAAAACCGTAGGCACGTCCTACTATATTAAATATGCGCACGCTGCTATCGCTGGGTATAGTGGGCGTGGCACTGCCGTAGTATATAAATTTTTTAAACGAGTCGTAATACTCTTTTTCGTTGTATGCAGGGTATAGGCTTTCGCGTGGATACATGCCTAAGTAGCGCATTAAAAAAGTCCAATCTTCGGTTGAGAGGCGGTACTTGTTTTTTTCTTCTATGTGATGGTAAAACACGAGGCGCCTTAAAATTTCGTGACAGTTAGCAAGACTCATAAAATTATGCGTGCTAAAATCTTTTGGGGTGTATATGCGTTTGCCCAACTCGTTGGTATGCGCTTTGCCTGCCTTGGCTATTTTTAATGGGTGTGGTTTGTTGTAGGTGTAAAAAGTAAGAGCCTGTTTGTATAAGGTGTCTTTTTTTTCAGATAAAAAATAAACAGGAGGGGTTATCTTAGCGGTGTCTGCTTTGCAGGAGGCATCTAAACGATTAGTGATGCGTATGTTAGGGAATCCCCATCTTTCCGTAGTTTGATGTAAATAATCACAGCCTAAAAATTCATACGTGCGCGCAAAAGAATAGTTATCACTTACTAAGAACATTTTTTTTACGTAATGCGCTATGCTGGGGTATTTTGTTTCGGAGGTAGTATCTTTATATACTTTTTTCTGACACGCATATACGCTATCGGTAATCATAGTAGTGTTCTTATCAATTCCGTATTTTTCAAGGCTGTGTATTTTTTCTAAAGCAGCTATAGATACAGGTAGTTTTACTAAGCTGGCCGGATAAAAAAAACGGGTGCTATCTACGTGCCAATAATAATTTTTGAAATGGGGCGCGTTGTTTTTGTCGCGCGTTATTTGGGTGTAAATAATTTGCAACTTGTATTTTTTTGGATTACTCCATAATTTACTGTGTGAGGGCATTTCGCTGCGCAACAGGCTGTCTATATAAAGCGATTTTTTTTGTGCTTGTGTAGAAACACAAACAAAAACAGATAACAACAACCACCATTTAATGCGCTTCATATTTTTTTTAAAGATACCCGTTTTGCAGCAAAGGAAAAACAAAAAGCATGCCGCATTTTATAAACTTAAGAACAAGCTTGTTTTGAAAAAAATAGTATAATTACAAAAAAGAAACTTCTTTTTTAATATCTTAGTCGGGCAATAGCAATAGATATGTGTTTAAAAAAAAGATGTTTATTTATTTGGGTTCTTTTTTTTGTAAGCACAAAAATCAGCGCCCAAACTTTTAACTTTATCAACTATACAGTTGATGACGGCCTGCCTTACATACAAATAAGCAGTATTTATCAAGACGATAAAGGGTATTTATGGACAGGGGGCTACGGCGGTTTAAGTAAATTTAACGGAACCAAATTTATAAATTATACCCCACGAAAAGGCTTGGTGAATTACTGGGTTACGGCCATTAGCCAAAATAATAAAAATAAATTAGCAGTAGGTACTTTGGGCGGATTGAGTGTGTTTTATGGAAATGAAATAAAAAATTATACCACACAAAATGGACTTCCGGATAATTATATATACGCCTTAGCTGCAAAAAACGAAGAGATAGCTATTGCTACTAAACGAGGCATTGCTTATCTAAATGGAGAGCATATAGTTCAAGATAAACGCTTTGCACAAAAAGAATGTATTTTGATAAAAAGCAACGCCAATAAATATATAGCGGCCAATAAAAAAGAACTTTTTTGGTTTAACGATAATAAAGTACAAATGCTATACCGCTTTGCTCCTAACAGCGATACCATTATTACCTCTTTTGAAATAGATAAAAATACTACTTTATGGATAGGCACCAATTACGGTCTTTTCAGCATTCCTAACTATGAGATACAAAGCTGCTGCAAAAAAATAGCAACCACGGATATAAACCAGCCGATTACCTGTTTGTATGCCGACTATAAAAACATCTTATGGGTGGGCACCGCTCGCTCTCTTATAAAATACGAAAACCATACAACAACGATGTATCAGCCCTCAAAAGAGGAAAGTGGAAATTTTATTTCTTACATTACTTCGGATTATGAACAAAATATATGGATCGGTACGCATAGCGGTTTATTTAAGTTTAGAGACGAAGGTCTTGCCTATTTTGGATTTGACGACGGCTTAAAAAATACTTTCATTCAAACTATTGTGTGCGATAAAGATAATGCCCTTTGGTTTGGTACCGGCGGCGGGGGTGTGTATAAGCGGGCCAACCATTTGTTTACGCATTTTTCTACTCAAAATAAGATACCTCACAACTATGTTTCTGCTTTGGTGGTGGATAGCCTTAACCGGGTGTGGATAGGCACTGCCCACGGCTTGTGTTATGCACAAAATAACGTGTTTCACAATCCGGGCTTTTTACAAAATGAGTTTGTACGCTGCCTGTTTATAGATAAGAAGGATAATATGTGGGCAGGCCTGCAAAACAAAATAGCTTGCATAAAAAATATATACAGCAAAAGCCGTGAAATAAACTATTACTCGTTACCCTTAGGTAAAGAAAGCACAGAATACCAAGTATCTAGCGTGTGCCAAGATGAAAAGGGAACCTTGTATGTCGCTTCTTTTCTGGGTGGGTTATTTCGGCTTGATGGAGGAAAAATAACCGACATTACCCAATCTTTTGGGTTAAAAACACGAGCAGTTCTAGATGTAAAAACAGATAATAATTATTTATACATAGCTACTTTAGATGGCATATCGCTCGTTAATTTACAAACAAAAAAAACGCAACGCATTACCGAAGAAGATGGCTTAAGCTCTAATTTAGTTTACTCGGTTTTACTTAGTAATGGCGGGCAAACTCTTTGGGCGGGCACTAACCAGGGAGCTAATAAAATAGATTTGAAAAGCTTTTTTCAATCAGGAGAAAAAAATATAATTTCACTGGGAAAAGCGGAAGGATTTAATGGTTTAGAGTGCAATACGGGAGGTTTAAGCCAAGATGCGAAAGGCAATATCTGGTTTGGCACGGTAAACGGATTGGTAAAATACAGCCCGACTAAATTTTTAAACAATGAAAACGAAGCTAAACTGTCTTTTACCGGCATGAAATTGTTTTATGACGATACGCTCCTCCCTAAAAAAGCAGCACTAAAGCATTATGAAAACAACATTCGTTTTGATTTTATGGGCATTTGCCTAACCAACCCCGAAAAAGTATTATACACTCATTGGCTGGAAGGTTTTGAAAACCAATGGAGCCCTCCCAGCACACAAAATAACGTAACGTATAGCAACCTGCCCCCAGGTGTATATACGCTAAAAGTAAAATGTTGCAACAATCAGGGGTTGTGGAATAAAGAACCGCTAATATTTTCTTTTTCTATACAACCTCCATACTGGAAACGCTGGTGGTTTATAGCTTTAGTGGTATTGTTTGCTATACTGCTTGTTGTAGTGATATTTAGAATACGCCTCTATCAATTAAAAACAGAACAAGAGCAAAAAAGTAAAATGCAAATAGAGATTGCCAAAAATGAATTGAAAGCGTTGAGAGCACAAATGAATCCTCATTTTTTGTTTAACTCGTTGAATTCTATACAGCATTTTATCCTCACTCAAAAAACCGACGACGCCGTGTTTTATCTCAATCGTTTTTCTAAATTGATGCGTACCATTTTGAACAACTCAGAAAAAGCATTCATTACCTTGAAAGAAGAGATAGAGGCATTGCAACTGTATATAGAGTTAGAAAAAATGCGATTTAATAATTCATTTACATACAACATCAACGTAGATGAGCGCTTGGATATTGACTACGAGCAAATACCGGCCATGTTGCTACAGCCCTATATAGAAAACGCTATTTTGCATGGCTTGATGCCAAAAGGCACTCAAGGCGCTTTAAGCGTTCGTTTTTTTATAGAAAACCAGCAGATGTGTGTGTGTATAGAAGATAATGGGATTGGCCGAAAAAAAGCAGCAGAGCTAAAAAATCAATCTCGAAAAAATCATCAGTCAATAGGAATGAAAATCATGTCCGACCGTTTAAAACTTCTTAGCGAAGTGCAGGGCGTCCATTACGCCGTTTCTATTCTTGATTTGTATGATGCGCAACAACATCCTATCGGAACGAAAGTAGAAATACGGTGGGATTTATAGAGATGAAATAAAGGTCTGCGCATTTAGTTAGCCTTCTACCGTTTTTTCTATACTGGTATCGTAGCTGTTTTTAAATTCTTCTATTGCGCCATAAAAATCACCATCTATCAGCACTTCTTTGCTTTTTACAAAACCTAATTTACTGAATTTTACTTCTTGTTTTTTTAGTTCATCTACTAAGGCAATTTCGTTTTCTTTTTTTACCGAAACCACTACACGACTTTGAGATTCTCCAAATAAAAAAGCATCTTTACGAATGTGCTTATCGCAGGCTATTTCAAAGCCCAAGCGATGTTGAAACGAGCTTTCCATTAAGCACACAAAAAGCCCACCGTCAGAACAATCGTGTGCGCTTTCTATCAATTGTTTTTTTATTACAGCTTTTACAGCTTGTTGCACCAGATATTCTTCCTCTAAATTAAAATAGGGAGCAGGGGTGTTTTTTACTTTATGAAAAGAGTACACATACTCTGATGAGTTAATATCGTTTTTACAGTCGCCTATTAAGTAGATGCAGTCGCCTTCGTTTTTAAAACTAAGTGAGGTTTGATTTTTTTTATCTTGTAAAAGACCTAACATACCAATGGTAGGGGTAGGAAACACAGGGCCTTCAAAAGAAGATTGGTTGTAAAAACTGACATTTCCGCCCGTTACCGGTGTTCGAAACTTAGTACAAGCCGCGCTCATACCTTTTATAGAGCCTACAAATTGCCAATATACTTCGGGGTTGTAGGGGTTTCCAAAATTTAAACAGTTGGTAATAGCGCTGGGTTCTCCGCCGCTGCATACAATGTTGCGCGCGGCTTCGCTTACGGCAATGGCGCAACCTATTTCCGGATCGGCATTTACGTAGCGACTGTTACAATCAACGGTAAGTGCTAAGGATTTTTTGGTGTTTTTTATATTCACAATAGCGGCGTCACTAGGTTGGTTTGTGCTTTGGTTTATAGTACCCACCATACTGTCGTATTGATTATACACCCAGCGTTTGCTGGCTATGTTGGGGTGTGCTATTAAATGATTCATTACAGTTTTGTAGTTGTCGGGCTCTTGCACCATTTCTATACGAAACTTTTTTGCTTCAGCGTAATAAGCGGGCTCTTTATATTCGCGTTTATATACAGGGGCTCCGCCTCCCAGCACAAGGGTTTCGGCAGGTACATCGGCCACTAATTCATCAAACATATAGTATTTTAGTCTGTCGCCTGTAGTAACAATGCCTATTTGCTCGCAGTTTAAATCCCATTTTTCAAATACTTTTTTTACATCTTCTTCTTTTCCTTTTTCTACTACAATCAGCATACGCTCTTGCGATTCGGATAAAAGAATTTCGAAGGGCTTCATACCTTGTTGGCGTGTGGGCACTTTATGCAGCCATATATCCATGCCGTGCTGGCCTTTGGCGCTCATTTCGGAAGTAGAGCAGGTAATGCCGGCAGCGCCCATATCTTGCATTCCAATAACAGCACCCGTTTTTATTACTTCTAAGGTAGCTTCTAATAGTAGTTTTTCTTGAAAGGGGTCTCCTACTTGCACAGCAGGGAGGTCGTCAGCCGAGTTTTCGGTAATATCAGCACTGGCAAAGGTAGCGCCATGAATACCGTCTTTACCGGTGGCAGATCCCACAATAAATACCGGGTTACCGGCTCCGTATGAAGTAGCCGAAACGGTTTCCCCTTTTTTTACAATACCTACGCTCATAGCGTTTACCAAGGGGTTTACGTTGTAGCAATCATCAAAAAAAACTTCGCCTCCTACGGTAGGCACCCCAAAAGCATTGCCGTAATTACCAATTCCTTTTACTACGCCTTTCATAATCCACTGTGTTTTAGCCGATTTAATATCGCCAAAACGCAAGGAGTTGAGTTGGGCAATAGGGCGCGCGCCCATAGTAAAAATATCTCGGTTTATACCTCCAACTCCTGTAGCAGCACCTTGGTATGGCTCAATTGCCGAAGGGTGATTATGCGATTCGATTTTAAATGCACAACCCAAGCCCTCGCCAATATCTACCAAACCGGCATTTTCTTCTCCGGCTTTTGCCAGCATGTGGGGGCCATCTTTAGGTAAGGTTTTTAGCCATATAATAGAGTTTTTGTAGGAGCAGTGTTCGCTCCACATAACAGAATATATAGAAAGCTCTGTAAAATTAGGTGTACGACCTAAGATGCTTTTTATTTTTTCAAATTCTTCGGGTAGTAGGCCTAGTTTTTTTGCGGTATCTAGGGTTGGCAGTGTTTCTTGATGTGTGTGTTGCATGAAAAAAAATTTGATGCAAAAGTACGATATTTTAAAGGGATTAAAAAGCCTTGTTTTTGAACAAAAGATAAATAAAAAAGCCTGCTATAAAGCAGGCTTTTTTACTGAAATATCCGATTTCTTCTATTTCAAGTGTTTTGATAAATGCTTAGACATATCAAACATAGAAACTTGGTTAGCGCCATTGAACACGGGTTTCAATTTTGCATCAGCATTGATCATACGTTTGTTTTTTGTGTCTTGCAATTTGTGCGACTTGATGTAAGCCCACAATTTTTTTACAAACTCAGAACGAGGAGCCGCTTTGCCTCCACATATTTCTGCTAAAGCAGCACTTGGAGTGAAGGGTTTCATCAAGGCAGGGCTTGCTTTGCGTTTGGTTTTTGCTTTTTTAGGAGCAGCTTTTTTTGCGGCTTTTTTAGGAGCAGCTTTCTTTACTGCTTTTTTAGGAGCAGCTTTTTTCGCAGCTTTTTTTACTGCTTTTTTTGCGGATTTTTTTGCCATGGTTTTTTTGTTTTTTGAGGGTTAATTAACAGTAGCAAATATAGTAAAACTTATTTCACATACAAGGCTTTTTTTTTTAAACAGGATATTGACATGCTAATACGGCCCTATGCCCCCCCTTTTTTATACAACATACGATGTATTCATTTTCTTGTTTTTGTCGATAAAAATAATACCTTTGTCTAAAAATAAAAACATGAAACGAAAACTAAATGCCTTTTTTTTAGCGTGCACGTTCCTTAGTAGCGCAGTCATTATTGCCCAAACAGAAAAAGCACAAGAGCCTCAAACTCTTTCAGAAAATAAAACACAGGAAAAAGTAATAACGGGTATTGTTACTCAAGTGCAGGCTAAATTTTTGGGAGCGCAAGCGCTTACCGTTGGGAAAACCGAGTTGGTTTTGTTGGCTAATCAAAACGATGCCTCGCTCAGCACCTTTCAAGTGAATAAAGAATTTAATGACTTTTTGGTAAAAACAAACGAAGGTTTTGAGTTAAACAAAAAATACAAAGACAAGGTATTTTCTTTTGTATATAGTGTAAATGGCAAGGGGTGGAACTGCATATCAAAAATAAATCACGTGCCTGCTTCTAAAAAATCAACCAAAATAAAAGCATCTAAAAAATCCAATACCTCTTCTCATGAAAATAAATCAACGCATTAAAATTTTTGTTTTTGTTTTAAGCCTTGTAGTCTATTCTATTAAAGCTCAAACTATTTTGGGATTAGATGTTTCCAGCTATCAGGGCTCTATCAACTGGACGAGTGTAAAAGGAGCCGGTTACACGTTTGCTTGGGCAAAAGCCACAGAAGGATTAACCGTAACCGATAGTTATTTTACCAGCAACATCACAAACGGCGAAGCAGCGGGTATGTATATGGGAGGCTATCATTTTGCACACCCCGATACGCATACCACTACGGCCGGCGCTACAGCCGAAGCTAACTTTTTTCTAAGTGTGGCGCAGCCTTATATTGTGTCTTGTCAATTGCCCCCTGTATTAGATTATGAGGTAAGCACCTCCCTATCTTGGGCAGCACAAACCACTTGGATACAGACTTGGTGCAGCACCGTGCAGGCAGCCACAGGCATTACCCCTATTATATATACGTCAGGATCTATTGCCAACAGCTTAGGAAGCAGTTTGGCTACACAATATAAACTTTGGGTGGCTGACCCCGATGGAAACCCTACCGCGGCGCCTTCTTCTACCTACTTAGGCGTTTGGTATCCTAATTATTCGTTTAAACAATACTCGTGGACGGGCACCGTGCCCGGTATCAGCGGGAGCGGAAATGTAGATTTAGATTATTTTCATGGAACCATGAGCGATCTTACTTCTTTAATGAGTTGCGGCGCCCCTCCTTCGTGCCACACGTATTATGCTTCGGTTCCTTATTTTACTTCTTTTGAAAGTTGGATGGCCGACAGTTGCACAGCCGGATATCCTGCCGGTCGCCTGCCTGACCAATACTGGAAAAGCAGCATCGGAGGCACTTCGCCCAGTGGGTACAACTATTGGCACAGAAATGATTATAGCGGCGCCGACTGGCCCAGCGTAACCAGCGGCTCGTACACACCCTCGGCTTCTAATGGAAATTACAGCGCGCGTTTCAGAAACTATGCAGCTACCGCAGGCTCTACCGGCGCAATGGATTTGTATATTAACTTGATGGCACCCGGCACAAAAACAGTGAACTTTGATTATATACACAACGAATCGGCACCGGCTCCCTTTCAATTACAAGTATTGCTCTCTACCGATGGTGGGGCTACCTTTCCGGTATCGCTTTATACCATTACTACTACGCAAGTTCCCAGTTGGACCACCCAAACCTTTACTACCAATGCTACATCGCCTACCAGTGTGTTGCGTTTTATAGCAACCGATAAAGGCTTGAACGATATAGGTATTGACAACCTACATGTAATACGCGATACCATCGCACCTACAACCTCTGTAACCGTTTCGGGCACCTGGCAAACACAAAACTTTACAGCCAACTTTACGGATGTTGATAATACCGGAGGCAGTGGCGTAGAAAAGGGGTATTATCAGGCTATTTACTATGATGGTACTAAATGGGGAGCTAATTATACACATGGTTTTTACGCCGATGATTTTAATGGCCCCAGCATTAACCCAAATTGGACGCAAAAAGTAGGTACCTGGAGTATTAGCAGCAGTTCTTTGTATCAAAGCGATGCTACCCAGGCAAATACCAACATATATGCGCCACTCACCCAAACATTATCTAATAGATATCTGTATCGCTTTTCTATGAGTGTTGCCGGAGCGGGAACAAATCGCCGGGCAGGTTTTCACTTTTTTTGCGACCAACCCGATTCTTCTAATAGAAACAACAGCTACTTTGTATGGTTTAGATTAGATAGTAAGCAGCTGCAAATTTATAAAGTAGTAAATAATGTTTTTGGAAGCCCGGTATATAGCAGTCCGATGAATATAAATGTAGGACAAAGTTATGACTACGTGGTTGTTTATGATCGCATTAGCGGAGTTATGCGTGTATATCAAAATAGTGTACTCATTGGTTCGTGGACAGATCCATCACCCTATACAAGCGGAGCTTATGTTTCATTTAGAACCGGAAATGCTACAACTTTAATCAACCAGTTTAGGGTGTATCGCTCGCGATCTGCCTCGACTACTATTAGTGTAGGAAGTGGAAATGCGTATGACTTAGAGTACCAAAACCCTAACCCTACCACACCGGCGGCGCACATCAACTCGGTTTGCAATGATAATTCGGGGAATTTATCCGCATTTGTATCACAGCCTGTAAACATTGATTGGACGCCACCTACCGGCCTTACGGCTGTAAATAATGCTACGAACACCGTTTGTTCTAATACAACGGCTCTTAGCGCCAACTGGAGTACAGCAAGCGATGTAAATTCCGGAATGGCTTACTATCAATATGCTATTGGCACTACACCAGGAGCAAGCAATGTAGTATCGTGGACTAATATCGGTAATGTTACTTCAACCACACAAAACGGACTCAGTTTAAGCGCCGGACAGATGTATTATTTTTCTGTTAAAGCGGTTGATGGGGCAGGTTTGACTTGCGATTCTATAAACGGACCCGCTGTACAAGCTATTTCGTGCGCTACCGGCATAGAGCAGATAGCAGCAAACGGAGCTTTGTTATTGGCGTATCCCAACCCGAGTTCGGGTATGCTTACGCTTATGTGTTTTGCATCAACTGAAAATGCAGAGGTACAAATAACCGATGTACTAGGGCACGAAGTGCTGAAGAACCAAAGCATACAACTAAAAAATCATACGGCTCAGATAGATGTTTCTTTGTGGCCGGAAGGAGTTTATTTTGTACGAGTAGGTACGTACACACAAAAAATAGTTGTGCAGCATTAAAATGAAAGGCTACTTATTTGCTTGTTTTTTAGGTTACAGTTCACCTAGGTTAGCCCCTATGGTAAAGTGAAATTGTCCTTTGCCGTTGCCGGTGCTTTGGTTGTATGGTATGTTGTCAAAGCCCCAACCATAATCAAGCCCTAGCAAGCCAAACATAGGCAAAAATACCCGAACCCCTACGCCGGCGCTTCTTTTTACATTAAAAGGATTAAAATTTTTATATACTTGTTCGGCATTTCCGGCTTCTAAAAATCCGAGCATAAAAATAGTGGCTTGCGGGTTTAGAGAGATGGGGTAGCGAAGCTCCATCGTATATTTAGAAATAATAGAGCAACCTTTTCCATCAGGGCCCGCAATAGAATTATCAGCATATCCCCGCAAGGCAATAATTTCACGCCCATCAAGCGAGTAACCGGTAAGACCACTACCCCCTAAATAAAAGCGTTCAAACGGAGCCACCCCTACAGAGGAGTTGTACATTCCTAAAATACCGTAGCCAAAAGCGGTTTTTAGTACTAAGTTGCGCGCCTCTTTTCCTTCAGGCGCTTTACGATTAGTAAGCTGCATGTACCACTGTGTGGTAAATTTATATTTTTGAAACTCTAAGAATTGATACTTTTTCTCGGCCGGCATGTTGGCATAGTCTTTATGGGTAAACAAAGAGTAAGGAGGTGTTAATACAGCCGTTAAACTAATGTTAGAACCACCAGTTGGGAATATAGGATTACCCTGTAAAGAATTTCGAGAGATGTTGATGTTGGTTTTTAAGTTATTAATATATCCGGTAGGGAAGGCAAAGATACGCGCATTATATAGTACATAATAGGAGTACGATTCTCCCACAGAAAACGAAAAATAATCATCAGGCCAGCGTAAGCGCTTAGCAAAGCTCACGTTAGCCGTCATAGAGGTCATAAAAGAACTGTATGGGTTTCGTTGCCTTACTCCGTTTATTTTAATAAAACGATTTGTTCCATTAAAATTTTGAATGTTGTAGTAGGTGCCTACTGTTAGCGAGTTTGGTTTTTTGCCTCCCAACCATGGTTCCATAAACGAGATGCTGTAACTTTGATAATACAAGCCACTGCTTTGTGCACTTACGCTTAATCGTTGTCCATCACCGGCAGGCAAAGGTTGCCAAGCCGATTTTCTAAAAAAGTTCCGTGCCGAAAAATTGTTGAAAGTTACCCCTAAAGTACCAATAAGACGGCCTCCCCCGTACCCTCCGGAAAGCTGTATTTGGTCGTTGGGCTTTTCTTCTACGGTGTAGTTGATGTCCACAGTTCCATCAGCCGGGTTGGGCTTGGGTTCTACACCAATTTTTTCAGCGTTAAAAAAACCAAGTTGTTGCAATTCGCGTTGGGTACGCATAATATCACTTCGGCGAAACAGTTGTCCGGGTTTGGTGCGCACCTCGCGCATAATTACGTGGTCGTTGGTTTTTGTGTTTCCGTTTACGGTTACTCGGTTTATAGTAGCTTGCTTGCCTTCAAACATACGTATTTCTATATCTATAGAATCGTTTTGTACGTTTATTTCGGAGGGTGATATTTGAAAAAATAAATACCCATCGTCCATATACAGAGAGCTTACATCGTAGCCGCTGGGGTTGTTGTATAGTTTTTGGTCTAACACGCCTTGATTAAATACATCTCCTTTTTTGATACCGAGTAGTGTGTCTAATTGCCCGCTTCGGTATTTGCTATTGCCCGCCCAGGTAATGTGCCTAAAGTAGTATTTATCCCCTTCGTCCATAGTAATTTCTATTTTTACCTTATTGGGTTTTACAAAATAAACGGTATCTTTTGCAATGTGTGCATCGCGATAACCAAGGGTTAGATATTTTTCTATTAGTTTAGGTTTGTCTTTTTCGTAGTTATCCTCTAAGTATTTTCCGCTGTTCCAAAAAGTGTACCAACGGTAGCGCTTGGTATCTTTCATGCGGCCTCGCAAACCAAAGCCTTTTTTAAAGGAAAAGCCCCCTGATTTCATTACATGATTACCATGAAAAACAACATCTTGTATGCGTACCTTGCTTCCTTTGTTGATGGCTATTACTAAAGCCACTTTGCTTCTGCTGTTTTTTTCAGGCTGCACCAATACGTTTACTTTTGCGTTGTAAAAACCTTTATCTCTCAGGTACTCTGTAACTACGTTTTTTACGCTGGCTAAAAGGTGGTCGGTAACAATTTTGCCGGACACTAAGTGTATTTTTTTTCGAATATCATCGGCCTCTGATTTTTTGGATACTCCTTTAAATGTATAACTGCTTAAACGTGGTTTTTCTATTACTACTGTTTTTAGGTAGATGTCATTCCCTACAATTTTATCTACGTTTATTTGCACATCGTCAAAAAAACCTTGCTTCCATAGGGCTTTTATAGCGTCAGAAAATTTTTCGCCGGGTACTTTTACACGCTGTCCCGGTAGTAATCCTGAAACTAAACGCAACACATTTTTATCTAAGGTAATGGTACCTTCTATCTCATTCCCGGCAATATTGTATTCTTTAGGGTTTTCGTAATCAATTTTTTCTTCACCCAAGGTAATTTGGGCTTGCGCAAACGCAGCAAACAAAGAAAAGATTATTATGAAACCTATTTTTTTCAAGAGATTTATTTTGTGTTTTTAATTTGTTCACCTGTTTTACCGAAGCGGCGTTCACGACTTTGATAGTTTACAATAGCTTGATAAAAATGCTCTTTCCTGAAGTCGGGCCATAGCGTGTCGGTAAAATAAAATTCAGCATAGGCCAATTGCCATAATAAAAAATTACTAATGCGGTGTTCGCCGCTAGTGCGTATCATTAGTTCCGGGTCGGGAATATCTTTAGTAGTTAGCTGTTTCGAAAAAAACGATTCGGTAATTTCTTCCGGAAGTAAACTTCCCTTTTGCACCTCTGAGGCTATTTTTTTTACAGCTTCGGTAATTTCCCATTTGGCTGAGTAGCTAAGAGCTAATACAAGCGTTAGTCCGGTATTTTTAGAAGTTTCTTGCACTGCTTTTTGTAATTGTATAATACATTTTTGAGGTAAACTTTCAAGGGCTCCGATGGCCAATAAACGTATATTATTCTTATTTAGTGTAGGCGTTTCATCATGTATGGCTTTTACCAAAAGCTCCATCAGGGCAGATACCTCTTCTCCCGGTCGGTTCCAGTTTTCGGTGCTAAAAGCGTACAGTGTTAAGTATTTAATACCTAATTCAGCAGCGGCTTCTACCGTTTCTTTCACTGATTTTACACCGCTTTGATGCCCAAATACGCGGGCAGCGCCTTGCAACTTGGCCCAGCGCCCATTTCCGTCCATAATAATGGCTACGTGTGCGGGTAGTTTAGTTGTGTTTATTTCCTCTTTCGCTGTTTTCACCTAAAAAAATGAGTGCGAATATACCTTTTTTTCGGTATTTTGCCTCATACTTTTAAAATTGAACAGACATGTTGTTTCTCTCTTTTTTTTAAGAGAAAAAGGAAGTGTATTTTGTGTCAAGACGCGCTTTCTTTATCGTATCAACGTTACCTGACCATGAAACGAACTGTGTTTGCCGTACATATCGGTAGCGCTTCCTACATACACATACGTATCTACCGGGGCAGGCCCTCCATTTTTTGTGCCGTTCCACGATGGGTTGCTGCTGTTTAGTGTGGTTACTAAGGTTCCCCAACGGTCGTATATAGACATTTGAAAATTGCTTACAAAAGTGCCTTCGGCTGTAAACACATCATTAAGGCCATCGCCATTAGGAGTAAACGCATTGGGTATATAAAAGGTAAGGTAATCTTTTACCAACACATTATATGTAATGGTGTCGGTACAACCGTGTATGCTGATATAATAAGCGGTTACGGTGTAAGTTCCATATTTGGGAAACGTATAGGTATATGGGTTTTGGTTCATCGAAATAGTGTTGTTGGCCGAGTCGGTAATAAACGATTTTGTGATGTTCCAATTGCCGTCGTGCGAGATATACAATGAGGTTTGGTTTTCTGCCCATACTTCGCCTTCGGGCGAAGTGCTTAGATTTGAGTTCAGCACATCGTTTTTATTCGTAATAATGGCAGCAGATGAGGTAGTGCAGCCATTAGCATCTACAATAAATACGGTGTAAGAGCCTGAGGTAAGGCTATCGGCTGCTTGGGTATATTGAGGTGGGCTGCTGGTCCAGGTATAGGTGTAAGGTGCTGTGCCTGTTGGTTTGGCGGTAGCTATACCCACTCCTTTATTACACATATCGGGATTTACCGAGGTGGTAGCGCTTAAATTGTTTGTATCGCCTACGAGTATCGTTGCAGAGGCGGCGCAGCCATTCGCATCGGTAATGGATATGTTGTAGTTTCCGGTAACTAAGTGCGTGGCTATCGTTGTGTTTTGCGCGGGGGTGGTGGGCGTCCAGCTATAGGTGTATGGAGCCGTGCCTCCTGATGCAAAAGCTTGTGCTATACCGGTGGCTCCGGTGCAAGTAGCTGCCGCTGATTGGGCAGTTACATTTACCCGGGTAGGTTGTGTTACTATAGCGGTAGCAGTAGCTACGCAGCCATTTTGGTCAATAGCTGTTACAGATATGGTTTGTGCTGCAAAACCGGTTGCCACGCTCGTAGTTTGTGAAGATGGAAGCCAAGAGTAGGTATAGGTATTAATAGCAGGCGCATTGCTGATGCTTACTGTAGCGGTGCCATCACTAGAGCCAAAACATTTGGTGGGCGAAGTGGTGGCTATGGGCGCCCAAGAAAACCCCGTTGAAAGTACGGTGCCGGTGCCCATAACGGAACAATTATTGGCATCAACAATCAATACGTTAATGGCTCCTTGAGGTAGGTTGATGGCTACTGAGGTAGTTTGTATGGGGGAGGTTACCCACGAGTAAGTAAGCGGCGCTAGCCCCGAACAGGACACAGAGGCCGAGCCTACCGAGCCGGTGCAGATAGTGGGTGCTGTAGTTACGGTAGCCGTTAAAGGGGCGGGGTTGTTTAGCGTTACCGATGCGGTACTGATGCAGCCGTTGTTGTCGGTTACTTGCGCGGTGTAGCTGCCGGCCAGTAAAGAAGTAGCTACTGAGTTGGTTTGGGCGCTGGGTGTCCACGAGTATGTAAAGGTATTGGCGCCTCCGTTAGCTACACTAACCGTAGCACTACCCGTAGCGCTGCCTACACATAGGGGGTTGGTACCGGCGGCAGAGGCTGTCCAGGTAAAGCCTTGTACACTCACCGTTCCGGTGGCGGTGGCGGTGCAGGTGTTGGCATCTGTAACGGTAACAGAGTACGCACCCACGGCTAAATTATTGATGGTTTGTGTAGTTCCTGCATTAGACCAAACGTAAGTATATGGGGCTAAACCGGTGCAACTGGCAGTAGCCGAGCCTATGGCGGCCGTACAAGTAGTTGGGGCGGTAATCATGCTGGCGCTAATAGCAGGCGGATTGCTTAGGGCGATGGTAGTATAAGTGGTACATCCCGAATTATCAGACATGCCTACCGTATAAGTACCTGCGGAAAGGTTGCTGACAGAGCTTGTATGGGCTACCGGGGTGCTTGTCCATGTATAGGTATAAGGGGTGGAGCCGCCGCTAAGGGTAACCGAAGCCGATCCGTTGGTGCCGTTATTGCAAGTAGGGTTTTGCGAAGCGGTAGTAAAACTAAAAGTAGAAGTAGAAGCCACTACTGCTGTAACCGTTTGCGTTATGCTGCCGCAGCCTGTTTGCATACCTACCAAGCAGGTGTAGGTACCGGCTATTAAACCCGATATAGAAGCTGTGGTTTGATTGCCCGGCAGCCATTGATACGTGGGAGCAGGAGTTGCTGTATAGCCTGTAACTGATACAGAGGCAGTGCCCGTAGGGCTACAAGAAGACGGAGTAGCGGCGGTGGTGATAGTAGGGGTATTGGTGCAATTTACGGAGTTAGCTTGTATCAATACGCCGGAGTCATATACGTTGTCGCTGGCGTCACCAATGGCAACTTCCATCGTGTAGGTTTGGCAGGGCGTTACGGCTACACTGGCTGTAATAGCAGATACATAGCCATCGTAAGCCAAATAACTACTCATAGGGCCAGCAGAATTATCGTTGTAATAAGAGGAATTGGTGCTGGGGCTCACGTTGTTAATGGTAATGGGCGTTCCGCTGGGCAGTGTGGCAAAATCAAAATTGGTATAAGAGCCTCCTGAGGGTTTAGGGCCGGTAAGAAAAATACCAAAGCCATCGTTTATAGATCCTACAAAGGTAGGGTACTCCTCCGAACCAAATACAAAGCGTATATCTACGGTATTGCATAGAGGTACAAAGTTAAAAGTAAGAATACACACGTCGTTAATAGCCCCTGACGATATGCTGGTTAGCGCAGGATCTGTAAAGGTGGTGTTCCAAGCTGTGCTTGCAAAAAAAGAGCTTGGGTTTGCGGCGTCGGTTGCTAAGCCATTGGTTAGGATAATGCCGCTAGAAAGGCCTAAAGCGCCGCCTGTAAAAGTAAAAGTGCCGGAGGCTCTTCCTGCAGGGCAATTAAGGCTGGCACTGCTCACCGAAACCCCACTACCTGCCAAGGTTTGCGCTAAGTGCGTGGCAGAAGAATCGGCGGTAACACTTAGCTGAGCAAAAGAAAAAAAACTCAAACCAAAAAGGCACAAGAGATACGTAATTTTTTTATTCATTGTTGTTGAATGTTTCAAAAAGCACTCGCAAAGGTACTAGAATAGTACTATTTCTGCAAAAAGCTTAAGATATTTTTTGCTTTGATGTTATCAGGATGTTTTTTTAACAATTTTTTTAATGTTTGCATAGCTTCTTTTTTCTTACCTTGGTAATTGTACAATCCGGCCATATTTAGCAAGGCATCTTCGCTATCGGGGTCTAAGCTAAGGGCTTGTGTGTATAGTTGCTCTGCTTTATTTGCGTTACCTTGACTTAAATATAAAAAACCCCAGTTGGCAAGGGCGGGAACGTATTTTGGATTTTCTTGCAATGCTTCTGTAAAAAGCTGCTGAGCTCGTGTGTAATTACCTGTTGTGGCATAAGCAATTGCAGCCTTGTTTTTAAAGTCAGGGATAAGAGGCGCCAGCTTGATGGCTTGCTCAAAAAACGCAATAGATTCATTAAATTTACCCAAGTCGTTAAAACTGGCTCCTATGCGATAGCAAGTCCATGCGTGCTGGTTGTCATACGATTTTTTGTTTAGCCGTTTTTGTATCAGCTCATTTATTCCTATTTTATCGACATATAAAAGTACTTGTTCGTAACGAGATGCTGCAAAGTGCAGCTGAACTAACGCATCGAAGTTTTTTAGAATTTGAGCGTTGTTTTTTACGGACAGGTATTTCGAGGCGGAATCTAAATAGTATTTTTTTTGTTCAAACTTTTCGTACTGGTTGATATAGGCTTTGGCTTGCGTAAGCGAGTCCGGATTTTTTTCGTTGATAGCAAACAGACCAATAAATTCTTTTATTTTTTCTTTTTCTTTTTTGCTTATTGGTTTGCGAATAAAGTGGTCGTGCACCGTTACATGCGGTATATCAATAGAGCCGGACTTAGGCATGTGGCAACTAACGCAATTTGATTTTAAATTTTGAATTTTAAATTTGGCATTGCTAAGCTCGGCTTGTACTTTTTTTTCGGTACAATTCATAGTTACTTTTTTCCCGTGGCAATTAAGGCAGGCGGCATTAAATACTTCACTGCCGGTGGCTTTTACGCTTACGTGTGGGTTGTGGCAAGTAATGCAGGTCATGGCATCTTTGTACGGTTTTAATTTGTTTTTTATTTCTTTTGGCCGATATGATTTCAAAAAGCAGGCGCTCATTTTTAATCTATCGGCATGAGAGGCCATAATAAATTCGTCATCGGCGTTTTTGTATTTGGGTAAAAATACAGCGATGTAATCGTTTAGTTTTTTTCCGGGGCGAAAATCATAAAACGATTTTCCTTCTTTTAAAACGGCATTGCCTTGTAAATGGCAGCGTTGGCACACATCAAATTGCAAATCAATAGCCAGTTTGGAGGGGTTTACAATGCTGTAGTCAATATCATGGCTTGTATCTATTTTACTTCCGCTGCTTCGTTGCTGCACGTGTATGCTGCCGGGGCCATGGCAGCGCTCGCAGTTAATTCCTTCTTCTACATGATTGTATTTGTTTTCAGATCCCATCGCAAAATCGGGGTATGAATTATGACAGCTCATACATTCTAAACCTATTTTTCTTGTAAAACGTGTGTTTACACCATTTTCAAAACCCGGTGGCAAATCCCATTGTTGTTTTTGTGTGTAAAAAGTCATGGGCATTTGGTTGATGTAGCCATTTATGCTTTGCATGTGCGAGTTGGTGTGCTGCCCCGATCCGATGATATAATCCACTCTTTCTGTGCGTTGGTAAACAGTGTCTTTGTTTTGCAGACGAAATTCTTTAAAGTATAAAGAATCGTTTTTACCCCAAAAAGATTGATAGTAAAAGTCAGAAAACGCATCGTAAATAAGAGAATGAGAAAAGCGGGCTGCTGATTTTTTTTTGGTTGCTCCGGCAAACGATTGCCCCATGCCGGTTTGTATAAAGGTGTTGTAAATACTTTGATGGCAAAGCTTACAGGTGTTAATGCCTACATAGTGTGCGGTATCGGCATGGTTGAGGTATAGTAAGCTGTCTTTTTTTTCTGCTTGCGGTGTGTTTGTTTTTTTTTCTTCACCACAAGAAAAAAGAGCCGCACTAAAAAACAATACGGCTAAAGTGCGGAACCCAATTTCAATACTGTTCCTTATCACTCGGAAAATTTTTAGCTTTTATGTCGTGTATGTAACGCTCGGTAGCTTGTTTCATATCATCATACAAGCTTAAATAGCGGCGCAAAAAACGCGGACTAAACTCATGCGTCATACCCATCATATCATGGGTTACCAGCACCTGCCCATCTACGCCATTGCCGGCGCCAATTCCTATTACGGGTATGGTGAGTTCGCTAGCTACTTGTTTGGCTAATTTAGCCGGAATTTTTTCTAATACTAGGGCAAATACGCCGGCTTTTTCTAGGATATGGGCATTTTCAATAAGTTGTTGCGCCTCCGCCTTTTCTTTAGCACGCACCGTATAGGTTCCAAATTTATAGATAGATTGCGGGGTTAGCCCTAAATGCCCCATAACCGGAATGCCTGCGGTAAGAATACGCTCAATAGATTCCTTTATTTCTTTTCCTCCTTCTAGTTTTACGGCGTGGGCGCCGCTTTCTTTCATAATGCGCACAGAGGATTGCAGGGCTTCTTTGGAATTTCCCTGATAGGAGCCAAAGGGCAAATCAACTACAATAAGGGCTCTATCTACAGCACGCACTACGGAGGCTGCGTGGTATATCATTTGGTCTAAAGTAATGGGTAGGGTAGTTTCGTAACCATGCATTACATTGCCCGCGCTATCGCCTACCAGTAGCACATCTATACCGGCTGCATCTAAAATTTTTGCCATAGTATAATCATACGCTGTGAGCATGCTTATTTTTTCGCCCGCACGCTTCATTTCTTGAATGGCATGCGTGGTTATTTTTTTAAATTCTTTTTTTACAGCCGACATAATTCTTTTATTTCTATGCAAAGTAAGCGTAAAATTTAAAAAGTATTCGCCATTTTATTGAAAAATATTTTTCCGAGGCTTATTTTTCAAAAAGAGGATTTTATGCTTCGCTTTCTGTGATGAACGAGAGTACCTCTTTATAGAAAATATCAGGCTGTTCGGCGTGCACCCAATGCCCCGAATGGGGTATGATGGATAGCTGATAGTGAGGGAATCTTTTTTCTATCTCCGGAATATCTAAATCGGTGATGTAATTTGATTTTCCTCCTTTAATGAAAAGACTGCGCACCTTGCTGCTTTCTTGAGGCACAGCAGCCAAGATGGAAGAATAATTTTTAACAATAGCTTCTAAGTTAAAACGCCAACTCATCTGTGTAGAGGGTTCTTTCCAATAAATGTTTTTTAATAAAAATTGCTTGGTACCAAAGTCGCTGATATACTCATTTAAAATTTGTTCTGCCTCTTTGCGCGTGCTGATAGTTGAAAAATTTACGGCTTGCAGGGCTTGCAGCACTTCATCGTGATGCGGCGGGTACGCCCTCGGCGACATATCGGCTACAATAAGTTTGCTGAGCGCCTGTTGGTATTTTAAGGCAAAGTACATAGCCGTTTTCCCCCCCATAGAGTGGCCTAATACAATAGGGTTTTGCAACCGATGCTTTTGTATGAATTCATATAAGTCATCGGCCATGGCTCCGTAGGTAAAAACGTTGTCGTGTGGCGATAACCCGTGGTTTCTTTGGTCTAGGGCATATACTTCAAATCCGGCATCGGCAAAGCGCTTGGCTAAGGTGTTCCAGTTGTCGCTTTGTCCGAACAAGCCATGAAGAATGAGGAGGGCTTGTCCGCTGCCGTAGCTTCTATAAGCCAATTCCATTTGTTATTCTGTTTGTTTTTGGGTGTATAAACTTTCTTTTAAATACCCTGCTACCAGCACAATGGTTACCACCATTAAGGCCAACATCAGATATATAGAGTTGCTCCAATTAGTAGCGTTGTTTATCATAGGCATTAAGGCAATTACTACTACGGCTCCGGCATTTCCGGTCATCATAAATACGCCGGTGGCAGCACCTGCTTTTTCGGCACCCGCCATCTCTTCGCACATAGAAAGCAACAAGGCATAACCCGGCAAGAAAAAGAAACCCAGTAAACCGCCTAATACATATATTAAGGTGGGGTTTTGCAGGGTACACAAAGGGTAAATAATAACTAAGGCTGCTACGCAGCATAAAATAACAAAAGGTTTGCGTGTTTTATATTTATCGGATAGTACGGGAATGATGAGTGAGCCGATAATACCGCCTCCAATAAGGGCTGCGCCTACCAGGCCTGCTTCTTCAGCGTTGATGCCATTGGGCTTTAGTATGGGTTCTAGCCAAGTGGTAAGTCCGTTAAAAACACCAAAGGCAAAAAACCAAAGAGTAAATAATACGACTAAATTTTTTATTTTTAAAAGTGATTTTATTTCAGTCATCGCGCTGACACTTGAGGTGTTTTGTGTAACCGGTTGATGCTCTTTGCCGAACAGAATAAAAATAAGAGTAAGTACTATAGATATCGCAGCAAAAATCATCATAACGATGCTAAACCCCATATCCATTAAGGCAGGGGTGAGCCCCATACCCAAGGCCATGCCAATAAGCATTCCGGCGGTACCAACACCGGTAGCCATGGCGTTTTCTTCTTTGTCAAACCAATCAGAAACTAATTTGGAGATGCCGTTTATAATATAAGGTTGCCCTACTGCAATGCCGGTTTGCCCTATTACAAGGGTAATAAAGCTACCATCAAAGCAACGCAGGCAAGCAAATGCAGCACTTATAACACTGCCTAAAATGATAACATAACGATACCCCTTTCTGTCAATCATAGTGCCTGAGTGTATGGATAATAATACATACAACAAAGGGAAAGAGAGCAAAAGCAGGCTTACGTCCATTTCGCTTACTTGATATTTTTCTTGTAAAAAAGAAACTAAAGGAGCCAGATTAAGCCACAGCATTTGGCTCATAGCGGCTACGCCAAAGTAGGCCATAAGCACAGCCCAACGAAATGATTTTTTTGTAGAGGTAGTAGTCATATATTGATTTTAAAATTTTGCTGCAAGGTAAAAAATATTGAATAGATGAAAAACAATTTTTTAAGAATTTTATATGGTGTAAACTAATTGGCTACTTTTGCGCACGATGATAAGAAGCAGCATTTTGTGTATTGTTTTGGCTCCGTTTTTTTTGTGGGCGCAACCCGAAGAAAAAAAATACTCTTTTGTGCAATATGATGCCAACAAAATAGTGTATGGAAAAGACAGTAGCGAAATGCTTCGTTTTTTTTCAAAACTATCTTCTTTCCTTGCCACACCCGAAAAAGTACGTGAAATAAAAATAGCACAGATAGGTGGAAGCCATGTGCAGGGTGGCTTTTGGGGCGACAGGCTTACTACCGATTTTCAGGAATTAAAAAAAACACAGGGCGGCGGCATTTTTGCTTTTCCTTTTAAATTGGCTAAAACCAACTCACCTCCTTACTTTACTACCTTCTCTAACGGAGTATGGAAAAGCTGTCGCACGGCATTATTAAAAAATAATTGTACCCGGGTTGGAGTCTCGCAAATACTATTGTTTACGAACGACAGTGCTTCTTTTTTTGGAGTAAAAATGCAAGAAAATGCGCATCACAAATACTTTAATGAGTTGCGTGTGTATCATAATTTTAATCCCAGTTTTTCTTTTTCTATTAAAAATGGAATGGAGGCGAAACGTATAGAGGTGCCCGAAAAAGGATACACCTTGTTTATACTAAAAACAAAAACAGACTCTGTTGTATTTGAGTTGAAACGAAAAGACACGCTGCAACACGATTTTGTTTTGTATGGTTTTGATTTGCAGAATACAGCCGAGCCGGGTATTTATTATGCCGCTTTGGGCGCTAACGGAGCCTCGACAAAAACGGTATTGCGTTGCCAACTGTTTGCTGAGCAATTAAAAACAATACAACCCGATTTAGTCATTTTATCTTTGGGAGTAAACGATTTGCAAGGCGCTGATTTTAATAAAGAAGAATATATAGCTCGCTACGATTCGCTTATTTATCGTATAAAAAAAGCAGTGCCTACTTGCGCTGTGTTGTTTACTACACCCACCGATAATTATATAAGAAGAAAAACGCCCAATAAAAAAACGGCCTTGGCGCAAGAATGTATTTATACATTGGCGCAAAAACACCAGGCGGCTTTGTGGGATATGTATGCGGTGATGGGGGGGTATAAAAGTATTTTTAAATGGTATCAGGCGGGCTATGCTCGCAAAGATAGGGTACACTTTGCAGCCAAGGGCTATGCCCTTTTTTCAGACCTTATGTTTGAGGCTTTGATGACTAGCTATAAGCGCAATAAAAAATAAATTTTATCAAAAAAAACAATACTTTTGTATCCAATTAAAAACACATAAAAATGAAAAAACTAGTATTAGCAGCAGTTCTTATTTTCGCAGGCGTTTCAAGCGCTAGTGCGCAGGCCTTTTCGGCTAAATCAATGTACCTGAGTGTGGGCTTAGGTGGTGCCAATTATTATTATTTTGGCAGTAGCGGCACTACCACTTATGTAAATGGGTATGCTGTTACTAATGGTAGCTACCCCGCTTTTACTACGACTACTGGCGAGCTAACCATACAAGCCGAATGGGCGGTACATAAATACGTGGGTATAGGTGGCTTTTTGGCTGTGGGCGGCGGCGTCTATGGTTACGGTTCTAGCCCTATTTGGGGTAACTATTCTAGTAATGGAGTGTTTAATGTGCCTGCTGCCGTGGTTGGTAATTTCCATTTTTATCAGTTAATAGCCGATAAAGTAGGTAAAAACATACACGCTGATAAATTAGATGTATATGCGGGTATAAACGTAGGCTCTGGTTTGGGTATGGTGTTTTATCCCAACTATACTTATGATCCAAACTCAGGTAACTGGGTTAGAAGCTCTTCAGATGTACACGCTACCGCCTTGCTTATTGTGGGGGCTAACGTAGGTGCTCGTTATTTCTTTACCGAAAAAGTGGGTGTTAATTTAGAACTGGGTTATGGTAAAACGTTTGTAAATGCAGGCATTACTTTTAAAGTAAAATAAAAAATATTGGTGAATAAATGAAAGGCCGCCTGTAATAAGGCGGCTTTTTTTATGTAGCGCTTTGTATATCTTTTATTAGCTTGCCTCTATCTACAAACTCAGAGCAGGTAACTACCGAGCTTACGGTTACGCCCAAAATACCATGTAGTGTGATGTTTTGTCCGGTAAAAAGCAGGTTGGGTATTTTAGTTCGCGGAGTGATAAAGGTGCGAGCGGGGTCTTTGTAATCTTTAGCAATGCCGTACATATTACCATCGGTGGTGCCTATATAATCTCTATAAGTAAGAGGGGTAGAGGCGTGCACACTGAGTATGTTTTTCTTTATATCAGGAAAATGATGTTGCAGAGCGTGTATGATTTTTTCTGATTTTTCTTGTTTAAAAGCTTCGTAGTCGGCACCTCGTTCTTGCTCGTAGTTGGGAATAATGTGTTTGGTGTGTGCCCATTTTTTTACTTCATCGTAGCGCATATAACACATTACAATAAGGCTATCGGGGTGGTTGGGGCTTTCAGCAATTTGAGGGAATACGGCATATCCTTTAGGGAAATCTTTTTCATCGGGGCAGTTAATGGCATCCCATACATCTTCGGCGTGGTGGTATATGTTGTAATTAAAATACGGCATGGTATTTTTTTTAAAAGTAAGGTACAAAACAAAGACTGACATGGTGTTTTCTAGGTTGCTAATTCGGTTGGTATATGCTTTGCGCAGATTGCCTTCGTTACCCACCATTTTTAATGCTTTTGATAAATCGGTGTTACAAATAAAATTTTTGCCGGCTATTTTTCTGCCATCAATCAGCTCTACTTCTTTTATTTCGTTACCCGAAAAATGAAATTTTGTTGCCTCGCTGTAATTAAAGATAGCGCCCCCCATTTGCTTGATGCTATCGGCCAGGTGCTTGGCTATTTGCCCGCCTCCCCCTACGCAGCGCCAAGAGCTTTCTATGTACGAATTTACAACCAAGGCGTGTACAAACAGAGGTGTTTTATTAGCCTCGCCAGCATACAGCAGGTTGGTAGCCCCTAACACGTTTTGTAATTTTACATTTTTAGTGATGGATTGTAAGAACGCTTTGGTGTCTATTTCTAAGTATTTGGTAAAAATGTCGTAACTTTTATTTTGTATTCGGTACAAAGGAAAAGAATCGCATACTTCTTGTATTTTTTTTATATAAGCGATGAGGTTTTGTCGTTCTTCCGGAAACTGTTGGGATAATACTTCTACAAAATGGGCATAGCCTTGGGCGTGTTTGTAGGTGTTGTTATCTCCTTTAAAACTAACGTGGTCAAAACCATCTATATCCAATTGTTTTAGATTTAGTTTTTCTAATAAGCCAAAGTATTTGAAGTATTGATTTAAGTTTTGCCCTTCGGCAAGCCCTCCCATATAGTGCACGCCGGTATCAAATATGGCTTTGTTTCTGGAAAATATTTGAAGGTTGCCGCCTAGTTGTCGGTTTTTTTCGAGCACGCATACCTTGTACCCTTCTTTACTAAGGATATAGGCGCTACACAAGCCCCCCATACCGCTTCCAATAATTACCATATCATAGGGCTTGCTCATGTTGTTTTTTTAGGGCAAAGTAAAAAAAGTTTTTTGGATAATTTCTAATAGACGAATAAATTATGTAATAAAATACCGGCCGTGCAGCGCACGTGTTTTTTACCGTATTACCTGTTTGAGAAATGGGTTTTAGGAGTAAAGTAAAAAACGATATCAGGTTACAACGATCTCATCTCACCGCTAGACTGTAGCAGATCAGGTATTAAACAGAAATTTTACAGTGGGTCGTAAGAACGAAGTATAGGCGTCTGATATTAGATATAATTTACGATATTTGAAGCATGTTTAGCAGAGATACCTGGCAAGAGATATTTGAAACTATTGGAAAAAACAAGTTACGCACTTTCCTTACAGCTTTTAGCGTGGCCTGGGGTATTTTTATTTTAGTGGTGCTATCGGGTGCCGGTAATGGTTTGCAAAACGGAGTGCAAAGTCAGTTTGGTAACGACGCTATGAACAGTATATGGGTTTATGGAGGCAATACTTCTATGGCATACAATGGACTTAAACCCAACCGAGAAATAAAATTAACGCGCGATGATTATGAAACGATACGCCAGCGCATATCTGAAATAGATTACGGCTCGGGCATGTATAACGGGCGCGGCAGCAAAACACTTTCGTACAAAAAAGAACATGCCGGCTATATGGTACGTCCGGTTATGCCCCAACATCAGTTTCTAGAAAAAGCAAGTATCATAAAAGGGCGTTTTATCAATGAGTACGATATGAATAAATTTGCGAAAGTATGCGTAATAGGAAAACCAGTAGCTGAGGTTCTTTTTAAAACAGAAGATCCGCTTCGCAAATACATCGATATAGATAAAACCAAATACATGGTAATAGGTGTATTTAATGATGCCGGGCGTGGCGATAACGACCGTGTGTATATACCGCTTACCACCGCACAACGCGCCTGGAATGGAAAAAACTATATAGATCCTATGTGGTTTAGCACAGGCAACACACCTACCTGGCGCACCTCGCAACTTACCCAAGAAATACGTGCCTTATTAGCCATGCGCCATAATTTTAACCCTAAGGATTTAGATGCCGTAGGAGTTGATGACAACAACGTAGAGGTAGGGCGTATTATGAGCATGATGCGTATTATACAGATATTTGTAACCATCATAGGTGTTTTTACTTTAATAGCTGGTATAGTAGGTGTAAGCAATATCATGATGATTATTGTAAAAGAACGCACAAAAGAAATTGGTATTAGAAAAGCATTAGGGGCTACCCCTTTTTCTATTGTTAGTCAAATTATTTTAGAGAGTGTATTTATTACCGGCTCGGCGGGCTACATAGGTTTGGTGCTGGGCGTTGGTTTAATGGAGGGGTTAAAAAAAATAGGCGTTGATAGCGATTTTTTTAAAAACCCCGAAGTAGATTTTAATATGGCTGTGTTTTCAACTATATTACTCGTAATAGCCGGTGCTTTAGCTGGTTTGTTTCCCAGCATAAGGGCGGCGCGCATTGCCCCTGTAGTAGCATTAAGAGAGTAAGAAAACAGAGCAGACGACGTGTTGCTAATGGGCTTGAGAATTCCGTAGCCGTACTTTTATATACCAGCCTATGAGCCATAAAGTAACAAGGCAGGCTAGCTTAGAAAGTACGTCGCCAAAACGTACGTAAAAAGTATGCAGCGTATTGGGTTGAAAACGCACCAGTAGGTAGGCCTCTTTCCACCAAGGCTGCGGGGCATGAACAGCTCCTGTTTCATCTATTAAACAGCTAATGCCCGTATTAGCTGAGCGCACCACCTGCTTCCGGGTTTCAATAGCACGTAAGCAAGCGTATGCTAAGTGGTGCTTGTATCCGGGTGTATCGCCCCACCAGCCATCGTTCGTAATAATGAAAATAGCATTCGCTCCGTTTTTTACGTATTGCGTTACATATTCACCAAAAATACTTTCGTAGCACACCACCGGTGCAATGCCTACGGTTTTATCAGCATTAAAAAATACCGAGCGCGTATCTTGTGTACCCAAGCTGCCAAAAGTACCGCCCAGGTTAATAGCCAGTTTTTCAAGGGGCTTAAATAAAGCAGGGTAGGGCATACGCTCCACGCCGGGCACTAATTTTGATTTGTGATACAGCATCGTTCCCTTTTTGTTGAGCTGTATAGCGGTATTAAATACATCATAAAACAAATCGGGTTTATTGCCAAAGGGGCGGGCTGTGGCCGGAATATCGTCGTCGCTTGTATATTGTTTTAGCGTGGTAGCACCTACTATTATGTTTAGGCTGGGAAACGTACGGAGCAAACTATCTTTTAAAAAAGGAAGTGAATAATTGTTTTCTAAATTATTTTCCCAGATATTTTCGGTGAGAAACGTTTCCGGAAGCGCTACGTAGCTTGTTTTATCTGTAATTTTATTTTTTATTTTTTGATATACACGTTGCATCTGTTCTTGGTAATTGCCGCTAAATTTTTCGTTGTAAGGGTCTATATTGGGCTGTATGATCAAAGCCTGTTGTTCTTTTTCGGGTTTTATATGCAAGGTATGCAACACTATTTGCGACAAAAGGATAGGGGTAATACATGCTATCAATATAAAAAACAGGCGTACTCCCCCGTTTTTTTCTTTTTGTTTGATGAAGGTAAAAATTAAAGTGTTTATTGCTAAAGCCCAGGTGGTTCCGCCGGAAACCCCTGTATATTCATACCATTGCACCCAATTAGGCTCAAAGGCAAACACATTGCCCACGGTAAGCCAGGTCCAAGCCAAATCCCAATGGGTATGTAAGTATTCAAAAGAAAGCCAAACAGGAATAAGCATCCAGTAGGAAAGCAGTGGTTTTACCGTCCTCATTTTTTGATAAATAGAGAAGTACAGCAAAAACACCAAGGCCATTAAAAGGGCATTGGCTACTATGGCGGCTACCGCCCCCCCCTCAGAGGCAAACCATATCCACCAGGTATCAAAAACATTCCAAATTAAAAAAGTTAGGTACGAAAGAAGGAAAAGCAATCCTTTTTTTCTTTTAAAAGTACCACAAGCTATTTCTTCGCTAAGAAATAATAAAGGTACAAAGGCTGTAAAAATAAGAAAGGTACTATGCGGAAGCCATGAAGCACCCAGCAGCAAGCCCGACAAAATAGCTAAAAGCAAGAGTTTTAGACGTTTCATTTTAATGTAAAAAAAACACTTTGTAAATTAAGTACAAGCCAAAACAAATAAGTAAAGCACCCGATACATGGCGTATGCGCAACAGTATCTTTTCGTTTAATTTTTGTTTTATTTTATGGCCTACAAACGTTTTTAGTAAATCGGTGGTAATAACTACGCTTAGCACCGAAATAAAAAATACAACGATGCGATAAATATGAAATTCGTATTTGCTGCTGATGGCGGTAGAAGTGGCTAACCAAAATATCCATACAAAAGGATTGAATAAGTTTAAAAAAAAACCTTTTACAATAAAAGGAAACACATGCAGGTTTTTAGCCTGCACCTCTATCTGCGTATTTTCTTCGCTTTTGTTTTCTCGTTGAATAAAATGCACCACGCCATATATAATAAGTACCACGCCGCCAATAACTCCCATAAACGATTGGTGTTTGGGGCTGCTTATCAAATCGGCCATGCCAAAATGAATGAGCGAAACCGTGGCCACCACAAAAAATAAATCGCTGAATAAAATACCAAAAGCTACCGCCGCCCCCGATTTAAAACCATGGCGAATACCGGTATTAATTAAAGCAAAAAAAGAAGGGCCTATAGAAAAAGCTAAAAAAATACCCAATAAAATACCCTCGTAAACCGCTGAAAACATACGCAAATATACTAATAGCAACGGTATTGCATAACTTTTGTACAAGTCATAAAAAAACGGGTATTTGGCACCTAATTAGGCAAAAGCAAGTGTTAAAAAACGAAACTATTATGCGCGCATAATATATCCCTTTTATTTGTTCATCGTTAAAATTACCCCATTCGTATAATTTTTTCTTTTTTTTTTCGTTTTGATACTTGCGTAGTAAAAAAATAATACTAATTTTACTTTGCGAATGAAAAAGAAACAAGCTAATAGATACATTTATTTAAACACACATTTAATATAAAATACCATGGCAGAAACACTGGAACTATCCCTGCAAGGAACCTTAAAAAAAATCTTCGGATTTGAAAAATTTAAAGGAAATCAAGAAAAAATTATCAATAGCCTTTTAGACGGAACAGACACGTTTGTTATTATGCCTACGGGCGGGGGTAAGTCTTTATGCTACCAGTTGCCGGCTATCATTAGCGAGGGTACCGCCATTATCGTGTCGCCTTTAATAGCTTTAATGAAAAACCAGGTGGACGCCATTCGTGGTTTTAGCAACGAAACGGGTATTGCACACTTTTTAAACTCATCGCTTAATAAAGCCGATATTACTCAAGTAAAAAAAGACGTGTTGGCCGGTAAAACCAAACTTTTGTATGTAGCACCCGAAACCCTTACCAAAGAAGATAATATCAAGTTTTTTACCGAGTTCAATGTATCGTTTTTTGCCATTGATGAGGCGCATTGTATTTCGGAGTGGGGGCACGATTTTAGACCGGAATACCGCCGCCTGCGCCCTATTATAGATAAGGTAGGCAAACGAATGAAAAAAAACATTCCGGTTATTGCGCTTACCGCTACTGCTACACCAAAAGTACAATTAGATATTCAAAAAAATTTAGGAATGCAAGATGCACGCCTGTTTAAATCTTCATTTAACAGAGGAAATCTATACTACGATATTCGCCCTAAAAACAACGTTACCAAAGAAATTATTAAATACGTTAAGCAAAACGCCGGCAAGTCGGGTATTGTATATTGCTTAAGTCGTAAAAAAGTAGAAGAAATTGCCGAACTTTTAAAGGTAAATGGCGTTAAGGCAGCCCCCTATCATGCCGGTATGGATGCTAAAGAGCGCGCCAAAGTGCAAGACGGATTTTTGATGGAAGACATCAGCGTTATTGTAGCCACCATAGCCTTTGGTATGGGTATAGATAAACCCGATGTACGCTTTGTGGTGCATCACGATATCCCCAAATCATTAGAAAGCTATTACCAAGAAACCGGAAGAGCCGGCCGTGATGGAGGTGAAGGAAACTGCGTTACTTTTTACAGCTACGATGATATTGTGAAGCTAGAAAAATTTTTAAAAGGAAAACCCGTAGCCGAAGTAGAAATAGGAAAAGCATTGCTAAACGAAACCGTTTCTTTTGCTGAAACAACCGCCTGCCGCCGTACTTTTTTACTCCATTATTTTGGCGAAGATTTTGATGAAAAAAAATGCGATACCATGTGCGACAACTGCCGCCATCCAAAACAAAAAGTAGAAGGAAAAGCAGATGTAGCTTTAGCTATAGAAGCAGTATTGGCAGTAAAAGAAAAACATAAAACCAAAGATGTAATCAATGCGTTGATGGGGCTTTTAACCTCTACCGGAAAAACCTATAAACACAACGATTTAGAAGTGTTTGGCGAAGGTTGCACCGATGATAAAGACGATCGTTATTGGAGCGCCGTGTTCCGCCAGGCACTGGTAAACGGATTGCTTACCAAAGATATAGAAAACTACGGCTTATTAAAAGTAAGCGATAAAGGAAAAGCCTACCTTAAAAAACCATATTCTATTATGATTAGTCGCGATCATGATTACGACGATACCGAAGGCGACGATGCTATAGTAGCTTCGGTGGGCAAAGGAGCGGGCGCCTTAGACCAAGCCCTCTTTAACATGTTAAAAGCCGAGGTGAAAAAACTTTCTACCAAACACAAATTACCTCCTTACGCTGTATTCTCCGATCCTTCTTTAGAAGAAATGTCTATACAATACCCTACTACCATAGAAGAGCTTACCCGCATTACCGGGGTTGGACAAGGAAAGGCTACTAAATTTGGAGCTTCTATCGTTGCCCTGATAAAAAAACACGTAGAAGAAAATGAGATTGACCGCCCGATGGATATGCTAATCAAATCGGTGGCAAACAAAACCAGCAATAAAATTTATATTATTCAAAACGTAGATAGAAGAATTAACTTAGAAAGCATCGCTAAATCTAAACTACTGAGCTTTGAAGATTTATTGCGCGAAATGGAAACGATTGTGTTCTCAGGAACGAAGTTGAACATCCGCTATTACTTAGATGAAATAATGGATATAGAAAAACAAGATGAAGCCATTGAGTATTTTCGCGAATCAGAAAACGACTCTATTGATGCCGCTTTAAAAGAACTTGGAGGAGATGATTTTACCGAAGAAGAAATTCGCTTAATGCGCATCCGTTTCTTTAGCGAGTACGCTAATTAGTGGAGTTCCGGTCTTATTTGATAATGGTAACAAGTTTGTTTTTTGGCAAACTTGTTACCGCTGTATTAGTGAAGTTTCAGTCTTATACTGGTAATGGTTACAAGTTAACTATACAATTCAACTGAAAAAAAGGAAAAGCGATGTTTCTTACCCGTTCAGTCGAGGTTAAAAAATAAAAGCCAACGGCGCTAAGCGTTTACTTACCCAGCAGTTTTTTTATTTCGTTTAATTTTAAAAGGGCTTCTACCGGGGTAAGGGTGTTGATGTCGGTTTTTACAAGCTCGTTTTTTATTTGCTCTAAAATAGGGTCGTCTAATTGAAAAAAGCTTAATTGATATTCACTCCCTGAGGTTTTTTTAATGAGTTTACCCTCGGCATTGACTAAAGTTTGTTCAGGTTCTAATTCGTGTTGTTTCTCTAACCGTTTTAAAATCTCTTCGGCTCGTTCTATCACATCTTGCGGCATACCCGCCATTTTAGCAACATGAATACCGAAGCTGTGCTCGCTGCCTCCTTGCGCCAGTTTGCGCATAAATACAATTTTATTTTTTAGTTCTTTTATGGTAACGTGGTAGTTTTTTATACGCGGAAAAAATGGAGCCATCTCATTTAGTTCGTGGTAATGAGTGGCAAACAAGGTTTTGGCTCGGTGCTGCGAGTTTTGATGAAGGTACTCGGCAATAGCCCATGCAATAGAAATACCGTCGTAGGTGGCGGTACCTCGGCCTATCTCATCTAACAGAATAAGACTTCGGTTGCTTAGGTTATTTAAGATGCGAGCCGTTTCGTTCATCTCTACCATAAAAGTACTCTCGCCCGAAGAGATGTTGTCTGAGGCGCCCACCCGCGTATAAACCGTATCTACCAAGCCAATAGAGGCCGCTTGCGCAGGCACAAAAGAACCCATTTGTGCTAATAGCACGATCAGTGCGGTTTGTCGCAGCAAAGCCGATTTACCACTCATGTTGGGGCCGGTAATCATCATGATTTGTTGCATTTCGTTATCTAAAAAAACAGAATTGCTTACATATTCTTCGCCTAAGGGTAATTGTTTTTCTATTACGGGGTGTCGTCCTTCTTGTATGTTGATGGCAAAGCCTTCGTTTATTTCGGGGCGGGTGTATTGATTGGTTTTTGCCACCAAGGCTAAGCCCAATAAGCAATCTAGTTGAGCCAAAAGCGCCGCATTTTGTTGAATAGGGCCGGTGTATGGAGCTACTTGTTGCACCAAATCTTCAAATAAACGGGTTTCAAGAGCTACTATTTTTTCTTCGGCACCTAAAATTTTTTCTTCGTATTGTTTTAGTTCGGGGGTAATGTAGCGCTCGGCATTGGTAAGGGTTTGTTTGCGTATCCAATCTGTTGGTACTTTGTCTTTATGAGCGTGTGTTACTTCCAGGTAATAACCAAACACATTGTTGTAGGAAATTTTTAAAGAAGAAATACCGGTGCGCTCTATCTCGCGTTGCTGAATTTTTAAAAGATACTCTTTACCCAAATAGGTTATTTGTCGCAACTCGTCTAGCTCGGCATGCACCCCTTCTGCCAGCACCTTTCCTTTGGCAAGGGTTATGGGGGCTTCTTCGTTCAAGGCTTCTAGTTTTTCTTTTAATTCGTTGCAATTATACAAGCCGTTAATGATGTCTTCAAGAAAGGGGCGGCTGTTGCTTTTTAGTTCTTGCTTAATGCTTTCGGCAAGGGCGATAGAGTGTTTTAACTGCACCAATTCTCTGGGGTTTATGCGCATAGCAGCCGCTTTTGATACCAAACGTTCTAAATCGCCTAAGCGGCTTAATAAAGTGTGCAAGGTGTCAGAAAACTCGTGTTGTTGTATAAAAAACGAAATACAATCCAAACGTTTGTTGATGTGGTTGGTGTTTTTTAGCGGCATGGCTATCCAGCGTTTTAGCAGGCGCGTACCCATAGGAGTAACAGCCGCATGTATTACATCAAACAACGATTTCCCGTTTTCATGCAGCGGATAAACCAGTTCTAAATTACGAAATGTAAATTTATCTAACCACACAAACTCATTTTCCTGAATGCGTTTTACCGAAGTGATATGCTTGAGTTTATCGTGCTTGGTTTGTTGCAAGTAATATAAAAGAGCGCCACAGCCGGCAATGGCTGCCTGCATTTCATCAACTCCAAAACCTTTTAAAGAAGAAGTTTGAAAATGTTTTAATAAAGATTCGTGTCCGTAATCAAAAGAAAAAGCCCAATCATCTATGCCGTATATATAGTATTTGTCGCCCAGCAAATCTAAAACCTGACTGCGTTTATTGCGCTCAAATAAAATTTCATTGGGACTAAACTTGTGAATTATTTTTTCTATGTAAGCGGCTGCACCTTGGGCTACTAAAAACTCTCCGGTAGAAATATCTAAGAGCGCTACCCCCAATAATTCTTTTTCAAAATGAAGACTGCATAAAAAATTATTGCTTTGATGGTCTAAAATTTTTTCGCTGTAAGCCAAGCCTGGTGTTACCAATTCGGTAACGCCTCTTTTCACAATCGTTTTAGCAAATTTAGGATCTTCTAATTGGTCGCAGATGGCCACACGATAGCCGGCACGTACTAATTTAGGTAAGTAACTTTCTAAAGAATGATGCGGAAACCCGGCCAACTCTACCTCAGATGCAGCCCCGTGCGCACGCTTGGTAAGGGTAATGCCCAGTACAGATGCGGCTTTTACCGCATCGCTGCCAAAGGTTTCGTAAAAATCACCCATACGAAAAAGAAGCAACGCATCGGCATACTGTGCCTTAATTTCGTTGTATTGCCGCATTAAAGGCGTTTCTTTGGGTGAATCTATATCTGTTTTTTTTGCCATAAAAAAGCCTCCCGAAAATACATATTCTCTCTAAAAAAACATTTTTTTACTTATGAAAAGAAATGAACGTTTTAATCTTTTTTTAAAAAAATAAAATGGTACTTTTACGCATCGTGTATAGTACCAAAAACATCGTGCCACAAGATCAAGTTTTACTTGATGAAGGAAAATTGTTACCTCTTATGGAGGCCTTTTATACCATACAAGGCGAAGGCTATAATACCGGAAAAGCAGCCTATTTTATTCGAGTAGGAGGCTGCGACGTGGGCTGCCATTGGTGCGATGTAAAAGAAAGTTGGGACGCCTCTATACACCCGCTTACTCCTACCCGGCAAATAGTACAAAATGTATTAAGCGAATCTGCAAAAGCGGTGGTAGTTACCGGCGGGGAGCCTTTTATGTACAATCTTACGGAACTTACTCGGCAACTAAAACAACAAGGAGTGGGAACTTTTATAGAAACTTCGGGGGCTTATGCCTTTTCCGGAACATGGGATTGGGTTTGCCTTTCTCCTAAAAAAACAAAAAAACCGCTACCTGAAAATTATGCTCATGCCCACGAACTAAAAATAATTATACACAACAAACATGATTTTGTTTGGGCAGAAGAAGAAGCGAGTAAAGTATCGGCCTCGTGCTATTTATTTTTGCAACCCGAATGGAGTAAACGAGAAGAAATAACGCCTTTGTTGGTAGCCTACGTAAAGCAGCATCCCAAGTGGATGGTGTCGTTACAAACTCATAAATACATACACATTCCCTAATGATTACGGTTGAGAATATATCTAAATTTTATGGTGATTTGCAGGTACTAAAAAACGTGTCGTTGCAAATACAAAAAGCCGAAGTGGTAGCTATTATAGGCGCTTCGGGTGCAGGAAAAACAACACTGCTGCAACTTATGGGCACTTTGGATACGCCAAGCAGTGGGAAAATTTTTATTAACGGAGTAGAGGTAAGCGCATTAAACGATAAAAAACTTTCGGCTTTTAGAAATAAAAATATAGGCTTTGTATTTCAATTTCATCATTTACTTCCTGAATTTACAGCGATAGAAAATGTATGCTTGCCTGCTCTTATAGCCGGTGTTTCAAAAAAAGAGGCCAGTACAAGAGCGCTTGAATTGTTGGAACTATTGGGTGTTGCCCAGCGCGCGCAGCATAAACCCAGCGAGTTGTCGGGAGGCGAACAACAGCGTGTGGCAGTAGCTCGGGCGCTTATCAATAAACCGGCCGTAGTACTGGCTGATGAGCCTTCTGGTAATTTAGATACGCATAATGCGACGCACTTACATCAATTGTTTTTTGAGTTAAGAGAGAAACTGCAGCAAACTTTTGTCATTGTTACGCATAATCAAGATTTAGCACAAATGAGCGACCGCCAATTTGTGATGCAAGATGGAGCCCTGCAAAATTAGAGCATAAAAAAACCTCCTTAAAAAGGAGGTTTTTTTATTAAGAGTTACACTACTATTTTTTAGGAGCGCTTTCTTTTTTTGTTTCGTGCTCGCCTTTATGCTCGCCTTTGTGTTCTGCTTTTTCTTTGTGCTCGCCTTCTTTTTTACCTTCTTCTTTGTGTTCTTTTTTCTCAGCAGCTTTTTTAGGTTCTTGTTGAGCGTTCATAGTTAAGCCACCTACTAATAAGAAAGCAGCCACTGTTAAAATTACTTTTTTCATGTTTTTTTTGTTTTTTATTTTTGCCCGGTACGCGCAGGCTGTATTTTTTTTTTGCTGTTGGCGTACACAACAGTACAACAAAGTTACAAATACTATGCCGCTACAAAACATTTAAACGTTAAATGTTGTTAAAATTCAAATATCTAATGAAAAAATATTTTTGCCGACTATTTTTAAGTCGTTTTCTATGCGGTAGTTTTTAGCGTAGGCCGCATCTATTTTTTGCAGATAGGCCTCATCGGTTGAAGCAATTGGTTGGCGTGGAGATAGTACGGCTTTTTTTATATTAGGAAGCCAAGGTGCCTTTTTGGTTTCGTAACCAACCCATGTTTTGATCCCTATTAAAACCAAAAAAACATTAGAAATAAATTTCTTTTTATCCTTTTGAAAAAATATCAGCACCGGGCTAAAAATCAATAAAAGCAAGGAGACAAAAACATCTAAGATTCTTTTTTTTCGTTTGTTATGGGGCTTGGCTATAGAGTTAAAATCAATCACGTATAAATCGCCGGCCGTATCAATGCTGTTGCTGCCAATAATAGAGAGGCTTTCGGGAGGGGCTATTTTAAAATCGATAGGGGTATCTACCAGTTGCAACATATAGTGTATAATGTGTTGCGATGAAATGTTTTTAGAACAAAAAATAAGTTCTTGTATATGGTGTATTTTAATAATTTCGTTTAGTTGCTCAATAGTACCTAATTGATTTTGGTTGTTTTCTGAAATGCTTACAAAGCCTGTAAAGGCCGGTTTTACAGCTGTTTCTTTCAGTAGGTTTGTTACTCGCTCGTATTCATCGGCATCGCCTACTACGGCTATACGCTTGGTATTGTTTTGATTTAATATAAAGCCTTTTATTTTTAAAACATGCAGCAAGCCCCTAAGCACTAGCAGTTCTATCAAGGTAGCAGCAGCGCCCAGTAAAATAATGGCTCTTGAAAACCGGTATGTTTCGGGCAGCAGTGCGTATCCTATTAAAATAAAAGCCGTACCTACCAATAGCCCTTGAAAAAGAGTACGAAGGCGTATGGGTTTGTCGTAACCGCCGTTTAAAAAAATACTAAGTACCCAAATAAAAGAATAGGCTAAAAAAGCACGCAACACCAAAGCTTCGGTATAGGCACCTCCTCCTTCTGAAAACTTTTGTTTTTCGTAAAAAAATTTCACTAAAAATAAGCCTAAAAAAATGGTAGCAAAATCAACGACCGGTAGTGCCATTTGCTTGGTCATACGCCATACAATAGAAGCTGAAGCACGTAAATAAATAGCAAAATGAATAAGGATAGAAAAAAAACGAGCTCTGTTTTGTGAAAAATGTTTTCGGGCAAAAATGGCCATGGCTTTGTAAAAAACAAGCACGTAGTTGATGCTGCTTTTTTTGGTGCTCTCGCCTTTGTAATGAATGATAGTAGTAAGCGGGTAATAATAGTTTTTGTATCCGTTTAGTATAATTCTATAAGATAGGTCAATATCCTCGCCGTACATAAAATATTCTTCGTCCAAAAGCCCACATACGGATAGTGCTTGAGCACGCAATAGCATAAAAGCGCCGCTTAGTACATCTACACTATGAATCGTGTTTTTATCCAGGTAACTAAGGTGGTATTTGCCAAAGCGTTTTGATTTTGGAAACAGGGCGGCAAGTCCAAAAATTTTGTAAAAAGCTACGTTGGGTGTGGGCAATCCTCTTTTCGATTCGGGTAAAAAATTTCCTTTTCCATCTACCATTTTTACACCCAGTGCGCCTGCTTCGGGGTGCTCGTCCATAAAAGAAATGATTTTAGTAAAGGTATCTTCTTGCACTACGGTATCGGGGTTTAAAAGCAGTATGTACTTGCCTTTGCATAGCTTTATGGCTTGGTTGTTGGCTTTAGAGAAACCGGTATTTACTTTGTTTTCTATTAAAAGTACTTGTGGAAATTTTTCTTTTATTAAGGCGGCGCTTCCGTCCACCGAGTTGTTATCTACCACGTAAACTTCGGCCTCTATACCTTTTAAGGCACGATATACCGAGTGTAAACATTGTTCTACAAAATGTTTTACGTTGTAATTGACTATAACAATAGAAAGCCTCATGAGAGAGGGTAAAGGTAATAATTCTTTGAATTGTTGGGAGCAGCTTGTTGAGGTTGTACTTATTTTTTACGCATCACAATTTCTATAGGCACCCCTGAAAAATTAAATCCTTCGCGCAGCTTGTTTTCTAAGTAGCGTTTGTAGCTTTCGCTTACGTACTGGGGCAAGTTGCAAAAAAAGATAAACATGGGTATGCCTTTCATTTGGGTAACGTATTTAATTTTCACGTATTTTCCTTTTAAAGCGGGTGGGGGGTAGGCCTCAATAACGGGTTCAAAAAACTCATTTAGTTTTCGTGTTGGTATTTTTTGCCGGCGGTTGTGATACACTTCTACCGCTACTTCAATGGCTTTTAATACGCGTTGTTTTTCTAATACGGATACAAAAATAATGGGTACGTCTTTAAAGGGAGCTAATTTTTCGCGTATTTGGTCTTCTACTTTTTTGGCGGTAGAGGAATCTTTTTCTATTAAATCCCATTTGTTTAACAGCAGTACTACGCCTTTATGATTTTTTATGGCTAAGTCAAAAATGCTGAGGTCTTGCGCTTCCAGCCCCAGTGTGGCGTCTATCATCAATAGTACCACATCGCAACTTTCTATAGCTCGGATAGAGCGCATGACGCTGTAAAATTCCAGGTCTTCGTGTACTTTGGCTTTTTTACGAATGCCGGCTGTGTCAATAAGCCAAAAGTCGTTGCCAAAGGCGGTATAGCGGGTGTGTATGGTATCGCGTGTGGTGCCTGCTATGGGGGTAACAATGTTGCGCTCGTTGCCTAACAGGGCGTTGGTAAGCGATGATTTGCCTACGTTGGGGCGTCCTACTATGGCTATGCGGGGTAGGTCTTCGGTAAAATCATCGTTGGGGTTGGGTAGGGCTTGTACTACTTGGTCTAGCAACTCGCCGGTGCCGCTGCCGCTGGTAGCCGATACGGGATATACCTCGCCCATGCCTAAGGAATAAAATTCGGAGGCATAGGGTGTTTTGTCGGGAGTATCAATTTTATTGACTACTAAAAAAAAGGATTTTCCGCTTTTCCTAATAAGGCCGGCTATATCTTTATCAAATCGGGTAACTCCTTCATTACCATCTACAACAAACAATAAAATAGTGGCTTCGTTTATAGCAATTTGTACCTGTTTGCGTATTTCGTTTTCAAACATGTCGTCGCTGCCGGTAATGTAGCCTCCGGTATCAATAATGGTAAATTCGCGCCCGCCCCATTCTACTTTGCCATAGTGCCTATCGCGGGTAACGCCTGCTACCGAATCAACAATGGCTTGTCTGCTTTCGGTAAGGCGGTTAAAAAGGGTCGATTTTCCTACGTTTGGGCGACCTATAATAGCAACAACATTAGACACGATACAAATTTTTTGCGAAGATACTCTTTTTTATGATTTTATGGCTGAGATAAGAAAACGGTAACTAGTTCTTTAAAAGGACTTGTATCCACGCCCTATTGCTCTTTATCAGTCGATACGGCGTTAATTTGATATTATAAAAAAATTGTTTTTAACGGCTAATAATACACCATGCGCTTTACCTCGGCCAGCTGCTTAGCAAAACGAATTACCTGGCGGGTATATCCATATTCGTTATCGTACCATACGTATAATACAACGCTTTTTTTGTCGGGAGATACAATGGTAGCTTGGCTGTCAAATACGGAAGGGCAGGGATTGCCAATAACATCAGTAGAAACCAGCTCGTTTGAAAAAGCATATTGAATTTGCTCTACCAAGCCGCCCTCTAAAGCATATTTTTTCATCAACTCGTTTACTTCTTCTTTGTTTATTTCTTTAGCCACTGCGATATTTAAAATAGCCAGCGATACGTTGGGAGTAGGAACACGCACCGAGTTGGCGGTGAATTTACCCGATAGCTGAGGCAGCACTTTTTTCAAAGCGCTTTCGGCTCCGGTTTCGGTAATTACCATGTTGAGGGCTGCGCTGCGCCCGCGACGGTATTTTTTGTGGTAGTTATCTAATAAATTTTGGTCGTTGGTATAAGAGTGTACGGTTTCTATATGTCCTTTTTGTACACCCAACTCTTTATCTACTACATATAAAATAGGCATGATGGCGTTGGTAGTACACGAGGCTGCCGAAAAAATATCGTCTTTTGATAAATCAATCGTTTCGTGGTTTACACCATACACTACGTTCGGAATGTCTTTGGCAGGTGCGGTTAATAAAACTTTGCTAATGCCTTTTGCTTTTTTATGGCGACTTAGTTCTGCCTTATCGCGAAACACGCCGGTGTTATCAATCAACAAGGCATCGTTAATGCCATATTGGGTATAATCCACCTCTTCCGGATTTTTAGCATCAATCATGTGTACGGTATGCCCGTTAATAATAAGGGCTTTGTTGGCTACATCTTCTATTACCGTGCCGGGAAAAGGCCCGTGTACGGAATCGGTACGAAGTAAATCGGCTCGTTTTACAATTTCTTCGGCACTGTTGCCGCGGGTAACAATGGCGCGCAAACGCAACTGTTCGCCCTTGCCAGCTTGTGCAATAATTTCGCGGGCAGCCAAACGGCCAATACGTCCAAACCCAAAAAGCACCACGTCTTTCGGCGCAAAGTGTTGCTTAACGCCAATAAAACTTTTTAGTTTTAAGGCAATAAAATCGGCAGCCGATTGGTGTTTGCCTTTTTCTTGGTGCCACTCGTAGGCTAATTTTCCAATATCAATTTTTGATGGACATACATTAGCGTTGTAAATTTCTTTTGCTAAAACCACCGAATCTTGTACGGTAATGGGTTTTTTTACAATATCTTTTGCGTACAGGTGCAGTTTCATTACTTCGCTGGCGCTTCTATCTACTAACTGGTTGCGAAACAAAACCAATTCAATAGATTTATCAAACCAAAGCTTACCGATGGTGCTTATCAAATCAATAGTTGCTTTTTCTTGTTCTATCCAACCGTTTAGCTGTTGTTGGTACGTGCTTTTTTCGGCAGTTGTTGTGTGGCTCATATTTCAATATAATTTGTTGTTAAAAAAATAGCCGCCTGTGCAGACGGCTTTTATTTTAGTTTATCCTAAGTATTGTTGAAGCAGTTTGCTGCGGCTGCTGTGGCGCAGGCGGCGTACGGCTTTTTCTTTTATTTGGCGCACGCGTTCGCGGGTAAGGTCAAACTTGGCTCCTATTTCTTCTAAGGTTAATCCATGCGGAATGCCGATGCCAAAAAATAATTTTACTACATCGCGCTCGCGCTCGGTTAGGGTAGATAGGGCACGGTCTATCTCTTTAGAAAGCGATTCGTTCATCAGTTGTCCATCGGCTCGGGGCGAATCGTGGTTTACCAATACATCTACCAAAGAGCCATCTTCTCCTTGTTGAAAGGGTGCATCCATGGATACGTGGCGTCCGGCCACCTTCATGGTATCGGTAATTTTATCTTCGGGTAAATCTAATATCTTGGATAGCTCTTCAGGGCTTGGTTCGCGTTCAAACTCTTGCTCTAATTTGGAGTATGCTTTATTTATTTTGTTTAGCGAGCCAACTTGATTTAGCGGCAAACGCACAATACGGCTTTGCTCTGCCAAGGCTTGCAAAATGCTTTGGCGAATCCACCAAACAGCATACGAAATAAATTTAAAACCACGGGTTTCATCAAAGCGCTTGGCGGCTTTTATTAAACCTAAATTACCTTCGTTAATAAGGTCGGGCAGGCTTAATCCTTGGTTTTGGTATTGCTTAGCCACCGATACCACAAAGCGTAAATTGGCACGGGTAAGTTTTTCAAGAGCCGATTGGTCTCCATCGCGTATTTTTTTTGCTAGATGAACTTCTTCTTCTGCAGTAATAAGTTCTTCTCTTCCTATTTCTTGTAAGTATTTGTCTAGAGAGGCACTCTCTCTATTGGTAATTGATTTGGTTATTTTAAGCTGTCTCATTCTAAAATTAATGCTATTAAGATAAAGAACTGAAAAATTTGCGCGCGCAAAGGTAAGCTATTTTTTGCTAAAATCAAAATGGTAAAAAAGTACGGTAGCAACAAGCGTATTTTTTGACAAAACACCCCTTATTTAGAATCAGTTTAAATTTTAATGTTTTTTGATTAAAATAACTTAATTTATCAAAAATATAATATATCTTTGTTAAAATTAAGTTAATATGAGAATTCGATATATTTTATTTTTGGTCTGGTTTTTCCTGAGTGTAGAAGCGACGAAGGCGCAAAATCAGCTCTCTCCGTATCGAGAAAATGTAATCAATCAAAAAATGGTGTATCCGGATTATGTGAACGAGGAAGACCCTTATATGGGGCGCAGTCAAGAATTTTTAAACATCATGGTACTGGATAAATTGCCTGAGGATTTTCCCAAATACGACAAAAGCTACGGTTTGCGCTATTATAATGAGTTAATAGATGTTTATTTTAGAATGCATCCGGATGTACTAAAAGAAAAATGGAAACAAAAAATAATGGGCGATGGCAAACCTCATTAAGCCTTTCGCTATTTAATGCTCACTTTTATTAAAAACAGATTAAAAAAATAAAATCTACGTATGAAAAAAACAATTATTTATTTATGGATACTGCTTGGCACTTTTGGTGTTCAAAAAATATGGGCGCAGGGCTCTACTTGTGCTAATGCTACTCCTTTTTGTACCGCGGTTGGAACCCCTTTTACCTATCCTAACGTGTCTGATGGAAGTACCGGGCAATCAGGCCCTAGTTATGGCTGTTTGTGTAATGAGCCTAACCCCAATTGGTTTTATGTAAAATCTTCGGCTGCCGGCAATTTAAATTTTACTATTAGTCAGCATAACGCATCAGGGGGATTAACCGATGTGGATTTTATAGCATGGGGACCATTTTCTGCCCCTAATTGTAGTAATCTTACCGGGGGGTGCACAGGAGCCTGCACAAACCCTCCGGCTAATCCGCCTTGCTCCGGAAATATTACCGATTGCAGCTACAGTACGGCTGCTACCGAACAAATGACTATACACGCTACAGCCCCAGGTCAGTATTTTATGGTAATGGTTACCAATTATGATGGAAGTGCAGGCAATATAACCATGACACAAAACAGCGGTCCGCCTACTGATTGCTCTATTGTTTGCCCTACTTTAACTATTACAACTAACAAAGCCGCTATGTGTGCCCCAGGAGGGGCTGCTAACCTTACTGTTTCAGGAGGCACTGCGGGCATGAGTTATACCTGGACGCCCAGTACAGGAGGAAGTACGGTAGGCACCGGAACAACACTAGCCGTTTCACCCACAGTAACGACTACCTATACCGTGCAAGGGCATTCATCAACAGGAAATGGCTGCACCACAAGCCCGGCTACCGTAACCATTGTTATTAACCCAAAACCTACTATAACAGTGAATAATGCTACGATATGCAACGGCGGCACAGCCACCCTAACGGCAGCCAATGCCTCCACCTACACCTGGAACACCGGCTCTAATGCCAACCCATATAGTGTAAGTCCGAGTGTGAACACTTCTTATACGGTTACGGGCACCAGCGCAGCAGGTTGTACGAACACAGCAGTAGCTAATGTAACCGTTAATCCAAAGCCCACCGTAACGGCAAATAACGTTACAATATGCAGAGGAGCAACAGCTGCCCTTACGGCAGGCGGTGCCAGTACTTATACTTGGAACACCGGTTCTACGGCTAATCCTTATAGTGTAAGCTCCGGCGCTACTACTTCTTATACGGTAACAGGAACTAGTGCCTTGGGTTGTACCAATACAGCGGTATCCAATGTAACGGTAAATGCGAACCCTACGGTAACGGTAAATAACGCTACGATATGCAATGGAAGCACGGCAACTCTAAATGCTTCGGGTGCCAGTACGTACACTTGGAATACCGGTTCTACGGCTAATCCTTATAGTGTAAGCCCTGGTACTACTACTTCTTATACGGTAACAGGAACTAGCGCCTTGGGTTGTACCAATACAGCGGTATCCAATGTAACGGTAAATGCCAAACCCACTATAACGGTAAACAATGCTACGATATGCAACGGCGGCACCGCAAGTTTAACGGCTTCGGGGGCTACCAGCTACACCTGGAACACCGGCTCTAATGCCAACCCATATAGTGTAAGTCCGAGTGCGAACACTTCTTATACCGTTACGGGCACCAGCGCAGCAGGTTGCACCAATACGGCGGTATCTAATGTAGCCGTTAATGCAAAGCCCACTGTAACAGCAAATAACGCTACAATATGCAGCGGAGCAACAGCTATTCTTACTGCAGGCGGTGCCAGTACTTATACTTGGAACACGGGTTCTACAGCTAATCCTTATAGTGTAAGTCCCGGTGCTACCACCTCTTATACGGTTACAGGTACTGATGTAAACTCGTGTACGAACACCGCCATAGCCAATGTAACGGTAAATGCTACCCCCACTATAACAGTGAGCAATCCTACTATTTGTGGGGCGGGCACGGTTACTCTTACAGCTAGTGGAGCCGGTACTTACACCTGGAATACGGGATCTACTGCCAACCCTTATACGGTAAGTGTAGCAGCCACTACTTCTTATACGGTAACAGGTACCAGTGCAGCAGGTTGTACTAATACGGCCGTAGCAACGGTAAATCTAAACCCATCACCTACATTAACTCTAACGGCCAATTCTTTTACAATATGCAATGGCGCTACCAAAACCTTTACAGTTAGCGGAGCCACCAGTTATACTTGGACTCCTGCTGCCACTTTAAGTAATCCCAACTCAGCTACCCCCACCTCCAACGCAAGCATTACTACAATCTACACAGTAGGAGGTACCGCTACCGGCTGCGCTCCAAGCAGCCCATTAACACTTACCCTAACGGTAAACCCTACTCCAACAGTAACGGTAAACAACGCTACTATATGCAATGGGGCTACAGCTACCCTTACTGCAGGAGGTGCCGGCACTTATACTTGGAACACCGGCTCTACTGCCAACCCTTATAGTGTAAGCCCGGGTACTACTACCTCTTATACGGTAACAGGAAGCAATGCTTTTGGTTGTTCTAAAACGGCGGTGGCTAACGTAACAGTAAATCCCAAACCTACTGTAACCACAAGTAACAAGACAATATGCAATGGTGGGACAGCCAGCTTAAGTGCTTCCAGCGCTAGTACTTATACCTGGAATACAGGCTCTACAGCTAATCCTTACAATGTAAGCCCTAGTGTTACCACCTCTTATACGGTAACGGGTAGCAGCGCAGCAGGTTGCACTAATACAGCGGTAGCTAATGTAAACGTTAATTCAAAGCCTGTAGTAACAGTTAATAATGCCATAATATGTAATGGAGGAACAGCTATTCTGGTTCCCGGCGGTGCTAATACCTATACCTGGAACACCGGTTCTTTTGCTAATCCTTACAGCGTAAGCCCTAGTAGCACCACTTCTTATACTTTAACAGGAACGGATTTAAACTCATGTACCAATACAGCGGTGGCTAGTGTAACAGTGAATCCTCTTCCAACTATAACCGTGAACAGCGCTACTATATGTAATGGGGCAACGGTTACCCTTACTGCCTCCGGGGCGAGTACTTATACATGGAATGGAGGTATTACCACGAACCCCTATAATGTAAGCCCTGGAAACACATCATCCTATACTGTAACGGGAACGGATATAAATTCATGTGTTAATACAGCTACCGCTAATGTAACAGTTAACCCTAATCCAACGGTAACAGTGAATAATGCTACGATATGTAATGGAGCTACAGCTACCCTTACTGCTGGAGGCGCCAGTACTTATACGTGGAACACCGGCTCCACGGCCAATCCTTATAGTATAACACCCGGTACTACTACCTCTTATACAGTAACGGGAAGCAATGCTTTTGGGTGTACTAATGCAGCTATGGCCAATGTAACGGTTAATCCTAATCCAACAGTAACGGTGAACAACGCCACTATATGCAATGGAGATATCGCCACGTTTACTGCTACTGGGGCTAGCACATACACCTGGAACACAGGCTCTACTGCTAACCCTTATAGTGTAAGCCCTGTTACTACTACCTCTTATACTATAACGGGAACGGACTTAAACTCATGTACTAATACAGCGGTGGCTAGTGTAACAGTAAACCCGCTCCCGGTCGTAACGGTGAATAGCGCCACAATATGCAGCGGAGCTACAGCTACCCTTACTGCAGGTGGTGCCAGCACTTATACTTGGAATACCGGCTCTGTTGCTAATCCTTATAGTGTAAGCCCGGGTGCTACCACTCCTTATGTGGTAACGGGGAGCGATGCTTTTGGTTGTTCTAATTCGGCTATAGCTAATGTGTTGGTAAACCCTAACCCAACTGTAACCGTAAATAATGCTACAATATGCAGCGGTGGAACGGCCACTCTTACGGCTACTGGCGCTAACACTTATACATGGAGCACCACAGAAACAACAAGCTCTATAGCATCTAGCCCTACGGTTACAACTAGCTACACAGTGATTGGAGTAGATGTAAATTTTTGCTCCGATACAGTTGCAGCTATAGTTAATGTAACCCCTGTACCCATATTAAATTTAGCAGCTAATTCTTATACAATATGCAGTGGTGCTACACAAACCTTTACAGCTAGTGGTGCCAGTACGTACACCTGGACACCCACAAGTACCTTAGATAACCCAAGTATAGCGACACCTACTTCTAATGCAACGGTAACTACCGTTTACACTGTAGGCGGCACCGCCAGCGGTTGTGCGCCCAGCAGTCCATTAACGCTTACTTTAACCGTTAACCCTCTTCCCGTGGTAACGGTAAATAGTGCTACGGTTTGTAGCGGATCCACAGTTACTCTTACTGCTAATGGAGCCAACACTTATACGTGGTGTACTGGTGCCACTGTTAATCCGTATAGTGGAGTTCCCCCGTCGTCTTTGTCTTGTACGGTAACGGGAACGGATATAAATACTTGTACCAATACGGCAGTAGCTAATATAACCGTAAACCCCAACCCAACGGTAACGGTAAATAACGCGACTATATGCTCGGGTACTACAGCCACTTTAACGGCTTCGGGGGCTTCTACCTATACTTGGAGCGATGGCTCCAGCTCTAATCCGTATGGTGTAAACCCAAGCGCGACGACCTCTTATACCGTTACCGGAACGGATGCGAACTCGTGTACGAATACAGCCGTAGCTACGGTATCAGTAAATGCAACCCCTACCATTACGGTGAATAATCCT
>JAFDYI010000018.1 GCA_018267475.1 Bacteroidota bacterium | reverse complement strand
TTATTTTAAAAAAATGAGAAGCCGAGCAAATAAGATCGAACTTTAAAAGGCACTTGCCCGAAATACTACCCCCTCTTTCAAATGCGCGAAGCAGAGCAAGCACACGGCGGTAATCAAAAAATGTGATGATGCCGAATTTGATGCGTCAATCCATAAAAAAACAAACCCTCGTAAAACGAGGGTTATAGATGGTTCTTCTTATGTTAGCGGACCGGACGGGACTCGAACCCGCGACCTCCGCCGTGACAGGGCGGCATTCTAACCAGCTGAACTACCGGTCCGTTTTTTGGTGGCGCAAAGGTACAACTTTTTATTTTACTTCCAAATTTAACCGGTTGATTTTTTTACGTTTTATTTGCTCTCCATTTTTAGTTTGAATACAGGTAAAAACATAGAAAAAAAAAGAGGGGTATTGCAGCGCTTTGTTCTATGGCTTAATTATGCCGCAGCCGTAGCCATGCTGTTGTCTATATCAGCCAAATATATTAGCCCAAGCACTTTTTGGCCTTTGGCTTTTGTGGGTATTTCCTACCCTATTATTTTGTGCATCAATATCTTATTTATTATTTTTTGGATGATACAAATGCGTTGGTGGGCACTGCTTTCCGGACTTATGGTACTGCTTAGTATTCCTAACTTAATGGGCATTGCGCAACTTAACTTTTCTAAAAAAAGCAGCAATAACGATATAAAGGTACTCAACTACAACTGCATGTTGTTTGATTTGTACAACTGGTCGCACAACAAACAATCGCGCAAACTTATTTTTAATATGCTGCAAGACGAGTCGCCTGATATTTTGTGCCTGCAAGAATTTTACACCTCCGAAAACCCAAAAGATTTTAACAACGTGGACAGCCTTATTTCCTTGCTTCCCATAAAAAACATTCATACCGAATATACTACCACGCTGCGCCATACCGACCACTGGGGGGTAGCCACCCTATGTAAATACCCTATTGTACGAAAAGGAAAAATTTTATTCCAAACCAAATCAAACAACATCTGCATCTATACCGATGTGCTTATCAATACCGATACGGTGCGCATATACAACATACACTTAGCGTCTATTTCATTTGGCAAAAAAGAATACAAGTTTATTGATGAGCTACATAAAAAACAATATAACGACACCAATCTTACCGAATCAAAAAACATTTTTAAACGATTAAAAAAAGGATTCTTGATGCGTGCCCAGCAAGCCGGATTGGTAGCGGCCCATATAAAAAATTGCCCTTACAAAATTATTTTGTGTGGCGATTTTAATGACACACCCTCCTCTTACGCCTATCACGCCTTATCGTGTGGGTTAAAAGACTCTTTTAAGGAAGCCGGAAACGGCATCGGAAAAACCTATCACGGCAACTTGCCTCTGCTTCGCATCGATTATATTTTGCATCACCCTGCTTTTGAGTGCACCTCCTACAAACGAATAACAGAAAGCCTTACCGACCACTACCCTATTGCCTGCTACCTAAAGTGGCGAAACTAAACAGAATTAAATTAGCCTAAACTGTTTTTGGAGTGCGTTATTTTACACTCATTTTCTTAGCTATTTCTGCCGGAATGGCTTTTTTGTGAAGTGTAATGCTTACCGTTTTTAGGCGTACATAAGCTTCGGAAGCGTAGAAATACCCATCGCAATCGTTGCGTTTAGTGCCCCATGAATTTTTTATCACATAATAATTACCTCCATTTTGATCTTTAGCCATACCTATAATATGCATTCCGTGATCGTCTTGGGTTTCGTAATTATCAAACTTTTCTTGGCGCAACTCTTGTGTAATAGTTTGTTGCTTGCACGGAGTTGTAAAGCACGCATTTTTAGCCTCAGCACTCATGCTTTCCCAGGCATCGGGCACCAAAGCCAAACCCTCTTTAAACCTAAAGTAAGGCTCGCTTACATCAGCGGCCCAAGCCACACCATAGCCATTACTTAATGCGTGATTGATAGTCTGTATCACCTCATCAATGGGTATGTTTTGATAGCTTTTCCATGCCCAATTATCAGGCACTTCTAAAATAAACGGTTTGTAAAAAGGGTGATGCGTAAAAGACGAGATAAACACATAATCATCAGGATTGATGCCCAACTCGGCCGCATAGCTTTTGGGCGTATATGATTTGCCTTTATAGGTAAACGTTTCGGGAGGGTTTCCTAAATAGGATGACAATGTACCTTCTATTTGCTCTTTCCACTCATGAGCTTGTATCTGACTTTTTGTAGTAAATGATTTAATCTCTGCAAGCAAAACAGAATCCATATTATGGTGGTTATAACCGGTAGCCTCATTATAGTTGCCGTTATATATTTCGCGAGGCATCATGCCAAAATTTTTCCAGCAATATACCACATCGGTTGGCTCTCCGCCTTCGGCAAACTGGGCACTGCCGTGCATGCGTATATAGTTTTGTGCTTTTAAAGGATACGTTTTGCGCACTACAAACATTTCACTTAACTTCACTTCTTTTGTTTTTTTTACGCGCATCACCTCCGACTCAAAAAAAGAAAGCGTGCTAAAACTCCAGCAGGTGCCTGTTTTCCCTTGGTTTTGAACAGGGGCGGCATCTATGCTTTTAGTAATTGTAAATTGATACTGACTGTCTTTTTTATTGGTGTTGGGTTGCGCTTGCAGCAATGCACTAAATCCAAGTGCGAGTAAAATGGTTATATGATTATTTTTTTTCATGATGTTCTTTTTTTATTTGAATATGTAATTCGTTTAATTGTTCTTCGCTAATAGCGCCGGGGCTTTCAATCATTACATCTTTGCCTGCATTGTTTTTTGGAAATGCAATAAAATCTCGAATAGAATCAGCACCGCCAAATAAAGAACACAATCTATCAAAACCAAAAGCAATACCGCCGTGCGGAGGCGCTCCATACTCAAACGCATTCATCAAAAAGCCAAATTGTGTTTGCGCTTCTTCTTTAGAAAAGCCGAGTGTTTCAAACATTTTTGCCTGCAAGTCTTTATTGTATATACGTATTGAACCTCCACCCACTTCTACTCCATTTATTACCATATCGTAAGCATTAGCGCGCACTGCGCCGGGGTTGCTGCTTAGCAGGGCTATATCTTCCGGTTTTGGAGAAGTAAAAGGATGATGCTTAGCTACCCACCTGCCGCGCAACGACTCTAGCAAGTTGTTATCATTTTCATTCCATTCCAATAAAGGAAAATCTACCACCCAAAGGCAAGAAAAAGTATTTTTATTGCGCAAGCCCAAGCGTGTTCCCATCTCTAAACGAAGCTCGGAAAGGGCTTTGCGAGCTTTGTGCTCTTCTCCGGATACTATCAAAAATAAATCGCCGGGTTGGGCATCAAAAGCCAGTGCCCATTTTTTCAGTTCGTCCTCGTTGTAAAATTTATCTACTGATGATTTTATGGTTCCGTCTGCATTATAGCGTGCATATACCAAGCCGGTAGCGCCTATTTGTGGGCGTTTTACAAACTCGGTTAGCTCATCTAATTGCTTGCGGGTATATTCGGCTACCCCCTTGGCACAAATGCCTACTACTAAAGAGGCCTCATCAAATACTTTAAAGTTTTTTCCTTTTACAAGATGAGTTAGTTCTACAAAGCGCATCTCAAAACGAGTATCGGGTTTATCATTCCCATAATACTTCATAGCATCGGCGTAACTCATGCGTGGCAATACCGGGATATCAAGGCCTTTTACGGTTTTAAAAAGATGGCGTGCCAATCCCTCAAAAGTTTGTAAAACATCTTCTTGCTCTACAAAGCTCATCTCGCAATCTATTTGTGTAAACTCGGGCTGTCGGTCTGCACGCAGGTCTTCATCTCTAAAACATTTTACTATTTGGTAGTACCTATCAAAGCCACTCACCATCAATAGCTGTTTAAAGGTTTGTGGACTTTGAGGCAGTGCATAAAAATCGCCTGCGTGTATGCGGCTGGGTACCACAAAATCGCGTGCACCTTCAGGGGTTGATTTAATAAGTACGGGGGTTTCTACCTCCAAAAATTGTTGTTTATCTAAATAATTGCGCGTTTCAATAGCCATACGGTGGCGTAGTTCTAAATTTTTGCGTACCGCATTTCTACGCAAATCCAAATAGCGGTATTTCATGCGCAGTTCATCGCCTCCATCGGTTTCGTCTTCTATGGTAAAAGGAGGGGTAATGGCTTCATTCAGCACTTTTATATGAGTTGCTTTTATCTCTATATCGCCGGTAGGCAGGTTTTTATTTTTGCTTTCACGCTCTATAACGGTACCCGAAACTTGCAATACGCACTCGCGTGCATAGCTTTTTTTATCTACAATAAGTTGCGTAACTCCGTACCGGTCGCGCAGGTCAATAAAAGTAAGCCCGCCCATATCACGGGTTTTTTGTACCCATCCGCAAAGGGTAGTACTTTTGCCTACGTCGCTTATTCTGAGTTGGCCGCAGGTATGTGTTCTTAAATGTGTTTGCATGGAAAGTATAACATTATAGGGGGCAAATATACGTTTCTTAGCGGCTATACGCTACGAGTTTTTTTATTTTATGTAGCTTAAAAACCCTTTTCTCGGCAGGATATTTTAGTATCTTTGGACTTGAAACACAAGCCCTTTTTCCTTATATTATGCCCAACAACACGCGCAGTCTGTCTCTATTAGATACCACTCTTATTGTGTCAGGCTCTATGATTGGTTCCGGTATTTTCATTGTATCCAGCGATATGGCTCGTACCGTAGGAGGTAGCGGTTGGCTTTTGCTTTGTTGGTTGCTTACCGGCCTGCTTACCTTATTTGCTGCCCTTAGCTATGGCGAGTTGGCCGGAATGATGCCTCACGCGGGCGGGCAATACGTGTATATAAAAAGAGCCTTTGGCAGTTTAGTTGCTTTTTTATACGGCTGGACTGTTTTTTTAGTTATACAAACTGGGGTAATAGCTGCGGTAGCTGTTGCCTTTGCTAAATACGTGGGAGTGTTTATTCCTCTTTTTAATGAAAACAATATATTGATGCAGTTTGGTTTTTTTAAATTAAGCTATGCTCAACTTTTAGCCGTAAGCTCCATCTTACTACTTACTCTTATCAACTCAAGAGGCGTGCAAAATGGAAAAATGATTCAACGAGTGTTTACTATTGCCAAATTAGTTGCATTATTTGGACTTATTGCGGTAGGCATTTATGCCGGTTTTACTCAAGATGTTTTTTCTAAGAACATGCAACAAGCCTGGCAACTACCGGAAGGGAATAGCAGTACTATATGGTTGGCTGTAGGAGTAGCGATGATCGGATCTTTATTTAGCAGCGATGCCTGGAATAATGTAACCTTTATTGCTTCTGAGATAAAAGAACCGCATAAAAACATACCGAGAGGTTTGATGTTGGGTACTTTTATTGTAACTATCTTATACCTTTTAGCTAATGTGGCCTACCTATGCTTACTTTCTTTCAAAGAAATAGAAACGGCCCCTCACGACCGGGTAGGCGCTGCCGCCATAGCTACATTAACAGGTGGCAACACAGCCGTTTTGGTAATGGCGGGGTTAATTGTAGTATCTACCTTTGGCTGCAACAATGGCTTGATAATGGCAGGAGCGCGCCTGTTTCAATCCATGAGTGCCGATGGCTTATTTTTTAAAAAGGCCAAGGAAAACAATTCTTTTTTTGTACCGGGCTACGCTCTTTTTATACAAGGTTTATGGGCTAGCCTGTTATGCTTTAGCGGCTCCTACGGCGATTTATTAGAGTACGCTACTTTTGCCTCACTGCTTTTTTATATGGTAACTATTTCTGCTGTTTTTGTGCTACGCAAAAAAGAACCCCATACGCCCCGCCCATACAAAGCGTTCGGCTATCCCTTTATTCCCGCCCTATATATCGTATTAACGGCACTTATTTGCGTAGATTTAATTTTTCACAAAACATTTAATACCGGCATGGGTTTAGTGTTGGTTGCCTTGGGCGTTCCGGTGTATTATGTAATGAGGAGAAACACATCGACTGATAAATTCTAATAATTTTTCCGAAGCTCCATTTAAAAAAAAACAGAAATCTCAAAATCTAAAATACCCTATAAAAGGTATTGGCTGAAAATAAGGAAGTCTTTTTCTTTGCGGAATTATTAAGAATTAGTCTAAATTAAAATATGAGGAAACTTACAATAGCCTGCTGCCTGTGCAGCACCTGTATTTGGGCACAAAAAAAAGACACCACGCACCTTTTAGAAGAAGTAAGCATTATCACATACAAACCTATGAACGGCATTGGCCGTATGAAAGATGAGGCAGGACAAATTATATACGCCGGCAAAAAAACAGAACTGCTGCTTATAGATAGCTTAGATGCCAACAAAGCCTTAAACAATACCCGTCAAATTATAGGGCGCATACCCGGCCTCAATATTGTGGAAACCGAAAGCGGCGGCTTTACCGCCAACGGTATTGGTTTTAGAGGGGTAAACCCATATCAAGGCATTGAAATGAACACGCGACAAAACGGCTACAACATATCCGCCGATGCTATTGGATACAACGAGGCCTATTACCTGCCACCTATGGAAGCGGTAAAAAACATCAGCTTTGTGCGTGGGGCTGCTTCTTTGGCTTTTGGCCCTCAAATAGGAGGTATGGTTAATTACGAACTAAAAGATGCGGCTAACAAACCTATAGAAGCTACCGTTTCGCAAACGATGGGAAACTATAATATGTCTAACAGTTTTTTATCCTTAGGCGGTACATTAAAAAAGTTCAAGTATTACGGCTATGTTCAATACCGCTACTTTGGCGGTTGGAGAGATAACTCGCAACAAAGTCAATTGTCGGGTTTTGCCAGCCTTAAATACCAAGCTACTAACAAGCTGCAAGTAGGCTTGGAATATTCTGCGCTTAGAAACACCATACGCATGCCGGGCGGCCTTACCGATTCTTTATTTCAACAAAACCCCATGCAGTCGCTTCGCTCGCGCAACTGGCTGCAAAGCCCTTGGAATATTGTAGCCTTTAACCTCAACTACCAACTAAACGAAAACACTTCTATCGGTTTAAAATCTGCTTTCTTATATAGCGAGCGTGATTTGGTTTGGAAAAACGAAGATGGGGGGCCGGGCATTAAAGACTCTATAACACCTGATTTGCAATACGTGCCTCGCGAGGTAGAGCACGAAAAATTTAGAAGCATCACCAACGAACTGCGCGTTTTAACGCACTACTATATATCCGGTAAAAAACAAAGCTTGGCTTTTGGTGTACGTTATGCCTATGCCTACAAAAAAAACCAACATGGAGCCGATGGTACCACCGGCAGCGATTTAACGTATGTAACTACCTCGCCCTGGGGAGGCAACACAAATTATTACACCAACAATTTAGCTCCTTTTATTGAAAACACCTTTTATATAGGGAAACGCTTTAGCATCACGCCCGGCCTTCGTTTTGAATACATACACGTATTAGCTAATGGCTATGATGAAGACCAAGACCCCAACCCTCCTAGTCCCTATGTAGTCATTAACAACTTACAAAACACCAAAATGTTTTTACTGCCCGGAGTAGGCTTGCAATACAAAGTAAGCGAAAACACCGGCTTGTACGCCAACTACACTCAAAGCTACCGCCCTATTACCTACGCTCAATTAACCCCTTTTGGTACTATTGCCAAAATAAATCCCAACCTAAAAGATGCGAATGCCGATAACGTAGATATAGGCTATCGAGGCTCTATAAAAAACATCATAAACTTTGATATAGGCGCCTTTTTTATTAACTATAAAAACAGAATAGGTACCATTTACAAATACGATACCGCCCTATATGCATACCGAACCAATATAGGCACCTCGCAACACATAGGCGCCGAAACGTATGTAGAAGTAAATATACTAGACGGACTTATACCCACTGCCAAATACGGGCGACTCAGCATATACAATTCGTACGCATACATACACGCCCAATACATATCAGGCGCTTACGCCGGCAACCAAGTAGAATATGCCCCACGCAATATAGAGCGTGTAGGTTTAAATTATAAAATAGGTGGCTTTTCTTTTAACATGCAATACTCCTACACCTCTCTTTCTTATGGCGATGCCAGCAACTCTAAACTAGCTTCCGATGCGCTCAGCACTTCGCTTAATGAATACGCTGCTTTGGCAGGCATCATTCCTGCCTATCAAGTGGTAGATGTTTCAGGTTCTTACAAGCTAAAACAAAAATACCAATTTAAGTTTGGGGTAACTAATTTAATGAACGAAAAATACTTTACCATACGCACCTCCGAATATCCGGGCCCGGGCATTATCCCTTCGCCCCCGCGTATGTTTTATATAGGGTTTTCAACCACATTTTAATTTCTTAAAACAAAACAACATACATTATGAATAACAAAATAAAAAATACACGTACACAAAAACGAATAAACACATTCCTTTTTTTATTGGTACTGGCAATAAGTTCTTGTAAAAAAGAACAAATAGAGATACCTCCCGTAACTCCCTCTTACGACGATAAAGTTTCTTTAGGAAAAAATATTTTTTTCGACAAAACATTATCTAGTCCAATGGGACAATCGTGCTCTAGTTGCCATGCACCCGAAACAGCTTTTAGTGATTTTACACATGATGTGGTGTCGCCCGGTGCTCTTGACGGACTTTTTGGCAATAGAAACGCACCCAGCATCATCTACTCTATGTATGCACCAGCCCCTTTGCAATACAGCGATGCCGACGGATCTTTTGTAGGAGGGCAATTTTTAGATGGCCGAGCCAACACCTTAGAAGACCAAGCTAAAGGTCCTTTCCTAAATCCTTTAGAAATGGGTAATAATAGCATAGAGATGCTGATAAATAAAATAAAAAGCGCCACCTACTACAACCTATACCAAAAAGTATATGGCAGCATTAGCGACGCCAACGCCGCTTTTAATAACATAGCCGATGCGCTGGCTACCTACGAACGGTCTAATACCTTTGCCAATAGATTTACCTCCAAGTTTGATTATTATCTACAAGGGCAAGCTTCTTTAACTGCCGAAGAACTAAATGGGTACAACCTATTTGTAGATACCTTAAAAGGGAAATGCGCAAACTGTCATTTAGTTACTCCGGATGCAGCTTCAGGGCAAATTTTATTTACTGATTTTACTTACGACAATATAGGCGTGCCAAAAAACCCAAACAACCCCTTTTACACGCTGCCCACCGGGTTTAATGCCGCAGGAAGTGCCTACATAGACAAAGGCTTGGGCGCTACGGTAGCCAACAGTGCCTACAACGGCGCCTTTAAAGTGCCTTCGCTTAGAAACGTGGCTCTTACGGCTCCTTATTTTCATAACGGCTACTTTAATACTTTAGATGATGTAGTGCATTTTTACAACCTGCGCGATTCTTTATTTAATAACCCTGAAGTGCCTGGAAATGTAAATCATGAAGAATTAGGGAAACTAAAACTAAGCGCCACGGAAGAAAAAGCACTAGTAGCTTTTATGAAAACATTAACCGACGGGTATAGATAGTGTCGTTAGCTAATATATAAGCCTCATGTTAAGAGGAGATAAAACATGTAGTTAATAAATCCATCAACCTCTATTTAAGAACACCTGCTTGTTTTAAACTGTAAATAGTTAATGATATTACCTCTGTTTCGAACAAGTGTACAACCATTACAAAAGGCCAATACACAAAGTAAAAAAGCTAAACCCGCTCTATAACAACAGCATAGCCCTGACCTACGCCAATACACATAGTAACTAAAGCGTATTTTTTTTGCTGTTTATGCAACTCTAAGGCGGCTGTATTTAAAATGCGTGCGCCACTCATACCTAATGGGTGCCCAATAGCAATAGCACCGCCGTTGGGGTTTATGCGCACATCATCGTCAGCTAAACCCCATGCTCGTATGCAAGCTAAGCTTTGAGAGGCAAAGGCTTCATTTAATTCAATAAGGTCTATATCTTTTAAAGTAAGACCGGCGCGCTGCAATGCCTTTTTGCTGGCTTCTACCGGACCAATGCCCATAATGCGAGGCTCTACACCCGCCACACCCATAGATACAATGCGAGCTACCGGTTTTAAGCCAAATTGTTTAATACCCTGTTGTGATGCTAAAAGCAGGGCTGCCGCTCCATCGTTTAGCCCCGATGCGTTGCCGGCGGTAACACTTCCTTCTTTTTTAAAGGCAGGCTTTAATTTAGCTAAGGTTTCTAAAGAGGAGTTGGGTTTTATAAACTCATCTTGACTAAAAATTTTCGGTTCTCCTTTTTTTTGTGGAATGCTTACCGCTACTATTTCTTCCGCTAAACGCCCCGTTGTTTGTGCCTTAGCTGCTTTTTGCTGAGAACGTAGAGCAAAGGCATCTTGATCTGCGCGGTTTATTTTATATAATTCGGCTACGTTTTCTGCGGTTTCTCCCATGCTATCTACACCGTATAATTCTTTTAGTTTTGGGTTGATGAAACGCCAGCCGAAACTGCTGTCGTGCATTTGCGCATCTCTGCCAAAGGCGGTACTGGTTTTGCTTATAACCCAAGGGCCGCGCGTCATGTGCTCTACACCACCTGCTACATACAATACTCCATCACCCAGCATAAGGCCTCTGGCAGCCTCCATGCAGGCATTAAGTCCTGATGCACATAAGCGATTAAGGGTTTGCCCCGATACCGTTTGCGGGTAACCGGCCATAAGCAAAGCCATGCGTGCCACATTGCGGTTATCTTCTCCGGCTTGATTAGCGCAACCCAGCACGACATCTTCTATGGCACTAAGGTCAACGGTGGGATTTCTTTTAGCTAATTCTTTTAATACCATTACGGCCAAATCATCGGCTCTTACCTCGCTAAGGCTTCCTCCAAAATTACCTACGGGAGTACGTATGCCGTCTATTATAAATGCGTCTTGTCTTGTCATGTATCCGTGTTTTTCTTTTTTTAATAGGTGGATTCAAGTTATAAATGCAACTTGTCCATTATTTTTAATTGATTGCAAATGTACTTGATTTGGAGTTAAAAAACCAATGGAATTGCCACCTTTTAGTGAGCATTTTTTATTGACTTCATTAAGTCGCATTTTTTTATTATTAATTATTTGTCCGTGTTCAAAAATAGTTAAATTATTTAGATGTTTGTGCCGTCTTTTTTGGTTGTACCAGGCTTCTATGTATTCGCTTCATGTAAGGCATCATTTCATTCTTTTTTTTGGCGCAGTGTAAAATGCCATGCGTCATAACTTATTTTTAACCACGCTAAGATACAGGGAATTGCTTTTACTACATAAGGTTCAAAAAAATGTTTCCGAAGTTGTAAAGGGAAAATATCGGTTGGCGCCAAACACGTAAACACAAACACCAATATCATTAGAATAATATCTGCTTTTTGTATGTGATGTTTAGAAAAAAACCACAGCGCTATACCTGCTACGGCTATGATAAAAGTAGGCGACTCGGCCTTATGATTAAAAACAACCATCCACACCAATACTAAAGCCAATAAATGTATTCTATAAAAGTAATAGGTGTATTTTTTTGTTTTAATAAAAGGTATTAGCAAACATAATGAGCCGGCTATAAGCAAACCCGTTTTATTAACCTGCCAATGAAGCCATGTTTGTACAAAGCCCAGTACCGAGTAGCCTAATGAAACAGCGTGGTCTTGAGATAGGAGGGTAAGCCAACTTTTATATAAAAAAATAAGTTGCGTGTAGCCACAAAAAAGTGCGGGTAGTAATAACAGTAAAACATTCCAAAACAACATACACCCTACGATACGCAGCCATTTTTTTGGATAAAATAAGAAAAGTAAACACGCCACCAATCCAAAAAGTTTTATAAATACAGTAAGGGTAATAAAAAGAGTAGCCCATAGTATGCGCTCTTTTTCAAGCATGATGAATGCCGCTATAAGTAAGCCGGCTATAAGCCCGTTGCTTTGTGAATTTTGCATACTGGTCATTAATTCTATAGCGGAAAAAAGCAACATAAAACTTTTTTGTTTTACGGCTATGTGGGGTATTTTATATACTGCAAAAAAAAGAACAAATGCATTTAAGGCATTCCATAAAAAAAGACCTACGCTATCAGGTAGGTATGCAAACAAGCCAAAAAAAGCAGCAAAGGCCGGGCTGTACTTAAATAAGTCCCAACATTCATCTAAATAATAAGTGTATAAATTATTACCGGTTATTAAATGAAAAAACGATTGCTTAAAAATAATATAGTTGTTGTATTGTGTGTAGGTATTTGGTTGGCTCAACCATAAGGCTTGAAGGGTAGCCACGGCCACCAATGCAAAAAAAACAAAACCAACAAACCAAGGCTTCGTTAAAAAATGTAATATCTTTTGCATCATGTAATTATTAAAAGTAGCAAAAATATCGGGACGTGAATTGTTTTTTTAAATATCTTTAAGATGTATAAACTTGCATGCAACTCATTTTATTTTTCCGGAAGGCAGATATACTACTTTTTTAGTTTCAAAAAAGTCTTCTTTAAAATACTGATTTAAATGATACACTTGTGTGTTTTTTCCAAAAGGTTTTAATTCGTTGCTGAGGTCGCCTCCTTTTAAATAAAGCAAGCCGTTATGAAGGGTGTTGAAATTATTTGTTGTTATTTTTTTTCTAATCCACAAACAAAATTCAGAAAGGTCGGTTACGGCTCGGCTTACCACAAAGTCATATTTGTTTTCTAGTTGTTCCGCTCGTATTTGTTGAGCTGTTACATTCTTTAGGTTAAGAGCAGAGGCTATTTCTTTTACTACGGTAATTTTTTTTCCGATAGAATCTACTAAATGAAATTGACAATTAGGAAACAATATGGCCAGAGGAATGCCTGGAAACCCACCGCCGGTGCCTACATCAAGCACGGAAGTATGGTCGGCAAAAGGCATTACCTTAGCTATACCCAAGGAGTGTAAGATATGATGAAGGTATAAAGCATCAATATCTTTACGCGAAATCACGTTTATTTTTTCGTTCCACTCTTTATATAAAAAAGAAGATTGGATAAATTGATTTTTTTGCTCCTGATTAAGGTTGGGGAAATATGAAAAAATAAGTTCGGCGTTTAGCACTATTTTATATTTTTATTTCGTTTTACAATAGGAAGTAATAAATCTCGGGCTCTAAAGAGGCGTACTTTTACAGTGTTTTCCGGAATGTTTAGTTGTTTCGAAATTTCTTCCAAGCTCAGCTCTTCCATATAAAAAAGCTCAATAACAATGCGGTAATTAGGTTTTAATTTTTCTATAAGCGCTCGTATTTGACTAATAGCTTGCTTTTTTATGATGCTTTCCTCCGGGTTTAGGCCATGTCCTTTTATATAAGCAGAAAGTTCTTCGCTGCCATCTTCATCATACGATACGTTTAAAGAAGCCAAGCCCCTATGTTCTTTGTTTTTCCGAATAAAATCAATAGCGTTGTTGGAGGCAATTTTAAAAAGCCAAGTGCTGAACGCGTAGCGGGTAGAGTATTGCGATAAATTGCTAAAGGCTTTTCCGAAAGCTTCTATGGTTAGATCTTCTGCATCATCTTTGTTTGACATCATGCGGAGCAGCATAAAATATACCGGCTCTTCATATCGTTTCATTAACTCGGTGTAGGCTTTTTGGTCGTTGTGTTGCAAAGCGCGCTCAACCAACTTTATATCATAAAGTGCTTTAGCAGAAAAATTATGTTCATTTTCTCCTACGTTTTCCATTGCTTAGCATTTAAGCCTCTTTTTTGTAAGTGCCAAATAGGGTATAAAAATAAAAGAATACATTCATACAGCAAAAAACCAGCTAACAATTCTTTCTCTCCTAGCTTTTTTGTGAGTTTATGATATACAAACATTTGCACCAAATTTTTTATTAAAAAAACAATAAGCGTAAGCGGTAACATAGCTACAAAAAATAAGGAGGTTATAAATAAAATATAAAAGGAATAAGTGGTTGCGTGCAATAACGCCAGCCTGTTTTTTGAGGAAGTACTGTATAAAGGCGCGGTAGTTAAATGTCTTGATTTTTGCCGGCTCCACTCTGCAATGTTTTTAGCTGAAATAGAGTAGGTGAAACTGTTTGTATTTAGCGCTACTTTTACATTTTGCCGAGTTGCATTTTGGTTGATAAATAAATCATCATCGCCTGACTGAATGTGGTAGTGTTTAGAAAACCCTTTGTTTTTAAAAAATAAGTTTTTTTTGTACGATAAGTTTCTACCCACTCCCATATAAGGTTTGTTGGCTAAGGCTAAAGAAAGATATTGCAAGCCTATGTAAAAAGTATCAAAACGAATGAGTTTATTTAAAAAGCTTTTTTCGTACCGATAAGGGCCGTAGCCTATTACAATTTCGGTTTCAGGGGTGTATTGCTGCATCATCTCGCTAATCCAGTGAATGCTATCCGGATAACAATCGCCATCGGTAAATAATAAGTGCTCGTATTTAGCCCCTTTAATTCCTATCATAAGAGCTAGTTTTTTTCCGTGCTTGTAGTACTCATCTTCTTTTATGGTTATGATATGCAGGTTAGGAAATAGCTTGGCGTATTCGCGCAATATATCTTCTGTATTGTCGCTGCTGCAATCGTTTACCACTACAATTTCAAACAAAGGATATTCTTGCGATAGTATCTTAGGTAGAAATTCAATAAGATTATCTGCTTCGTTTTTTGCGCATATAATAATAGAAACAGGAGGTTGCTCGGTGCTGGGATTTGGGTTTTTGTAACGTGCTATTTTGAAATATAAAAATAAATAGATGAGTATCTGGCACAGCGCCACAAAGGCAAAACTACTTGCTACCCAAAAACCAATGCTATATATATCAAAAACAATCATTTTTATCATACAAAGGTACATTTAGAAGGTTAGCCTAATTGTGCTACTTTTGCATTTATTAAACAAAGTAATTAACAATGCTTGACTCGGTACTTTTTGATATGGACGGCGTTATTATAGACTCCGAGCCCCTTTGGCGGCGTGCTATGATACAAGTTTTTAATGCAAGCGGACTTCCCTTTACCGAAGCCGATTGTAGGCTTACTACCGGTATGCGTATTGATGAGGTGGTAACCTTTTGGAACCAAAAAACAACGTTTACCAATAATGAAATTCAAGTAAAAAATAAGATAGAAGATGTTTTGTGTTCGCTTATTTTGTCGGAAGGTAAAGCCATGGAAGGCCTGCATCATGCTTTAAAAAGAATACAAGCGCAAAAAATAAAAATTGCGATAGCTACCTCGTCCTCACAAAAAATAATACGTTGTGTGCTTGATGCCTTAAAGATTGATTCTTTTTTTGAACACATACAATCGGCCGAGCATTTATCGCATGGTAAACCACACCCCGAAGTATTTATACGTTGCGCCCAGACTCTATCGGTAGCCCCTACCCGCTGCTTGGTTGTAGAAGATTCTTTAAATGGAGTAATAGCCGCTAAAGCCGCTTGCATGAAGGTGGTAGCCATACCCGATGTGCCTAATAAAACAAATCCTAAATTCTGTATAGCTGATGCTATATTAGAATCGTTAAACGATTTTACAATAGAGCAATTTCACCTTACGTAACAACATGCAACTTATAAAAATACGATGGTACCAAATAAAACGCGACTTAGGCTGGGTGTTTTTGGCTATTGTTGCTTTGTGTTTTTTAACGGCTCTTTTCTTTTTTAAAAAAGAAGAAAAAATAGCGGGCGGCTTTAGTCTTGTGGTAATTTACGCTTTATGCCATTTTCATTTTTATAGAAAGGATATTGGTTTTGTGTGTAAAAATTTCACTAATCCTACTAAGCAGCTTATTGTTGAGTACCAACTTTTCTTAATTCCTTTTAGCTTCGCTGCTTTATTCACAAAAAATGAGTACTGTTTTTTTATTCTGCAATTTATAGGATTGTTAATCCCTTTTTTAAATAAAAAAAACAATCAAAAATTTTTTTTAAAAAACATATCCCGTGTTGTTCCTTATTCGCATTTTGAATGGATTTCAGGTGTGCGAAAAAATATTTTTTTTCTTTTCATTTTGCTGGTAGTGGCGCTGATACTTAGTCCTGTAAAACTGTTTGGAATCATCGTTTTGTTTCTAGTAAACAGTATGTTTTTTTCTTTTTACACCGATTGTGAACCTGTTGTAATGCTGTTAGCGCAGCCACATAGCGCACAAAAAATTTTAAACAAAAAAATAATTTATACGGCAAAAAACATAAGCATTATTAATATCCCTTTGCTAATTGTCAGCTCTGTTTTTAATCCGGATTTTATTTTAATACATATTGGCTTTTTACTATATATGTACCTTCTTACTATACTTGCCGTTTCAGCTAAGTACAATAGTTACAAGCCCAACACTAAAAATACAGCAGCCTCTTTACAATTGGCTGTTGCCACCGCAGCACTTGTGTTTCCGCCTCTTGCTATACTAACTGTTTTTCTTTGTATTAAAAATTATAACGGAGCTATTACACAATTAAATTTTTATTTAGATGATAACTATTAACGATTTGTCTTTTTCCTATAATGAAAAGCAAGTGCTGCAAAATATAAATATATCTTTTGCTAGCCCTGCCATTCATGGAATAGTAGGATTGAATGGAGCCGGAAAAACTACTTTTTTTAATATACTTTGTGGATTTCAAAAAAACACAAAAGGAACTATCTTGTACAACGAGCAACCAATAAAAAAAGTTGATTTTGCTTTTTTAGAAACGGAAAACTACTTTTATCCGAAACTCAGCGGGTTGGAGTTTTTAAATGTGTTTCCTTTGGTAAATCATTCGTTTCGGCAAAAAGAGCTGGCAGACTTGTTAAATATCCCCTTAGATGAGCTAATTGAAAACTACTCTACCGGAATGAAAAAGAAACTGATTTTATTAAGCCATTTAAAACAAGATAAGGGAATATACGTACTTGATGAACCTTTTAACGGATTGGATTTAGATGCCAATAAAACGTTTGAAATTTTAATTGCAACCTTAAGGCAGCGAGGCAAAACAGTGTTTATTTCCTCTCACATATTAAGTCCTTTACTTACCCTTTGCGACCAAATACACCATCTTAGCAATCATACTTTTGTAAAGACGTATGATAAAAATCAATTTCAAGTAATAGAGCAAGAAATTTTTGGCGACAGAACAACTTATTTAAAAGAAAAAATTAGCACTACGATTTAGGGCGTGCTTTTACTTTTTTTTTAAACATGCGGCTCCAAACATAAAAGGAAGCAGCACCTCTATGCTGTTGGCGCTATATACTTTATCGAAAGCGCTGGCCATCAGTATTTTTATTTTCGTTTTACTTCGTTGCTCATATTCCGCAATGGCTTGGCGGCAAGCACCACAAGGGCTTATGGGGTGTTGGTTATGAGTATCACACACGATACATATTGTTTTTATAGGCACAAGAGGGTATTGGGCTCCTGCATAATAAATAGCCACACGCTCGGCACACATGCCTGATGGATAAGCAGCATTCTCTTGGTTGTTTCCTGAAACTATTGCTCCGTTTTCTAATAGTAAAGCTGCCCCTACGCTAAAAGAAGAATAGGGGGCATAGGCATTTTTCATAGCCTTTTTAGCTTCTTGCAAAAGTGCGTATTCAGATGCCGGTAAGTGCGCTGCTTGCTCATACACATCTACAGATACTACATATTGTATTTTGCTTGGAGTCATTGTTTTTTTATCGGGATATTTTTTTGCTGAATAATTTTCCCTAAGCTATCGTAGGTAACTTCTAAGTTGGCTGCGCCGGTAGTATCGTTGTATAGCCACAAGCCCACCGGAATATCTTTTTTGTAAGCGCCTTGATAGTACGTTTTTCCGTTTTCGTAAAACACTTTTGACTGCCCATTCATTTTTCCATTGTCATAAAAAGCCTCGCTCCACATCAAACCATTGGGATAAAAATAATACCATTGTCCGTGGCGTTTTCCAAACCTAAAATAACCTTTTACTTTTACCACACCATTTTCGTATTTTTGAAAAAATTCTCCTGTATAATCACTATCCGGAGGCGCTAACTCATCGGCTATTTTATCCATCTGTGATTGTATTTGTTTGTTGGCCGAATCTTGTTTCGAAACAGCTTGCTTTTCGTTGTTTTTTTGATTGGTACTGCAAGCAAAAAAGAATAGAAGCGCAAAGGGCATTAAAAGTATTTTATTCATTTTTTTTGTGATTATTTTTTTCGTTCAACCGTAAAAGTAACTAATTGTTCTAATGATTTTCGTGCTTCATTTTCAGGAATTGTTTTTAATACCGATAAGGCTTCTTCTTTGTACTGATGCATAATTTTTTCGGCGTGCTCAATTCCTTTTTTTGCAAACACAAAATCAATAACTTCTGCTACTTTTTTAGGGTTTTCATTATGATTTTTTACTAAATTTATTATTTGTTTTTTATCTTGATAGCTTGCCTTATTTAGAGCGTAAATAAGGGGCAGTGTCATTTTTTTTTCTTTGATATCGATGCCGGTAGGTTTTCCTATTTCAAGTCCGCTGCCAAAATCAAATAAATCATCTTTTATTTGAAAAGCAATACCGGTAAGCGTTCCAAAGCTGCTCATTTTTTCTATGGTTGATTTATCGGCGTTTACCGAAGCGGCTCCGGTAGCGCAACAAGCAGCAATAAGGGTAGCTGTTTTTTTACGAATAATTTCAAAATAAACATCTTCGGATATATCTAGCTTGCGTGCTTTTTCTATTTGTAGCAGCTCTCCTTCGCTCATTTCGCGTACGGCGTTGCTTACTATTTTTAGCAAATGAAAATCGTCGTTATCTAAAGAAAGGAGCAGGCCTTTTGATAGCAAATAGTCGCCAATTAAAACGGCTATTTTGTTTTTCCAAAGGGCATTAACCGAAAAAAAACCTCTTCGCTCGTTGCTATCATCTACTACATCGTCGTGCACTAAGGTGGCTGTATGAAGCAGTTCTATTAAAGAAGCCGCACGGTAGGTGCTTTCGTTAATAGCGCCGTGCATTTGTGCAGATAAAAACACAAACATAGGGCGCATTTGTTTCCCTTTTCTTTTTACAATATAGGTGGTAATTTTTTCTAAAAGAGGCACCGAACTTTTCATCGATTGTTTGAACTTGAGTTCAAAATCGTCCATGTGTTTGGATATGGGTTCTTTTATTTGTTCTATCGTGCTCAAGACTGCGCTTTTATTCTTCAAATAAAATAACCATTTTTCTGTTTATTCGGGTAAGGTAGTTTTGATACTGCCAATCGGTATAGTTGGGGGTAGCGTTAATGCACTTAGCAAACTGCTTCACACGGTACTTAATTTCGTCTTGCAAAAGTTGTAGTAGCTCTACAGCTTCGTCGTGGCAAGAGGCATTATCTTTTATCATGCCATAATGTTCTTCTAACGATTGGTCTAACACCACTTGCGGTTTTAATCCTTTTTTTAGGCAATGTAAGTATTTATCGCGCACTACAAATTCTTCGTGATGCGAGTTTACAAAGCGTTGCTTAATTTCTTCGGGCATATCATAATCGCGCTCGGTTTCATAATCCCACTCATCTTTGTAGCGTTGCTCTAAGTACATGTGTGGGGCAATAAACACGTGATTCCAGTCAATGGGCATCTGCCACAAACCAAAGCGACGCACGTTGTTGCCTAAATCTACTATGTTAAATTGTTTTTTTGTAGGTGTGATGCGGCTCCCGCGCCCAATCATTTGGTGGTATAGGGTAAGCGATTTGGTAGCGCGGTTTAAAATAATAGTTTCTACTTCGGGTTCATCAAAGCCATGTGTAAGAATACTTACAGAGGTAAGAATGGCGTCTTTTGTATTGTGAAACCAATCTAAAATTTCGTATCGTTCTTTATCGCTATAAGTGCTGTCTAAGTGCTTTACGGGATAGCCCTTCTTTTTAAAAGCCTCGTACACCAAACGGCTGGATATAATACCGCTATTAAATATCAATGTTTTTTTTCCTAAAGAAATTTCTTCGTAAGCAGAAATGAGCTTGCTTTGCATCATTACATTGCTATACAGTAATTCTAAAGAAGCGGTGGTAAATTCGCCGGTATAACCTACTTTTAACGAAGATAAATTGACATCGTGCGAATAAGTGAGTCCATCACACAAAAAACCATTTTCTATTAAAGAGGGTATGTTTTCTCCTATGATAAGCGAATGGTAGGTATCCATCAAAGGCAGTTTTTTATTGCTGCTAAGAGGGGTTGCCGTTACGCCTAAAATATGCACGTTAGAAAAGTGTTTAAATACTTTTCTGAAGGAGTTGTTGTGGGCTTCATCTACAATTACCAAACCTACATTTTCTAAAAATTCTAAGTTATCCTCGTCGTGCAGTCGGTTATTAAGTGTTTCTATTAGGGCGGTATAAGCTAAATAGGGCTCGTTTTTATCCAACACTTTTACGCTGCTGTTTATTACTTTGTTGGGTATTTGAATAGAATTAAGGATAGCCGATGTTTGTTGCGATAATTCTACACGATGGGTAAGTATCAATACTTTTTTTTGATATTTCTGAATATAGTGCTTGGTTATCTCAGAAAATATAATGGTTTTACCGCCTCCGGTAGGCAATTGAAATAATAGGTTGGAACTGGTAGGCATTTCAGCCAATTTTTGGGTAATGGTATTAACCGCCGCCTGCTGGTAAGGGTATAATTTACGTTCGCTGCTTTGCTCTACAATTTCTTGACTCATAAAAAAAGTAACCTGCAAATATAGCGCTATTTTTTTAATTCTTATACGCTCTTTGTATAAGCCGTCCTTTTTTTAAGCTGCCTACAAAGGTATGTTTTGCAACATCGTTTCTTTTTAATAGAAACCCAAAACAAGCTAAAAGCAGATTTGCATAAAAAGTTTATGTAGTAACAGAATAAATATGTATATTTGTCGCCCTGAAAAAAGGTCCTGTGGCCGAGTGGCTAGGCTCAGCTCTGCAAAAGCTGCTACTGCGGTTCGAATCCGCACGGGACCTCAAATAACATAAACTTGCCTATAAACCCTCACTTTTGAGGGTTTTTTTGTGTATTGGTGTTTCGGCTTGTATAGAAATGCGCTTTAAAAAGAATATACACCTTGATGATTACCAAACCCTATTGCTAAAAAAAGCGTACCTTTGCCCCGTTCTTTCACATTTTGGGCCCGACCGGTTTTGACAGCGAGCGCGGTAGGTAGGTAAGCAGGTAGTGCGTTGTGAATATGGCACTTAAAAATCAACTCTCAAACTTTTAATTGGCGAAGAATCTTACGCCATGGCTGCTTAATTAGCTCAGCTAATTCAGCCTTTGCGGCTCTGGTAGCGCCGTCGTTTAGCGACCAGAACCCCGCATCGAAAAATAACGGCTTGCATAGGGAAACGATGCGAACCCCTTGCAATACAAGCATCTACGCATACATTTGGTTTGAATATACGCCTGGTGTATGCCTACAATTAAGTACATTCTAAACTTGTAGAAAGCTTACAAACTCCTTGTTTGGACGAGAGTTCGAATCTCTCCGGGTCCACAAAAAAACACAAACTTACCGTACCCCCTCGCTATTTCGGGGGGTATTGTTTTACCAGTATTGCACAAGTAAAGTTAATTCATCTATATATGAGTTGTGCAGAAAGCATAATCCACATTACATTTTAATTTATACCTTTGCCTGCTTCTAAAAAAGAATTAAAAAATAAAATACATCTAATTATTCTAAAATAAAAAATGGAATTATTTGCTACACAAAAAACCGTTGATATTGCTAAAACTTTACAGGCTTTAGGCATTAAACAAACTAATTTAGGCTGCTCTACCGGAACTGCTTTTTTTGCATCAGGCCATGATATAGAATCATACAGCCCGGCCGATGGGAAGCTTATTGCAACCATAAAAACCGCTACCCAAGGCGATTATGATAAAATGATGAAAGCAGCCGGCGAAGCTTTTTTATATTGGCGCTCGGTACCTGCTCCAAAGCGCGGAGAAATAGTGCGGCAGTATGGGCAAAAACTGCGTGAACACAAACAGCATTTAGGGCAGTTGGTTTCGTATGAAATGGGTAAATCGCTACAAGAAGGCTTGGGTGAAGTACAAGAAATGATTGATATTTGTGATTTAGCCGTAGGCTTATCGCGCCAGCTAAACGGACTTACTATGCACAGCGAGCGCCCCAACCACCGTATGTACGAGCAATACCACCCACTGGGCATTGTAGGTATTATCAGCGCTTTTAATTTTCCTGTTGCGGTATGGAGCTGGAATACAGCCCTGGCTTGGGTTTGTGGCGATGTGTGCGTATGGAAACCTTCCGAAAAAACACCCGTTTGCTCCGTAGCTTGCCAGAATATATGGGCACAAGTGGCCAAAGAAAATAATTTGCCCGAAGGTATATCGTGCTTAATAAACGGCGACTATAAAGTAGGCGAACTGCTTACAAGCGATAGACGAGTACCTCTAATATCCGCCACAGGCTCTACCCGTATGGGTAAAATAGTGGGTACTAAAGTAGCTGAACGTTTCGGTAAATCGTTGTTAGAACTAGGTGGAAACAACGCTATTATTATTTCAGAAACAGCTGATTTAAGCATGTGCATACCCGGCGTGGTATTTGGCGCCGTAGGTACCGCCGGCCAGCGCTGTACCACCACGCGCCGCCTTATTATTCACGAAAGCATTTATGCCGATGTAAAACAAAAACTAATTAACGCCTATAAACAACTGCGCGTTGGCAACCCCTTAGACGAAACCAACCACGTAGGCCCTCTTATTGATAAAGATGCAGTAAAAAACTACTTAGCCGGTATTGAACACGCCATAGCCGAAGGTGGAAAAATTTTAGTAGCAGGCGGCGTGCTGGAAGGAAAAGGTTTTGAACACGGCACTTATGTAAAACCCTGTATCATAGAAGCGCAAAACAGCTTTAGCATTGTACAACACGAAACTTTTGCGCCTATCTTGTATGTTATGAAATACAAGACTATAGATGAAGCAATAGCGATGCAAAACGACGTTCCGCAAGGTTTATCCAGCGCTATTATGACTAAAAACCTGCACGAGGCAGAAAAATTTTTATCGGTAGCAGGTTCTGACTGCGGCATAGCTAATGTAAACATTGGTACTTCCGGTGCCGAAATTGGAGGTGCCTTTGGCGGAGAAAAAGAAACAGGGGGGGGACGTGAAAGCGGCTCTGACGCCTGGAAAATTTATATGCGCCGACAAACCAATACCATCAACTACGGGCACTCGCTGCCCTTGGCGCAAGGCATTAAATTTGAAATTTAATTTTTAATCTATAAAAAACATGAAAGCAGAACACAATAGAGTAATATCCGTACACTATCATCTAACCGGCAAACTAGATAACGAAGCGGAAGAACTGATAGAACAAACCAATGAGCAAAACCCCTTTGTTTTTTTATTTGGAAGCGGCGGCGTTTTAGAAGACTTTGAAAAAAATTTAAAAGGGAAACAAGCAGGCGACTCCTTTGATTTTCATATTGAGGCAGCAAAAGCCTATGGAGCCTCTAACGATGAATATATTGCAGAGGTACCCAAAGAAGCTTTTTTTGTAGAAGGAAAGTTTGACGAAGAACGGGTAAAATTAGGTGAAGAGTTACCTATGTTAGATTCAGAGGGGCACCAACTGCAAGGCATGGTTGTAGAAATAGGAGATAACCATGTGGTGATGGACTTTAACCACCCTTTGGCCGATTACGACTTGCATTTTGTAGGCAGCGTTATAGAAGTGCGCGATGCCACCCCCGATGAGTTAGACCACGGCCACGTACACGGCCCGCACGGGCACCATCACTAAAAAAACAGCACTTGTTTTTTCATAAAAAGCCGTTCTTTGTGCGTTAAAGAATTGTTTTTCTATTTCGCGCTTTTTTAGTATCTTGCGCATCTAATTATTTGATTATGTTCACAAAAAGCGATAAAAATGCAGAAGTTTTTTCGGTGAATTTGATTGCCACAGGCACTCAAATAGTAGGCGATATTAAAACAGAGGGCGATTTTAGAATAGATGGCAGCTTAGAAGGATCTTTGCTGGTAAAAGGCAAATTGGTTATTGGTCCGCATGGAGTAATAAAAGGCGAAATAGAATGTCAAAATGCCGATATATCGGGCGAAATTCGCGGGAAAATAAGCGTAAGTGAGTTGTTGGCATTGCGAGCTTCGGCTAAAGTAACGGGCGATATCTTTACCGGAAAAATATCGGTGGAACCCGATGCCCAATTTACCGGAAATTGCAGTATGGGAGGCGTAGTAAAAAACATACAACACTCTGATGAACGAAGCGGAAAAAAAACCGTTGCGGCAGCCAACTAAAAACACTTTGCAGTACACCGGTATAGCTATGCAAATGCTGGTGCCTATTGTGCTGGGCTTTTTAGGTGGGACTAAATTAGATACCTACTGTCGAAACAAAACACCCCTTTTCACTTTGTTTTTAGGTTTGCTGGGAGTAGCCGTAGGAATATATTTAGCTATTAAAGATTTTATCAAAAAATGAAACGCGTTTTTTTTATTTGCTTTCTTATTTTCTGCACCTCATTCTGTTCTTGTTCACAAAAAAAATACATACAACAAGGTTATGAGGCTGCGCTAGTAATAGAAAATAATACAGAGGGGTGCCCCTTTTTAATTGAAACAGGCGACACATTAAAAAAGAAATGGTTGCCTAACCTTTTACCTGATGCGGTTAAAAAAAACAAACAAAAAATTTGGATTAAATACCACATACAAAAAAAACAGTTACCCTCTATCTGCATGGTGGGAAAACAAATAGAAGTGTTGGACATAAAAAAAAGGAAATAAATGCACTACGTAGATACCCATGCCCACCTGTATGCACAAGAATTTGATGCAGATATAGAGGAAATTATAAGCAAAGCCAAACAGGCTCAAGTGCATCGTTTTTTTTTACCCAGCATTGATAGCCAATACGTAGAGGCGATGCACGCCCTTTGCAAAAAACATTCTGAATGCTGTTTCCCCATGATAGGTTTGCACCCTTGCTCTGTAAAAGAAAACTATAAAGAAGAATTAGCAACATTATATCGTTATTTACAGCAACATTCCTACTGCGCAATAGGCGAAATAGGTATAGATTTATATTGGGATAAAACATTTTTTGCGCAACAAGTAGAAGCCTTTAAAACTCAAATAAACTGGGCATTAGAATATGAGCTTCCCATAGCTATTCACTCACGAAATTCTTTTGACGAAGTATATGATGTATTACAATCGCTAAAAACCATTCCAAAAGGAATTTTTCATTGCTTTAGCGGTAATGCCGAGCAAGCAAAAAAAATAGTAGAGACAACGCCGCTAAAATTAGGTATAGGCGGAGTGCTTACTTTTAAAAACAGCGGTTTGGACAAAGCCATAGAACAAATAGGCTTAGAGCACCTTGTCTTAGAGACAGACGCCCCTTATCTGGCGCCTACCCCCCACAGAGGCAAGCGCAACGAACCCGCTTACATACCGCTTGTTGCAGCCAAACTGGCCGAAATAAAACACTGTACTTTGGAGGAAGTAGCCCGTATTACTACCGGCAACGCCGAACAAATTTTTGGTCATAAAAAAATATAATTCTGTAATTTGTTAACTATTTTTTTTTACACCTTTGCACTATGAATTTTTCAGATATGTTTACTAATTTATGTTCCACTCAAGGAATTGTAAATTTACTTACCCTATCACTACTAGAAATTGTTTTAGGGGTGGATAATATTATCTTTATTGCCATTACCGCCGACAGACTACCCCAACACCAACGCAACAAAGCGCGCACCTCCGGACTTATTTTAGCCGTTTTTATACGCATAGCCTTGCTGTTTACGCTTAGCTATTTATCTTCGCAAACCAGTGCTTTGTTTAGCATAGGAACGTATGAAATTACCCTTAGAGATGTTATTTTCTTTTTAGGAGGTCTTTTTTTATTGTATAAAACGATTGGGGAGATTAGCGAGAAAATAAAAGGAGGAGAAGAATCTCATAAAACCAATACCCGAAAAGCAAATATAACAAACGTAATTATTCAAATTATTTTGATTGATATCGTTTTTTCGTTCGATTCTATTTTAACGGCTATTGTAATCTCTAAAAACCTGATCATTATGGCTGGCGCCGTAGTGCTGGCTATGGTAGTAATGGTTCTTTTTTCTGCGGCCGTAGCCAATTTCATCAATAAAAACCCACGCGTAAAAATGCTAGCGCTCACTTTTTTATTAGTCATTGCCCTCCTCTTGCTTATTGATTCACTGCATACTTTTACCGGATTTGAAGTAGATAAAAGTTATATATATGCTGCGCTTGGTTTTTCTTTAGTAGTGGAGGCATTGAATATGCGAGAAGAACGAAGGAAGAAAAAATAATTTCATAAAAAATAGCAATACCCTTATGAATCATACTATTGCCATAGAAGGAATAAAAATATACGCCTACCACGGTTGTTTGCCGGAAGAAGCTTTAGTTGGCGGGCACTACATTGTAGATGTGTACATGAAAACGGATTTTACCCAAGCCATTAAAACAGACTCTTTGTTGGATACTATTGACTACTGCAGCGTATATGAAATAGCAAAACAAGAGATGGCCATTCGCTCTAAACTTATAGAGCCCGTTGCCCAGCGCATACAATATCGAATACTAAAAGAATTAGCAGGGGTACAAAAGGCTAAAGTACGCCTTACTAAATTAAACCCACCTATGAATGGGCACGTAGAAAAAGTGTATGTAGAAATAGAATAAAATACTGGTTTTTACATCAATGCAAGCGGCCGATTAAAAACATAAAGAAGCTACTTAGATGCGTTAGAAAATGTTGCATTTGATAGAGCCTCAATCATTTTTTTTAAATTACCCCGATATTGATGCTCTAAAACCGTATTCAAAGAATCGCGCAAACCGTTGTAGCGATGTATATCCATAAAAAAAGTGTTTTTATCTATCAGTATTTGTTTGCTGTACTCCCTATAACGAATGGGTTGATGTAGAGGTAAGTGCAAACTCCTTTTATATATTTCTTGCAACAATTTCTTTTTTTTATGAAGACGATGAGCCTTGTTTTCTTTTACCGAAGCAACAAAAAAAGAACGCAACGTATCGTAAGCTCTTAGAGTAAAATCAGTGTAAACGGAATCGTCTTGTAAAATTTGTATATACTTATTTCTTTCTAAGGTATCGTATTTAAAGAATTGTAAAGTGGCTTTTTCTGCAATAAAATTAGCTAAATTTTCGTTTACTTCTACGGTACCGGGTGCATAATACGTAGCATGAAACAACTCATGAAAAAACAAATCGGCCATTCTTCCTTTAGATTTTTGCAACATAGACGAAAGTATAGGATCGGGCAACCAGCCTAGTGTACTCCAGGCGCTTACCTCGGAAATAGCCGCATCATAACCCTGCGCATCTATTTTGTAAAATTCTTTTTGAGCCGCCCCTCTTGTAAAAAAACCTTTGTAAGAAACAGTGCCTACCACCGGGAAACTCCATTTATAGCTCGTAAAAGAAAAGGGCTCGCAAGCCGTTACCAGCCACAAAATAGGTTGATGGTATTGGTTGTAAAAAGTAGTATAGTTGTTGGTTTTTTTATAGGATAAACTATCTACCGAATACTTTTTTATATTTTCTATCTCTTGCAGCGCTTTTTTTTCTTCTTCCGAAATATCAGAACGCTGTATTACCTCACTTACTTTTTGCGTATGGAGTAATAAATTCATTTGCCCATAAGAAATTTTACTTAAATACAGAGTCAATTCGGCGTGAGTAAGCAACCACGCAAAACAAAAAGCAAAAAGACTATGCACTATTAAACGCCACATCTATTTTTAATGCTTACTTTTGGTCTTTTCAAACATACTACTTGTGTTTTTTATTTTGTCTAAGATACTGGCTTTTTTAATAACACCACTCACCTGGTTTTTCTCTTTGTGCGCATGGGCTTTTTTTACTTCCGATAAAATTCGCAAAAAAAAGATTATTATAGCCGCAACCTGCTTGTTGTACCTATTCTCTAACCCCTTTTTTGTTGATGAGATAATGCGCCTGTGGGAGCCCATTACTCCTGACCTGAAGCCCACACAAAAATACAAACAAGCCATTTTGTTAGGAGGCATGACTTGGTATGACGCGCGCTTAGACCGGCCTCAATTTTTGCGCAGTGCCGATAGGTTGTTTCAAACGCTTCCTTTATTAGGTACCAAACAAATAGAGCAAATTATCATTACCGGAGGGGCTGGCAGTTTGGCTCATCCAGAAGAAAAAGAAGCCGCTATTTTAAAGGCGTATTTGTTGCGTTGCGGTTATGCGGACAGCAGTATTTTAATTGAAAATGAATCGCGAAATACGTATGAAAACGCCGTGTTTACAAAACATCTGTTAGATAGCTTGCATACAAACGATACGGTTTTATTCGTAACATCAGCCTTTCATTTAAGAAGAGCGGCAGCCTGCTTTAAAAAGGCAGGAGTAAAAAAAATGCGTTGGTATCCAACAGATAGATACAGCGGCCCACGCAAATTTGAATTAGACCACCTTTTTATTCCCAACCCCGAAGCCCTTGCCGAAAGTACCTTGCTGCTGCACGAAATAATGGGGTACTGCATATACAAACTAAAAGGTTTCTGCTAATAGTAGAAGCAGTATTTTAGTTTCAATTCAATACTCAGCACGTATAGAAATGTGATTGCCGCAGTCAAAATGTTTTTTAGGGCATTGCTTATAGCCATGTAGCCCGCAAGGACGGCAAGATGGAGCAGGTATAGCTTCCACTATTTTTGAATGGGTAGATAGCGGATAAAAACCAAACTCTTTTATGGTACTACAAAAAAAAGCAGTTACCGGCGCATCAACCGAAGAGGCTAAATGCAAAGGCGCCGAATCGTTTACGTAATTCATCTGGGCTTGCTGCATCAAAGCGCAAGAATCTAACAGAGAAAGAGTTCCACAAAGCACCTCTATCTGCTTGTGTGTAGTGCTTGCCTTTATTTCTTTACAAAGAGTTTCATCGCCTTTTGCACCTAATAAATAAATAGTGTTTTTTACATCTGTTTTATCGCATAGTTCTATCCATTTTTGTTTGGGAAGTTGCTTGGTAAACCAAACCGATGCCGGCGCCATACATACAAAAGGGCTTGCAACATAAGCCTGTATTTTTTGGAAAGAAACCGAAGAAGGATATAGTTTGGGTTTTGAAACTTCCGTTTCTATATATTTTTTTAGTAATAAATGGTTGCGCTCTGTTTCGTGCATGCCATTGCCTATAATATGGGATACTTGGTATGAAAACAGGAAAGAAAACGGATTTTTATTAAAGCCACACGTAATGCGCGCTTTTGAAAAAACAGTAATAAGCCCTGAGCTGGCAAACCGATGCAGGTTAATAAGCCAATCAAATTTTTGTTTGCGTATCTGTACTATCAGACCGAATAAGTTTTTTACTTTTTTTTGCTTTTTATTCCACACCCATACTTTTTTTAAATACGGATGTTGTTCAAACAAGCTTTCGTTGCCATTACGCACCAATATATGCAGTTCGGCTTCCGGAAATTTTTTGTGAATACTTTCCAACACAGCCGTAGCCAAAATAGCATCGCCAATAAAAGCTGTTTGAATAACGAGTATTTTCTTGAAATGAGGGTTCAACACCCACAAAGGTACTTATTGAAAATTGTTTTTATACGTTTTTCATTTCTTTTTTTCTCCAATCCTGTCCTAAACGTTTTATAGGATATAGAAAATGTTGATATTACTAGCTATTTGGAGGTAAAAGCACTAAAACTCAAAAAAGACCCCCTGTATATTATTATTAAAGTTACTGAATTATTCCTCTCTTTTTTTAAACGTTTAGGACGCTATTGGACACGGACAAATAATTAATAACACAAAAAATGCGACTTAATGAAGTCCATAAAAAAATGTCCACTAAAAGGTGGCAATTCCAATCTCAAAAAGACTTTATAGAGTTGGTAAGGTAAGTAAAAAGCAAGAGCACACTCCGTATTTATATTTATGGCACATTTTTTGCAAAGAAACACCGTTCTTTTATTGCATCGTTTATCAATTTAATATTATGGGTTTAATAAAAAACGGACTTGTCTTTCCTTTTATTCCTTCTCAAAAGAAGGCATCTTCTCTTGAAACAGCGCTCCCAACAAGCCTTACACCTTCTTTTGTGCCTACTAATCTTGCTTTCATCGAATCTCTTTTGTTAATAATTCTAAAAAAAATTGTGCATGCTTACAGAAATCATAACTTTGCCGCGTTTTAAAAAAAATAGTATGAGGAAAAAACTCATGTGGGCAGGCATAACTGCCGTACTTTTGACGAGCACCGCTTGTCATCATGAAAAAGAAAAAGAGGAAAAAGTAAAATTTACCGTTACTAGTCCGATAAGAAAAGATACATTGGTAACCCGAGAGTATGTGTGCCAAATACGAGGCATACAACACATTGAGTTACGCGCTCTGGAAAGAGGGTATCTGCAAGAAATTTTTGTGGACGAGGGTAAGTTTGTGAAAAAAGGGCAACTCATGTTTCAAATTCTACCTATCATCTACCAAGCCGAAGCCGAGCGCGCAAAAGCCGAAGCCAACTTTGCAGAGATAGAGTACAAAAACACCGAGCGCTTGGCCGATAGCAACATCGTATCTCCTAACGAACTGGCCTTGGCAAAAGCTAAGTATGCAAAAGCCATTGCCGAGTTAGACTTGATGAAAGCGCATTTATTTTTTACCCAAATTACAGCACCTTTTGATGGAATTATGGACCGCTTTCAGGTGCGGTTAGGCAGCTTGTTGGACGAAGGAGATTTACTTACCACCTTATCAGACATCAGTACCCTGTGGGTATATTTTAATGTGCCCGAAGCCGAGTATCTTAATTATATGCAAAACACAAAAAAAGATAGCTTTATGACCGTGCAACTGCGCATGGCTAACCAACAAATGTTTCAATACCCCGGCGTAGTAAAAACCATTGAGGCCGAGTTTAATCACGAAACGGGTAACATTGCCTTTAGGGCTACCTTTCCCAACCCCGATATGCTGCTACGACATGGAGAAACCGGCAACGTAGTAGTAACCGTACCCCTAAAAAATGCCTTACTTATTCCTCAAAAATCAGTATTTGAAGTGTTAGACCAACGCTATGTATATGTAGTGGATAAAAACAACGTATTAAAAACCCGAAGAATACACGTAGCCTCTGAAATGCCAGACCTATATGTAATAGAAAGCGGCTTACAAGAAAGTGATAAAATTTTATTAGATGGTTTGCGCTTAGTAAACGATAACGATACCATTCAGTACGAATATCAAAAGCCATTAGAGGTTATGAAACATTTAAAATTACACGCTGAATAACATTAAACATTTAATAAACACACCTTAAAACACACAAAGAATGTTTAGTCAATTTATCAGAAGACCGGTACTGGCCATCGTATTATCATTGGTTGTAGTATTTATTGGAGGCTTAGCCATAAAAACACTTCCCCGCTCGCAGTTTCCGGAAATTGCGCCTCCTATGGTTATTATTTATGCCTCGTTCCCTGGTGCCAGCTCGCAAGTACTTACCAACTCGGTTATCATTCCTTTAGAGCAAGGTTTAAATACCGTACCCGGCAAACGCTATATGTTTTCTACGGCAGCCAGTTCGGGTGAGGCCAACATACAAATAGTATTTGAACCCGGGCAAGATCCTACCCAGGCATTATCTAACGTACAAAACCGCGTTAATCAGATGAAAATGAGGCTTCCGCCCTTAGTGCAGTTAGAGGGTATTGTGGTGATGCCGCTTATTCCTAGTATGTTGATGTACGTAAACTTGTATAGTAAAGATACCAACGATGTAAACATGAAGTTTATCTTTAACTACGCCTACGTAAACATGCTCCGCGAAATTCAGCGTGTAAATGGGGTAGCTTATGCCAAGATATTAGGAAGCCGCCAATACGCCATGCGTGTGTGGCTAAACCCCGACCGTCTGCGGGCCTACAACATCAACTCTAGCGAGGTGATGGAGGCTATAGACGAACAAAGCGTATGGGGAACCCCCGGCAGGTTAGGGCGCGCAGACAGCAAACGCTCGGAAGGTATAGAATATGTACTTACCTATCCCGGAAGGTACGACGAGGTAAGCCAGTACGAAAACATTATTATACGAGCCAACCCCAAAGGGGAAATTGTAAAACTAAAAGACGTAGCCCGCGTAGAGTTTGGTAGCGAATACTACGATTTGTACTCTACTAAAGATGAGTACCCCTCTGCCGCTATCATGATTAACCAAACATACGGTAGTAACGCGTTAGAGGTAATTGATAACCTAAAAGAAAAACTAAAAGAATTAGAAAAAGATTTTCCGCCGGGTATGACCTACGAGGTTAGTTACGACGTTTCTACCTTCTTAGATGCTTCTGTAGAAGAGGTAATACACACCCTGCGCGATGCGTTTATACTGGTAGCCTTGGTAGTGTTTGTATTCTTAGGCGATTGGCGCTCTACCCTTATCCCTACCTTAGCCGTTCCGGTGTCGTTAATTGGGGCTTTCTTTATTATGCAAGCCTTTGGCTTAACGCTAAACTTAATTACCTTGTTTGCCTTAGTACTGGCCATCGGTATTGTGGTAGATGATGCCATTGTAGTGGTGGAGGCCGTGCACGCCAAGATGGAGGAAAAGCACCTGCCGCCTTTTAAAGCCGTAAAAGAAGTGTTGGGCGAAATAAGCGGAGCCATCATCGCCATTACGTTACTCATGGTGTCGGTGTTTGTACCGGTATCTTTTATGTCGGGCCCGGTAGGAACGTTTTACCGTCAGTTTTCTATTACTATGGCCGGAGCCATCGTTATATCCGGTATGGTGGCACTTACGCTTACCCCTGTGCTTTGCGCCATGATTTTAAAAAACACACACGGCAAACCCAAAAAGAAAACGATTTTAAATCGCGCCTTAGATGGCTTTAACAGTGGTTTTGATAAAGTAACCAATAAATATGTAGGAGTTTTAAAAACCATAGCACACCGCAAAACAGTTACTTGGGGCTTGCTCATCATCTTTGCTTTTGGTATTTATTTGATAAGCAGCATTACTCCTTCCGGTTTCGTGCCTGATGAAGACCAAGGTATGATATATGCTGTATTACAAACTCCTCCGGGCTCTACCTTAGAAAGAACGTATGCCGTAAGTTTGCAGTTAAAAGAAGCAGCCAAAAAAGTAGAGGGTGTAGAATCGGTATCGTCTTTAGCAGGGTACGAGATTTTAACACAAGGACGGGGCTCTAACTCAGGTACTTGTTTAATAAACTTAAAGCCTTGGAGCGAACGTAAAGCCACAGCCAAAGATATTATTAGAGAATTAGAAGAAAAAGTAAAAGATATTCCGGGCGCTAAAATAGAATTTTTTAACCCGCCTGCAGTACCGGGATATGGCTCGGCCGGTGGTCTTTCGCTACAATTATTAGATAAAAACAATACCATCGATTACGAGCGTTGCGACCGCGTAACCAAAGATTTTATGAAAGAATTGGCTAAACGCAAAGAGCTTACCGCCTTGTTTACTTTTTACCGCACCGATTACCCTCAATACGAATTGGTGTTTGACAATAAATTAGCCATGCAAAAAGGGGTTTCTATTGGTAAAGCTTTGGACAACCTTTCGTTAATGGTAGGTAGTACATACGATATTGGTTATATCAAATACAGCTATTACACCAAAGTATTCGTACAAGCCGATCCTTCTTTTAGAAGATTACCTTCCGATATTTTAAACATTATGTATGTGAAAAACGATAAAGGCGAGATGGTTCCATACTCTTCCTTTATGCAAATGAAAAAAACACAGGGCATTTATGAGGTAAACCGTTACAACATGTACACCACTGCCTCTATACGTTGCGACCCCGCTAAAGGATACAGCAGCGGGCAAGCCATTGCAGCCATTAAAGAAGTAGCCGAAAAAAACTTGCCAAAAGGTTTTGCTATTGACTGGGCCGGTTTGCAAAAAGATGAAGTAAAACGCGGAAACGAAGCTATTTATATCTTCTTAATCGTGTTGTTATTCGTTTACTTTGTATTAGCCGGGCAGTATGAAAGTTTTATCCTGCCTCTTTCTGTAATTCTTTCGCTGCCTGCGGGTGTGTTTGGCTCGTTCTTACTCATCAAGCTATCAGGCTTAGCCAACGATATATATGCCCAAGTAGGACTGGTGATGCTGGTAGGTTTATTAGGTAAAAATGCCGTATTGATTGTAGAGTTTGCTATACAAAAAAGAGCCGAAGGCGCTACGGTATTAGAAGCGGCTATTGCAGGCGCCAAAGCGCGTTTCCGCCCTATATTAATGACTTCTTTTGCCTTCATAGCAGGGCTTATACCTTTGGTGTTTACCCATGGCCCCGGAGCCGTAGGAAGCCATACTATAGGTTGGTCGTCGTTAGGTGGTATGCTTTTTGGAACTATTTTCGGGGTAGTAATTGTGCCCGGGCTTTACTATATTTTTGGCTCATTGGCCGATGGTAAAAGACTGATTAAAAACGAAGAAGAACATTCGGCATCTGATGGCTTTGCCCACGCAGTAGATAAATTTCCAAAAGAAAAAGATAACGATAACGGACATCATCATGATTAAAAATAAAATCATTACATACCTTGCTTTAGTAGGTGTTGCGGCTTTGGCCTCTTGCAAAGTGCCTTCGTGGATAGGAAAAAAAGACCAAAATCAGGTAGCCCCAAAAGCCTTTACAAATGTAGCCTCTAGCGATAGCACCAACAATACGGCAAAAATTAAGCACAACGATTTTTTTAAAGACCAAAATCTGCGTGCCCTTATTGATACGGCTTTAAAAAACAATCAGGAGTTGAACATAGTAATGCAGGAAATAAACAGCTTGCGCAGCGAGGTGATTGCAAAAAAAGGAGCCTACTTGCCTTTTGTAGGCGTGGGGCCTGCGGTTGGCTTTGAAAAGTCGAGCCGCTATACCCGCAACGGCTCCGTAGATGATAATGAAAACATAGCCATTACCCCTTCCGGCAAGCCCATACCTAAAGTGCTTCCCGATTTTTTATTGGCTGTAAATGTTTCGTGGGAAATAGACATTTGGAAAAAACTGCGCAACTCTAAAAAATCGGCTATGTATAAGTACTTAGCAGGCGTAGAAGGAAAAAACTTTATGATTACCAATTTAGTAGCCGAAGTAGCCAGCTCTTACTACGAGATTATGGCCTTGGATAATGAGTTGGATATTTTACAAAAGTATATTCAAATTCAACAAGATGCTTTGGATATGGTAAAGATGGAAAAAGCCTACGCTCGTTCTAACGAGTTGGCTGTAAAACGTTTTACTGCCGAGGTATTAAAAAATCAAAGCCGTTTATACTATATTCATCAGCAAATTATTCAAACCGAAAATCATATTAATTTCTTAATCGGCCGCTTTCCGCAGCCTATACAACGTAATTCTACTACTTTTCAAACTTTAAACCCCGATTCTATCCAGACAGGGAGTCCTTCTCAGCTATTGCAAAACCGCCCCGATATTCGTCAATCAGAAAAAAGAATGCAGGCCGCAAAATTAGATGTGAAATCAGCCAAAGCCTATTTTTACCCTACTCTTATGCTGTCGGCTTCTTTGGGTTTAGATGCGTTTAGCCCTACCTACTTGCTGCAAGCTCCCATGTCTATGCTGTATTCTTTAATAGGAGGCTTAATGACTCCGGTATTTAACCGAAACGATATACGTGCGCAATATTATGCTGCCAGCGCTCGCCAATCAAGAGCTATTTTTAATTACGAAAAAACCATGTTGAACGCTTATGTAGAAGTATCCAACAGCATGGCTAATATAACCAATTTGAAAAAAACATACGATTACAAAGCTAAACAGGTTGATGCGCTAAAACAATCAATCACCATCTCTATCAATTTATTTAAATCGGCACGTACCGATTATATGGACGTGTTGTTTACCCAACGCGATGCCTTAGATGCGCAAATGGAGTTGATTGAAACCAAAAAGAAACAGATGAACGCTATGGTAGATGCTTATCGTGCTTTAGGAGGCGGTTGGAAGTAACAGCAAAGTAAACTCAGTCGCTTAGGTTTGTAAATAAATCCATGCGCAAGGGCTGGGGGCTTATTTCCTGAAGCGGAGCATGCTTCATCAACAACCTTTGTTCGGCACTACTGCTACACTGAAGCCGGTACTTTCAAAATCTCTTTTAGCTTGGTTATAGCGTAATCTATCTCTTCTTTAGTGTTGTACTTGCTAAAGGAAAAACGAACCGACGGGCGGCTTTGATCCACGCCCAAACCACGCAACACATGAGAGCCTTGATTGCTACCCGATGAGCAAGCGCTGCCGCCCGAAGCGGCCACCCCTTGAATATCTAAATTAAACAAAACCATTTCGGCATCTTGGCTGGGAGGCAAATGCACATTAAGCACCGTATATAAACTGTTCTCACCTATCTCGCCATTAAAAGATACGCCGGGTATGTATTTTTTTAACGCTTCTATCATGTAGTTTTTTAACGAACGAATGTGTTGCTGATGCGCCTCCATATCTCTATGGCAAATATCAAAAGCCTTGGCTAAGCCCACAATACCATACACGTTTTCGGTGCCTCCGCGCATATTGCGTTCTTGAGCGCCTCCTTGTATAAAAGGATGCAACTTTACTCCGTGATGAATGTATATAAAACCTACCCCTTTAGGCCCGTGAAATTTATGAGCGGCGCAGGTAACAAAATGTACTTTTATGTTGCGCAAATCCATAGGAAAATGCCCCATCGTTTGCACTGTATCACTATGGAAGAAAGATTGGTATTTTTCGCATAATTCGCCCACCTTTTTAAAGGGAAGTAAGGTGCCTACCTCGTTGTTGGCGTGCATTAAAGATACCAACGATTTAGGATTAGCCGCCAGCAATGTTTCTAAATGTTTTAAATCAACATTGCCTTTAGCGTCTATGTTTACCCAGCTTAGCTTTATTTTTCCTTGTTGTTCAAGCTGTACTAAGGTATGTTCTACGGCATGGTGCTCTATTTTTGATGAGATAACGTGTTGCACGCCTAAGGTCTCAATGGTTTTTACCAAAGCCATGTTGTCCGCTTCGGTGCCGCCCGAAGTGAAGAAAATTTCAGCAGGCGTAACATTTAGATGCTTAGCCACTGTTTTTCGCGCATTTTCAATAGCCGTGCGTGTTTTTCTACCAAAGGCATGAATAGATGAAGGGTTGCCAAACTCTTCTTTCATAAAGGGAAGCATGGCTTCAAATACTTCTTCATCTAAGCGAGTGGTGGCGGCGTTATCTAAGTATATTTTCATGAATAATGAATGCGTTAATGGGCTTCAAAAGTACAGTTTTTAGCTTATATTTTGCCAGCTATGCTTTATATTTTTCTCAACCAAAAAAGGATGTAAAACGGCCTTTTTTAAAAAAAATTAGACAGAATTTTGTTTTCTATCGATAAAGCACTATCTTTGTTATATATAAAAGTTTAAAAAATTAACTGTATGACGCAAGATGATGCTATAAAAAATGAAGATGGCCTGTATTCAAAATCAGTGCGAGCAGGCAAACGTACCTATTTTTTTGATGTGCGTGCTACCCGTGCTGGCGATTGTTATTTAACCATTACCGAAAGCAAAAAACGCTTTTTAGAAGATGGGAAATTTGTTTTTGAAAAACACAAAATTTTCTTGTATAAAGAGGATTTCGAGAAATTCACAGAAAGCTTTAATGATGCCATTAACTTCATTAAGAAAAACGCCCCCGCTACACCAGAGGCTGATGGCAGCAGTGTGAATTTTGATGATTTAGGCAGCTAAATTTATTTTTTGGATAAGGCGGCCACCACGGCAGCTTCTAACTCGGCTCCACGCAGGCCTTTTGCTACTACTTTTCCTTCTTTATCCAGCAACATAGTAAAAGGTATAGACTCTATGCCGTACATTTTAGCCGCTTGATTATCCCAACCTTTTAAATCACTTACATGGTTCCAGGTAAGCCCGTCGCTCTTAACAGCGTTTAGCCATTTATCTTTATCCTCATCTAACGAAACGCTTAGAATTTCAAAACCTTTACTGTGGTATTTTTTGTACATAGCTACTACGTTCGGGTTTTCTTTTCGGCAGGGGCCACACCAACTAGCCCAAAAATCAACCAATAAAACCTTGCCTTTAAAAGAAGCTAAGGATAGCTGTTTGCCTTCGGGCGTAGGCATGGTAAAATCTTGCGGAGCGTTTCCTACCGATAAGGTGGCTGCTTTTGCCTTTTGCGCTTCAAAAGCTAATATATCGCGTTTTAAATTGATTAAATACTTGCTGTTAGGGTAGTTTTTCTCTAAAGAAGCGGCTACTTCTTTATATAAAGACAGGTACTTGTTGGGATCTAATTGTTGAATGCCCGCCAGCACGGCTAAAGAATTTTTATTTTTTTCTACTAAGGCCGAAAATTTAATTTGGTAGGCATCTACTATTTTATTGTAAATATCGCCAATCACTTTGCTTAGCGAATCGGTTTTAATACTATCCATACCTATGGTTCCTATAAGTGCCTGGAAGCTACGCTGCATGCTGTCGGTTTGTTGTTGCAGTTGCTTGCCTAAAGTATTAAATTCTAAAAAAGATTTAGTATCAGCAGAGCCCTCTGCGGTGTAAGTGTTGCCTATATTTTTGTAATCTGCATTTAACACGACCTTATTTTCTTTATTTAAAACCAACATGGCAAAATTTTGCTCGTTGGCTTTTATACGGTAAAAACCCGGTTCGGGTTGGGCGTTTTTAAATATAAAATAGCCTTTGTCATCTATAGCTGTAGAGTCGATAGTGGCTTTAGAGCCGGGCGCCAGCTCTTCTAAGTACAACATATCACCGGCAGTGGCGTTTTTTAGAGTTCCGCTTAGTGTAAAGTGTTCGTTTTTATCGTTTCCGCAAGAAAATAATAAAACGGATAAGGGAAGCAGATACAAGAATTTTGTCATATACATGAATTATTTGGTTTGCAAAGATATAAGAAACTACGTAATGCCGTAATGGGTTTCTTTTTAAAAATACGCTAAAATGTTTGTACCTTTGATGCCCGTTATTTTTTGGTATAAAATTTGTAAAACTATTTGATGATGAAAAAAACAAAATTTATTTTTAGCTGTCTGTTAGTAGTAGGAACTTTCTTTGTAGGGAGCAAAAAAACGATAGCGCAAAACGTTGCTGAGCAAGATACTAAAGCAAAAGCTATTTTAGACGAAGTAAGCAAAACCACTAAAACCTACAAAACCATTAGCGCCGAGTACGAGTTGGTGCTGCTTAATAAAGATAAAAAACAAACCGATAAACAAGACGGGAAAATACAAGTGAAGGGGAGCAAATACCGTTTGGAAATACCCGGCAATACCATTGTATGCGATGGCAAAACCGTGTGGACACACAACAAAGATGCGCAAGAAATTACCATTAAAAATTTTGAAGCCAACAGCGAAGATGGATTAAACCCTACCAACATCTTTACTCTATACGAAAAAGGCTACAAATACAAATTTGATAAAGAAGAAAAAGAAGGAGCTGTAACTTATAGCATCATCAATCTGTATCCTACCGTAAAACCCGAAAAGAAAAAATTTCATACGGTAAAACTATTTGTAGATAAAGTAAAAAAACAAGTACACCAAATAAAAATGTTGATGAAAGATGGAGGTACTCAAATATACACCGTAAAAGCGTTTACTCCTAATGCTGTTTTAACGGATAATATGTTTGTGTTTGACACCAAAGGCTTTAAGGCCGACCAAATAGTAGATGAGCGCGATAGCAACTAAGGCATGAAGAGTTTTGGCTTAATTGGCTATCCGCTATCACACTCTTTTTCTAAAAAGTATTTTGATAAAAAGTTTCAAGACTTACATCTAACCGATTGTGCGTATCATGCTTTTTCTTTAGAAAACATAACCGATTTTCCTCGTATTTTAAAAGAAAATCCCAACTTAGTAGGAGTAAGCGTTACAAGCCCACACAAGCAGCATATTATTCCCTTTTTAGATGAAATAGATGAGGCTGCCCAACAAATTGGTGCCGTTAATTGTTTGAAAATAACAAAAGGAAAAATAAAAGGATACAATACCGATGCTTTTGGTTTTAGTCAAAGCCTGCGCCCTTTTTTAGATACCAACCATCAAAAAGCATTGATTTTTGGATACGGCGGCGCCGCAAAAGCAGTAGCTTACGCGCTAAAAAAAAGGGCTATTGATTATGCTTTTGTTGTGCGCACCCTGCCTGTTGATCATACAGAAATCGTTTCTTTCTTAACGTATGAGCAACTTAACGAAGCTATTATAGGTATGTGCAAATTACTGATACAGGCCACCCCACTAGGTATGGGTGCTAAGGCAATGGAGGCCTTACCCATACCTTATCACGCTATAAGCGCACAGCACTTGGCTTACGACCTTATATACAACCCCGCCGAAACTGTTTTTTTACAAAAAGCCAAGCAACAAGGCGCTCTTATTTGCAACGGTTATAACATGCTTTGCTTTCAGGCTGATGAGGCTTGGCGAATATGGAACGAAGAAAACATATTGTAATTTAAAACACAGTAAAAAAAGCTACCCAAAGTGGGTACCCTGTATCGTCATCAATATACTTGGGCAATATTATTTTTTTACACCCGCTTTAGGCACAAAATAATACGACGATTGGAACAGCTTGCCCCATGAGGTAACCGATACCGCTGCAAACTCTTGGTCGTTTTTAAATTTCATCAGCATTTGGTTGGGATCGTAAGGGAGTTTGTTTCCTTTTTCATCTTCCGTGTGATTTTCTTCGGTTGGTTTGTGATAAAACTTATAGCTGTCTATTTTATTATTTATGTCTGTAATAGAGAGTTGTAAAAAGTAGTTTGATTTGCGTACCGAGTCGGTTTGCGGCAAGCCCTCTGTGCGGCTAAACCAGCCTTCTACACTCAGATTCATAAAGTACGAAAGGTATTGCTGTACGGCTAAAGTATCGAAAGGTATTATTTTTTTACCGGATAGTGTACTCACATTAAAGCTATGCAAGCCGGCTACATTTATCACAAAAGAAGAATCTGGAAAACCAACCAAGTTGAGCGTAACACTTTTTATTTTATCGGGTGTTAGGGCTAGCACTTGTTTTTCGCGCCACTCGTCTTCTTTAAGAAAAAAACGAGGTACCACCGTGCCTATAAAACCGGGTATTTCAACTGCATATACTGTGTTGTATGGTTGCTCGTTGTCTGCCCCTTGTAACAAACAATAGGTACCGCGCAAATCTTGCGTTTCGTGGCCTATATACCATGTTTTACTTAATTTTTTATTTTGATAAATCTCGCACTTTACTCCGTTTGAAGCAATGTTTTTCAATAAATTTTCTTGTGCGTTTTTGGGTGCCGGAAATTTTATCTGTGTATTTAAAAAAGCAATCATCAGCATGTGTATGGCATCTTTGCGCGCCGGGTATTTTCCATTTATAAGCCAATTGCCTTGTTGGTCTTTTTCAAGCAAAGCGGCACCTCCTTTTTTATTGGCAATAAAAAGTTTATCAATGCTGGCTGTATCGGGCACGGCAAAATCAGAATCGTCGCCGGTGAGGGTGCTTCTTTTATTTTTTTTTATTAGTACAAAAACACCTGCTACAAGTAGTGCAACAAGCAGAAGGAGGGTGATTTTATTTTTTGTCATAAAAAATTATTTAGTGTTTCGGGTGTATTTTTTTCTTCTCCAGTTGGTAAGCAGTATGCCTGATGCTATTAAAATAAGTAGAGGGAACAACACATTATATAATTTCCATTGGGTGGGGTTGGTGCTTATTTTTTTTCGATCCAATAAACGCAATTGTACCTCGCGCGAGCGCACGCTCATAAAATCAGGGCCATCAATAAGATAGTTCATGCAATTGAGTAAAAATGTTTTGTTGGCAAATTGTTGTTTCATATATCTATCATAACCCAGCGGACTGATAGACATGGTTTGAAAATTAAAATCGTTTTTTATAATATCGCCATCGGCCACTACAATCATAGCAGTAGGCTTGCTTACCGATTTAAAGCCAATAGCGCTATCGCGAGCAATGGTATCGGTTATTCTGTTTTGATAATTAGATTTAAAAGTACCTTCCAACAAAACGGCCATAGGTTTGTTGCCGTTAGCAAATTGTTTTTCATTAAGGCGCGTACCTACCATGCCTAAGCTAATACGTGCCGGAACTGATTGCACTCTTGAGTTTTTTGAAGAAGATAAAAGAATTGTTTTTTTTACGTCATCGGCTTTTACCGTATCTATATATCCCGAAAATTCAAAACGAATGAGCCCTAAATTTTTGGTAATGGGGTGTGTGCCGGGCGGGGTAACCAGGGGCTTATATATCCACGGAAACATTTGTAAATCGGCTTTACCGCCTTTAAACCCTCTGTTTATAGGGATAAAACCGCAATTCATATCTTGCACTAAAGAGGGATTGATGCGGACACCGTAGTTAAATAAAATATCGTCTAAATTTATATTGTTATTAAGCCCTAACGTATAGCCTTTTAGTTTTAGCGAATCATAATTAGTATAAACGGGCTCTAAGCACCACAATACTTTACCGCCATGCATTACGTATTGGTCTATAATAAATTTATCTTGCTCGTTTACTACGGTATCGGGCCATGCCAAAATAATGGCTGAATAGGGTTTTAGTGCTTTCAGTTGTTTTTTAATGCGAATAAATTCTACATCATAATACTCGCTAAGGGCAAAATAGAGATCTTTTGTTTGGGTGGTATCCAACTCATGATGCCCTCTTATAAAGGCGACACGCGGACGGATATTTTGTTGCAGTTTGCGAATGGTGTTGGATAAGCCATACTCTAAGTTTTGCACCGAATTATTTACGCACTCATCAGCCGGAATACCATCTTGTTTATTAAAAATTTGCCAAATCCCCTCTTTAGTTTTGAAATAGACAACGGCACCCGGAAATAAAATTTGTGTTTGTTCGCCCTTGCTGCTTTTGGTTCTAAGCTCCGTGGGATCTATACCTTTTTCGTATAAATCGCGCTGCAGAGCGGTAATATCTCCTTTGTTTTTTTGGTCATAGATATTTACAAATTCGTAGTTCAACCCTTTTTTTGCATACACTCTAAACTCGTCTAACATCTCGCGAGTAGCTGTTTTCAAGCGCGTAAAGGCCGAATTAAAATCGCCTTCTAAATATACTTTTACATATACTTCATCATCTAAGTTTTGAAGCATTTTTATGGTTTCGGGGTTTAGTGTGTAGCGTTTTTCACTGGTTAAATCAAAACGCTTAAAGAAGTAACTTCCTGAAAAGTTCAGCAAAATCAATATAAGCAGCCACACTACTAATTGTATAATATGTTTTGACTTGGTACTCATATTTTATTTCCACTTGCGCTTTTCTAGCATAAAACGGGTTAGCAACACAAAGAAAAATATTAAACTAAAAAAATACAAAACATCACGTGTATCTACTACGCCACGGCTTAGCGAATGATAATGATCGTTAATACCCAGCGACACGACAAAGGGTTCTAACTTACCTGCAACCCCCGATTGCCCTATATAATCAAATCCGCTAAAGCATAAAAAGCACAGCACCATGGCTAATATAAAAGCAATAACCTGATTATCGGTAAGCGATGAGGCAAACACGCCTATAGAAACAAAGCCGGCTCCTAACAGCAATAAACCAATATAAGAACCCCAAGTGCCGCCGGTATCTATATTACCTACCGGGTAGCCTATTTTATATACCGAATAATAGTAAAACAAAGTAGGCAGTAAGGATATAAGCACCAGGGTAACTCCAGCAAGATATTTGGCCCAAACAATTTGTAGTTCCGTAAGAGGGCGCGTAAACAGCAATTCTATGGTACCTGTTTTTTTTTCTTCAGCAAAGCTACGCATGGTAATAGCGGGTATTAAAAATAAATACACCACGGGCGCTATGCCAAAAAGGGGTTCTAAGGTTGCAAAGCCGTTATCTAAGATGTTGTACCCTCCTGAGCTTTCGGAAGATATGATCCATAAAAAAAGGCCGGTAACGGTTAAAAAAACACCAATAGCAATATAACCTACTAATGAGGTTAAAAAGCTTTTTATTTCTTTGAGATACAGAACAAACACAACTGTTTTTTTTGAACGACAAATATGCGTTTTTTTTCGCTTGTATAGAAGATAGTCTCTTTTTTTTTAAAAATAATTAGGTGTTATAGGCGTCGTGGTGAAAAAAAAGTTGAGTAAAAAATACACAGAAACTCACTCCTGCTTGTGTTTCAAGGGTATCTTCATTAAGGTAGGAAAGCCACACAATAAGCAGGTACGATAGATATAAAACGGAAAGTTTGTTTTTTGTGATAAAGGGTGCGCATAGGTGAAGAAGAAAAAGCAACAAACCGATTACTCCTAAAGCAACTAATACAGAAAGATATTGATTGTGCGAACGCAGCCTAAACTGCTCCGTTAAACTACTTTGTTGTTGTTGGTAGGCCTCATTAAAAGATTGTTTTACATCACCGGCTCCTACGCCCCACAATGTGTGTTTTTTAATAATAAAAAAAGCGGTTTTCCAAAATTCAAACCGCATAGATAACGAATGCCCGTTGGCATCGTCATTATGTGTGCTGTGCTCTGTTTCCCATAATAATTCATGTATGCGGGTGCGTAAACGAGCTGGCTTCGTATATAAGCAATTGGCATACCCTTTTTCAACACACGTTATATCTTCTTTATTAAGATGTGCTACTCCTGCCGAGTCTTTTGTAAAACCTTTTGAAGTAAGGTATCGAATGAGTGTGTATCGAATGAAATTTTTCTTAGCATCTAGACTATCAATAGGTATTTTACTACGTATGTTCCATGCTTTTTTTAATTCTTCTTGACAAATTAAAATGCAGGCACTGTTTCCATTTTCTATAAAATAAAAAGCAGAATCGATTTGGTACGCATTGCCGCTTTGAGTAACTTTTGGCAGCGCGCTTACTTCTATAGGATATATTAAAAAAAGTTTTTTGTATTCATCGCGTATCACATAAAAAAGATACGAGCCTACTAGCATAAAAACAGTTAGTAAAGATATTTTTAATATCCCTGACTGCTTGGAAAATAAAAAAAACATCATCCCTAAAAAGGCTAACACAATAAGAATAATAAGACCGGTAACAGATTGTAAAAAAACAATAAAAAATAGCAACCAGGCTAACGCAAACAAGTACCCTACTTTTTGTTTTGTAAGCGGTAAATAAAACAAACAAAAAACGGTATAGCACACAGATAGCACTAACATTAAAGAAAAACGTATATGCGATTCAAAAATGGATATGTCGCGTATATCCTTTATTTTCTTGTGTCCTATCCCAAAATATACCGCCACACTACAAAAAGAAGCTATAATACAAGCCAACACGAAAAAGTGCATTAACAGATGGTATTTTTGTTTATTGAGGGGCTGTGTGGTAAAAAACAACAGCGGTAACCACAGCATGGGTAATTTTACTCGTAAATCTTTAGTGGCGTAAGAAAAATCATTTGACCAAAGCACGCTGAGTGCACAAAAAAGGTAAAAAGCGGTAAAAGCCCAAAATGCTTTTGATTTTTTCAGGGTATTCCATTTGTTTAAAAAATCGCGTTCTATGAGCCAATTTCCCAGCAAAACAAATTGAGATACGCTGACCAAAAAGCGAGATAAAGGCATACCCACCACAAACAGCATAAGTCCGAAAAAAAAGAGGTTAGAATGGCTTAGGTATTTTTTTAGCTGCTCACTGCGCATGTGTTTGGCTATTTATTTTATACTATACGAAAAAAACACCTTTTTATTGTTTGGTAAGTTTACCCCATACGCCCAAAGGGAGTTTAATGCCGCTTTTAGCTTGCAAAAAAAGTTCCCCACTTTGCATGTCTGATGTGTTTTTAAGTGCGTACGTTCTCAAAAAGTTTTCAATGATGATAGAGGAAAAACCTAATGAATATGCGTTTAAAATAAATAAGTGTTTGTCGGGGTTTAGTAGTTTTAATACTTCGTTCATCATTTCGGCTATGTTGCCTTCCAATTTCCATTTTTCGCCGTTTGGCCCATGCCCGTAAGCAGGGGGGTCTAATATAACGCCTTGATATAAATTGCCTCGGCGCACTTCTTTTTTTACAAACTTCAGCGCATCATCAATCAGCCACCGTATTTCATCTAATTTTGAAAGTTGCCTGTTTTCATTAGCCCAAGTAACTACTTGTTTTATGCTATCTACATGAGTAACATCGGCACCGGCAGCTCGTGCGGCCAATGAAGCGCCCCCCGTATAGGCAAACAAATTTAAAAATTTGGCTTGTTTTTGAGTAGAAAAAAAAGAGTAAATAGCATCCCAGTTTACCGCCTGTTCGGGAAAAACGCCTACGTGCTTAAAAGAGGTAAGCCCTAAACGAAATACTAAAGAGTGAACTGCTTGCGGAATTTTGTAGCTGATGTTCCATTGGTCGGGCATTTTTTTTATTTTTTTCCAGTCGCCCGATGAGCTGGAACGTGGAATAAATTTCACATGTGCGTGTTTTTCCCAATCGGCCTCGTTCCATACTTTGTTCCATACGGCTTGGGGTTCGGGGCGAATGGTGATAAAATCGCCAAAGCGTTCTAGTTTTTCAAAATTACCGGCATCAAGCAATTCGTATTGATTCCAGTGTTGTGGACTAAGCAGTTGCATACGTACAAAATGGGGTTACAATAAAACAATCTCTCAGAAGATGAGAGATTGTTTTATGAAAAATTATTCGGCTAATATCACCAAGTATTTAGATGCACTCCAAAAATCGGTAGTATTGGTGATTTCTATTTTTTGAACCGGTTTTTCGCCTACTAATTTATACGAAGAGCTGGGGTGACTGGTTAGTATTTTTACTTTTTTAGCTCCAATAGGTATTTCAGTAGTTTGGCTGGCATCTACTTTGGTAAATTTATCTTTAGCAAAGTCTTTTTTTATTTCGGTTGTTTTTCCAAGACCTATAAAACCGCCTTCTTTTTCAGTAACACCATCGGCTTTTAATTCTTTTCCGGTACCGATAATGTAATAAACGGTGTTAATTTGCACCGTTTTTTGATTGCTTTCTTGTTGTAAACTTTCATAATTGGCATTCAGATTGCTAAGCTCGATGTTTTTTTGTTGTAATTGATTTTTTAAATCATTTATCTGTGCGTCTTTTTCGTTCAGTTGGGCTTCTAAAGAGGCCAGCATTTTTTCTAAGCCGTCTATTTTGGTGTTGGCCGTTTTTAACTTTTTGCTAAGCGAAGCAATGCGCGATTTATTTTTAGCCATCAAAGCATAAATGCTTTGAATGTCTTGTTGTATTTGCTCTTCTTTACTTTTTACATCGCCTGTTTGCGAAACGTTGCTCACTATTTTTTCTTTTTCTTTGATAGAATCTAGGGTGCTTTGAATGTCGTTAAAGCCGTTTACAAAATTTTGCAAAGAGGCCTCTTTTTCGCTTAACTCGCCTTTTAGGTTAGAGTTATCGGTAGCTAAACTATCAGCTAATGGGTTTTGACTTTGTTCTGATTTTTCGCCACAAGAACTTGTGCTTACAAGCGCAAAAAATAAGATGCTAAGACTTAGCAGGCTCCATACTTTTTTCATTTTTTTATTTTTTTTTGTTTTAATAAGCGCAAATATATAAACAAAAAAGCAATATATCCCTAATTCTGTTTTGGGTTTGCTTAAAATTTCAGTTTCTAACAAAGAAGGCCGGCCTATGTTTTTTGTTTTTTCTTTTTAGCTGCCGGAAACAATACATTGTTTAAAATAAGGCGATAGCCGGCCGAGTTTGGGTGCAGGCTTAAATCGGTGGGTGGGTCTTCTACACGATGTTGGTAGTCTTCCGGGTCGTGCCCTCCGTAAAAGGTCCAAGTGCCTTTGCCGTATTCGCCATGTATATAGCGGGCTTCATTGGCAGCTTTGTTTTCGCCCATAATAAGTACGTTTTTTTTTACAAAACTCCTATCAAAGGCTACGGTTTGCCCCCAAAACCCTTTTATTAGTTGTTCGTGGTTCTGGCATAGCATACTGGGCACGGGGTCCCATTTAGCCGAAAAATCAAAGAGCGAGAAATAGTCGTTTTCTTTAGTTACGCCGTATCTTTGCATACGCGTTCCATAGGTGTCTATATTAGAAAATTCGTACTCGGCGGGATTGGTGCTTAGCGAAAATTTTTCGAAGGCAAAGCATTTATTGAAGTCTATTTTTTGATTCATGTTGGGGTCGGTAGGGTCGCCATCAAAAACCTCGGCGCAAATATCTACCCCATCAGCCGCTAAGGCAATATCGTAGCTATCGGTAGCCGAGCACATAGCAAACATAAAACCTCCGCCTGAAACAAAATCGCGTATTTTTTTTGCTACAGCCAGCTTTAGCTGCGATACTTTATTGAAACCCATTTTTTTTGCAGTGGCTTCGTTTTCGCGTACTTCGGTTTGGTACCAGGCCGTGTTACGAGCGCTAGCCCAAAAGCGCCCATATTGTCCGGTAAAATCTTCGTGGTGCAGGTGCAACCAATCGTATTCGGCCAACTTATTATTCAACAGTTCTTCATCATACACAATATCGTAAGGTATTTCGGCGTAATTAAGCACCAGGGTTACGGCATCGTCCCAAGGTTGTTTTCCTTTAGGCGAGTACACCGCAATTTTGGGTGCTTTTTCTAATTTTACAGCATCTTGATTTATTTCGGGGTTGGCTATTTCTTGCAAAAGAGCGCTGCTTTTTGCATCTGGAATTACCTCGTAAGAGATGCCTCGTATATTACACTCGTCGGTAAAAACTTTATCGTTTCTAAACATAAAGCTGCCCCCTCGGTAATTAAGAAGCCAATAAATTTCTATATCGTGTTTTAGGGCAAAGTAGGCCAAACCGTATGCTTTTAGATGGTTTTTTTGGGTACCATCCATAGGAATAAGAAGTTGCGAAGAGAAGCATTTAGCAGAAAAAAGAAAAAAATAAAGAATAAAAAAACAGGAAGCCATCCAATAAGAAACTGTTTTTTTGTGAAGCAATAGGTGCATTTTTTTAGATTTAAATAAAGAAGCGTTTAGAAACCCAAAGGTACTTATTTTTTTATTACACATTACAAAAGTTTGTTTGTCAAGTGTATTATATTCGTTATAAAGTAGTATGTATTTGATATTCCTTACCTTTGCCGCTTATGTTGCTAAAAACAATAGATAAATATATTTTAAAAAAATTTTTAGGTACTTTTATTTTTTGCACCCTTCTCATCATCAGCATTGTTATTATTTTTGATATATCCGAGAAGATAGATAACTTCATCAACATTCCTCTTAAAGAAATCATTTTCGAACACTATATCAATTTCGTTCCTTTTTTTATCAATAAACTAAGTTCGCTTTTTACTTTTATATCGGTTATATTTTTTACTTCAAAAATGGCCAGCCGCTACGAAACAGTGGCTATACTGAGCAGCGGGGTTACCTACAAGCGTTTTCTTAGGCCCTATATGATTGGAGCCGGCCTCATCGCCTTTAGCTCTTTGTGGCTTAGCCATTTTGTTATTCCTAAAGCCAATCGAGTGCGCCAAGCTTTTGAAGATAAATACATTAACAAAAACTACCAAACCAGCGAGCGTAATATACACCGCCAGTTAGATAAAAATACTCTTATTTATATGGATAGCTATTCTAATGGAGCCAAAAGAGGGAATTTGTTTACGGTAGAGAAGGTAAAAAATTATAAGCAGTACTATATGCTTAGTGCCAACTGGGTAGAATGGGATTCTACCAAGCAAAAATGGGTGGCTCACGATTATTACGAACGTTTTATGCCTACTACACATGCAGACAAAACGTATAAAGAAGATTTGAAATTTGGGCAAACCAAAGATCTTGATATTAACTTTAAACCGGCTGATATGGGGCGTTTGGAAAGCAAAGTAGAAGTTATGACCTATAGCGAATTGAAAAAATACATAGCTGCTGAAAAAGAAAAGGGCTCTAGTGGCATTGAACGTTTTGAGGTGGAAAATTACTTGCGTACCGCTTATCCTTTTTCTACCTTTATCCTTACTATTATTGGAGTTTGTATTTCTTCGCGCCGGGTGCGTGGGGGTATTGGCTTGCATTTGGCCATGGGTTTGTTGTTGGCCTCCTCGTATGTGCTGTTTTCGCAGGTGTCGTCTATCTTTGCTATCAATGGTATTATGCCTCCTTTGTTGGCAGTGTGGGTGCCCAACATACTATACGGCAGTGTGGCCTTTTATTTATACACGACGGCGCAAAAATAAAGTGTTTTTTTTAACGAAACTAAACCTCTTGGTATTGCTGTTTCACGCCTTCAATGGTTTCTATCAATTGTTGCAAATGAGTAGATGTTACCAATATCATGCGGGTTTCTTTAAAGTGGTCTAAGCCCCTAAAATAGTTGGTGTAGTGCCTGCGCATTTCTACTATACCCAGCTTCTCTCCTTTCCATTCTACCGATTTTAATAAATGGGTTTTGCATACTTCTATACGTTGTTCTAAAGTGGGTTTAGCTGCGTGGGTTCCGGTTTTCAAAAAATGTTTTATTTCATTAAATATCCAAGGGTATCCTATGCTGGCTCTACCAATCATAACACCATCTACTCCAAATTTATTTCTCATATCCCATGCTTGCTCCGGTGTTTCAATATCGCCGTTACCAAAAATGGGTATTTTTATTCTGGGGTTGTTTTTTACCCGGCCTATCATCGTCCAATCGGCATGGCCTTTATACATCTGCGCCCGGGTACGTCCATGTATGCTTAGGGCTTGCACGCCTATATCTTGCAAGCGCTCGGCTACCTCCATAATGTTTATAGAACTTTCGTCCCAACCCAAACGAGTTTTTACCGTTACCGGCAGCCGGGTTGATTTTATTACCGATTGGGTAAGGCGCACCATCAGTTCTACATCTTTTAGCACACCGGCGCCCGCACCTTTACACACTACTTTTTTTACCGGACAACCAAAATTGATATCTAAAATATCAGGGTTGGTAGCCTCTACAATTTTAGCGCTCATGGCCATAGCATCTTCATCGCCGCCAAAAATTTGAATGCCAATAGGACGCTCGTAATCAAAAATATCCAGCTTTTTTTTACTTTTTATGGCATCGCGTATCAAACCCTCCGACGAAATAAATTCGGTGTACATAAGGTCTGCCCCGTTTTTTTTACATACATATCTAAAAGGCGGATCGCTTACATCTTCCATAGGAGCCAAAAGCAACGGAAAATCACCTAAATCAATATGAGCTATTTTGGGCATAAGGCCGCAAAGATACTGTTTTTTGGCGTTCCTTTTTTGCTGCTCTTGCTGCGCAACCTATAAAAAAAGGCGGGCTTTACGCTCATACTCCTCGCTGCGCTGTGGGGTATCCGCTGCAATCCCTAACGCGTTTAAATCAATCACAAAAAACCACCCTTTTTAAAGCGGATTAAAAAATAGGGGGGCGGGTTGTTTTATTTTACTATCCTCCTTTTTCATAGAAAAAAATAAGAGAATACGCCCAAAGCAAGAGGGAAATAGTAAATTATCTTCAGAATTTATACCTGACTTTATACTTTTGGTTCCCCGCGCATTAGCGATTGCACGCTCCAAGCCTGGGGTGCATCGTTAAAAAGTATTTTTGTTTTTGCCCATGTGGTTTTAAACAAATCAGAGTTTTTGTAGGCTTCTAAAAAAGAGGCGTCTTCCCAATGGCTGTATGTAAAATACACATGAGGGGTGTTGGCATCGCACCACAATTCTAAATGCGTGCAGCCCGTTGTATTTCGTATTTTTTCTTTTGTTTGCTCAAAAAGGGCAATAAAATGAGGCACCTTTTCCGGATAAAAACTAAGTTTTACAATGCGTATAATGTTGTTTTTTTTAGTCATAAAAGTGTATGGATAGGCTGAAGTTGGATTGGGGTGTATAAAAATCGTTGCTGTTATTGCTATAAGAAACGGGTTTTAAATCGCGTTGAAATAAACGTTTGTTTGCAAATTCTTGGTTTATAGCAATTTCTAAATGACCTGAGCTGTTAAACAAAGCTATTGCTTTTTCTTCTCCTCCTTCTCTATATGCTGTCGAAATTTTTGTGATAGGGTTGCCTGCTTGAGGCATGCTGATGGTGAACTTTCTTCCTTTTCTTGCGCTTTCAAAAAAATCTTTAGTGATATTAAACACCACGTTGCCAAAACTATCTATATGAATACAACTTCCTCTAACAAAATCAGACATATAAATAGGTTGCAAAGCCATAAGCTGTATATAATCGGTACAAGGGCTTGGCTGGGTTGCATTTTTTAACAGAGCCTGCAAGGCTTTTACCATCGTATCGCCCATAAAAAAAAGAGAAGGGGTAAACTCTTGTTCATTAAAATAAAAAACGCGCGCTTCTTCGTGATTTTTTAGCAGGGTGATAAAGCCGTTATCTAAACAGATAATTTTTTGTTGGTTTAGCTCTACATATAGTAAGCGATTTTGGATATTTTTAGCCGTTACTCCCACCAAATGAAACGTATCTTTAGGGAAACATTTATATACACTATCAAAAACATAAGCCGCGTTGCTTATATTATATTTCAAAATATGATGACTGACATCTATAACCGAACTTTCTTCTATTTGCGAAAGTAAAGCGGCTTTTACTAAAGCTACATAGTGGTCTTTGGTACCCAAATCGCTGGTAAGAGTTATGAGTGGCATCGTATATTTTGTTAGTAAAAAAAAAGATTGCCGTAAAAGTAATACATAATTTTGAAGCAAATCATTTTGTATTTTTATTTTGAACGAAAAAACTTTCTATATCGATGCTTTTGACCCACTGGAACTATATGGGGTAAACGACGCCAAACTAAAGCAAATAAAAAAGCACCTACCTAATCTGCGCATTGTAGCGCGTGGCTCCGAAATAAAGGTGGCAGGTGCCGAGGCAGACGTGGCTTATTTTGAAAAAAAATTAAACCTGCTGGGTGAGCAATATCATAAAACCAATACCATCTCTGAAGCTGCTATTGATAGAATTTTTGGACAAACAGGCGATAACATACTAGAGAAGGCCAGCGAGGCCAACCACGATGTTATTTTATTTGGCTCTAAGGGTATGCCCATAAAGGCGCGTACCGAAAATCAAAAACGAATGGTGCAGTCTATAGCTAAAAACGACATGCTTTTTGCCATTGGCCCTGCCGGAAGCGGAAAAACATACACCGCCGTAGCTTTAGCCGTACGCGCGTTAAAAAATAAAGAAGTAAAAAAAATTATCCTTACCCGGCCGGCAGTAGAAGCCGGAGAAAACTTGGGTTTTTTGCCCGGCGATTTAAAAGAAAAGCTAGATCCCTACCTACAACCTCTTTATGATGCTTTATACGACATGATTCCGGTTGAAAAACTAAATCAATACATAGAAACACAAATGATACAGATAGCCCCTTTGGCTTTTATGCGCGGGCGCACCCTCGATAATGCTTTTGTAATTTTAGACGAGGCGCAAAACACAACTCAAAGTCAGATGAAAATGTTTTTAACCCGCATGGGAGCTAATGCCAAATTTATCATTACCGGAGATACCACCCAGGTAGATTTGCCAAAAAATCAATCATCCGGACTCTTGCAAAGCGTGCAACTTTTATCCGGAGTAGCAGGTATTGATTTTATTTATTTAAAAAGCGAAGACATCATAAGGCATAAGTTGGTAAAAGAAATTATTTCCCGCTACAACGAAGGTTAAAAAAAATTATATTCTTATAGCCAAACAACGCTACTAAGTAGTATATTTGCCTAAAACACAAACGATGCAATTATTAAAAGAAAAAAATACACTGGTAACAGGGGCCACCCGAGGTATTGGCCGTGGTATAGCTTTAGCTTATGCTCAAAATGGAGCTAATGTAGCTTTTACATATCTTAGTTCAGATGAAAAAGCCCGGGCTTTAGAGCAAGAGTTGATGGCTTTTGGTATTAAAGCCAAAGGATACAAAAGCGATGCTGCTGATTTTAAAGCCGCAGAAGAATTAGTAAATCAAGTAGTATCCGAGTTTGGCAGCATCGATGTTTTGGTAAACAATGCCGGCATTACCCGCGACACCCTGCTTATGCGTATGAGCGAACAACAGTGGGACGAGGTGATGAACGCCAACCTAAAATCAGTTTTTAACCTTACTAAAGCCGTTACCAAACCCATGCTAAAAGCAAAAGCGGGCTCCATCATCAATATGAGTTCGGTAGTGGGCGTAAAGGGCAATGCTGGGCAGAGCAATTATGCGGCATCAAAAGCAGGTATTATTGGCTTTACCAAATCGATTGCCTTAGAGTTAGGCTCGCGCAACATACGTTGCAATGCTATAGCCCCCGGTTTTATAGAAACTGAAATGACAGCCGTACTAGATGAAAAAACCGTACAAGCCTGGCGCGATGGCATACCCCTAAAACGAGGCGGAACTACGGAAGATATTGCTAACGCTTGTTTATTTTTAGGAAGCAGCATGAGCGCCTATATCACCGGGCAATGCATTCATGTTTGTGGCGGCATGCTTACTTAAATTTTGATAACCACCGAATATCCTATATGGCTTGTGTGTGTGTGCTTATTAGTGGGCGCGGGCTTGGCCTTTTTATTATATCAAAAAAGCAATAAAGAAATTGCTAAAAACATTCGCTATCTATTATTTGCCTTGCGTTTTTCCTGCATCTCTTTTCTATGTTTTTTTTTATTGAATCCCTTATTAAAAAACACAAGCACTTATACCGAAAAACCCATTGTAGTAATAGCGCTTGACAATTCCGCCTCCATTGCAAAAAACAAAGATTCTGTTTTTTATAAAAATAATTTCTTGAAAGAAATACATGCTTTTTCTGAAGCAATCTCCCAAAAATACGAACCACTTATTGTACACTTTGATGCTGAATTAAAAAACAACGACTCTCTTACCTTTTTAGGAAAAGAAACCAATATATCCAACGCCTTTGCAGATATAAAAAATAATTTTGAAGGAAAAAATATAGGGGCCGTAGTATTAGCGAGCGATGGCTTATACAACAGCGGGAGCAACCCTTTGCAAGAAATGCAAGAACTTAATTACCCAATATATACGATAGCATTAGGCGATACTACCATTCAAAAAGACGCACTTATTAAAAACGCCAATCACAATCAAACAGCCTATATAGGAAATCGGTTTCCCGTAGAAATACAAGTGCAAGCCGCTTCTTTGCAAGGAAAAGAAGCTACGCTTAGCATATACGAAGAAGGAAAAAAAATAAACGAACAAAACATACGCTACAGCAGCGATACCTATACCGGAATTTTTAATTTCTTATTAGAAGCCGATAAGCCGGGCATCAGGCATTATCAAGCCGTATTAAGTCTGCTTAGCGAAGAACAAATAAAAACAAACAACACCTATCCTTTTTTGGTAGATGTGATTGATAAACGCGAAAAAATAGCACTGCTGTATGAAGCACCACACCCCGATGTAGCAACATTAAAACAAGCGATAGAAAACAATCAAAGCTATGAAGTGGTACTTTTTTCTACAGACAACCCTCCCCCATCGCTTAAACCATACAGCCTGCTGATGCTGCATTATATCTCTAAAAATAACCCGATTGCAAAACAAATACAAAATGAAATGGCTCTAAATAAAATACCGGTTTGGCAATTTTCTAAAAATGATTTTTGGGCATTCCCTTCCTTGCAATACAGTGGTACAAACAACCGTTATACCGATGCAGAGCCTATTATTAACAAGGGATTTTCTTTGTTTAGCATCAGCAATGAATTAAAAAACTACATAAAAGAAATGCCTGCCGTTAGCTGTATGTTATCTTCTTTTAAAGTATCTAACGGAGCCGTTGCCTTAATAAACCAACAAATAGGACAAGTACAAACCGAAAACCCTATTTTATTATTTGCCGACAACAGTATTCAAAAAACAGCCTTATTTTGTGCAGATGGGCTGTGGCGTTGGAAGCTTCGCGATTTTTCTGAACATGAAAATAACGATATTTTTAATGAATTAATACAAAAAACGGTGCAATATCTTTCAATTAAAGCCGATAAGAGCTTTTTTAGAATTTTTACAAAAAAAATACGAAATGAAAATGAATCGGTAGAGTTTGATGCAGAAGCATTTAACCCCAGCTACGAACTTATTAACGAACCCGATGTAAGCATGCTTATTACAAATGAGGCCAACAAACAATTTACCTACACTTTTTCAAAAACAAGCAATGCGTATCGCCTCAATGTGGGTATATTCCCTGCAGGAAGCTACAGCTACACCGCGCAAGTAAAAATAAACAACGAAGTGCATCAGCAAAAAGGCGAGTTTACGATAAAACCTTTAATGGTTGAATTCATGAGCCTTGCTGCCAATCACTCATTATTATATAGCATAAGCAAAAAAACAGGCGGCGAGTTATTTTATCCCTCTCAGCTAAATCAACTACAGCAAAAACTGTTGGATAATAACAGCATTAAAACGCTTATTCATGAGCAAAAACAAGTAAATGGTTTTATAAATATACGCTGGCTGTTTGGCTTGTTGCTCGTATTACTTTCGGTTGAGTGGTTTGCAAGAAAATACAGCGGTTTATATTGAAAGATACTTAGGCAAAACGTTTTTGAGCGGTTAAGTATAGGGTTTTTACTAACGCATTCTCATCTTTCCACTTATAAATTTCTTTTAAAGAATTGAGATACAAAAGTGTTTCCTCCTTAGTGTGAGTGGCATTTAGCTGTTGCAAAGCTGCTTGAAACTCCTGCTGGTTTTGAGCAAACAATTCATTAATAATTCTAAAACGGTCGTTAAGGCTTAATTCTACTTTTTTAGTATGTTCCGGTATTCTTTCATAAGTCAAAGCAGCAGGCTCCGCCTTTTCTTCTTTTACAACTTCTGGCGGGAGGGCTTCTGTGCTTGCTAAGGGCGCCGGCTCTGCCTTTTCTTCTTCTTGTGCCACTTGCATTAGCTTTACGTGCAAACTAGTTTCATTTTTTAAAAGATAGGTATATACAACCAAGTACTTTGTTAGCTTTTCTGATGCGCTTAACCATTGCTCGGCCTCTGCTAAAGAGAGCTCGTCTTTGCTTTGTAACAAAGTTATAAAGCGTTCCGCTTTTTCAACTTCTTCTTTTAATTGCTGAAACAAAATATCTCTTTGCATAGAGTAGGTATTTAATGTGTAAAAATAACGTATTTTTGTGTAATTTCTTATGTTTTTAGAATTTCATAACCATCAAAGTCCAAAAAGAGGAAGTATAGAGGTAGTGTGTGGCAGCATGTTTTCGGGCAAAACCGAAGAGCTGATTCGTCGCTTGCGCCGCGCCCAGTTTGCCAAGCAAAAAGTAGAAATTTTTAAACCTAAAATAGATACGCGTTATGATGAACAAGCGGTGGTATCGCACAACGACACTACCATTATGAGCACACCGGTTCCGTCTAGTGAAAACATTTTGCTTTTAGCCATTAATGCCGATGTAGTGGGCATTGATGAAGCTCAATTTTTTGATATGGGTTTGATTCAAGTATGCAACACCCTGGCTAACAATGGGGTTCGCGTTATTGTAGCAGGCTTAGATATGGATTTTACCGGAAAACCTTTTGGTCCTGTACCTCATTTAATGGCTATAGCCGAGCATGTAGATAAAGTACATGCTATTTGCGTACAATGTGGAAGCGTAGCGCAGTTTAGTTTTAGAAAAACAACTGAAAAATCGTTAGTAGTACTGGGGGAAACAGATAGATACGAACCTTTGTGCAGAACTTGTTACAACAGTCATTACCCCGAAGAAACATAACCTATGTTTTTCACCATTCAGCAAGCAGCTTCTATAGTGTCGGCGCAAATAATAGGCGCCAAAGACCATTCCTTTTCTCAACTTATTACAGATAGTCGTACCGCCGGTTTTGTCACAGAAGGTCTTTTTATAGCTATTAAAGGAGATCGGCATAACGGGCATTTATATATCCATAATTTGTACGAGCAGGGTTGTCGTTGTTTTTTGGTAAGCGAGGAAAACGAAACTTACTACGATATGAACGAAGCTTCCTTTTTGTTGGTAAGCAACACTCTTGAAGCCTTACAAAAATTAGCCGCCTATAAAAGAGATTTATTCTCTATTCCTGTAGTAGGCATTACCGGAAGTAATGGAAAAACCATTGTAAAAGAATGGCTGTGGCAACTGCTCCAAGCCGACTATCATATTTGTAAAAACCCAAAAAGCTACAATTCGCAGTTAGGCGTGGCGCTATCGGTATGGCAACTTAAGGAAGAAGATACCTTAGCTTTGTTTGAAGCCGGAATTTCACAACCTAACGAAATGCAAAAACTGGAACCGATGATACGTCCCAGCATCGGTATTTTTACAAATGTGGGCAGCGCACACGATGAAAATTTTGTGGATAAAAATCAAAAAATAACAGAAAAATTAGCTCTTTTTAAAAACACAGAGCACCTTTTTTACTGCAAAGATTATCTTGATTTAGATAATGAAATAAAAAAACAAAAAATAAAAAGTAAAAGCTGGTCGTTTTTAACAGAAGCTGATTTGCAAATAAAAGAAACGAAAGTACAACAAAAAGATACCTTACTAAAAGCGATATATAAAAACAAAACGCTACAGCTTCTTATTCCTTTTACCGATAAGGCCTCTATAGAAAACAGCATACACTGCTGGCTTTTTATGCTGCACCTTTCATATAGTAACGATGTTATTCAACATCGTTTTTCAAAGATAGAGCCTCTTAGCATGCGTTTGGAAATGAAACAAGGCATTAATGATTGTTTGCTTCTTAACGACTCGTACAGCAATGATATACACTCGCTGGCTATTGCCTTAGATTTTTTGCAACAACAAAAAAAACAAAACAAAATAATAATTTTAAGTGATATTCTTCAATCCGGAAAAAACAAAACAGCCTTATATAAAGAAGTAAACAGCTTGTTGCAAGAAAAAAACATTCAACATTTATTTGGCATTGGCCCCGATATACTATCGCAAGAAGCCGTTTTTTCTATGAAAAAAACGTTTTTTAATACCACTCAAGATTTTATGGCGGCTTTTAAAAAAGAACCTTTATCTATAAAAAACAGTTTGGTTTTAATAAAAGGAGCTCGCCGCTTTGGCTTTGAACGCATACACCAATTGTTACAACAAAAAAGCCACGACACTGTTTTAGAAATAAATTTAAACCATATCGTTCATAACCTAAACTATTATCGGAGTTTATTAAAACCCGGAGTGGGCATTATGCCTATGGTAAAAGCTTTTTCCTATGGAAGCGGCAGCTTTGAAATAGCCGCGGCGCTGCAACACACACATGTAAATTATTTTGCGGTAGCTTATGCTGATGAGGGCGTAGAACTTAGAAAAAACGGCATTACAACCCCCATTATGGTTATGAATCCGGAAGTGCAAAGCTTTGAACAATTACAAAAATACCAATTAGAGCCAGAGCTTTTTTCTTTTTCAATTTTAGAAAAAATAGCTGCTTATGCACAAGAAAACAAACAAAACCATATACCCGTACATATTAAATTAGATACCGGTATGCACCGCTTAGGCTTTGAAGAAAAAGACCTGCCTAAGCTGATAGAAAAAATAAAGCAATACCCTTTTCTTCAAATAAAAAGTATTTTTTCGCATTTAGTAGCCAGCGATGATGCCGCCTTTGATGATTTCACAAAAAAACAAATGGCCCTTTTTGAAACTATGAGTCAAACTGTAGCACGCCAACTCCCCTACCCCATTGTGCGCCATATCTGCAATTCAGGAGCCATTACCCGTTTCCCACAAGCGCATTTTGATATGGTACGATTAGGAATTGGTTTGTACGGCGTAGGCGCCAATGCCGACGAACAAAAAAAATTACAGCACGTTAGTACGTTAAAAACCACTATTTCTCAAATAAAAAAACTACAGGCAGGAGATTCTGTAGGATATAGCCGAAAAGGGAAAATAACGAAAGATACCCATATAGCTACTCTTCCTATTGGCTATGCCGATGGTTTAAATCGCAAATTAGGTAATGGGATAGGTTGCTTATACGTACACGGTAAGGCGGCTCCTATTGTGGGCAATATATGTATGGATATGTGCATGATAGACATTACAGGTATAGAAGCCCAAGAGGGTGATGAAGTAATTGTGTTTAACTCAGCCCATACATTACAAAATATGGCCGCAGCCTTAGGAACGATTGCTTACGAGGTACTTACCTCTGTTTCGGCACGAGTAAAACGGGTATATTGGCAAGAATAAAAATCTTGTGAAAAATTATTAAAAAATGATGGCAATATCAATTTAAACGTATATCTTTATCTCTTTGAATTATATAACTATATGAAAAGAATTTTTACCATTTTATGTTTCGGAACGCTAAGCTACGGAGCTTTTGCGCAAACCCCAAAACCTCAAAAAGCCCCCAAAACATCAGACCCGGAGAAACTGAGCGTAAAAGGCATTGCTCAGGTAGAAATTGCCAAACAAAAAATGTACAGCGGGCAATACAAGCCGGCTATGGGTTTATTTAAAGAAGTGCTTATAGAAAGCCCGAAAAACAGTTCGGTTTTATATTATGTAGCCGATTGTTCGCATAAGTTAGGTGATGATGAAACGGCTGTACAATACCTGCAAACAGGAAAAAACGCCACATCTGTAAAAAATGAAACCTACTATTTGTTAGGTGTTATTTATCAAGGACAAGGAAAAACAGATGAAGCCTTGGCCGAGTTTAATACGTTTAAAAGCAAAGCATCAAGCGGAGAGTTAAAAGAAACCGATGTAGATATAAACATCAGTCAATGTAATAATGCAAAAAAATATATGGTAGCGCCGGTAAGTGTGCAAGTAGAAAATTTGGGGCAAAAAGTAAATTCTAAATACGACGACAAAGGCCCTGCCATTACCGCCGACGGAAAAAAACTATTTTTTAACTCGCGTCGCCCCGAAAGCGATGAGTCGCCAATAGATGTAGAAGGCGATGGAAAGTATTTTGAAAGCATTTATTACACCACCTGGGATAGCGCCGCCCAACAATGGACGGAAGCCAGCCAAATACCCGGTCAAATAAACCAAGACCGCTCGCACGTGGCTTGTACCGGCATATCGCCCGATGGCAAGCAAATTTTTATTTACAAAAACGATTTAAATAACCCGGAGTCACGCGGCGGCGATATCTTCGTATCAAAAGTACTAAACAACAAATGGAAAACCCCCGAGCCTATGGGCAAACCTATCAACACAGATTACTGGGAAGGAGGCGCATGTATCTCGCCCGACGGAAAAACTTTGTATTTTACTTCTGAACGCAAAGGCGGCTTAGGCAATAGCGACATTTGGGTGGTACAACGCATCAGCAAAAAAGAATGGGGCGTACCCGTAAATATGGGCGCGCCTATAAATAGCCCCAGCGACGAAGCCGGCTTATTTTTAGCACCCGATGGAAAAACCCTTTTCTTTTGCAGCAACAATGCCAACAGCATGGGAGGTTATGATATTTTTAGAACTCGCCTTGAAGATGGAAAATGGACTACGCCCGAAAACCTGGGCTACCCCATCAATACCGTAAAAAGAGATGGCCCTTTAGTTATGAGCGCCGATACACGCTATGCCTACTTCTCTACCGACCGCCCCGGAGGATTTGGCGAAAGCGATATTTACAAAATCGATTTGCAAGAGTACGCCCTTTTAGAAAAAGATTTTAAACACCATGCCGATAATACTATTAGCATTCTGAAAGGCTTGGTGCGCGACGGAATAGAAGGCACCCCCCTTGCCAACGCCGATATCACACTGACCAACCCCGCCGGCGAAAAAACAAACATCACCACCAACGAAAACGGCGAATACCTGATTACACTAAAAGGGAATACCGAGTATCAAATAAATATCAGCAGGCAAGGATATAAAGCCGCTACCGAAAAAGTAATGCTGCCGCTAAACAAAACCGGAGCTACCTACACCTTAGAAAAACAATTTTTGCTGAATAAGTAATTGAACATGAAACGTTTTTTATTTGTTCTTGCACTTACGCATAGCGTCATACTAAGCGCATCAAATGAGTACCACTACTTTGTGGACCTTACTCAAGCCGAAAATCACAAGCTACAAGTAAAGCTTTTACCTCCTGCTATATCAGAAGAGGAAGCCACTTTTACATTTCCGGCCATAGTGCCCGGAACCTATGCCATATATAATTTTGGTCGTTTCATATCAGATGTAAAAGTAATAGACAAAGAAGGAAAAGAAATACCATATACTAAAACAGATGAAAACACCTATAAAATACCCAATGCCAAAAATATAAATTATATTACCTATAAAGTAGAAGACACCTGGAACTATACTCTAAAAAAACAAGAAACAAAAGATGATATTGTATTTGAACCCGCCGGTACTGATATTGAAGCTCAAAAAGTTTTCGTACTAAACACGCATGGTTTTTTTGGATACTTTAAAAATTACTTAGATAAAAAGTTTGTTATAGAAATAAAAAAAGAACACGGCTTTTATGCTTCAAGCGGTTTAAGCACTATAAAAAACGGAATAAATACCGATACTGTTGTAGCAGAGAGTTATCACAAACTAGTTGACTCTCCCATTATGTACAACATACCCGATACTGCCTTTGTAGAAGTAGGAGGCGCTCGCGTGTTGGTATCGGTGTACTCGCCTAATAAAAAAATAACAGCCGCTTACATAGCTAAAAATTTAGCCAGCGTATTAGATGCGCAACGTCAGTATTTAGGCGGCACCCTGCCGGTAAATAAATATGCTTTTATTATTTATTTGAACGATAAACCTACTAAATCGGGGGCTAATGGGGCCTTGGAACACTGTTACTCCTCTTTTTATGTAATGCCCGAAATAGACTCTATTTACATTGCACAAGAAATGAAAAACGTAGCGGCTCATGAATTTTTTCATATTGTTACGCCGCTCAGCATTCATAGCGAAGAGATAGGCAATTTTGATTTTAATAACCCGAAAATGAGCAAGCATCTGTGGCTGTACGAAGGCCTTACTGAGTACAACGCCCACCACGTACAAACCCTTTACGGTTTGATAGATGTAGATAAATTCATAGAAGTAATGCAAGGAAAAATGAACGAATCGCAAACGGAGTTTAATGATACCCTGCCCTTTACGTTTATGAGCAAGCACGTTTTAGAACCTAAGTACCACACACAGTACAACAATGTGTATGCCAAAGGAGCCCTGATCAATATGTGCTTGGATATTTTGCTGCGCTACAACAGCAACGGAAAGTATGGCACTCAAGATTTGATGAGCGACTTATCCAAACAATATGGTAAAGAAAAAGCGTTTAAAGACGATGACTTGTTTTCGGATATAGAAAAATTAACTTCGCCAGAAGTGCGTCATTTTTTAGAAACTTATGTAGCCGGAAACAAAAAATTACCATTAAAAGAGATATTCAATAAAGTAGGGCTTATTTATAACGAAAAAGAAGAAATAGAACAGATAAGCTTGGGAGGAGTGAGCATGGGATTTAACCCACAAACCAACCGTGCTGTTATTTTTGATGTGGACAAAGCCGATGCGTTCGGGAAAAAAATGAAATACAAAGACGGTGATGAAATAGTGCTTTTTAATGGTAAAGCAGTAACTTTAGAAAATTATAAAGAAGTACTTTTCGGTTTTTTAAAAGACGCAAAAACAGGAGATAAACTAGTGGTAGAGGTAGCGCGAAAAAAGAAAAAAAGTGAAAAAATAAAAACACTTTCGGCTAAAGTGGCTCCGGTAAAAACCACGCTCTTAAACAACATAGGGGTAAATAAAGAGGCCTCTGAAAAACAAATTCGAACCCGAAATGCGTGGCTTGGACTGAGCGATTAGTACTTATTAATTTGTTTTATGAACTTAATTCTTGATTTAGGAAACACACAAACCAAAGCCGCTGTTTTTTTGCAAAAAAAAATGGTAAAAAAATATGTGTTCCAAAAAGATGCGTTAAATGAGATAAAAAATCTATTGATACGCTATCCGGGTATAAAACAAGGCATTGTAAGTTCGGTTGTTGATGAAAAACAAAGCGCAATCCATTATTTAAAAAAACAAATAAACATCGTAGCGTTAGATCATAAAACAAAAATTCCTCTTTCTATACGCTACAAAACTCCTAATACATTAGGAAAAGACCGTATAGCTGCGGCCGTGGGAGCATTGGCTTTATTTCCTAAAAAAAACATTTTAATTATTGATGCCGGCACCTGCATCAAATACAATGTGCTTACTTCTAAATCTGAATTTATAGGAGGCGCTATTTCACCGGGCTTGGCTATGCGTTACAAAGCCTTGCATCATTTTACTGATAAATTGCCTTTGCTTACTATAGAAAAAAAAATAAAAAACACAATAGGCACCTCTACTTCCGAATCTATAAAAAGCGGGGTGCAACGGGGCGCTCTGTTTGAAATAGAAGGGTATATTCATCTGTTTAAAAAAGAATATAAACAAGGCATCGTGCTGCTCACAGGCGGCGATGCGCATTTTTTGGCAAATGCGCTAAAAAATAGCATCTTTGCCGCGCCTGATTTAATTCTTAGTGGACTAAATGAAATTTTATTATACCAACATAGTTAGATTTACTTTTCTTTTTTGTATCCTTTTTTGTATAAACGGACAAGCTCAAACATCTACCTCCTCGCCGTATTCGCGCTTTGGCATGGGGCTTATGGAACCTGCCTCTCTGTCTTCAAACACGGGCTTAGGCGGTTGCTACACCGCTTATATGAACGACACCTTGGTACCTATGTTTATCAACCCAGGTAACCCTGCCTCATACTCAACCAACCGCCTCACTACTTTTGAAATCGGTGCCCGTGTAGCCTCTACTAACTTTATCAGCTCGCAAGGGGCTGTTAGAAAAAACACAGCCGGATTTAACTATATTGCCCTAGCTGTACCTTTGAAAAGAAGAATGGGCTTGGCTGCCGGGCTAATGCCTTTTTCTAACGTGGGATATAACGCATCTAATTCAGCCAATGTGGACAGTATTGGGCAAGTAACCTATAATTATCAAGGTACAGGAGGTTTAAACAAAGCTTTTTTAGGCTTAGCTATTCGCCCTTTCGATAAAGTATTGCGTCGTTATCACAACACCAATGGATATAGGAGCTTATATGATAGCGCTTGTGCATTAAAAATATACCCTTACAAAAAAGACAGTATTGAAATTGATGAAGACAGCATTGTAAACATGCTGAGAAGAGAAGATGGTGAGTTGATAAAAAAAGTAAGTCAAAACGACGATAGCACACATACTGTACGCTATTATCAATATATAAACAACGATAGTGTTTTACTAGCCATCACCCATCCCAAACACCATGCCGATGCCATAATAAGAAGAAATCGTTTTTGGCGCTACGCTCTTTCTTCTTTATCCATAGGAAGCAATGCGGGTTATTTGTATGGCGATATTCAGTATCTATCCTACGCTTATTTTCCTTTTCAATATGGCATTACCTTTAATACGAAACAAATAACCGAAATGCGGGTTCGCGATTTTTATAGCGAGGCGGGCATGCAAATGGCTTTTAATATATACTACTTAGGCAAACATAAATTAAAGAAAGATGTAAAACTAAGTTTGGGGTATTCGGTTTCTGTTCCTAAAAACATATCCGCACAGGTTAGCCAGTTGGCCTACACGTTTTCTTCACAATCAAGTGGTATGGAACAGCCTTTCGATACGTTTTACAACCAGGCTTTAACCAAAGGGACTATCTATTTGCCTCTTATACAAAGCTTGGGTTTAGGTATAAAAAGAGGCGACAATCTTACCGTATTATTTGATGTAGGCATGCAGCAATGGAGTCAATATAAATTTTTTGGAATGAACCAAAATACCATGCGCGATGCGTACAATTTTAATATCGGCGTTTTGTACGTACCTCAGCGCAATGCAGTAGGTAGCCTTTCGTATTTAAAAAAAATAAATTATAGAATAGGCGCGCGATACAATTCCGGCAACCTGGTTTTTAACAACACCCCTATATCCACCTATGCGGTTACGGCAGGGGTAGGCTTGCCTTCAGGAGGAGGGCGTTTTAGATTATTTACCATGCTTAACATATCGGCAGAGTACGGCGTAAACGGAACGCAGGTTAATGGCTTAATACAAGAAAAATACATCCGTTTTGCCATAGGCTTTACCTTCAACGACCGCTGGTTTATTAAATCAAGATACGACTAATGCGCTCTTGTATAAAGATATTTTTTTTTATCGCCTTTATAGGAAGCTCTTTTTTTTCTTGCCAGAATGATGCTAAAGAAATAGAACGAGTAACAAAAAAAGACACCTTATTTCCTACCGAGAGTGGAAAAGAAGTAGAAATTTTTTACACCGATTCGGGGCAAGTAAAAGTACGCATCAAAGCCTCTGTTATGAATAACTACACCTACAACGTAAAGGAACATTATACCGAAATGCCCAAAGGTTTGTATGTAGAATTTTACAACGACAAAGGAGAAGTAAAAACCACCTTAAAAGCCAACTACGGAATAAAATACACCGAAAGCAAAAAAATAGAAGTGAAATACCATGTAGTTGTTACGAACATAAACCACGAAGTATTAAATACCGAGCAACTTTTTTGGGACGAAAACACACACAAAATATACACACAAGAATTTGTAAAAATAACTACAAAAAAAGAAGTTTTGCAAGGCAAAGGCTTGGAAGCCAACGAAGATTTTTCGGAATGGGAAATACAAAACCCCGTAGGCACCCATGTAGATGAATAAAAGTGCGTATCTTTGAATACAAAACAGATGTGCTAGTAAAAAAAGATAAAAACAACAGGAGCATACTATATGGAACTATTAAAAATATATGAAGAAGCAATAAAAAAAGCCGTTATAGATTTGTATCATAAGCCTTTTGAGGGGAGTTTGTCTTTCCAAAAAACACGCAAAGAGTTTGAGGGAGAAATTACCTTGGTAACGTTTCCTTTATTAAAAATATCAGAGAAAAACCCTGAAAATACCGGAGCCGATATAGGAAACTATTTGCAAGAAAAAACATTGCTGGTAAAGAAATACAATGTGGTAAAAGGTTTTTTAAATATAAGTGTTGCCGATGCTATGTGGCTGCGTTGTTTTTCGGATATTTTGAAAGAAGAAAGCTACGGCTTATCCCAACCTCAATCTACGGGGCGCTCGATCATGATTGAATACCCATCGCCCAACACCAACAAACCCTTGCACTTGGGGCACTTGCGTAATGTTTTTTTAGGGGCTTCTTTGTCGGAGATACTAAAAGCCTGTGGCCATAAGGTGGTTCACACTTGTTTGTATAATGATAGAGGTACCAACATTTCTAAATCGATGCTGGCTTGGAAGTTGTTCGGGAATAATGAAACGCCCAACAGCACTCATAAAAAAGGCGACCATTTTGTTGGTCATTTTTATGTAGAATATGCCAATGCGTACAAAAAAGAAATAGAGGAACTAAAAAAACAAGGACTTAGCGAAGAAGATGCTGAAAAAAAATCGGTGCTTGCTCAGCAAGTAAATGAGCTAACCGTACTTTGGGAAAAAAACGATGTGGAAACCCGTACTCTTTGGAAAAAAATGAACACCTGGTTTTACGAGGGTATCGAGCAAACATACACAACATTAAATCTAAAAGTGGACAAAACCTACTACGAGAGCGATGTGTATCATTTAGGCAAGGAAACGGTGCATGAAGGCCTTCAAAAAAATATCTTCTATAAAAAAGAAGATGGGTCGGTGTGGATTGATTTAACCAAAGAGGGTTTAGACCATAAATTGGTACTTCGTAGCAACGGCACCAGCGTATATATAACACAAGACATCGCAACAGCCAACGAAAAAGACAACGATTTTAATATCGATACCTCTATTTATGTAGTGGGCAACGAGCAAGATTATCATTTTAAAGTACTGTTTCTTATTTTGAAAAAATTAGGAAAAAAATACGCCGATAATCTTTATCATTTATCATACGGAATGGTGGAGTTACCCAGCGGAAAGATGAAAAGCCGAGAAGGCACCGTAGTAGATGCCGATGATTTGATAAGCGACATGATAGATTCAGCTAAAAACACCACTACCGAACTGGGTAAAACAGAAGGCTTATCAGAAGTAGAGGCGCAACAACTTTTTAAAATGATTGGATTAGGTGCGCTTAGGTATTTTATCTTAAAGGTAGATCCTAAAAAGAAAATGCTGTTTGATCCCGCAGAAAGTATTGATTTTAATGGGCACACAGCTCCTTTTATACAATATACGCATGCGCGCATTCAGTCGGTTTTGCGCAAAGCAGCACTAACTACTAACGAAATAAAAAAAACCAATATAAATACGGATTACCCTTTGCATCAAAAAGAAACCGAGCTGATTCATTTAATTTCTGATTTTAAAAACGTATTGCAAGAGGCAGCACAGGCATACAGTCCGGCTTTAATAGCCAACTACGTATATGAAGTAGCTAAATTATACAATCAATTTTATCACGAGTTGTCGGTACTGAATGCAGAAAATGAAGATCAAAAAAATTTCAGAATACAACTTTCATGTCAATGCGCCTTAACAATAAAACAAGCCATGAAACTTCTTTGTATAGAGGTGCCCGAAAGAATGTAATTTTTTATTAAACTAAAAATGAATAAAACGCACATGAATTTTAAATATCTTTTCATTGCCTTTCCTTTGGCGCTGCTAGCCCAGCACGCAGATACCACGGCACTTCGTTTTGCCAAATACATCAAAGCCGAGGATATGAAAAAAAACCTTGTTGTATTAGCTTCTGATGAATATGAAGGGCGCGAAACAGGTGAAGCGGGCCAAAAAATGGCCGCTGCGTATATATCTAATTATTACAAAGAATTAAGTATTCCGCCTATCAACCAGCTAAAATACGGTTATCAGCAAAGCTACCCACTACACGTATTTAAGCCACAAACGGTAAAAATTTCTACACCAACAAAAGAATATAAACAAAACGTGGATTTTTATACTTGGAACGCTATTACAGGCGATACTTCTTTTTCTATTCAAAAAATAACCTCTTGTGGCTACGGTATAAAAACAGAAAGTTACAACGATTATAAAAACATACAAGCACCGCACGATGCGGTACTTATTTTATCCGGAGAGCCTTTTAAAGCTGGAAAATCAGAACTTACCCAAACCAATAAACCCAGCGAGTGGACTACCAACTACCGCATGAAGTTGCAAGAAGCACGTAAACAGGGAATAAAATACCTGTTTGTTGTAGAAAGCGATTTATCAAAAAGCATGATAGAACAAGAGCATCGCATTACCGCTTCTAAAATGAGTATTGAAGATAAAAAAACACTTTCTTATCCTTTTGTGATATACATATCCAAACAAATGGCTTCCGATTTAGCGCCGGAAACACTAAAAGAAAGTATTCATATACAATTGACACAAGAAAAGCACAGCGTGCAAGCCGAAAATGTGATGGCTTATATAGAAGGAACTGATTTAAAAAATGAGGTGCTGGTGCTGTCGGCACACTACGACCACTTAGGCATTATAAACGATAAAGTATATAACGGAGCTGATGATGATGGCAGCGGTACTGCGGCCATCATGCAATTGGCTAAAGCGTTTCAAGAGGCAAAAAAACAAGGAAAAGGCATGCGCAGAAGTTTGTTGTTTTTAAACGTTTCGGGTGAAGAAAAAGGCCTGCTGGGCAGCGAATATTATACTGAGAACCCGGTGTTTCCGCTTGCTGCCACCGTTTGCGATTTGAACATAGATATGATAGGGCGGCTTGATGAAGAACACGCTAAAAACCCCAATTACGTATATTTAATTGGCAGCGATAAATTAAGCAGCGAACTGCACACCCTGTCTGAACAAGCCAACAAAACCTATACCCAGCTGCAATTAGATTATACGTTTAATAATGAAAACGACCCCAACCGTTTTTACTACCGAAGCGACCATTACAATTTTGCAAAACACAAAGTGCCGGTTATTTTTTATTTTAATGGCGTACACGAAGATTATCATCAAGAAACAGACGAGGTGCAAAAAATAAATTTTAATAAAATGGAAAAAATAACCCGATTGGTATTTTTTACCGCGTGGGAAATAGCGAATAAAACAGAACGGTTAAAAATAGATTCTCATAAAAAATAAGGTTGCTTTAACTCTCTTTTTTTTAACTATTTTTTAAAAAAAACAGGGAAGCTCACCTCTCCTTTTTTTAGTTTGAATACCTCCTATTGCTACGACTGCAATTGCGAAGAAAATCAGCAAAACTGTGTGTTAAAAAATTAAACAAACAAAAAGATAAACTATCGATAAAAAAGTATATTTTTGCCCTAAATTTTAAAACAGATAATGACCCTCAAAACCATTATGTTTCCTGGGCAGGGCTCGCAGTATGCGGGCATGGGCGGCGCTTTATTTACAGAATTTGCCGACATAGTGGCCAAAGCCAATACCGTTTTGGGATATAATGTAGCCGAGATATGCCTGCACAACCCCGACAATAAATTAAATCTTACCTCCTACACACAACCCGCTTTGTACGTAGTAAACTACCTCCACCTGCAAAAACATTTGCAAGAGCATAAAACCCCAGACTACTACATAGGGCACAGCTTAGGTGAATTTAACGCGCTAAACGCCGCCGGTGTTTTTGACTTTGAAACCGGTCTAAAAATAGTGCAAAAACGAGGCGAATTAATGTTCTCTATACCCGGCACCGGTATGGCAGCCATAGTAGGCGCCGAGTACAAAGAAGTAAAAGAGATATTGCAACAACATTTTACCGATATTGATATAGCCAATGTAAATACACCGGCTCAATTAGTAATATCAGGTCCTTTAACAAGCTTAGATAAGGCCGCCGACGTATTTGAAGAAGAAGGCTTTGTATATATTCCGCTAAAAGTAAGCGGCGCATTCCATTCGCGCTATATGACCTCTGTAAAAATACAGTTTGAACAATTCATTTCTCAAACAAAAGTAAACGCATGCAAAATACCCGTATTATCTAATTACACCGCTTCGCCTTATCCAGATGACGCACAGGGTATTTTAAAAAACATGGCAAACCAATTGGATAATCGCGTAAAATGGTTGCAAAGCATCGAATACCTTACCTACCAGGGCGAATGTGATTTTGTAGAAATAGGCCCCGGAGAAGTGCTTACCAATATCTTAAAAAAAATAAAAAGCTAAGTTTGTGAATACCGAAGCAAAAGAAATTTTAATAAACAGCCTGAAACGCGACAAGATAGAGATGCCCTTAGGCGCTGCATCGGTTTCGTACGGCCTGCCCGACATTCAAAAAATTATTCCGCACCGAAATCCTTTTGTTTTGGTAAGTACCATTCACGCTATCCATATTGAGCAAGCGTGCATCGAAGTAAGCTACCTGGTAAACCCTAAAGACCCCGTTTTCGCAGGACATTTTCCGGGTATGCCGGTATTTCCGGGCGTATTTCAGATAGAAAGCATGGGGCAGGCAGGCTTGTGCTTATCGTACTTTATTAAAAATAAAACCACACAAATAAATGAAAAAAGCAAGCCGGTACAAGGCTTGTTTACCCGCGTACACAATGCCGGATTTAATAAAGCGGTAAAGCCCGGCGATGTACTAACCATTCGTGTAAAATCAATAGAAGACGATGATTTTATGGGAGTGATGCAAGCCCAAGCTTTGGTAAACAACGAAATTTATTCACACAGCATTTTAGAAGTATATTATCCATAATTAAAAAATAAAAAAACCTATGTTAAAAAAACGCGTAGTAATAACAGGCATGTCTATCAATACTCCCTTAGGAGACAATTTAGAAACCTTTATTAATAATCTATTGGCTGGTAAATCGGCTATCTGTAATTGGAAAACCCTAAACTCAAGCAAAATATACAGCAAAGTAGGGGGCGATTTAGGTGAATACGACATCAGCGCTAAAATAGACAGCTATCAAGGAAAAATACCTACTGAGGTCTTTAATCGCTTTGCTAAATTAGGAAAAAAATCGCCGTTTTCTATTGCTGTTTCACTGCAAACAGCGGTAGAAGCCTTTTTAGATGCCGGCTATATTGATAAAATACAAGAGGGCAACAACATTGCTACGGTAGTAGCCGGCCACAATCTTAATCAAAAATATACTTTTGAAAATCACGATGCTTTTAATGAAGATCCGGATTATGTAGATGGCTTATTTGCCTTATATGGTTTGGATACCCATCACGTGGGCAGCGTTACCGACGTATTACAACTGCACGGCCCCGCCTATACCGTAGGGGCAGCCTGCGCTAGCGGAAACGTAGCTTTGCGCTGTGCCGTAGATGAAATTCAGCAACACGATGTGCCTGTGGCAGCGGTAGTAGCCCCTGTATTAGATTATTCTCCACTTGATTTGCAAGGTATGGCCATTATGGGTGCTATTTCATACAAATCGTTTATTGACGAGCCCCACCGTGCCAGTCGCCCGTATGATACCAAACGCGAAGGTTTTGTACCCTCTCACGGAGCGGCCGTATTAGTAGTAGAAGAGTACGAACACGCCATAGCCCGCGGAGCCAAAATTTATGCCGAAATATTAGGCGTAGAGTCGTCATCTGATGGTAACCACTTACCGCAACCTTCACAAATAGGGCAAGCACGTTTAATGAAACGTCTATTAAAAAATTGCAACGTAAAACCAGAAGAAGTAGATTATATAAGCGCACACGCTACCTCTACCCCCTTAGGCGATTTAACGGAACTGCGCTCTATAAAAGATGTGTTTGGCGCTCATTGCAAAACAGTAAAAATAAATGCACCCAAATCTATGTTAGGCCATACCTGCTGGAGTGCCGCTACTGTAGAAACTGTAGCCGCCATACTGCAAATGAACAGAAATGAACTACACCCCTCTATCAACATAGAAAACCTAGATGCTGAAGTAGATATAGACGTGTGTCGCAACCAAAAAGTGAAACACAACATCAACATCTTATTAAAAAACTCGTTTGGCTTTGGCGGATTAAACAGCATCAGCTTAATAAAAAAATATACCGGAAAAGGTTCCGTGATAAAATAACAAACAGCACACCCAACCCATGAAAATTTTTATTACCGGAGCCTCAAGAGGTATTGGATACAAAACAATGATGATGGCCTTAGAACGAGGGCACGACGTGGCTTTTACCTATAACAACCCCAACACCGATGTAGCTAAAATAATAGCCGAGGCAAAAAAAATAGCCCCCAACCAACTATGCAAAGGCTATCAATTAAATGTACGCTATAACGAACAAGTACTTGATGTGGTGGACTCAGTACTGATGGATTTTGACACCATTGATGTAGTGGTTAATAACGCAGGCATTAACCGAAACAACTTAGCCTTCAGCATGACCGACGAAGAGTGGGACGACGTGATAGGAACCAACCTTAGCGGCACTTTTTATGTAATGCGTGCTTTCTTACCCGAATTTTTATCGAAAAGAAAAGGCCGTTTTATTAGCTTGTCTTCTATTGCTAAAGACGGATTATCCGGGCAAGCCAACTATGCTGCCAGCAAAGCAGGTTTGATAGGTTTATCCAGAACCATAGCCAAAGAATATGGCTCTAAAGGAATTACCAGCAACGTAGTAGCACCCGGCATGTTTGAAACCGATATGGTAAAAGAAAATTTAAGCTCGGCGCTGCGTGGTTTTTGGATACAACACTGCCCTACCAAACGCTTAGGCCATCTGGAAGAAGTAGCCGAAGTAATTTTATTTTTAGGAACCGACGCTGCTAGCTTTGTAAACGGACAAACCATCGAAGTAAACGGAGGCTTAGACTGGGCCGACTAAAAAAATGCAAAAAACAATACTTTTTGTACTTATTTTTTTGGGGCTTTGCAGCTTCTCTGACGAGCCTCGTCCAAGAGAGCACAAAGTTTTTCCCAAACCTGAAAAAACAGGTAATATGCTTTTTTATGTGCAACGCACCTTCAATACCAATACCCTTATTTACGACCTTAACGTGCAGCCAAATGGCACCGTAAACGAAAAAGAACCTATCGTCATTCACTGGGTAAACTACGCTACCGACCAATCAACCGAAGGACTTAATTATATACAGCGTAAGTATGCTTACGGCTTAGAAGCCAAACTTATTGATGCCGAAAAACAAACCTATTGTTTTAATTTTGTGTCGTACAAAAAGAAAAAACTATACCTGATGAAATCGCCTAGCGATGGCAAATTTCGTGCGTTTTGCGAAGTAAATAACCGCATGATAAGCTTAGATCGCGTATTTATTCAAATAGAGGGCGGCAGTTTTTGGGTACCGCATGTAGTGTACATAGAAATAAGCGGCACCGATGTTGCTAAAAACAACGAAACGGTAGTAGAACGAATTATACCCAAACAATAACATTTATACCTTTTTTAGCTTATTTTTGTGTAATTTTCATACTCAAAAAACAATTTATATCTTTATCTTTCGTTTGTTATATGTCGTGCGCTTTTTTGGCTTCATATTTTTAGGTTCCCTTCTGTTTTGCTCTACCGTTTTTGGGCAACAGAGCCTTTTTCGTGCTAAAAAAATACCAATAACCAGTGATACTATCAGCTTAGATACCCTAAGCTTGGTTACTAACAGCATGAATTTATTTAGTCACGGTACGTTGTTAGATACCGGTTTCTACAAACTCCTTCCCGAAAAAAAAGCCTTGCTGCTGAACAAAACCAAGCTAAACGAGCACAACATCTATACCGATTCGCTTCAAGCCATGTATAAAGTGTTTCCTATAGATTTTCAAAAAGAGGTGTTTCATAAAGACATTAAAGACCTGCAACGCGACATTAGCATACCGCAGCGCCCTTTTACCATAAGATACAATCAAAACAAAGAGGTGCAAGACTTTTTTGCCCCTGATGGGCTTACCAAAAACGGGAGCATATCCAGAGGAATCAGTTTTGGGAACAATCAAGATATGGTAGTAAACTCCAATCTAAATTTACAAATATCGGGTAAGCTTAGTAAAGATTTAGAAGTATCAATGGCCGCTACCGACAACAACATTCCGGTACAACCCGATGGCACTTCGCAACAACTGCAAGAATTTGACAATGTGTATATCCAGCTAAAAGATAAAAAATCAAAGCTCATAGCCGGAAATTATCAGATGCAAAAACCCAGCGGATATTTTCTTAACTTTTACAAACGTACACAAGGCCTTATGGTTACCAACGATTATGAAATAGCAAAAGGAGTCATACTAAAATCTACCGCATCGGGCGCTGTAACAGGAGGGCGTTTTGCGCGCGATGTGTTGATTGGAATAGAAGGAAGCCAAGGTCCCTATCGTTTAACGGGAGCTGACGGAGAAATGTACATTACTATTTTATCGGGTACAGAGCGCGTATTTATTAATGGTGTACAGCTAAAGCGCGGGCAAGAAAATGATTATATAATTGACTACAACGCAGGTAAAATTACCTTTACAGCCAAACAACTTATTACTAAAGACAGGCGTATAGAAGTGGAGTTTCAGTACTCCGTAAAAAGCTATTCGCGCTCGGTTTATTTTGTAAATGAAGAAATTCAAACTAAAAAATTTAAAACAGGAATTAGTTTTTATGATGAGCAGGATAATAAAAACAAGTCGTTGCAACAAACTCTTTCAGATACCGATAAAATAATTTTGCATAACATAGGCGATACGCTAGGAAAAGCCTATACCAATGGGTACAGCCGCCAGCCCTTTAATAACACCGACGTTTTTTATCGTAAAATGGATAGCACGAACAACAGCATGCTATACAAAAACATTTTTATTTATACTACCGTAGCCGATGCCAACGATTCGGCCTACAAAGTAAGTTTTAGCAATGTGGGTTTAAATAGAGGAAACTACATACAAATACAAAGCGCTGCCAATGGGGTAGTGTATCAATGGGTGGCACCTATAGGCGGCCTTAAACAAGGTATGTATGAGCCCATCATACCTTTGGTAGCCCCTACCCAAAAAATTATGGCTACTGCCTATGCCGAAATAAAAACATCAGAAAACGGTGTGTTGGGAGCCGAAGGGGCCGTTACCAATTATGACGTAAATACTTTCTCGCCTTATGGAAAGAAAAACGATAACGGGCAAGGAGCCAAACTTTATTACAACGACAAAAAAATAGTAAACCAACAAGACACGTTAAGCACCCCCTTGGTAGTAAATTACGGAGGCAACTACGAATACGTACAAAAAAACTTTACACAGGTAGAGCGCTTTAGAAGCGTAGAATTTTTTAGAGACTGGAACCGCACCAGCGATACCATTTACAACGACCAACATTTGCTTAGCGCTTCAGCGGGCATATCAAAAGGAAAAACACTATCGGCTCAGTACGCAGCTAATGGTTTTATGGAAGGCAACAGCTACAAGGCTATTAAACAAAATTTAGCTACCAATTTTAATGTGAAAAATACAACCTTTTTTTACGTAGGCTCCTATCTAAACACCGAGGATAATACCCTGCGTACTAATTTTTACCGGCATAAATCAAAAGTATCAAGACAAATAAAAAAAATAATGCTTACCTACTTAGATGAATTTGAACATAACAAATTTGTAAACAAAGCCAGCGAACTGCTTTTAGGAAAAAGCTATCAATTTTGGGAATGGGAAGGAAATATAACCAACGCAGACACTACAAAAAACAAAATAAAACTTTTTTACAGAGAACGTACGGATAAATTTGGATCTAATACCTATTTAAAAAAAGCCGCTTATGCGCAAAATTTTGGCTTATCGGCGAACCTATCTTCGGTAAAAAATCACATTATACGCACCACTATAACCTATCGAAAACTACAAATTATAGACAGTAATTTAATTAAAACACGTCCCGATAATAACTTACTGGGGAGGATAGAGTATTTACCTAAATTGATAAAAGGTTTTTTTCAGGCTAATACTTTTTATGAGGTAGGCTATGGCTTTGAGCAAAAACAACAATACTCGTATATTCAAGTAGCGGCCGGACAGGGGCAATACACATGGATTGATTACAATCACGACGGCATTAAACAACTTAATGAATTTGAAATAGCCCAATACCCCGACCAAGCTACCTATATACGCGTGTACACCCCTACTAATACGTACATCAAATCGGTACGCGACCAGTTTAGCTTAAGCGTATATCTACGTCCAAGGGTTTTTGTGCATGAGGGAAGCAGCAAATTTGCTACTTTTATGGGAAGGTTTGTTTCGCAAACAACCTATAAGGTAGATCAAAAAAATATATCCAACAATCAAATTATAGAGATAAACCCCTTTAAAACAAACTTAAACGATACCAGTTTGCTTTCTTCCAATTTTTCTTTCAGGCAAGCTGTGTTTTTTAATCAAACCAGTCCGGTATTTGGATTTGACTATACCCACGAAGATAACCGCAGCAAACAATTAGTTACGAACGGTTTTGAATCGCACCGTTTGCAAAACGACCAGCTTAACACCCGTTGGAATATTTCACATGCATGGGGCTTTTTTACCAGCAATGCTATCAGTACCAAATACAGCAATTATCAATTTTACGACAACCGGAATTATCAGATATTTATGTATCAAACGCAACCCAAAATTAGCTACCAACCTACTACTGCTTTTAGAGTTAGTTTAAGCTACCAATACTCCAACAAACTTAATATGATAGGCGCGGGAGAAAAAGCCACTATTCAAGATTTTGGCGCTGAGTTTAAGGTCAATAAACTGACACAGGGCAGCTTTACTATGAAAATAGATTATATTAGTATTGCTTATACAGGGGCTTCCAACTCTGCGGTTTCTTTTGAGATGCTAAACGCCTTGCAAGCGGGCAACAACATTACTTGGGAGGCCTCGTACCAACGAAATATCTCAGGGAACATTCAAATAAGTATTGGCTATCAAGGTAGAAAAACACCTAACTACAAAATGGTAAACATAGGCAGCGCTCAAATACGAGCGTTTTTCTAAATCAAGTACTGATAAAAACGATGCACCCTTTCTATCATTTTTTTAAATAACGCGCTACCTTACTTATCTCCTTTTTTATTTGGGATTACGTACACGGTGCTTAAATCTCTAAACTCAAGAGAGTTAGCGGGGAAGTTGCGGATATTTTTTTGAATAAGCCTATCCGTTTCATCATAAAACACCGGAATAAAAGCGCCGTCATCAATCAATAATTGATCGGCTTGCATATACAAGGTCATGCGTTTTTTCTGATCAACCTCGCCTAAAGCCAGGGTATATAAAGAGTCGAACTTGGTGTTTTTATACCGATCGGAGTTGATATAGGAGCGGTCTCCTAAGTTATTGGGAATATTTTTGCTGTAATACAGGGTTAAAAATATCTCTGGATCTGGGTAATCAGCAGCCCAACCACGACGATAAAAAGGAAGTTTAGCTGATGAATATGCGTCTATCATTTCGGTAAGTGGTATTACATTAATGGCTACTTCTACTCCTAAATTTTCTTTCCACATTTTTTGTGCGGCTTCTGCTATTTGCTCATTTCGTTCGCCGCCGCCCGAGTTTATGGTTAGAGTTACTTTAGGAAATCCTTTTCCATCAGGATATCCGGCTTTTTTCATGTATTCTTTTGCTTTTGCAGCATCAAACTCATATCCTTTTATTTGAGAAAAATCGTATCCCATTTTTTTAAAGGCATTTACCGGAGGCACAATACCGTATGAGCCGGGTAGCCCTTCTCCTTGCAAAATATAATCCACTAATTTATTGCGATCAAGAGCGTAGTTAAAGGCTAAACGAATATCTTTACTGGTAGAAAAGATATTGTTGCTGGTAAATAACATGCTATACATAGTGGTTTGCAAAGCAGCAACGGTTTGTATATCAAAATCATTTTTTTTGGCGTTGGCATTATCGTAGGTGCCCATAATTTCTTTATACATTTCAACCGGAATACGGTACACTAAGTCTAAATTTCCACGCTGAAATTCCAACATTTCGGCTTTCTTTTCTTTGATAAAAGAAATTTTTATAGCGTCTAAGTAAGGTAGCTGGTTCCCATCTTTATCTACACCCCAGTAGTCTTGATTTTTTTCTAAAATAACGGTTTCTCCTTCTTTAATTGTTTTTACCATAAAGGCCCCTGTTCCCACGCATTTCGCGCGCATATCAATACCGTATTTTTCAAAGGCTTCTTTAGGATATATAAAACAGCCTGAGTGGGCAATGATATTAAAAAACTCAGAAAATGGGTGCACCAGATCTATTTCTAAGGTAGAGTCGTTTAAAACCTTTACCCCACTTACACCGCCTTCGGGTAGCTTTCCTATTTTGCTGGCCTCAAAATATTCATCAGCTCCTTTTACGCGCCCTTTAAAAGTAACATCAAAAGAAGCGTTTAGGGGTGAATTTTCACACAATTTATCAAGGCAATATTTTACATCTGTTATAGTTAGCTCCCTTCCTTTTCCGTCAGGAAAGCAGGGATCGTTATGAAACTTTACGCCTTTGCGCAAATAAAACTTCCACACGGTAGCATCGGTATTGCTTTCCCAGCGGCTTGCCAACGCAGGTATGGGAGATAAATCGCCTTGATTAAATTTGATAAGCCCTTCATATACTTGCGTAGATATACGCCATGAAATAACGTCGGCTATGGATAAAGGGTATAGGCTTTTAAAATCTTCTAACTCATTGATTCTAAAAACGCCGCCATAATACACCCCACCCTTAGCTTGTTTCGTTTGGTGTTGCTCTTTCTCTCCTCCGCAGGACGTAGCCAATATAGCTGCTGCCCCGGTTATCAATAATATTCGTTTTATCATAACATCTTTAATATGAGTTGTAAACCACAAATGTATTATTTTTTCCTCTAAATGTGTTTTTTTTAACTAAAATATCTTTTAGCTGCGCTATCTTTGGGCAGGAAATGGAACGGCAATTTATTCAATACATAAAAGAAAAACAACTTTTTAATAAAAAAAGTAAGTTGCTGTTAGCCCTTAGCGGCGGCATGGATTCGATGGTTTTATGCCATTTGTTGCAAAAGCATGGTTTTTCATTTTCAATAGCCCACGCTAATTTTTTACTGAGGGGGGAAGAGTCGGATGCCGACGAAAAAATGGTAAGGAGTTACGCTAAAAAGAATAAAATACCTGCTTTTTTTAATTGTTTTAACACTTCGGCTTATGCCGAGCAAAAAAACAGCTCTATACAAATGGCTGCCCGCGAGTTGCGCTATGCTTGGTTTAACGAATTGATGGAAAAAGAACACTTTGATTATCTGCTTACGGCGCATCATGCTGATGATAATTTAGAGACTTTTTTTATAAACCTATTGCGTGGATCGGGGTTAAAAGGTTTAAAAAGCATGGAGCCAAAAAACAATAAGGTATTGCGCCCGCTGTTATTTGCTTCAAAAAAAGAGATAGAAATCTATTGTAACAAGCACCGTATTCCTTACCGAGAAGACAGCAGTAATAAAGAAGATAAATACCTGCGCAACCATTTGCGATTGCATATTATACCTAAGCTAAAAAAAATAAACCCCTCTTTGTTGCAAACCTTTGCCGGCGAGTTAGACATTTTGCAACAGAGCTACAAAGTGATTCAAAAAGAAAGCGAAAAACAAAAGAAAAAACTAGGTGTACGTACACAAGATGGTTTTAGTATTAACATAAAAAAGCTATTGCTCAGCACAGCCCCTACCCTTTTTTTGTTTGAGTTGTTACAAGAATTTTCTTTTAATCCATCGCAGGTGCATGATGTTTTTAAAACATTAAACAGCCCCTCCGGTAAAATTTTTGAAAGCCCCACGCATATTTTATTAAAAGACCGAGAAAACCTGTTTGTAAAAAAAAAGCAAGATAAGGAAGATGAGTCCGCATTCTTCATTACACGCAACGACACCGAAATACAAAGCCCCATTAGTATCTCTATTTCGTTTAAAAAAGGAAACATCAAAACACTTAATAAAAACGATTTTGCAGTCAATAAATTATACGCCGATGCCGACACTTTAAAATTTCCTTTGCTCGTTAATCATTGGCAAAAAGGCGATGTTTTTAAGCCATTAGGCATGCATGGTTTTAAAAAAGTAAGCGATTTTTTTATCAGCAAAAAAACTTCTTTGTTTGATAAGCAAAAGCAATGGATACTGCGCTCTAACAACGAAATAGTGTGGTTATTGGGTAGCCGCAGCGATGACCGATACAAGGTTACAGAAGTTACCAAACGCATTTGCGTAATAGAACTTAAAGAATAACGCGCTGTTTATCGTAAAATAATTTCTTTAAAGTAGTGAGCAGGGGCCTCTTTTAGGCTATCGTCTTTTATATACTCTATTTTTTGGGGCGAACAACTTATATGCCATTTATCGCCCACCCCTTCAATAAAATCTTTAGTAGTAAGCGCGGGGCAATTGATAGAAATGTGATTGCAAAAATTTTCAAAATCATTTACTAAAACGCGCCATTCTTTGCTGCCATCATTTGGTTTATAATGAGTGTTAAACCGTATTTTTACAAGATATTTTTCTTCCATAGATAAGCAAATATAAAAAAAATAAGTATCTTTAATAAAATTTTTGATAAATGGTTGTATTATTTTGCGGCATGAGCGGCGCAGGAAAATCTACTTTAGCCCAATTGGTAAAGAGCCGCCTTTCTAAACAAAACATAGCAGTAGAGGTGCTTGATGCCGATGATTATAGAAAAAATATCATAAAAGAATTAGGCTTTAGTAAAGCCGACAGGGGCGAAAACATCAGGCGTTTGGCTTTTGTAGCAAACAAATTTTCTCAGCATCATATAGTAGCTATTGTTTGTGCTATCAACCCTTATGAAGAAGTGCGACAAGAGATGAAAGAAAAATACCCTCATTCAAAAACCATTTTTATTACCTGCAACATAAAAGAACTTATTAAAAGAGATACTAAAGGCTTATACCAAAAAGCATACTTGCCCGATACGCATCCGGAAAAAATTCATAACCTTACAGGAGTAAACGACCCGTTTGAGCCTCCCACTTATCCCGATTTAGAAATTCATAGCGATGCTGAAACAGCAGAAGAATCTGCTAAAAAAGTAAGTGATTTTATACAGATACATTATGCTACAAACCTTAGAAAAACCCAATAATATAAAAATTCATTTTATTATTGGCTCTACCCGTAGCGGAACAACTTTATTACAAGAGGTGTTAAATCACCATAAAAACTGTGTCGCTATGGGCGAGTCAAAGCACTTACTACTGGGTTACAAAAAATACGGCAATATGAGTGAAGTAACAGAATCTTTATTAAAAGATATTTCTATTTATAGGCGAAAAAAAGAAATTCCTACTTTTTTAAAGATAGGAGAAAAAATGAATTATTTTGAACTTTGTAGGCGTATTTATTTTCATAAAAAAGAAAATAAAAAAGAAGTATGCGCTATTATAGATAAAAATCCATTTTATACTTTAAAAACCAAAGAACTAATGGAAATAGTACCCGATGCTAAATTTTTGTGTACCATTAGAGATTATAGGGATTTTGTATTGTCTAATAAACAAAGCAGAGAACATTTTTCAAAAAAATTTTCAGTTATTAATTATAGTATTATATGGCGTTTTTACAACAAACTGGTTTTAGAAACCAAGAAAAAATATCCAACAAAAACACTTTTTGTGTTTTACGAAAATTTTGTGGAAAATAAAGAGTCTGTATTGAAAGAGGTTTGTTCTTTTTTAAGCATTGAATACGATGAACATAGCTTTAACTACCAAGATAGAATTAAAAAAAATATCGAAGAAAAAAAGATGAACGAGAGAGTCTTATATAAATATAATTCGTTACTTAAGCCTATTAATGAAGACAGATCAGGGGCATGGAAAAAAGGAAAGCATTTCGCACAGATAGAGCATAAAATAATGGATTTTTGGTGCGGAAATATTGGGGCTAAGCTAGGATATAAAAAAACAACGCACATTTCTTTCATAGAGACCGTATATATAAGCATTATATCTTCTTTTTATTACCTAAGAGCTTGGGTTTATTTTAAAATGAGTTCTTTAAAAATCAATATGTATTTGAATGATAGAAACAGGAGTAACATATAATACAAAAAAACGCGTACCTTGCACCCAAAATACCATGCAGCAAAACCCTAAGAAAGATTATTTGTACCTGACCTACAAAGGGAAAGAGTATTTATGGCTGGTGTTTTTAGTGCTTTCCGTAATCCTCTCTGTATATAGTTTAATACAAGGAGATAGAGAACAAAGCATCTACTTTATTGTGCTAATGTTTTTTGCGGGCTTGTTGTATTCTTTTAATAGAAGCCGACGAAAAAAACTACAAAACAAATCGTATCAAAAAAAAGAAGATTAAACTAAGTTTAACAATTCATGACGCGAAGTGATGATGCCGCTGGTACTTACGCCTAACCACTGTTGCAACAACGAAGCGTAGGCAGCTCTAAAATCTATTTGGTATTTAAGGTCGCCGTTGTCTAAATCAATAAGGTTGGGGCCTGCATTGTACATGCCCGGTGTTTTTAATTTAGAACTTATTACATACAAATTACTAGCGGTGCCGTGGTCGGTGCCGTTGCTGGCATTTTGACTTACTCTTCTTCCAAACTCAGAAAAAACCAATACTAAGGTGTTATCCAAGGTTCCGCTTTGTTGTAAATTTTTCACAAAAGCGCTAGTACTTTCCGAAAAATCGTGTAACAGTTTTTGCTGCCGGGCGAGCTGCCCTACGTGCGTATCAAAGCCCCCCATAGAGGCGTAATACACGCGGGTTTGCATTCCTGAATTTATAAATGTAGCTATCTGTTTTAATTGTTTTCCTAACGCATTTTTAGGGTATTCATACGTGTTCGTGTATGTTTTAGAAGTTTCGAAAATATATTGAGCGCCCGAGTACGTGTCGGCCATCGTTTTGTATAGGTAAGCCACGTTATCATTTGAATGATGGTTGGATATATTTCTTAGCTGCTCAAAAAAAGGCTCGCGCGTTTCGTTGTACAATTGCTTAGCATTATTTACAGCAAAGCCTTTTTTTATAGCTCCTTTTAAGGCTAAAGACAAGGTCTGATCGGCTTCAATGGCTAAATAGGGATGGTTGCATTCGGCACAAGAAGAGTCAAGGTAGCGCCCAATCCAACCATTGTTAAGATATTCGTTAGTGCCGGAAGCGCTTTGCCATATATCCATCGAGCGAAAATGCGAACGGTTTGGGTTAGGGTAGCCTACACTGTTTATGATGGTTAGCAAACCTTCTTTATATAATTGATGCAGTCCACTCATGGCAGGATGAAAACCTAATTGTTCGTTGAGTTTTAGCACTTCATTTTTAGCAATGGCAAGCGTAGCACGGCTGTTGTAATACACATCATTTTCAAAAGGAATAACCGTGTTTAGCCCATCGTTACCTCCCGAAAGTTGAATGATAACTAAATTTTTGTAGCCCTCTACAGCAAAGCGTTCCATCGGTTTTAAAAAATTAGGAACCCAAAGGGCTGCGGCAGCTAATCCGGTTTGTTTTATAAAATGTCTTCTGTTCATCGCTTAACAAAGTTGATATTCGGGCATAGAAACTATTTTTAGCACCAATTGTTTGTTGTGTTCACTTTTTAAAAAGGCTAAGCGACTATCGTCTAATGGTACGCGCAGCAAGCAGGTAAGCAAATCGGTTGCCGACTGGTTGCTGTAAAAAGGTTTTGTTTGTACTACCGTAATACTTTCGGGCAAATCGAACGATTCTTCCGGCATATCCTCTTTATCTTTTATATCTATTTTGCCTCCATTCAATATCACCGAAGCTGTTTTTAAACGAAGCAGTAAGGTAGAATTGTCAATCCAGTTTTTTCCACCCGGCCAGCCTGCTACGTTAGGGGGGTAAAACAATACCTGCCCTAAGGCTTGTTGCATTTTTAATATCGTTTTATCGTCGGGCATAATACTGAATTGCTTGGCAAAACCTACTATAAATTCTATAGGAGATTTAATGTTACAGCCTATATTTTCATCATCATAAAACCACTTTGAAGTAAAAATTTGATGCAACAACAAACCTGTATCGTAGTTGTTTTTGTAATAAAAATCAGCCAAGTTGGATACTTGTTTTTCGTTTACGGTTTCGTTTACAAAAAACCTATATATTTTTCTGCATAAAAAAACAGCCGTTTGTTTTTTGCTTAAAATAATATCTATAATATCCTCACCTTGTAAATTACCGCTTTGCCCCATAAAAGTTTTAATACCTTCATCGTGTTGGGGTTCTTTTAGTACAAACTCATAGGTGTCGGGGCTAAAATTCCAGCCGGTAAAGGCGCGGGCTGATTCTTTAATATCTTGCTCGGTATAATGATCTCTTCCTATAGTAAAAAGTTCCATCAGCTCGCGTGCAAAATTTTCGTTGGGGTGTTGTTTTTTGTTTTGATTGTTGTTTAAAAACTGCAGCATAGCTGCCGATTTAGAAACGGGTACCAACAAATTTTTAAAAAGACCTAAGCCGTTTTGCCTAGTGATGTTGTGCAGCGTTTGCGTGGTATAAGCGTTTTCTATATGACAAGCGAAATGCCCATGCCAAAACAACGTTATTTTTTCTAACAAAGGACTGGTAGAGTTTGTCATTTGCTGCACCCACTTCACATTAAGTTGTTTTATTTTTTCTTTTGACTCTTGCAGCAAATCTCTTTTCTCGCTTTTTGTCATGCTCTTCATTTCTGCTTTGCTGGGCAATTCGTCTAAAGAGACGCAAGTTATAAAAGCGGGGTTGTTTATGTTTAGCAAAGCTTCTACCACTTCTTCTACCTTTTTATTTACTAAAGCTTGGGCATCGCTTATGGAAATGCCAAAGCCCGCTCTGCTGTATAAATGATAAACATGCTCTATCTTCATACTATAAAGATGAGAATAAAACCCGAAAGTTTAATAGAGGTGTTTGTTTTTTTAGAAAAAAACACGCTGTAAAACGACCAATAAATTTTAATAGAGCTTTTACAAGGAGGTGCTTTTTACTGTTTTTATTTGTCGATAAAGCCTAAAGGCTCCATAGGCTATAAAAACGAAGCCGCCCCAGGTACGGTTGGGCTCGGGTATTTTTTCTATTAAAAAAGAAGTGCATAGTAAAGCAAAGCCGCACCCCATAAAGAGTGCGGCAAATATAAATCCTGAAATTAAAAAAGCTTTGTGCATGTGTTTTATTGCAGGCGGAACACAATAGGTAGGTTAAACCAAACCCTTACCGAGCGACCATTTTGTTTGCCGGCGCTCCACTTAGGCATGCTTTTCACTACGCGCATGGCTTCTTTATCGCAATCGGCACCGCCGGTTACACCTTTCAAAACTTCTACGTTGCTAATGCTTCCATCAGATTCTACTACAAATTTCACAAAGCAACGACCTTGTATTCCGGCCTCCTTAGCTACTTCAGGGTAATGAATGTTTTTTTGAATGTATTTCATCATCTCAGCCGGCCCACCTGGAAATTCGGGCATTTGCTCTACTACTGTAAAAATTTCCGGTGCTTTTTCTTCCACCGGTCCTGCTTTTCCATCTCCATCGCCGGGTACTACCACGTCTTCTCCGCTTCCGGCTTGAGTGGTGGTTCCTACGTTGGTTTCAGCTACTTTTTCTTGTGGTGGTGGTGGCTCGTCTTCATGCGCATCTTCTTTAATTACAGGTGGCACAAATTTTATAGTTTCGGCCACTGGCGGTGGTGGTGGTGGCGGTGGTGGTGGCGGCTCGTTTTTTTCAGCCGGAGGCGTAAGGTCTATTTGTGTTACATCTAGTTTTACATCTTTATCTAAAGCATCGTCTTTTTTATTGTCTAAAAGGTATTTCAATCCAGATAAAGCAATAGAAAGCACCAACAGACCACATACAATAAAGGTAATTCGTTTATTGTACTCTTTGCGTATGGGATAAGCCCCATAGGCTTGGTTTCTTCCTTCAAAAACGAGGTCGTTTCTGGTATCGGACGAAACATTATTCCAATTATTGAACATACTCATTTTTATTTAATTTTTGCGGTTAATAGTGCGTACTCGGGTGCGGTCATATCTACAATTACGTATTTACCCACCAAGCACACGTTCAGTTCATCTACCGCGTCCACCACATTTTTATAAGTGGCTTGGTCGTCTGTTTTTACTAGCGCTGTAAGCGAGCGTTTATCGCCTTTGGCATCCATAGCCAATCGTTTAAAGGCGGTATCAGCCAACTGTCGGTTTTTCACTTTAGTTTCCAGTTTGGCTATTTCATCGTTGGCATAGGTGTTCATTTCCAACAAAATTTTGTGTAAGCCTCCTGAAGAGAACGTAGTTTCGCTTAGCTCAGTAGCGGGTTTTCCATCGGGGTTGTTAGGGGCATTAAACTGGCCTTTGTAGTAAAAAATACGATTGTCTTTAGTAAGAATAAGGGTAATTCCGTTTTTTACTTCGGGTGGTTTGGTTTGGTTATCAATGGGGGCGGGAAAACTAATTTCCATAGATTTAGGTTTGCTAAACGTTGATGTTAATACAAAAAACGTAAGCAGTAAGAAGCCTAAATCCACCATAGGTGTCATATCTATGCGGGTTGATTGTTTCTTGGCGCGTTTTTTACCACCTTTTTTGTGGCCGCCGCCATCGTCTGCAATTTCTGCCATGGTACAAGTTTATTTTTTCTCTTCTTCGGTAGCTTTTTTCTCGCCGCCTTCTAAAGAGGTTATTAAATTAAATCTATAAATTTTCATATCGGTAAAGGTTTTTAGCACGGCTTTTACCGAGATGTATTTCGCCTTTCCGTCTGCTTTAATAGCATAGCGCACTTTTTCGCCCATAAAATCTTTTCCGGCTGCTTTAGCAGCATCGCGCTCGCGTATATAAATACCGTTGGTTTCTTGCGCAGCGTAACGCACCCAGTCGCTTAATTGCGGATTTTTTAGAGAATCGTTAGGCACCCCTTTTGTTGGAAATTTTTGGCGTTCGTTTTCTGAGGCATCAATGTATTTGGGCAGGTCGTTTATGTCCACCCCAAAGCTGCTCATACCGCCAAACTTGCGTATCTGGTCGTCGGTAAATTTTACTTTATACTTATCGCTCATTTTCATTAGTGTAGCTAATTTGGCTTCGGCGTTACTTACTCCAAAATACGGTCTGCCTTGGTTATCTACGGTTACCAGTATGGTATTATCGGGCAGGGTTTTGTCAGAGTGCGATGCCGGCGGATCCACCACTACGGGTTCGGCCATGCGAAAAGAGGCGGTAAGCATAAAAAATGTAACGAGCAGAAACGCTAAATCCACCATTGGCGTCATATCCAAAGAGGGGGAGCCTTTTGCCATTTTTATTTTTGACATGCTTTCTTCTTTTTAAGAGTGAATACTGTAATTCTTTATTTGTTTTCTTTATTCAGAAAAATTATTTTCCTGAAGATTGAAATTCTTGAATGATAGAGAATCCGGCCTCATCCATAGCATACGTTAATTGATCTACACGATTTGAAAACACGTTGTAAAAAATGATGGCGCATGCTGAGGTTAAGATACCTACCAGGGTATTTACAAGAGCCTCGGAGATACCGGTTGAAAGGGCGGCTGTATCGGGAGTACCGGCTGCAGCTAAGGCGCTAAATGCGCGAATCATACCTACTACCGTACCTATCAAACCTGTTAAAGTACCGATAGAGGCTAAGGTTGATATAACAACCATGTTTTTAGAGAGCATAGGCAACTCAAGGGCGGTTGCTTCTTCAATGGCTTTTTGTATAGCAGCTACTTTAGCTTCTTTATCCATTTTAGGATCGTTTTCTACAAATTTGTATTTTTCAATGCCTTCGTGTACCACGTTAGCCAAAGAGCCTTGTTGTTTATCGCATTCGGCAAGAGCTCCATCTAAATCATGAGCGGCTACTAATTGTTTTATTTTAGATACAAATTTATCGGTGCTGCCTTTACCGCTTGCTTTTTGTATGGTTATAAAGCGTTCTACCGCAAAGGTAAGTACAGTTAGAAAAAATCCTAATAAAAAGGGCACAATAAAACCTCCTTTATACATAATGCCCATTAGGTTTCCGGGTTTCGGGTGTCCTTCGGCATCAAAGTTTCCGGGCGCACCCAATACGGTTAAGTAAAGAAACCAGCCTATAGCGATACAGATTGCAATTGCCAGTGCTGAAACGATTAGCGGAAAGCCGCCTGAGGTTTTTTTTGTGCTCATATTTGTGATTTTTGGTTAGTTTATTTTTGTTTTATTCTTTTTAAGTTGCCAAACCTACTAAAATAGTTTTAATTTAAAAAATAGGTTTTGTTTTTTTAGTATTTGTACGTGCTTTTAGCTTATTTCTATCTTAATTTTTGGTAAAAAAAACGTTCACAGGGCAAAGTTACGATACAAAAAAACAGAAAAATGAAAAATTATATATCTGGCGGTATTTTTTTTATATCTGGTCGGTTTGAGTAAAAATTCGGTAAAAATGAGGAAGATTTTTGTATCCAAAAGGCCGCCCTTTCGGAAGGGTTTTAAAGATAAACGAGTGTTTTTTTTGTTTTACCGCCATCATTTTATTAGCGGTTATTTTATGCTGTTTACAACTAAAATGCGGAGCCAAAGCAGCTAACAGCAAATAACTTTTTGCACAAAGCTCACTCGTTCCAGCGGTAGGCGGGTATCTCAATGCCGGCTAAATGCAAGGCGCGGTTGCTTACCGTTTTGGCCAACTCTTCAAAATTTTTTGGCTTGCTATAAAAAGAAGGATTTGCCGGACAAATAATACCGCCTGCCAGGGTTACAGCCTCCATATTTTTTATATGAATGAGGCTAAGCGGGCTTTCGCGAGTTACTAAAATAAGTTTTCGTCGTTCTTTTAGCATCACATCGGCGGCGCGGGTTATTAAATCGTTGCTGACACCTGATGCTATACGGCCTAAGGTGCCCATGCTGCAGGGGCAAATAAGAAAAGCTTGATAAGAAGAGGAGCCCGAAGCAAAAGGCGCATTAAAATCATGCTTCTCAAAAAAATGAAATGGGTAGTTGTTGTAATCGTTATTGTTTAATTCAAGTTGCCAGTTGTACTTGGCGTTATCGCTCATTACCACCGCTATATTGCCCAATGCACTTTGATACTCTTGTAACGTGTCAAGCACAACCTTAGCGTAAACAGAACCGCTGGATCCTGTAATGGCCAATACTATATTTATAGGCTTAGTGCCCATTAGAACCGATGGATACGGCTTTTGCCTTGTATGGTAATTTATAGCTAAGCAATAGCATCAAGCAGTTGTTATACAGGCCTTTGTGAAAAATACCTCCCAGCGGCCCACGATATACCCCCGTGCTTTGTCCATAATTGTAAGGGCTCATCGGCACCAAAGAGTATTCCCAACGTATATCAATAAAAAACTCGTGTGTAATTTGATACCCTACGCCTATTAAAAAGCTATAATCAAAGCGATTCCAATTTTTGTTTTGATAATCGGGTACTTGCCCGGCTTGTGTGTGGTTGTAGGGTGGGTAGCGCACCAAAAAACCGGCAGCACCTCCCGCTTCGGCTTTAAATTTTTTCCAGGCAAACCTAAAATACAAAGGTATTTCTAAGTAATTAAGGCGAGTAAGGGTAAAGGGGTTGTTGGGGTTGTTGAGCGAAGCAGAATCGGTGCGGTAATTGCTGCGTACGCCTTTTTGTAAAAAGGTAAGCATAAATTCCACTTCTATTACTTTAGATAGCTGGCGATTGATGCCTGCTCCTAAAAAAAAACCCAAATGCTTGTAGCCCGAGTACGTATCGCCATCTATTTGCGAACCCAGTGCGCCCACGGCAAACACAGGCCTAAACGATTGTTCTACTCTTGGCTGGGCATTATCCGTAAGGGTTTGCGTTTGTGCCTTTATTAGGCTCCAACAAAAAAACAAGAATAAAAAAAATACGTTTTTAATTTGCTTTACGCCAATGGAGATGCAAGTGTTCATGCTATTTTGGTTTGGGTATTAACAGACAAAAATTTTACAGCCTCTTGCGCTATGGCGTTTATTGATAAGCCCACTTCTTCATACAGCTCATCAGGTTCACCGTGTTCTATAAATTCATCCATAATGCCCAACCGTTTTATATGAGCGGTGTACTGGTTATCGGTCATAAATTCAGCTATAGCGCTGCCAAATCCGCCTTGCAGGCAGCCGTCTTCTACAGTTATTATTTTTTTATAAGAAGAAAAAACCTGGTGCAATAATTCTTCGTCCAAAGGTTTTGCAAAGCGCATATCATAATGGGCTGCATAGATGCCCTGAGCTTCTAATTGCTGTATGGCTCGGGCGGTATTATTTCCTATAGTGCCGAAGCTAAGAAAGGCCACATCTTTACCTTCTTTTAGTTTTTTTCCGGTTCCTATTTTTATTTCTTCAAAAGGTGTTTTCCATTGGGGCATTACCCCGTTGCCGCGTGGGTAGCGAATGCTAAAGGCGCCGGCATTTTTTTCTAATTGAGCGGTGTACATAAGGTTGCGCAGTTCTTGCTCGTTTATGGGCGCTGCCACTATCATGTTGGGTATGCACCTAAAGTAGGCTATATCAAAAGTACCATGGTGCGTGGCTCCATCGGCTCCTACCAATCCACCCCTGTCTAAACAAAACACTACGTGCAATTTCTGCAAGGCTACATCGTGTATTACTTGGTCGTAAGCGCGTTGCATAAAAGATGAATATATGTTGCAAAAAGGCACAAGACCTTGCGTGGCCAGTCCGGCCGAAAAAGTAACGGCATGCTGCTCTGCAATACCTACATCAAAAGCGCGATGCGGCATGGCTTTCATCATAATGTTGAGCGAGCAACCACTAGGCATAGCCGGAGTGATGCCCATAATTTTTTCGTTTTTTTCAGCTAACTCTACTAAAGTATGTCCAAACACGTCTTGATATTTAGGGGGCTGAGGCTCTTTGGGCGTTACTTTAATGATTTCTCCGGTGTCTTTATTAAACAAACCCGGCGCATGCCAGGTAGTTTCGTCTCCTTCTTCCGAAAATTTATAGCCTTTCCCTTTTTTAGTAAGTACATGCAAAATTTTAGGGCCGGGAATGTCTTTAAGGTCTTGCATAACCTGTACCAAACGGTGCACATCATGCCCATCAACCGGGCCAAAGTAGCGAAACTTCAACGACTCAAACATATTGCTTTGCTTCAGCAAAGAGGTTTTCATGGCTAACTGTACTTTAGACACAATATCGCGAGCGCTGGTACCAAAATTACTAAGCTTGCCCAGCAGCTTCCACACTTCGTCTTTTACGTTATTATAGGTATGCGAAGTAGTAATGTCGGTAAGATATTCTTTTAGTGCGCCCACGTTCGGGTCAATGCTCATGCAGTTATCATTAAGCACTACCAATAAATTGGCATGCGAAGAGCCTGCATGGTTTAAGCCTTCAAAGGCAAGCCCTGCTGTTAAGGCACCATCACCAATAACGGCAATATGATGTTTGTTTTTTTCGTTTTTATAATCTGATGCAAGAGCCATGCCTAAGGCTGCTGATATGGAAGTAGAAGAATGCCCTACACCAAAAGTATCGTAGATGCTTTCCTCTCTTTTTGGAAAACCGCTAATGCCTTTGTACTTACGATTGGTATGAAACAGATCGCGTCTGCCGGTAAGAATTTTATGCCCATAGGCTTGATGCCCCACGTCCCACACTAATTGATCGTAAGGGGTATTAAAAACGTAATGCAGCGCCGTGGTAAGTTCTATTACACCCAAGGAAGCCCCAAAATGCCCGCCTTTTACGGATACTAAATCAATGATATACTGGCGCAGTTCATTGCATACTTGTGGTAATTTTTCCAGTTCTATCTTTTTTAAATCATCAGATGAGTTGATGCCAGCCAATAACTCACCGGCTACAAAATCGTCTCCTTTTACAATTTGCATCTTACAAAGGTAGGGAAAAGAAATTAAAAGATTGCTGTTTGTTTAAAATTAAATAGTGGCCGCGTAATGAAATTGCCCTCATTTAGTGGGCTTTTTCTTTTGAAACGAGTTTGTATAACCGGAATTTTTTAATAACTTTTAACATACAAGTTTTAACATTTCGTCTTACATTTGTTGTCTTATGAATTTCTTTTTAACAAAAAGGAGCGTTTTATTTTTTGCATTTTTAATGTATCTAAGTGCGTATATCCATGCGCAAACAACACAATCGTTTAATTATACAGGGGCTAACCAATCGTTTACCATACCATCGGGCGTGTGCTCTGTTACGGTGCAGGCATGGGGCGGCGGCGGCGGCGGTGGCGGTACCGATACGCAGGCAGGTAATGCCGGAGGGGGGGGTGCGTATGCCTCTTCAGTTATAGCAGTAACTCCAGGGCAAGTTTTAACTATAGTAGTAGGTGGTGGCGGTGCCGGTGGCTATGGCTGTTTGGGAAGCGCACCGGGTGGTGGCGGTGGCTTTGGTTTAGGCACGGGTGGTGCTGGTGGTAATGCCGGGCCAAGCGGTTGCTCGGGAGCGGGCGGCGGTGGCGGTGGCGGCACCGGTATTTTAAATGGAGCAAGCCCTATGATAGTAGCAGCAGGCGGTGGCGGCGGCGGTGGCGGCGGCAATTTTAGTAAAGCCGGAACGGGCGGCGGCGGTGGTGTAGCAGGCAATAGTAATAATGCAGCTACGGCGGGGTCTTTAAGCGGTGGTAGCGGAAATAATGGAGGGGTAGGCACTTGTATTGCTAATGATGGAGGCGGTGGCGGTGGCGGCGGTGGCGGCTTAGCAGGCGGCGGTGGCGGCTCTTCCCTTACCTCTGACGATGGTGGAGCGGGCGGTGCCGGTGGAACCAGCTTGGGTACTACTATAGCCAACGGGGCAGGTCAGACATCTGGAAATTCAGGTACTTTGGGCGGTTTGTGTGCTACCTGCTCTAGTGGCGGTAGTGGAACGGGAATACAACCGGCATACGGAAGTGCCGGAGGCAATGGTTTCCTCCAAATCTCATACCCTACTCCTGTGCCTAATTTAGGGGCAGGTATTACCAGCACTATTCTATGCGGAGCTGCTACTGCTACAGTAAATGTAACAGGAGGGGCAGCACCATACGCATATTCATGGAGCACGATGCCGGTGCAAGTTACGCCAACAGCTACAATACTTGTTTCAGGTACCTATACAGCCACTATAAAAGATGCTAATACCTGCACCATATCGGTTTCCGCCGTAATAAATATACCCCCTGCTCTTACCCTAACGGCCGTTCATAATAACGTAAGCTGCAACGGGCTTAGCAACGGCTCAGCCACTGCTACTGCTACAGGTGGTGTAGCGCCCTATACCTACGGTTGGAATACGTCGCCTCCACAAATATCCACTACCGGCATTGCAACCGGCTTAGCAGCGGGCAGCTATACCGCCGGAGTACAAGATGCTAATGGTTGCCGCGATACGGTATCTATCACCATTACACAGCCCGCCATTTTAGCAACCACTATTGGTTCCTTTAAAAATGATTCGTGCTTTGGCAACAGCAACGGTTCAGCTAACTCTAACACCACCGGAGGCACCATTCCGTATTCTTACTCGTGGAACAGCTCACCGATACAAACTACGGCCAATGCTACTAATTTACCGGCCGGCTCCTATACTTTAGTAGTTACCGATGCTAATGCTTGCAGTGCTACAACCACCGTTACTATTACGCAACCCTCCGCTTTTTCAGTTTCCATCGCTTCTTTTAAAAACGATTCGTGTTTTGGTACACATAATGGTAACGCTGTTTCAGCCATAGTGGGCGGAACAGCTCCTTATACTTATTCTTGGAATACCACCCCCACACAAACCACAGCTAATGCAAATAATTTACCGTTTGGTGTTTACACACTTACCGCTACCGATATAAAAGGATGCGTAAGTACAGTCTCAGTCAGCATTAGTCAACCACCGGCACTTACGCTCACGGCTACACAAAGCAGCGTAACCTGCAACGGACTCAGCAACGGTTCGGCCACAGCTACCGCTACAGGCGGTGTAGCTCCCTACCTATATGGTTGGAGCACAAGCCCGCCACAAATATCTGCTACAGGCATTGCTACCGGCATGGCAGCGGGTGTTTATACGGCCGGCGTACAAGATGCTAATGGCTGCCAAATGGCTTTTGTTCTTACCATTACACAGCCGTCTGTGTTAAAAGACTCTATCACTTCGTTTAAAAACGATTCGTGTTACGGAAACAGCAACGGACTTGCCGTATCAGGCACAAAAGGAGGCATTAGCCCATACACATACGCGTGGAGCACAAGCCCTGCACAAACTACCGCCAATGCCACTAATTTACCGGCAGGTACTTATACGCTTGTAGTTACTGACGCCAATAGTTGCACCGCTACCACCACCGTTGCCATTACACAACCCTCTGTGTTTTCCGTATCCATAACTTCGTTTAAAAACGATTCGTGTTTTGGTACACATAATGGAAATGCCGTTTCAGCCATAGTAGGTGGAACAGCCCCTTATACCTACGCTTGGACTACCACTCCGGTGCAAACCACTACCACTGCCATCAACTTATCCTTCGGAACTTATACTGTTTTAGCTACCGATGCGAAAGGATGTACTACAACTGCTTCGGTAAGTATTAGTCAGCCCCCAGCCCTCACACTCACCGTATCTCAAACTAATGTAAGTTGCAACGGTATGAGCAATGGATCGGGAACGGCTACCGCTGTTGGAGGCACCGGTCCCTATATGTATGCGTGGAGCACAGCCCCTCCTCAAATATCCGTTACAGGCATTGCTACGGGTATGGCAGCAGGTGTTTACACCGCCGGTGTACAAGATGCTAACGGATGTCAAGATACTTTATCCGTTACCATCACCCAACCTACTGTTTTAGTAGCCACTATTACCAATACCATTAATGCTTCTTGTTTTGGTTTTAGCACCGGAAGCACTACGGCTACCGCTACGGGCGGAACGGCTCCCTATCACTATGCGTGGAGCAACGGGCAAAACAACAACCAAGATACCGCGCTCATAGCAGGAACCTACACCTGTATTGTATCCGATGCGCAA
>JAFDYI010000017.1 GCA_018267475.1 Bacteroidota bacterium | reverse complement strand
AGAATGGTTTGAAAATAGCGCAGTATTTTTTTCTATAACACGACCTTCTTTGCTAATGTATTCTAAGGCACTGTTGTTCCCAAATTGAATTTTTTCACCTGTTTTTTTTAGAGTCATTTCGCTTGCGCCCGAAAGCAGGTTTACGTGCAAGGGCAAGTTGGAATTAAAAATACCGTACTCATTTGCTTGCGTAGAAGCGTTTTGTTGCACGCTCATCCACGCTCCTTTTTCGTTTTTATAATGGAAAATGCCAGCGGTTTGTTGCAGGCGGTACTGCCCATCAGCTCCATAAAATGTTTTTGATGTTTCGGTTCTAAGTTGCAGAACTTCTACGTTTTCAACCGGAATATTCAGTGCGTACATATTGTATTCCGGATGTACTTTTTGCGTAGCATCTATCTTTTCCAGCAACATCGGGTTGTTGCATTTTTTTTCTATTATTTCTTGGGCTTTTGTTTGAAGCGCAAAAAAGAGCGCAATAAGTCCGAAAATAATTTTGTGTGTGGTTTTCATGTTAAAAAATTTATTTTTCATAATAATATACTGTTGTTCTATGGCATTTATTTTTTTAATAAATTTGACAGAAGATATTTTGCAAAGAGTGCGGCATGGCGTTGTTTTGTGCTTTATATTTATGAACACATCTACACATAGCCTAACAAAATTAAAGCGCTAAGGGCTAATTAGAAAAACAAAGCATTTATTTTATAATGCATGTAATTTTTAAACTAAAGTATAATTAGTTTAAAATCAATATGATAAAAGTGCTGTAATTAGCGCATCTATTTATAAAAATGAATGCGCAAAAAGAGATAAAAACAAGAAAAAGTAGGGTGAAAAATCCTCTTTTTAAAATAATTTTCCTTGCCAAACAAGGTATTGCGAATCGAAGTTTAACGCCGTTGTATCTACCTCTTTTTTAAAAAGCCCAAACACTGCGCTGCCACTTCCACTCATAGCCGCATACACAGCTCCATGCAAATACAATGTTTCTTTTGTTTTTTTTATTTGAGGATATTGGGCGAAAAGTATGGATTCAAAATCGTTATTTAATTCGTTTTTCCACGTGCCGCTATCTTGTTTTAAAATATGAGGTATTCTTTTTGTAGGCACAGCAGGTGTACAGTTTTGATACGCTTTTGCCGTATTGCTGTGCACATTGGGATATACGACTACGGCATAATAATGAGCTAAACGTACATCTGATTCAGAAAAAACAGAACCGGTATTTTGAGCAAAAACCGCCTTGTTGTCAATAAAAAAAGCGCAATCACTCCCCAACTGTGCGGCTATTTTTTTTTGTTGGTGTATTGCGATATTTAAAGAAAATTTTTCGTTCATCATTTTTATAAAAAAAGCCGCGTTGGCAGAGCCCCCGCCCAAGCCCGCCCCCATGGGTATGGCCTTGTGTATATGCATCAAAAGAGGAGGTAATGAATACATTTCGTCTAACAAGGTATAGGTCTTTATCAGCAAATTATCTTGCGAATTGCCTGCCACCTCCAAGCCCGACAAAGAAAGATGTACTTTTTCTTCTCCTTTAGAAAAACGAGTATTTTCTACTGCTTCTAAAACGTCGCACCAGGCAATGGGGTAAAAAACAGTTTCTATATTGTGAAAACCGTCCGCACGTTTTTCTACAATATTCAAACCAAGGTTTATCTTTGCATTTGGAAATGAAATCATGACTCACAACAAGGCTCCTAAAATCGGTATAGATATTGAAAACGCCAAACAAATCTTACAGGTGGGTGGTTTGGTGGCTATTCCTACCGAAACGGTATATGGTTTAGCGGCCAATGCTTTGAACGAACAAGCCGTGTTAAAAATTTTTGAAGCCAAAAACCGTCCTTATTTCGATCCTTTAATTATTCATAGCAACAGTATTGAAAAAATAAAAGCATGGGTGCTTGATTTTCCTTTGTGGGCACAGCAATTAGCACAAGCTTTTTGGCCGGGGCCGCTTACCTTGTTACTTCCCAAAAAAAACACCATTCCCGATGTTATTACTTCGGGCTTGCCTCAAGTGGCCGTACGCATTCCGAACCATGCACTTACTTTACAATTACTAAAAAGCATAGATTTTCCGTTAGCCGCACCCAGCGCCAACCCCTTTGGCTACATTAGCCCTACACAACCGCAACACGTTTGGGCTCAGTTGCAGCATCAAGTAGCGTACATTTTAGATGGAGGTGTTTGCGAGGTAGGCCTTGAATCTACTATTGTAGGATTTGACGAAGGCCTTGTGGTGTACCGGTTAGGCGGACTTGCTGTTGAAGATATAGAGCGCGTAGCAGGGCCGGTACAAGTGCAAACCAATAATTCATCTAACCCAAAAGCTCCGGGTATGATTAAAAGCCACTATGCCCCAAAAAAACCATTATTTATAGCCGATATAGCTTCTTTTTTAAAAACGCACGCGGATAAAAAAGTAGGCATTATTTCTTTTTATCAATCATACGGAGGCCAATATGCGAGTGTAGAAAAAATTTTATCGCCTAAAAAAAATATAAAAGAAGCGGCGCACGGCTTGTTTGCAGCCCTTCGCTACTTTGATGAAAGCGATGTAGAGGTGATTGTATCTGAAAAATTTCCAGACTCCTTTTTGGGACGCGCTATAAACGACCGTTTGCAACGAGCGGCAGCTAAATAATTATGGGGGTAAAAAGAAAGCTATATTGTTTTTTTATTGTGTTAAAACAAAGATACGCTTTAGATGCGCGCGCGCTAAGCTTAATGCGCATAGGGGTGGGGGGTATTTTGCTGCTTGATTTGATAAACAGAGCGGCTTCATTAACCGAGTACTACACCCAAAAAGGATCCGTTCCTTTTAGTGTAGAGCTATCGTATTGGAAGCCTGGGTATTTTTCTTTTTTTCAAATTAGCGATACGTACCCCTTTGCTGTTTTTATCTTTTCACTTAGCGCTTGTATATACTTTCTTTTACTGGTAGGATACCGAACCAATATAACCGCCTTTTTAGCCTGGCTTTTTTTAGTATCGTTGCAAAATAGAAATACGCTAATACTGCAAGCCGGCGATGATTTACTGCGCTTATTATTGTTTTGGGGTATTTTTTTGCCCTGGGCTTCTTTTTATTCTTTGGATAGTAAAAAGAAAAAAGAACTGCCTAAAAAAGAAATTTTTTCAGTAGCTACTTGTGGTTATATGTTGTTGCTTTTTTCTTTGTATTTTTTTACCGGCATTTTAAAAAGTGGGGCAGAGTGGACAGAAAATGGCAACGCTATATATTACGCTCTAAGCCTTGATCAAATGGTGCTGCCCCTTGGCAAAATGTTATTACCACATACTGTTTTGTTGCCGTATTTAAGCTTTGGGGTTCGCTGGGCAGAAATACTAATTCCCGTTTTACTGTTTATCCCTTTACAGAATGGATTGTTTCGGTTTCTTTTTATTCTATTTGCCGGCTTGCTCCAAATCGCTTTTGCTCTTACTTTGTATGTGGGCTTGTTTTACGCTATTGCACTTATAGCACTAATAGGCTTGTTACCCAAAGAGCTTATGAATTTTTTAGAAAAAAAGATTCGTTGTTTAAAACGGTAGAATAATCTCTTTTTTTTCAACTCGTTTTCGCGAAGGGGGGGCATGGCTTTAATAACCGAGTAAAAAAGAGCTTCGACTCATCATAATAAAAGAAAGCCCCGATAATTTCGGAGCTTTTCTGTGGAGTGGAGAATATCGGAGTCGAACCGACGACCTCTTGCATGCCATGCAAGCGCTCTAGCCAGCTGAGCTAATCCCCCATTTTTTTAAAAGAACGCGCAAAGATACTAAAATTTCTTTTCTTATTTTTTAGTTTTATAAATTTCTGACTTCATGAGCCCTATTTTATTAAAAAAATGAACCCATGAAGTGCCCAGTACGCCCATGCCGTATTTCATACTTCTTCTAAAGTTAATAGAAGAGGCTTCGTCAAAATACTTAGTAGGGCATGTAATTTCGGCAATATCAAAGCCGGCATAAAATATCTGCGAAAGCATTTGATTGTCAAAAACAAAATCATCGCTATTGGCCTCGTAATTAATGCTGCGCAACACGTCGGCAGTAAAAGCCCGGTATCCGGTATGATATTCGGATAGTTTTTGATTGATTAAGATGTTCTGTGATAAGGTAAGGAAACGGTTAAACACATACTTATAAAAAGGCATTCCACCCTTTAAAGCCCCCTTCCCTAAAATGCGCGAACCCAATACTACCGGATATAAATCGTTAGCCATTATATAAACCATAGAGGGAATAAGCTTAGGCGTGTATTGATAGTCGGGGTGCAGCATAATAACAATATCGGCGCCTAACTCTAAAGCTTTGTTATAGCATGTTTTTTGATTGCCTCCGTAGCCTTTATTTATTTCATGGCGTATTACGTGTTTAATGCCTATTTGCTTGCCTACATCGCTGGTATTGTCTTTGCTAAAATCATCTACTAACACCACGTCATCTACTATGTCAAAAGGAATTTCCTCATAGGTGCGCTTTAATGTTTTAGCCGCATTGTAGGCCGGCAACACTACTATTACTTTTTTTCCGTTAATCATATAAAAATTTCAAGTCAGTAAAGATAATAATATCTTTGCAAAGCTAAAGATTATGATAAAAACCCTGCATAGCTACCTTATAAAAAAATACATTCCACCTTTTTTGGCTACTCTTTTTATAGGTATGTTCATTTTTTTTATGATATTTATCTTTACCTATATTGACGAAATAGCCGGAAAAGGGGTTGATAATATCACCCTTATTAAGATGTTTGGCTATATGTTTATTACTTTTTTACCCCCTTCCATGCCCTTGGCTGTATTGCTTTCGTCTATTATGACTTTTGGTAATTTGGGCGAAAATTACGAGTTAGCTTCTATGAAATCGGCCGGTTTATCATTATTGCGTATTATGCGCCCTATTTTGATTTTTATTTTTGGCTTGGCTGTTTTTTGTTTTCTATTCAGCAATTATACCATGCCGTATATTCAGCTAAAAGCCAGTCGCTTGCTACATGATGTGCGCAGCTCTAAGCCCGCTATAAACATAAAAGAAAGTATTTTTTACAACCAAATAGATGGGTACAGCATTCGTATTGGCAGCAAAGAAAAAGATGGTATTACCATTCATAATGTATTGATATACGACCATACGGCCAATAGAGGCAATGTAGTACAAATGTATGCCAAAGACGGTGCCATTACCACCACCCCCGATAAAAAGTTTTTAAACATTGTTTTATATAACGGCACGCATTATGAACAACCTATAAATAAAGCCGGCGAAGAGCGAACCCGCCCCAACAGCATCATGCACTTCAAAGAACAAGAAATAAAAATAGATATTAGCCAGATAAAAATGCAACAAACCGACGAAGCTTTGTTTAAAAACAATGCTGAAATGATGAATATACGCCTGCTCAGTCAATATACCGATACCGTTATTAAATACCGAGCCGAAACCTATTCGCAAACGTATAAGCAATTTGTACAAGTATATTATTTTGCAAAAAGTTGGGCGCAAATAAAACGCAACGATTCGCTTGGCGTAACACCTAAAATATCGTTAGAAGCCTATCTTAAAAAAATGCCTTTAGAAGACCGAAAAAAAATGATAGAAAGTGCCTTGAATTTAACTCGTAATGCCGATTCCTTTCTTTCAAACAAAGAACAAGAAGAAACTAATGAAATAAAGGGGCAAGCTAATTTTTCAGTAGAATGGCATAAAAAATTTACTATTGCCTGTGCTTGCATTATTTTGTTTTTTGTGGGCGCCCCGCTGGGCGCTATTGTCCGCAAAGGAGGTTTTGGTATGCCTGTAGTAATATCGGTTTTTATGTTTATTGTTTATCACGTTATATCCTTTACCTGCGAAAAAATGGTGAAAGAAGATAAAATGAATGACGTAATAGGTATGTGGATGGCTCCTTCGGTATATTTACCCATCGGCATTTGGTTGTCTTTAAAAGCAGCTAACGACTCCCCCCTATTTGATGCCGCTTTATATGTTGATTTTTTTAAAAAAATAATAGTAAGAAAAAAAAATGCGGATACTGCAAATAACCAATAAACCCCCTTATCCGCCCAACGATGGAAGCTCTATTGCTGTTTACAATATGGCTTGTGGCTTACTAAATAATGGGGTAGAACTTACCTTGCTTTGCATCAACACGAAAAAGCATTTTAAACCCGATACGGAAGTAGAAACTAGCTTTAAAGAAAAAAGCCGTTATACTTCGGTTTATAAAAATACCGACACTTCTTTTTTAGGGGCTTTGTTTAATCTGTTTTCTTCTCAATCTTATTTTGTATCTCGTTTTTATTTTATAGAGATGGAGCAAAAAATACAGGCACTTCTTCAAGAAAAAAATTTTGATATAATTCAATTGGAAAGTATTTTTTTAGGAAACTACATTCCTGTTATTAAAAAATACAGTCAAGCCAAAATAGTAGTGCGCACCCATAATGTAGAACACCTTATTTGGGAGCGCATGATAGAAAACACAAGCGGTTTTTTAAAAAAAACATATTTGCGTTTACAAACAAAACGATTAAAAAAATTGGAACTGCAAGTTTTAAATCAGGTAGAAGCCATAGTGCCTATAACCGCAATTGATGCAGCTTATTTTCAAAAATGGGGTATTCATAAACCATGCCACGTATCGCCCACCGGTTTGCAGTTGCAGCAATACAAGCGCGATGAAGTAGAAAAAATACCTTTTAGTATATTTCATTTTGGCAGTATGGATTGGCTTCCTAACGAAGAGGCTGTGCTTTGGTTTATACACCAAGTGTGGGATAAGGTAGTGCAAAAAATACCAAATGCTACTTTTCATATAATAGGAAAAGGCATGAGCGAAAAAATAAAAATGCTTACTAAACCGGGCGTAGTGGTAGTAGGCCAAGCAGCGCATGCAAAAAACGTGTATAGCCGCTATACCGTAATGGTAGTGCCCCTGCTATCAGGAAGTGGTATGCGCATAAAAATGATAGAGGGAATGGCCTATGCCAATGCTATTGTTTCTACTTCTGTGGGAGCCGAGGGCATTGCCGTAACAAATAAAAAAAATTGCTTGCTGGCCGACACCCCCGATGCTTTTGCTGATGCGGTAATACAACTACTAAGCGAGGAACCATTAAGAAAACAAATACAACAAGAAGCCCGTATTTTTGTAGAACAAAATTTTGAAAACACCGCATTAATTCAAAAACTATACTCTTTTTATCAAAGCTTGTAAATGATAGCGGCACTAAAAATATGTTTTTATTTGTCTTTGTTTTTTATGCTACACAGCTATTTTTTGTACCCTGTTTTTTTATTTTTTTTATTAAAAATACGAAGAAATAAAAAAAATCATTCTTTTTTTTTAGAAGAAGAGCTACCTCCTATCGCCATTATTTGTGCAGCCTACAACGAAGAAAAAGTAATAGTACAAAAAATAGAAAGCACGTTTAATACTACTTATCCAAACAAAAAAATAAAAATGTACATAGGCACCGATGCGTGTACTGATGGCACAGTAGCCCTTATTAAACAGCAGCAAGCTCGGTTTCCCCAAATAGAACTACTGGAATGCCGCCAGCGTACCGGAAAAATAAATATCATCAACATGTTAAGCGACAAGGCCACAGAGCCTGTTTTTATTATGACGGACGCCAATGTGTTTTTTTCAGAAAAAACCTTGTTAGAGCTTGTAAAACCATTAAAAAAAGAAACCATAAAAATAGTTTGCGGAAACATACAAAAGCGTGCCTTAAACCAAGAGACCAGTGTGCAAAATGAACTTCATTATTTTTCGTACGAAAATTTTTTAAAACATGCCGAAAGCATTTGTTGGAGTTTGGTTATAGGGGTAGAAGGGGGCTGCTATGCTATAAAAAAAACGGCTTTTTACCCTGTGCCTCCTACTTTTGTGGTAGATGATTTTTTTGTGGCCGCCCAAGTGCTTAGTTGTGGTGAGGAAATTTTATTTGCGGCTGATGCCCTTGCTTACGAAGATGTTTTTGCTAAAACCAATGAGGAATATAAACGCAAGGTACGCATCGCTACCGGAAACTTTCAAAATTTGTTTTATTTTAAAAAGATGTTAAACCCTTTTTCGGCATTGGGTTTTGCGTATTATTCGCACAAGGTGTTGCGCTGGTTTACACCCTTTTTGTTTTTATTAAACTTTGTGTGTGCCGCATTTTTATTGAGTAAACACATTTTTTTTATTTGGATATTTCTTTTAGAACTTATTGGGTTATTTGTACCTGTTTTGTTTCTATTGTTTCAAAAAATGAACATAAAAATAGCGCTACTGCATTCACTCAACCATTTTATATTAATGAATGCGGCCTTAGTTGTTGGTTTTTTTCGCTACTGCAAGGGGGTGAAAAACAGCGTATGGCAGCCGCTTAGCCGCTAATTTTTTCTTTTATATCCGTAAAATATCGTTTGCCTTTAACAAAATAATCCCACACTATACTTCCTTTATATATTTGTGTATGGTTTGGCTTGTAGTGCGACGTGTTTTTAAAAATTTGGCGCTGATGCAATACTGTACGCAAGCGCTTGTAGTACGAAAAATGGGCTTGTATAATAGCCCATGTATGCTTTATGTTGCCTTCTAATAAAAATTTAATTCCGGCAATTCCATCAAGAAACAAGCGAACAACAATTTTAAAAAACAAAACTCCCTGAGCATTATTTTTGGTAAGCGATAGTAGGCTGTTTCTAAAATTTAAAAATGTTTTTCTGGGGCTCAGCTTGTTTAAAGTGCCTCCTCCCACATGATATACTAACGATTGGGGTACGGCCACTATTTTTTTTCCGATATTTTTTATGCGCCAGCACAGGTCAATTTCTTCCATGTGCGCAAAATAAAAATCATCAAATCCTTGCAATTGCTCATATACAGAGGCTCGTACAAACATACAAGCTCCGGTGGCCCAAAAAATTTCAATAGTTTGATGGTATTGCTGTATATCTTTTTCTAAGGTATTAAAAATACGCCCTCTGCAAAAAGGATAGCCGTACGTGTCAATAAAACCGCCGGCCGCACCGGCGTATTCAAAGGTGTCTTTTTGATGATACGCTAATATATTAGGTTGTGCAGCCGCTATTGAAACGTCTTGTTCCATTACTTTTATAATGGGTTCTATCCACAGCGGGCTTACTTCTACATCGGAGTTTAAGAGCACGAAATAATCGGCTTTAATGTGCTTTAGGGCTTCGTTGTATCCTTTTGCAAACCCATAATTTTTTGGCAAAGAAATAATTTGTACCGTAGGGAAATTGGTTTGCAAAAACAAAACCGAGCCGTCGGTAGAGGCATTGTCGGCCACATATATAACAGCGCTTTGGCTACAAGCGATTACGGTAGGTAAAAATTGTTGAAGAAGTTTTTTTCCGTTGTAATTTAAAATAACAACTGCTACGGTAGGGTTCATTAACGTGGGTTGTTGTATATTTCTTTAGCCCAATCTCCATAACTGCTTTGAGCAGGGGCGTTGTCATCAAAATTGTAAGTAGGATTGTTACGCTGTTTTAATTTTACTTGCCAGCGGTCGTCGCGCAACTCACCTCGCGCGTCGCTGTGTATAAGGTGGTAGCAGTGCCCGTCTAACTCGCGATTCATAAAAACAAATTTTTTGTTGCTTTGAAATTGTCCGGTAGCAGGGTCTTTTATACGATAATATTGCCATATTTCGTAAGGGTATGAGTCGGGCTCGGTAGCCACTTGTTGGGCTGCATCGGGTGCTCCATATTGTAAGTACACGCGCCCTCTGTCTGACATATAGCCCGGCAGCGTACCGCACCGATACATTTTGTTTATTCTAAGTACGGCCGTTCTATACGTTGTCCAAGCCAGTTGTGGGTTTGATGGGTTTCTGTTTTGCCAAAAAGCATACATATACTGTTGCATTTTTTTTACATCATTGCTTCTTATTTGGTTGCTTTGCCATTGCCTTTCTGAAGTAGAAGAAATAGGCCACAAACAGGCGATGTAATCTCTAAGCGTGTCGGGGTTGCTTACTTGATTTAAAAAGCCTCCGGTAGTATCTATCGTTTTCAAATCGGCTAAAGGAATTTTTACACCCTTAGGGGCAAAGCGCACTAATTTTAGTTTTCTTTGTGCGCGTAGTTGATTTTTGCTGTCGCGAATTTCTACTACCAAATTATAGGTTCCGCTGGGTAATTGCGTTACATCAAACTGCCCGATAAGCGGATTTACGTCTTTAGCCGTTTGTTTAGAAAATTCAGCATAATTATGCAAAGACTCTTTGGTTTCGGCAGCTTCTATGTAATAGTTATATAAAAATTTAGCCTCAGCTCCTAAAGTTTTTAGGGCATTATATCCTTCTGCGTAAAAAATAAGTCGGGTAGCGTTTTCGTTGTATGAGGTAAAAGGGTAAGGCACTATATCATATCCGCTTTTGCTGGTGTTGTTTTTAGATACGGTGCGGGTGCAGGATTCGGCCAATTCAATATCAGACAAGCTGATGTCGTTTGTTTGCGGAGCAATAACAACACTTAGCGTACTAGACAAAGGAGCCTCTGCACTGTTAGCATCGCTTATTTTTATTTCAGCGATGTATGTACCCGAATCTAAAGGGTATCGTTGCACGTCAATAAAATTAGGTTTTTGAGCCGTGTCTTTACTCTCGGGGCTGGATAAGTTGTATTTGTTAGCAGCCGCTATCTTGTTATTTTTAGAAAAAATAATTTCTATATGCACCTTACCTTGATAGGCGTTGTTAGCTTGTTTTTTAAAGAAAACGGAAGGCCCTGCTATGGACAAATAGGTTTCTACGTAAGCTCCTTTATCCGGGGCATAAAAAACGGCGTAGTTAAAATAAGCCTTTACATTGCTATGCGCAAAAAAAGAATATAAAACGGCGCAAACAAAAAGGCAATAATTCTTTTTCATCATACAAAGGTACAAAAAAGCGCACTATTTTTTGCTATTCGATTTTGAGATTGAAAAAAAGTATTACTTTTGCCCCCGGAGAGATGGCAGAGTGGTCTATTGCGACGGTCTTGAAAACCGTTGAGGGTCAAACCTCCGGGGGTTCGAATCCCTCTCTCTCCGCACTTCTAAGGGCTGAATTGATTTCAGTCCTTTTTTTATTCCAAATAAAAACTATAATACACTGAAAATGAATTTTTTAAATTTGCGCATATCGGTTTTATCACAAAACAAGTACCTTTACTTTTCGTACTAAGAAAATGCCCGCAAACCCCTACATAAAAAACCTTTTTAGTGATGCTGTTTTATGTGCCGAAATAGAAAAAAAAGCCCGTGTTAAATTATTTCAGCAAGACGACATTATAATTAAAACGGGAGATGAATTTTTTTTTATTCCTGTTGTACTAAAAGGCAGCGTACGGGTTATTCGTCAAAACGAAAAAGGCGACGAAGTGTTTTTATACCATCTACACGCAGGGCAAACCTGCGCTATGTCGCTTGTTTGTTGTCAAGCAGAAAAAAAAAGCATGATAAAAGCAATAGCCGAAGATGCTGTAGAACTACTGCAAATACCGATACAGGAAACCGAGCATTGGTTTCGTTACCCACAGTGGCGCGCCTACATAAGTAACAATTACAACCAGCGCTTTGAAGAGCTTATGCAGCTTATTGATATTATTTCGTTTCAAAATATGGATAAGCAACTCTTGCATTATTTGCAAGAGCGTTCTAAAGCGCTGAATACACAAACACTATCCATCACACACCAACAAATTGCTGATGAACTGCACGCCCACCGCGAAGCTATAAGCCGTTTATTGCGTATTATGGAAGAAAAAAAGATAGTACGACTGGGGCGTAATAGCATTGAGCTTTTAATACTAAAGTAAATAAAATACTTATCCAACAAATGTTACAATATCACTGTTTTTTCTTTTGCAACTTTGCACCGTGAAAAAAATGTGCTCTTAAAACGAATGGATGAAAAACATTATAATAAAATATAAAATAGAAGCCATAGGACTGGTAATAGGCGCCCTTTTGGGCTGGGCTTACTGGTATTTTTTAGGTTGTACCTCGGGCACTTGTGCCATCACTTCAAGCCCTGTTAATAGCTCTTTATACGGAGCATTTGTAGGCATGCTTTTAGCCGGACTTTTTAAAAATAAAAAATAAATCAAAAATGGAGCATATAAAAAAAATCATCAAATCTGGGCAAGCCACCATAGTAGATGTAAGAACCGTAGCCGAGTATAGGGGAGGGCATGTAGCGAATAGCATCAATATCCCCTTACAAGAACTTCCTACGCGAGTAGAAGAACTTAGGGGTATGCACAATATAGTGCTTTGCTGCGCATCGGGCAACCGAAGTCAGCAAGCTACGTCGTTTTTGCAACAGCAAGGTATTGCTTGTGAAAATGGAGGCTCGTGGATAGAGGTAAACGCATGCTACTAATTTAAAAAAAATAAAAATGCTACAAATTTTAAAAAACATTTTAGGTATAGGCCCGAAAGTAAATTGGGGTGAATTGATAGAAAAGGGCGCTGTTATTATTGATGTACGCACTAAAGGAGAATACGCAGGCGGGCATCTAAATAACTCTATAAATATCCCGCTCAACCAACTTGCGGAAGTATCAAAAAAAGTAAAGAATAAAGAACAGGTAATTATTACTTGCTGTGCCTCAGGTATGCGCAGCGCATCAGCTAAGGTGAGCCTAAAAGCACAAGGCTATACGCAAGTGTATAACGGGGGCAGCTGGTTTAGCCTACAAAAATACGAATCATGAATACGATAAAAAAAACGTTGCTATATAATTGGCATTTTGTACGAGTAGTAAGGCTGTTGCTGGGTATTATAGTAGCTTATCAGGCGGTTTCCATGCGCGATGTTTTAGCGGGCGGGGTAGCTTTGTTTTTTTTAGTACAAGCTTTAGGAAACATAGGTTGTTGTGGTACTTCAGCTTGCGCAATCCCAATGCCCGAGAAAAAAGATACCCTCTCTAACTAATTTTCGGCCATTTTTATTTAACAGATGCGGAACCTGTCGAAGCATCAAGATAAAAAATGCAGAAGCCATTAATAGTACATAAAAGTACCTTTGTCCGTTACTACCGTAACTTGTTTTTTGGCTGATGATTCTACCCTACCTATAATTTGCGCTTCTATATTAAAGCTGTGTGCTATGGCTATAATGCGGTTTGCTACTTGCTGCGGTACATAAAACTCTAAACGATGCCCCATATTAAACACCTTGTACATTTCTTGCCAATCTGTTTTTGATTGTTCTTGTATCAACTTAAAAAGAGGGGGTGTAGCAAACAAATTATCTTTAATAATGTGTACATTTTCTACGTAATGAAGCACCTTACTTTGGGCACCGCCGCTGCAATGCACCATACCGTGTATCTCTTTTTTTAGTTCGGAGAGCACTTTTTTTACTACCGGTGCGTAGGTACGCGTAGGTGAAAGCACTAGTTTTGCGGCATCTATTTCTTGTTTTATATGTATGCCGTTTACACCCGTATGCTCAATTAAAATTTTATCAGTGGGTTTTAGACTTCCGGTGTAAACCACTTCTTGAGGCAACTGGGCGTCATACGATTGGGGATATTTTTGAGCTACATATTTAGAAAAAACATCGTGACGGGCAGAGGTTAGTCCGTTGCTGCCCATGCCGGCATTATATTCTTTTTCGTAGGTAGCTTGCCCAAAAGAGGATAAGCCCACTACTACATCACCGGCTTCGATGCGGGCGTTATCAATCACATCGGTTTTTTTCATACGCACAAAAGCGGTAAATCCCACGTCAAGCGTGCGCACAATATCACCTACATCGGCTGTTTCGCCTCCGGCAAGGGTGATGCCTACTCCCAGTTTATTTAGTTCGTTTATATATTCGTTCGTACCCTGTATAAGATGTGCAATTACATCGCCCGTAATTAAATTTTTATTGCGCCCAATGGTAGAAGATACCACGATATTATCAGTAGCCCCCACACAAATAAGGTCGTCTATATTCATAATGAGCGCATCTTGCACAATGTTTTTCCATACAGAGGAGTCGCCGGTTTCTTTCCAATATACATAGGCCAGACTGGGCTTGGAGCCTGCCGTATCCGCATGCATAATGTTGCAGTAGTGGGCATCTTGTGCCGCTATATCAGGCAATATCTTACAAAAAGCCTTTGGAAACAAGCCTTTATCAAGGTGGGCAATAGCTTGGTGTACCTCTTCTTTTCCGGCCGAAACGCCGCGTAAATTATATTTATCGCTCATGGCACAAAAGTATTACTTTTACATCGATATTTTATGTTTATTGATAAATTCGGTAATCGCTGTTATGATATTGAGTTTCCGGCTATAAAATCGGCGGGGATCTTTTATTTTAATACCGATAGCGGTTTGCGCTACGAGGTGCGCTTTGGCAGAAAGCAAGATAACATTCTACATGCTACCATTGTTTTCGGGGTTATTAACGATGAGTTTGACGGCGAAGAATATATTGTTACCAACCGCGGCGAGGTTTACACCGTAATGAATACCATCTCCGAAATTATTCGATATTTTATGGATGAACATCCTAATGTAAACATCTACGAATTTCATGCTGTAAGCAAAGAAGGCGAAGAAAACGTACACACCAATGCCCGCATGTATTTGTACAGGAGGTACTTGCCTCGTATTTTTAATAACAACTGGAATGCTCAGATACGCGGCAATGCGGCTTTAGTAAGAAAGCAGCCTTTAAAATAGGGTGGATTCAAGCTATAAAGGCAGTATTTCATAAATTCACATTGAATCGTTTATTGAAGTTTTTCGCCTTTTGCCAATTTTTTAATAATTTCTGTCATCCGTTTTTCTCTCGTTTCTTGTTTTTTTGCGGTTTGTAACCGAAAACTAATTGAAAAAAGATTGGCCTTGTTGAGCGTCTTAAAAAATGCTTCCGCTTTTTTATTTTTACTAAGTTCTTTTAAAAAGTCTTCGGGTATCGTCATTTTACTTTGAGAATCGTATGCCTTTTCCCAATTACCATCCGCTTTGGCTTTTTCAACAGCTCTAAAACCTGCTGGCCTCATTCTTCCTTCACTTATTAATCTATTAACGTGTCCCATGTTTACTTTAGACCAAATGCTCTTTTCCCTCCTGGGGGTAAACTTTTGCAACCACGCTTTGCCGTCAAAAGATTGTTTTTGGCCATCTATCCAACCATAGCAAAGAGCGGTATCAAGAGCTTCTGCGTAGTTAATCGTCTTTTCTCCAGAATCTTTCTTAAATATTTTAACCCAAAGCCCTTTTGAATTTGCGTGATTCTCTACGAGCCAAGCTTCAAACATGTCGCCCGTTTTGAATTCTATTATCGGAATGGTATTTTCTTTAGTCATATAGTGTACCTTTTAGCGCTCTATGTGCTTATCGCCAACGGTTGGCTGCTTAACAGTTGGGCAGAAAACCAACAGACGATAACCCAAGCATCATACCAAAGATACAAAATATTTTTCATCTAAAAAAGCAAGCACCCTACCGCTCTATCATTTTTGTAAGCGTAATAAAATCGGCTACGCTAAGTTGTTCCGGACGAAGCGTAAAATAGCGATGCGTAAACAACTGTTCGTCTTTTACAAGCGATTTTAAGCTGTTGCGGAGCATTTTCCTTCTCTGGTTAAAGGCGGCTTTTACTACCGTTTTAAATAGTTTTTCATCGCAATCTATTTTTTGTGTTGAATTTCTTTTTAATCGTATAACGGCTGATTTTACTTTTGGGGGAGGCACAAAAACATGAGGTTCTACAGTAAACAGATATTCAATATCGTAATAGGCCTGCAATAATACACTTAAAATACCATACGATTTTTTTCCTTCTTTTTCAGCTATGCGCTCGGCCACTTCTTTTTGAAACATACCCACCACCTCTTCTACTTGGTTGCGTTGTTCGTACACCTTAAACATAATTTGAGAAGATATGTTGTAAGGAAAGTTGCCAATGATAGAAAATTTTTCAGGAAATAAGGATTTTGTATCTATCGCTAAAAAATCGCCATACTTAATCTGCTGCTCTTGATGTGGGAATGTTTTTTTTAGATACAAAATAGACTCTTCATCAATATCCAGTGCTATAAAAGATTCTTTTTCTATCAGGTACTTGGTAAGTACGCCCGTGCCGGGCCCAATTTCTAACAAGGGTAATCCGTTGTTCTGCAAAGACTGCACAATACGTCGAGCAATCTCTTCGTCTTTTAAAAAGTGCTGTCCTAAGTGTTTTTTTGCTTTTACGGGTTCCATTATATTATCTGTAACAAAGTACGAAACGCTACTAATCTCCCTTCAAACTTTTGCTGTGTTTTTTGTTGGAGAGATTTTGCATATTTTTCTTGATATTCATTTATATTACTCATGCTTAAAAAAGTATATTGTATAGAATAGGTTGTGCCCTCATCTTCTACGTTTAATACTTTCAGTATGCGGTTCTCTATAAAGCAGCCCGTTTGCATTACTTCGGGTATGTGCTCGGTTTGCATCCATACCAGCCATTGGTCGTGAATGCTATTTTCTACATTTATGGTTACGTTATATAGGTACATAATTTGGTTTTATTTTGTGTTTCGTACTACCAGCTGCACGGTATATCGGCTTTTTTGTTCTAACAAAATTTCTTTTCCCACACATACGCGGTCTATCGTACTTTGGTTGTAATATCGAATCGTAACCAATTCTACATTTTGATTATACCACACTTTATATTCTTTTTGCAAGTCAGCTAAGAGGGCGGGAATTTTTTGTGCATCATTATCGGTACATACCGAAAAACTGATAGCTGATAGTTGCATCGTGTGTATTTTTGCTCTATGCTGATGAAATAGAGAAAAAATTTTACTTAAATTTTCTTCGGCAATAAACGAAAAATCTTTTGGAGAAAGCGTGATAAGCAACTGATTTACTTTAAAAATAAAAGAGGCTACAGGAAGCTGTTTGTTGGTATTTTTTATGATGGTTCCGGGCTCCGAAGGGCTTACAAATGACTTTACATACAGCGGGATTTCTTTGTTTTGCAAAGGCTTTATCGTTTTTGGGTGTATAACGGTAGCACCGTAGTAGGCCAGCTCAATGGCGTCTTGGTAGGTAAGCTCATCTATTTTTTGTGTAGGGTGAAACCATTTTGGGTCGGCGTTAAGTACCCCGGGCACATCTTTCCATATCGTTACGCTTTCGGCATTTAAGCTGTAGGCCAGCACGGCGGCAGTATAGTCAGAACCCTCTCTACCTAGGGTGGTCGTGTAGTTTTCGCTGGTTCCTCCTATAAAACCTTGTGTAAGTACCATTCGGTTTTTTTTCAGCAGCGGCACTATTTCTTTTTGTGCTGCTTGCTGGGTACGTTCAAAATCTATAATCCCTTCTTGGTACGTGTTATCTGTTTGAATAATACCTCTAGCATCTACCCAACAACATACCTTCAGCGCGTTGCGTAGATAAGCTGCTACAATACGCGAAGAAAACACTTCACCCATACTCACAATTTGGTCGTAGTGAAAACAATACAAAGAAGCAGGCTCATCTTCAATAGCCCAAAGTAGTTCTACAAAATCATTTTCCAATTCAGTATAAATAGCATCTTGTTTGTTGGGAAATAAATGGTGTATCACATCAAAATGAAACTGCTTAAGTTCGTGATAAATAGATAGTGTGCTTTCTTTTCGGTGAAAAAAAGCATCTGCCAAAGCCTCTAATTTATTAGTAGTTTTATCCATAGCAGATACCACCAGCACCAACTCATCGTGTGGAAATAAGGCTAGCACCGATGCTACATTGCGCACTGCATCGGCATTTTTTACGGAAGCCCCTCCAAATTTAAAAACTTTTAACATAGCCCGACAAAGATACTATTTGTAACATAGCTGCGCGCAGGTATCTGTCAAAACCGTTCTTTTTTTGATTCGGTTAATAAGTAGTACCTTTGCAAGCACAACCGTATAACGGTGTAGAGCCATGCCTAAAACCATTAGCATAGAAACTGCGCTATTGCAAGAAAAAAGCAACACTCCGCACGAAGAAGCCTTACTTAATGATGTTAAACGTTTGTTTTTGAACAACCGTTTTCACAAAAAAAATGTATTGGAAAACTTAAAACAATACAACACCTCTTTTGAGTTTTTTGATGACGACGAGATGCCGGAACAAGGTCTTTTTACGCAAGAACAGATAAAAAAAACATGCATTAAATATCGGTTTCGTTTTTTGCCGGCAACTACGTATAAAGGAGAAATTCCTTATGAAGTCCACTTAAAAATACAAGACTTAAATACGCGGTACAGGAAAACAAGTACGCACTTTAAAATTTTATCGTCCGAGCATTTTTTTACAAAAAAAGAGAGCCGGCAACAAGCGCTATTTTTCGCCGAAACATGGCACGGAAACTATTATTTAGTGCACAGCTGGGGCACCCCCTACCATAACGACAGGCTGTTGCGCTGCTTGCCCGCCCGCAACTTTGAAACCCTACTGGCTTGCTTTGTTGTTTTATCGCTTTTAGAAACCGCTTTGTTACCTAACAAAATTATTTCTACCGATATGCGAGCAGGTTATTTTAGTATGTATAGGGCCGCAGCTTGGCTTCATCTGTTTATTTTGCAATGCGGCTTGGCTACTTTTTTTTTAATGGCTGCTCATTTTACTTTTTCGGCCAACAATTGGTACAAAAAGCCTTTTAGCCCTCAATCCCAATCGCTGGGGGCGAACTTTTTTTGAATCCATGCGTTTTTTGGAAATAAGAGCAGCGCCACTTCGTCCCAAGAAACAAATACCCCAAAAGAAAACAAGGGAGAGTTGAACGTTTTTTTTGCCAATGGGTCTTTTTGAATAAAAATGCGATAGCCCACATCGGCCTCTAATCCTACCCATCTCCATATCTTAAAGCGAACATCTACCTCGGGCTCGTACACAAAACAATAACCTTGATTATCAGAAAAAGATTGGTGGTTGTAAGTATAGTTATACGCTATTTTTCCAATACCAAACTGCATCGGTATGCTAAATTTCCAACGGCGAGAGGTGAAATACGTATATTCTGCATATAATCCTACGTAATATAATGAAAGGCGGCGTGGTACGGACACCTTATTATTAATGTTGTCATCGTAAAAAGTTTTCGTGTCGGTAATTTTTGTTGTAAGCCACGAATAACTCAATCCTAACGAAATTTTTTTATCAAACGAAACGCCCAAGCGCACATTTTGCATAACTACCAAGCCGTGATTGATAAAAGCATTGCGGGAATTGTAGCAGGCATCTATTCTTTTTTTTCCGTTTAGGGCGTGTAGTAAGCTATCCGCATTCTGCGTTTGGCAAAAGCTTTTTGTAGTAAAAAACAGTATAAAAACATAAAACCTCATAGAGATAGGCACAAAATTCGGAAAAAACACATTAGAGCAGCCCCTTTTGTAGCAAATACAATTAACAGCAAAGGGCTTAAAAGTTGGGGTTTGGCACAAAAAATGCTATTAAAATAATGTGTAACTCGCGTTATAAACTATAAGTAGTACCTTTGGTTGGTAAAAGTCATATTGCCTTTTTTATGTTTCGCAGCAAAGCGGTTATAGTATTTATTTTGTTTTTAACTGTTCAGGCAGGATTTTCTCAATATAAAAACGAAACGGATTTAAAAAAACAAGCTGAAAAATCTTTTGAAGAAGAAGATTACGATACCGGTGGCAAGCTGTATGGGCAACTGGTAGCCAACTACCCACGAGACCCCATATACAATTACCGTTTAGGGGTTTGTTATTTATACAATAATGAAAACAAAAAAAAGTGTTTGCCTTATCTGCAACTATCTGCAAAAACAGCAAAAGAAAATGAAAAAGAAGCGCTTTTTTATCTGGCAAAAGCATACCATATTAACTACAGATTTGACGAAGCAATAAAGTACTATACCGATTACAAAGATATAGCCTCTGCTACTATGATAAAAAAGATGCAGGTAGATAGAGAAATACAGGCATGCAAAAACGGAAAACGTTTACTATCTAATTTGTCGGAATTGGTAGTGTTGGAAAATAAAGAATTAAAACAAAGCGATTATTTCCGTAGCTATGATTTACAAAACGTAGGAGGAAAATTACTAATAAAACCCGATGAATTTGTTAGCTCGAGCGATAAAAAAAAGAAAGATAAATCCATTATATACCTTCCGAAAAATAACGAACGGCTGTTTTATGCCAGCTACGGGAGCGGAGACAACAAAGACATTTATGAAGTAAAAAAACTTCCTAATGGCGAGTGGGCTAAACCTAAAAGTATAGGGGCTCCCGTAAATACCGAATTTGATGAAGACTACCCATTTTTGCACCCCAACGGAAAAGTTTTGTATTTCTCCTCTAAGGGGCATAACAGCATGGGGGGCTACGATCTTTTTAAAAGCGAGTGGGACCCCAGTAATGATAAATGGAAAGAGCCTATAAACTTAGAGTTCCCTATCAATTCACCCAACGATGATATTTTATTTGTAACCGACTCTTTAGAAAAAATAGCGTATTTTTCTACCAACCGCCAAAGTGCCTGGGGCAAAATAAATGTGCTAAAAATACTAACCGAAAAACGTCCTGCCGAATTTGCTTACATAAAAGGCTTCGTACTAAAAAAAGAACCTAACCAAAGCGTGCAATCAAGAATTAGTGTAAAAAATATAGAAACGGGCGACAACGTAGGGATTTTTTCGGCAGACGAGCAGGGTAACTATTTACTAAAGTTGCCTAACGGCGGTCGTTTTATTTTTACGGTAGAAACACCTAATATGCCCACGCAATCAGAAGGCGTAAATATTCCGGTGGCATATACCTATAAACCGTATAAGCAAAATTTAGGATACGATAATAAAAAACTGACATTCACCAATTACTTCGATGCAAACGGGGAAGATGATTATCAAAACATGATAAGCCTTATAGAAGAAAAAGCGAAGATGACGGTCAATGCTTCCGATTTTGGTGTAGATCCCAACAACCCGGTAAGCAACACAGCTGGAACAAGCACAAATAATATTACACAACCTATAACCAACAACGGGCAAGGTGCAACTAACAACGGGCAAGATACAACCAACAACGGGCAAGGCGCAACCAACAACGGGCAGAATATCGGAAATAACAAACCGGTAAACAATAAAGAGTTGGTGCAAATGGCTTATGATGATGCTAAAGAGTTGCAACAAAATGCAGATAGCTTAAAACAAGATTCAAAAACAGCCTATACCGCCGCCAATTCCAAGCAAGAGCAGGCGCGTCAAAAAGAACAAGAATATAAAAAACTGCTTGAAAAAGGAAAAAACGAAACGGCGCCCGAAGCAAAACAAGAACTGCAAGCTCAGGCCGAAGCTACAAAAGACGATGCCGCGTTATATACAGCGCAAGCAGCCACTGCCAATAATATAGCGAAACAATTGGCTATAGATGCCGAAAACAAACAAAAAGAAGCCGAATTAAATTTACAATATGCGAAAGCATTAGAGGAAGCAGAAAAAACAAAAAATAACACAAAAGCACTAGCAAAATTAGAAGCCTTACAAAAACAGTTAGAAGAAGTTTCTAAACAAAAAAGTAATAGCAACGCCCTTTTAGAAAGCATAAAGCAAGATGCTGAAAATAAAGAACAAGAGTTAAAAACTACTGAAAGCACTTTGAAACAAACCACACAAGATGTTGACAATATAACAACCAGCATAAAAGATTTAGAAAAGCAGATAAACGAAACTAAAGATAAAGATTTACAAGAAAATTTAAAAACTCAAAAGCAAGATCAAGAAACCGATTTGGCGGATAAGCAAAAAGAGCTAGAAAACATAAAAAACAAAATAACCTCTCTACAAGAAGAAGCCGAAAACTTAAAAAGTCAAGCCGATTTCGCTGCGACTATTGTAAATACTCCTGCTTTAGAGAACAAAGAACCAAATGATGCCAGCAACGAGCGAGGTGCGAGTAGTAATACACAGGGTGTGACTAACAATACAAAAGGCGCAAACAACAATACGCAAGGCACCGGTAGTAGTACACAGGGTGTAACTAACAACACGCAAAACGCTATCAATAACACACAAAGTGCAACTAACAATACACAAAGAACAAACGATAATACACAAGGCGTAACTAACAACACACAAAACGCTAGCAATAACACACAAAGTGCAACTAACAATACACAAAGCACAAACGATAATACACAAGGCGTAACTAACAACACACAAAGCGCTAGCAATAATACACAAAGAACAAACGACAATACACAAGGGGCAACTACCAATGCGCAAAGCGCGAACAAGGACACACAAGGTATAACGAACAACACGCAGAGCACAAACAAGGATACACAAGGTGTAACTAACAACACGCAAGGCACCGACAATAATACGCAAGACGCCAGCAACAACAAACAACAACAAGCTATTGATGAACAATTACAGCAAGCAGATGCAATAACAACTCAAGCAAAAGAACTAAGAACACAAGCCAAAAACTTAACGGGGACTGAAAAACAAAACGCCTTTAACAAAATATCCGGTTTAGAGCAACAAGCTACTCAGTTGCGATACGCGGCTACTAAGCAGCAATTGAATATGGACAACCAATTTTTTGTAGATAATAACAAAAAAATAAATTCGCTTGCAGCTAATTCAAATCAGGGTATCCAAGCAAAGCAATTGGCTAACGAAGCCGCTACTCTAAACAAAGAGGCGCAACAATTACGAGAAGAAGCAGAAGCTAACGGCTCTATGGCATCTAAAGTAGGGGGATTAAGCAATGCCGATGAAAAACAAAAAGAAGCTTTAGCAAAACAAGAACAGGCACTAAAATTACTTGGTGAAACAGCAGCACAAAATGCTATCAACAACACATCAAACACAAGCAACAACGACACGCAAGATACTAGTAATAACACACAAAGTGTCACTAACAATACACAAAGCACAAACAACAACAAACGAGGTGCCGGTAATAATACACAGGGTATAAATACCAACACGCAAAGCGCAAACAACGACACACAGGGCGCCGGAAATAATACACAAGGCGTAACTAACAACACACAAAACGCTAGCAATAACACACAAAGTGTAACTAATAATACACAAAGCACAAACGATAATACACAAGGCCTAACTAACAACACACAAAACGCTAGCAATAACACACAAAGTGCAACTAACAATACACAAAGAACAAACGACAATACACAAGGGGCAACTACCAATGCACAAAGCGCGAACAAGGACACACAGGACACTGGCAGTAATACGCAAGGTATAACTAACAACACACAAGGCACCGACAATAATACGCAAGGCGCCAGCAACAATAAACAACAGCAAGCTATTGATGAACAATTACAGCAAGCAGATGCGATAACAACTCAAGCAAAAGAATTAAGAACACAAGCCAAAAACTTAACGGGAACTGAAAAACAAAATACCTTTAACAAAATATCCGGTTTAGAGCAACAAGCTACTCAGTTGCGATACACGGCTACTAAACAGCAATTGAATATGGACAACCAATTTTTTGTAGATAATAACAAAAAAATAAATTCGCTTGCAGCTAATTCAAATAAGGGTACTCAAGCAAAGCAATTGGCTAACGAAGCAGCTACTCTAAACAAAGAGGCGCAACAATTACGAGAAGAAGCAGAAGCTAACGGCTCTATGGCATCTAAAGTAGGAGGATTAAGCAATGCCGATGAAAAACAAAAAGAAGCTTTAGCAAAACAAGAACAGGCACTAAAATTACTTGGTGAAACAGCAGCACAAAATGCTATCAACAACACATCAAACACAAACAACAACGACACGCAAGATGCTAGTAATAACACACAAAATGTAACTAACAACGCGGAAAACACAACTAACAATGCGCAAAGCACAAACAACAACAAACAAGGTGTCGGTAATAATACACAGGGCGCGAACAACAACACGCAAAGCGCAAACAGGGATACACAAGGTACCGATAACAGTACACAAGGTATAACTACCAACGCGGAAAACGCAACTAACAATGCACAAAGCAAAGCCTCTAGCGACGCTATCAAATACCTAGGAACCAAAGGTTTTGAAATAGAAAACAACAATGCTTATTCAGCAAAAAAACCAATTCCTATTAACGAAAAAATGCCTGATGGTTTGGTGTTTAGGGTGCAAATAGGGGCGTTTAAAAACCCCATTCCTACCGATGCCTTTAGAGGGCTTACTCCCATAGGAGGAGAAACGACTCCTCAAGGGTTTATTCGTTATCAAGCGGGTATGTTTGATAAATATACCAGCGCCAACGCAGTAAAAAACGATTTACGAAAATTAGGATATCAAGACGCTTTTGTGGTGGCCTACCTCAACGGCAAACGAATTGATTTAGCAGCAGCTCTGGCTAATACACCACAAAACGAGCGAGTAGCAGACGCAACCTCATCTAGCGCCGGCATTACAGAAAACAGCAACATCCCTACAAATACTCAAATAGCCGAATCGGTGCAACCAGTACAAACGAGTGCTTTAAATACCATGAACGGTTTGTTGCTTACCGTGCAAATAGGTGTGTTTACCAGTAATGTAAGCAGTGCTCAATTGCGCCATCTAAAACCTATTTACAGAGAGCAACTACCCAATGGCAACTACCGTTACACCGCAGGAATATACAACAACTTAGATAAAGTAAAAACCGATAGAGTAAAAGTAAATGCGTTAGGTATTTCTGATGCCTTTGTAAGCGCTTACCATAACGGCATACGTATTAAAACTACAGAAGCCATTGATAAAATAAATAACGACAAAAACATACAATTTCCAAAAGAAAACCCTATTGTTTTTCCTAACGAAAACAATATAATCAACACTCCAATCAACACGCCTAAAGAAACAAACAACGCGTTGCCCAACAACATACAACCGTTCTCTAATAACGCTACCGACCCCACGCCAACCGCAGAAAACGGAGTAAAAACCGACGAAACAGGCATTACTTTTAAAGTACAAATAGGCGCATACAGAAAACAAGTGCCGCAAGATGTGGCTGACACTTGGTTACAAGTAAAAACATGGTCTATAAAAAATAATTTAGTAAACGATCTATATCTTTATACCGTTGGCTCTTTTTCAGAAGCGCGTTTTGCACAAAAATTAAAAGAAGAAATAGTTGCTTTAGGAATAAAAGATGCTTTCGTTACTGTATTTAAAGACGGGAAAAAACTATATGGTGCCGAAGCTCAGCAGTATTTTAACAGATAACATAACTTACTACCTATGAAAAAAATAAAATGGCTCTTACTTTTTATAGCACACATTACGTTTGCCCAGCAATACATGCCACCCGGTAATTATACCTCTACCAATAAAAAGGCCATCAAACACATAGAAGAAGCTCGTAAATTTTTTGAATCAAAAAAAGATGCCGATGCTGAAAAATGTTTTTTAAAAGCCTTATATGAAGACCCTAATTTTGTAGAAGCCATGATGGGCCTAAGTTATATTTATATAGACAGAAACAAACCCGAAGAAGCTATCCATCAATTAAAAAAAGCAGTACAAACAAATCCTAAATTTTTTCCCAATAATTTTTATCAATTAGGAGAAATACAATACTACACCGCACATTACGACGATGCCATTCCTAATTTTCAAAAATTCCTAACATTTGACCGAATAAACCCGGACATAAAAAACAGAGCCAACTATCTATTGGCTTGCTCGCAATTTGCTTCGCAACAAGTAAAAAACCCAAAACCTTTTAATCCGAAAAACATGGGCGCCGCTATCAATACAGACAACGACGAATACCTGCCCTCTGTTACCGCCGATAGTAAATATTTTTATTTCACTCGCCACATTTTACACACTAAAAGTTGTGATGGCTCTCAAAACGGGCAAGAAGATTTTTATTTTTCTCACAATCAAGATGGAGCATGGCAACCCGCTCAACTTATGAAGTATGTAAATAGTCCGTGCAACGAGGGCTCACCTAGTGTATCGGTTGATGGGCAGTTTTTATTTTTTGTAGGTTGCGAAGAGATGCCCACTACCGCCGAAGAAAAAGGATTGATTCCGGCAACAGGAAAACCAAGTATGGGAAGTTGTGATATTTTATTTTCACAAAAAGTAGGAGACAATAAATGGACTAAACCTTTTGACCTAGGCCCCCCCGTTTGTACTTTTGATTGGGAGAGCCAGCCTTCTTTTTCGTCCGACAACAAAACCTTATATTTTGTACGAGGCAATAGAGGAGGCGGAGGTGTAAAAAATCAAGATATTTATGTAAGCACTGCCGGCGATGACGGTGTTTTTACTAATGTTACTAAATTAGGCAACAACATCAACACGCCCGGAAGAGAAGAGGCGCCATTTATCCACCCCGATAATCAAACCTTATACTTTGTTTCAGATAGTCGCATTGGCATGGGAGGTTTGGATATTTATATGTGTCGCAAACAAGCTGACGGCACTTGGGGCGAGGCTATTAACTTAGGATACCCCATCAATACCAATGGGGACGAAAGCAGCTTGATTGTAAGTCCTGATGGAAAAAAAGCATACTTTCATAGCGATAAGCCCGGCGGTTTTGGTGGTACCGATTTGTATAGTTTTGATTTACCACAAGAGTTAGCGCCTCAGCCCATTACCTATGCTCAAGGTAAAATTACCGATGCCAAAACCAAACAAGCACTTCCGGCAGTAGTTCATATTTTTGATTTAAGCACACAGCAATTAGTTACCAAAGCATACGCCGATTACAACGGGAATTTTTTAGTAGTACTGCCTGCTCAAAAAAATTACATGATGAATGTCGCTAAAGAAAACTACCTGTTTTATTCAGATAATTTTTCATTAAAAGATATAGCCGCTGATTATAGCAAGCCCTTTCAACTAAACATTGCTTTACAGCCCATAGATACAGGCGTTTCTATCGAATTAAAAAACGTATTTTTTGATGTAGATAAATATGATTTAAAACCTGAATCGAAAACAGAATTAGATAAATTAGTGTCTTTTTTAACCAAAAATAAAACCATAAAAATAGAAATAGGAGGGCATACCGATAGCGATGGAAATAAAAAAGCCAATCAGCTGCTCTCTCAAAACCGGGCAAAAGCAGTGTATGATTATGTAGCAAAAGCCGGCATCTCTACCCTGCGTTTAAGCTACAAAGGATATGGCGACAGCAAGCCCATAGTGCCTAACACCTCTATTGAAAATAAAGCAAAAAACAGGCGTACTGAAGTAAAAATAACAGGGAAATAGCCAACCATCTAAAAAAGTAATTCAAAAAAACGAGAATACACGCATCATAATTTTAAATATCTTTACACCATAAAAATAAAAACACGATGAAAAAAGACACTCCAATATTTTCGCTGATAAAAAAAGAACAAAACCGTCAAACGCGCGGCTTAGAACTTATCGCTTCAGAAAACTATGTAAGCAACGATGTGATGAAAGCTATGGGCAGCGTGCTTACCAATAAATATGCAGAAGGCTTGCCGCAAAAACGCTACTATGGCGGCTGCGAAATTGTAGATCAAATAGAGCAAATAGCTATTGATCGCGCTAAAGAATTATTTGGTGCTGTATGGGTAAATGTGCAGCCTCACTCAGGCGCGCAAGCTAATGCTGCGGTAATGCTTGCTTGCTTAAAACCCGGAGATACTATTTTAGGTTTTAACCTATCTCATGGAGGGCACCTAACACATGGCTCTCCTGTAAATTTTAGCGGAAAATTATATCACGCTACTTTTTATGGAGTAGATGAAAAAACAGGGCGCATCAACTACGATAGCATCAAAAAAATAGCTCAAACTGAAAAACCAAAATTAATTATTTGCGGCGCCTCAGCTTATAGTCGCGATTGGGATTACAAAGCCTTTAGAAAAATTGCCGACGAGGTAGGCGCCCTGCTTATGGCCGATATTTCGCACCCATCTGGCCTAATAGCCAAAGGCTTGCTAAACGACCCCTTGCCGCATTGCCACATTGTTACAACCACTACACATAAAACACTGCGCGGCCCAAGAGGCGGCATGATTATGATGGGAAATGATTTTCCTAATCCCTTTGGGGAAACCACGCCTAAAGGCGAAATCAAAATGATGAGCGCTCTTTTAGATGCGGCTGTTTTTCCTGGCACACAAGGCGGCCCTCTAGAGCACGTAATTGCCGCTAAAGCAGTGGCCTATAGCGAAGCGCTAAGCGATGAGTATCTAAACTATTGCGTGCAAGTAGTAAAAAATGCGCACGCTATGGCGCAAAAACTTATGAGTTTAGGATACAAAATTGTGTCGGGAGGCACCGAAAACCATTGTATGCTTATTGACTTACGGAACAAAAATATTACCGGAAAAGAAGCCGAAAAAGCGCTTGGAGAGGCCGATATTACCGTAAATAAAAACATGGTTCCTTTTGATGATAAGTCTCCTTTTGTAACTTCGGGCATACGCATCGGCACCCCGGCTATTACATCGCGTGGCTTAAAAGAAAAAGAATGCATTAAAGTAGTAGAGCTAATTGATGCTTCTTTGCGTAATAAAGACAAACCCAAGGAATTAGAAAAAATACGCAAAAAGGTAAATACGCTGATGAGCAAACGTCCCTTGTTCAAATAATCATTTTCTATACCTGCTTTTTAGTGCAACGCATCTCCTTTTTCTTAAAATGTTGCGGCAGTTGCGTCGCAGAAAAATAGATGTGAATACTCATAGCAAACACACGGGTATCGTCTTTTTGGTAAAAAAAGCTACCTTTGTCCTATGCAAGAAATTGTAAATAAGGTAGCGCAAAGCGGTATTGTAACCTTAAATTTAGAAGATTGGTACGACAATACACCCCGTATGTTGCTGGATATAAAACCGTGGCTTTTTCAAGAATTGGTTTTAAAAGAAAAAGATTTTAGAACTCAAGCACAAAACCATTCTTGGCAACAATATCAAAACAGCTACGTAGCCCTTACTTGCAGCGCCGACGCCTTAGTGCCCACCTGGGCTTACATGCTACTTACCTCCTACCTGCAAGGCCTTGCAAAAAAAACAGTATTTGGTACCTTAGAAAATTTAGAAGCATTTTTGTTTGCAGAAAAAATACACGCTTTAGATGTTTCTTTATATCAAGATGCGCGTGTAGTAATAAAAGGCTGCAGCCATAAACCCATACCTGTTGCAGCTTATGTAGCCCTTACAGAAAAACTAAAACCGGTAGTAAAAAGCCTTATGTTTGGCGAGCCGTGCAGCACCGTACCTTTATATAAAAAAAATCGCTAACCCATGCGCATCGATATTATTACCATACACCCGCAACTGCTGGAAAGCCCCTTTCAACATAGCATACTAAAACGCGCTATACAAAAAGGAGTGGTAGAAGTGAATCTGGTAAACCTACGCGATTACAGCACATACAAACAAAAACAAGTAGATGATTATGCCTTTGGCGGAGGCGCCGGCATGGTGCTGATGATAGAACCTATTGCTAACTGTATCAACCACCTGAAAAAAGAACGCAGCTACGACGAAATACTTTATACCTCGCCCGATGGCGAGCTGCTAGAGCAAAAAGCCTGTAATTATTTCTCTACCTTAAAAAACATCATCGTACTTTGCGGACACTACAAAGGCATAGATGAGCGAGTGCGCCAACATCTTATTACAAAAGAAATTTCTATTGGTAATTATGTACTAAGCGGCGGCGAACTGGCAGCAGCAGTACTGTGCGATGGCATCATACGCTTAATACCCGGCGTGCTAAACGATGAAACCTCTGCGCTTACCGATTCCTTTCAAGATAATTTAATAGCCCCGCCGGTATATACGCGCCCGCAAGAATACAATGGCTGGGGGGTACCCGATGTATTGATGAGTGGGCATAGCGCCAATATTGAAAAATGGCGACACGAACAAAGTATAGAACGCACCCAACAACGCCGCCCCGATTTGTTAAAGTAGCCCTAAAAGGAAAAGAGAAAAGTATTTTTTTAAACAATTTAGTTCTATTGCATAACTTTGTATCACACAAAAAACTTCTCTGTTATGGAAAACCTACCCTTTTTTATACCGCTTATCATAGTATTAATTGCTTGGGAACTTGTTTGGAAACTAATAGCTCTTTGGAAAGCAGGCCGAAACAATCAGTTAGCCTGGTTTATTTGTATAGCCTTAGTCAATACACTAGGTATTTTACCCATTGTTTATATTGTAATGAGTAAAAAGAAAAAAAACGAAGACCAGTAATTTATTTTTTCTTTGCTGTTTTTTTAGCTGCTGTTTTTTTAACCGCTTTTTTTGTACTTGCTTTTTTTGCAGGAATACTTGCCTTTTTAGCAGCGCCTTTTTTATTGGAAAAAGCGTCCGGCACTTGCTCGGTAATCATGCGTTTTACTTCTTCTAGCGAAAGTGTAGCTGCATCTTCGGCTGTGTATTTATTTCCTTTGGCATCTTTTGTTATTTTCAGCATGTGCTTACCAAAGCGTATAAAAGGCCCCCAGCGCCCGTTTTCAATCGAAATTTTTTCAGTATCCCATTGTTGTATGTAGCGGTTGGCTTCTTTTTCCACTTTTTTCTCAATCAGCTCATTAATATCTTTTTGCGAAAGCGCATCAAAATTGTACGCACGCGGTACGTTAATAAACATATTGTTCCATTTAATAAAAGGGCCAAAGCGTCCTTTCCCTTTGGTAACCGGCATTTTTTGAAAGGTAGCTACCGGCGCATCGGCTTGTTGCTTTTCTTTTATAAGTTGCTCGGCGCGTTCCAAGTCAACGCTTAAGGGGTCTTCGCCTCGCGGAATAGAGATATACTGCTCGTTGTATTTTATATATGGGCCAAAACGGCCTACCCCTATTATTATCTCCTTACCTTCGTAATTTCCTAAGCTTAAAGGTAGTTTAAATAAATCCAACACTTCCTCCAGTGTTACGGTTTCCATACGCATCTCTTTTCGTAAGCTGGCAAAACGAGGCTTGTCGTTTTCGTCGCCACTTTCCCCAATTTGTGCTAAGGGTCCAAAGCGCCCAATACGTACAAATACATTTTTTCCGCTTTCGGGGTCAATGCCCAACACGCGCTCGCCACTGGCTCGCTCAGAGTTATCAATTGTTTTTTCTACCGTTTTATGAAAAGGTTTGTAAAACTCTTTCAGCATTTTAGTCCAATCTAATTTGCCATCGGCAATCTCGTCAAACTCTTCTTCTACCTTAGCCGTAAAATGAAAATCTAAAATATCGGGAAAGTACTGAATTAAAAAATCGGTTACTACCGTGCCTATATCGGTAGGAAAAAGTTTGGCTTTTTCGGCACCGGTATTTTCTGTTTTAACTTCTTTTTTCAAGTTATTTTTTACCAGCGCTAAATGAGTATAGGCGCGTGGCGTGCCTTCTCTGTCTCCCTTTTCTACATAATTTCTTTTTTGAATAGTAGAGATGGTAGGCGCATAGGTAGAGGGGCGGCCAATACCCAATTCTTCTAATTTTTTTACCAGACTGGCTTCGGTGTAGCGCGCCGGGTGATGGGTAAAGCGCTGAGTGGCGGTAATCTCATCGGCTTGCAGCTTATCTCCTTGTTTTATGGGCGGCAGCATAGATGCGTTTTCTTCATCATTTTCATCGTCGGTGCCTTCCATATATACTTTCAAAAACCCATCAAATTTCAATACTTCTCCTTGTGCAACAAAGCGTTCGTTTGAGGTGGATATTTTTATTTTTGCCGTTGTTTTTTCTAGTTCGGCATCGCTCATTTGCGAGGCTATGGTACGTTTCCAAATTAAATCGTACAAACGCTGTTCGTTTCGGTCGCCCTCAATAAACTGTCTGTCTATATAGGTTGGTCTTATGGCCTCGTGCGCCTCTTGCGCTCCTTTCGATTTGGTTTTGAATTTGCGCGGTTGATAGTATTTATCCCCGTAATTGGCTTTAATAGCTTTATTGGCTTGTGCCATCGCTGTATCTGATAGGTTTACACTATCGGTACGCATATAGGTTATTTTACCGGCCTCGTACAGGCGTTGAGCCACTACCATGGTTTGAGAAACAGAAAAGCTGAGCTTACGCGCAGCCTCTTGTTGTAAGGTAGAAGTAGTAAAGGGAGCTGCCGGCGAGCGTTTGGCTGGTTTGGTTTCTAAACTTTCAATAGTAAAAGAAGCCGCTTTGCATTTTTCTAAGAAAGATTGTGCCTCCGATTCGGTATTAAAACGAGTATCTAACTCGGCTTTTAGAAGGGCTTTTCCTGTATTGAAAATAGCGGCTACTTTGTAGGCAGAGGTAGATTTAAAATTTTGTATTTCGCGCTCGCGCTCTACGATAAGGCGAACCGCCACCGATTGTACCCGGCCTGCAGATAAGCTGGGGCGTATTTTTCGCCACAGAATAGGTGAAAGTTCAAAACCCACTAGCCTATCTAGTACGCGGCGGGCTTGCTGGGCGTTTACTAAATTAATATCGATACTGCGTGGGTTTTCAATGGCTTTTTGTATGGCTGATTTTGTTATTTCGTGAAAAACAATACGTTTGGTTTTTTTCGGATTAAGTTCTAAGGTTTCAGCTAAATGCCACGAAATAGCTTCTCCTTCGCGGTCCTCATCAGATGCAAGCCAAACCATATCGGCTCCTTTACTTAGTTTTTTTAAATCGGCAATTACTTTTTCTTTGCCTTCTGAAATTTCGTAAGTAGGAGCAAAATTACGCTCTATGTCCACGCCGTATCCTTTTTTTACTAAATCGCGGATATGCCCAAAGCTTGACTTTACTGTAAAATCTTTTCCCAAAAAACCTTCAATGGTTTTGGCCTTTGCCGGCGACTCAACTATAACCAAATTTTTACCCATATTTTATTTTTTCAAACCGCAAAGGAACGGATTTTTTTTATTCTACCAATTTACCGCTATTTATTCTGTTTTACAAACTTAATTTTTTGTTTCTTCCCTATCAAGGGTTAAAATATATTTTTTTGTAGAACGAAAGCCCATCCAACCGAAACATCTATACAAAGAATAAGTAACCTGAGAACAGAAATTCATTTATTTGCATACTTTTGTCATACCTATTTAATTAAATACAACCGTTATGTTTCCTTATTTTTTTGTTTTTATAGGCGGCGGTGCCGGCAGTGTAGTACGTTTTTTATTTTCGGTGCTATTTACCAAACTATCCCTTGATTTGCCTTTAGCAACCCTTTGCAGCAATGTATTAAGCTGCCTTATTTTTGCGCTGGCGTGGCTGTATGTAGGAACCAGTTTTTCTGCACCATCTTCCATCAAACTGTTGCTTATTACCGGTTTTTGTGGGGGATTATCTACTTTTTCAACGTTTAGTTTTGAAACCTTTGAGTTGTTGCGCCGAGGAGACTATTTAATTGCAAGCGTAAACATATTGCTGAACCTATTGCTCTGCTTAACCTTATTTGCCCTATTTGCAAAAAAAGGAATGTAGTTTTTTTAGCCGACATTTTTACAAACCCCTTAAGCCCCCTTTTCCTAATGCTGCTGCTTCCTTGGTTGGCACAAGGGTATTAAAAAAAGACTTTTTTTTAGGTTTGCGTTAAAAACTGTACCTTTGCTTCTCCTATAAAATATGCGCTATCCTTTTTTCATACTCTTATTTTTTTTCTTTAGTACCTGTGCTCTTTCTCAAAGTTCACAGCAGGCTATAGATGCCGGCCAAGATGTGAATGTTATGTTTAGAAACGAGGCTACCGGCGGTATTTTTGCCCACTCTAGAGGCTTTGGTGCCAACTTTCGGAGGTTTTGGCACAAAACAGGCAAACTAAAAACCTTGATAGAGATAGAGGCCACCAATATGAAGAGCCCAAAAGAAACCACCATAAAATCGTACGAGGGCGGAAAAAGCTACAAATACGGAAAATTATATGGTTTGCTTTTTGTACGGGCGGGTTTTGGCATACAGCGTAGCCTGTATGAGCGCGCCGAACGTAAAAGCATAGAGGTGCGTATGATATACAATGTAGGGGCATTACTCTGTTTTGCCAAGCCTATATACCTGCAAATTGCCTACCCCGACCCCAACAATCCCGGCAGCTACATCACCAAAGATGAGGCCTACGACCCCACTATTCACAATCAAAACAACATTATTGGCGGCGCCTCTTTTTTTGAAGGCTTACAAAGCCTAAAACTGCGCGCCGGCTTGTATAGCAAATTGGGCTTTAGCTTTGAGTTTGGCCGGCGCGTAAACCTTATTAAGTGTATAGAAACCGGCGTTATTCTAGATTTTTTGCCCGACACCATACAAGAAATGGCCTACAACAAAGCAGAAATGTTTTATGTAACACCTTATGTGGCCTTTATATTTGGCAAACGTTGGTTTTAAAAATTTTAGCAGATGAGTGAAGAAACAACCACAAGCACCAAACCACGCAAACCCGAATGGCTGCGCGTAAAATTGCCTACCGGCCAAGAGTACTTAAAAGTGCGCAACATTGTAGATACACACAAATTGCACACCATTTGCCAAAGTGGCAACTGCCCCAATATGGGCGAATGTTGGGGCGCAGGCACAGCTACCTTTATGATTTTAGGAAACGTTTGCACCCGCTCTTGCGGCTTTTGCTCTGTATTTACCGGCAAACCCTTGCCAGCCGACTGGGACGAACCCATGCGGGTGGCCAACTCGGTAAAACTAATGAAAGTAAAACACTGTGTAATTACTTCGGTAGATAGAGACGACCTAAAAGACGGCGGCTCTATAATATGGGCAGAAACCATAAAAGCCATTCGCAAAGAAAGCCCCAGCACCAAATTTGAAACCCTAATACCCGACTTTATGGGAAAATGGGAAAACCTGCAACGCGTTATAGATGTAAAACCCGACATCATCTCGCATAACATAGAAACCGTAAAACGCCTTACCCCGCAGGTGCGCATACAAGCCAAATACGAGCAAAGCCTGGAAGTGCTGCGCCGCGTAAAAGAAGCCGGCATACGAACCAAGTCGGGCATCATGGTAGGATTAGGCGAAACCGAAGATGAAGTAATAGAAGCTATGGACGACCTCCGTTCCGTACATTGCGATGTAGTTACTATTGGCCAATACCTGCAACCCACACCCAAAAACCTGCCCGTAGCTGAGTTTGTACACCCCGACCAGTTTGCACGCTATCGGCAAGCGGCTCTTAGCAAGGGCTTTTTATATGTAGAAAGCGGCCCCTTAGTGCGATCTTCTTATCACGCCGAAAAACACGTGCTTTAAACCCATACCCTATTTCGTTCTATCCCAAAAAAGGAATCACTTTATGAGTAAAGAAAATACCAACACACCAGCTGCATCAAATAGCTCAAGCACTTGGGCCTACGCCCCGGCGCCGGAAGATACAAAACACATTCGTTTGCAAAAACAATATGGTTTGTTCATTAATGGAGCCTTTGTAAAACCCAACAGCAAAAAATATTTTGCCACCTCCTCCCCATCTACCGAAGAAAAAATAGCCGAAGTAGCCGAAGCCAACGAAAAAGATGTAGATGCCGCCGTAAAAGCAGCGCGCAATGCCTACAACAAAACATGGAAAAAAATGCCCGCCAAAGAGCGCGCCAAATATATTTTTCGTATTGCCCGTTTAATGCAAGAACGCGCTCGCGAATTAGCGGTAATAGAAAGTATAGATGGAGGAAAACCCATTCGTGAAAGCCGCGATATAGACGTGCCTTTGGCTGCCAACCACTTTTTTTATTATGCCGGCTGGGCCGATAAGTTGCAATACGCTTTTCCGGGTAAAAACCCCCAACCATTGGGAGTTGCGGCTCAAATCATTCCGTGGAACTTTCCCTTGCTTATGGCCGCGTGGAAAATAGCACCTGCCTTAGCTGCCGGCAATACAGTAGTACTAAAGCCAGCCGAAACAAGCCCTCTTACCGCATTAAAATTAGCCGAAATAATACAAGACAGCGGCCTGCCTCCAGGTGTGGTAAACATCATCACCGGCTTTGGCAAAACAGGAGCCGCCATGGTGCAGCACCCCGACGTAAATAAAATAGCTTTTACCGGAAGCACCGACGTAGGAAAAATAATTCAAAAAACAATAGCAGGAAGCAACAAAAAAATAACTCTTGAACTAGGAGGAAAAGCCGCCAATATTGTATTTGAAGATGTCCCCATAGACCAAGCTGTAGAAGGTATTGTAAATGGTATCTTTTTTAATCAAGGGCATGTATGCTGCGCAGGCTCTCGCCTGTTTGTACAAGAAGGAATTGCCGATGAGTTGATTCGGAAACTAAAAGACCGTATGAACACACTTATAGTAGGCAACCCCCTGGATAAAAATACCGACATAGGGGCTATCAACTCAAAAGAGCAATTAGATAAAATTAGTTCTTATATAAAAATAGGGGTAAACGAAGGAGCAGAAATTTTTCAATCCGCCTGTGTACTTCCTAAAAAAGGATATTTCTGCAAGCCCACTTTGTTTTTACACACTTCACAATCGCACCGCATTGTACAAGAAGAAATTTTTGGGCCGGTGCTGGCTGTACAAACCTTCCGTACGATAGAAGAAGTAATAGAAAAAGCCAACAACATACCCTACGGGTTAAGCGCCGGTGTATGGACGGACAAAGGTTCTAAAATTTTTAACATGACCAGCAAACTGCGCGCCGGCGTGGTGTGGGCCAATACCTACAATAAGTTTGACCCCAGCTCCCCCTTTGGCGGCTACAAAGAAAGTGGCTTTGGGCGCGAAGGCGGCCTGCACGGTTTAATGCCTTATTTACAATAAAGCGCCGTATCAGAGATAGTTAGTTAAAAATAAGGCACTATCCTTAACAAGTATGGGCGGAAGGGTATATTGAACCTATACCTATGTTGCATCACTTAAAGAATGGATATACTAAAAAAATCAACATAAATTCTGACAGCTTCTTAGTATATTCGCACAAAAGTTTTTAACTGAATTAAAAAAATGAATATTAAAAAAGCACTTCCTTATCTGGCGGCTGTAGCCGTGTTTTTAATAGTTTCTTTGCTTTATTTTTCACCTTTGCTCGATGGGAAAAAGCAAATACAACAAAGCGATGTCATGCACTATAAAGGAACTGCGCAAGAAATTGCAGATTTTCGTAAGCAACACGGAGGCGAAGAACCTCTGTGGACCAACAGCATGTTTGGTGGTATGCCTGCTTATCAAATATCGGTACGCTATCATGGTAATTTAATGCAATACGTAGATAAAATTTTACAGTTGGGGCTACCTCACCCTATAGGCATGGTGTTTTTATATTTTTTAGGTTTCTTTGTATTGATGCTCTGCTTGCGTGTAAACCCTTGGCTGGCGGCAGTAGGCTCCTTAGCCTATGGCTTTTCTTCGTTCTTTTTTATTATTTTAGAAGTAGGACACAATACCCAAGCCCACGCTATAGCATATATGGCTCCTTTGCTGGGCGGCATCATTCTTATTTTGCGAAAAAATTATGTGTTGGGAGCCGCTCTTACCACCCTCTTTACCTCCTTAGAGTTGTATGCCAACCACGTGCAAATAACTTATTATTTTTTTATGATTGTAGCTGCCTTTGTGATAACCGAAGCCATAGGCTCCTTTAAAGAAAAAACGCTTCCCGATTTTGCTAAACGTATGATGTTTTTGATGGGAGCTCTTCTTATAGGAGTGCTGCCCAATACGGCCAACTTGTGGGCTACTTATGAATACGGGAAATACACTACCCGCGGCACCTCCGACCTTACCATTGATGAGCGCGGGCAAAGCAACGCCGGCAATAAAACCAGTGGTTTAGACAAAGACTATGCCACCCAATGGAGCTACGGAATAAACGAATCGTTTACTTTACTCATTCCTAATTTTAAAGGCGGAGTATCTGAACCTATATCGGCACACAACCAAAAAGCATTAGAGTCTATAGCAGACCCCCAGATGCGCCAATACGCCGGTAGCATGATGTCTTATTTTGGGAACCAAATGTTTACACTAGGCCCCGTATATATAGGTGCTGTTGTTATTTTTCTAGCGGTACTGGGTATGTTTTTAATAAAAGACCGAATAAAATGGGCGCTCTTATCCATCACCCTTATCAGCATCATGCTGGCTTGGGGCAAAAACATGATGTGGTTTACCGATATCTTTTTTAGTCTGCTTCCGGGTTATAATAAATTTAGAGCCGTATCTATGATATTAGTTATAGCCGAACTAACGTTGCCTATGCTGGCTGTTTTAGCTTTAGATAAAATTTTACAATCAAGCGATAACACCCCTGTAACAATAGGGAAAAAAAATACAAGTACCAAAAAAGTGCTTATTATAAGCGCAAGCATTGTAGGAGGTTTTGCCTTACTTAACTATTTAGTTCCTACTTTATTCAACAACTTTCAGGCAGAGGGCGAATTAGGCTCTTTAGTAGTACAGGCTCAAAGGCAAGATCCCTCTGTATCAACGGCTCAAATAGAAAATGCCTATGCCCCGGTATTAGAGCAGGCCGAAGTGGCGCGAAAAGAAATTTTTAAATCAGATGCTATACGTACTTTTATTTTTGTGTTACTGACTTTTGGTGCTTTATGGTTTTATTTAAATAAAAAAATAACCAAAGAATTATTTTTTGCTGTTATGGCTGTTTTTGTGCTGGCGGATATGCTTCCGATAGCGCGCCGTTATTTGAATAGCGGTAATTTTGTGGCTAAAACACAGATGGAAGCTCCTTTTCCAAAATCAAAGGCAGATGAATTTATTTTGCAAGACGCATCGCCCGATTACCGCGTGCTAAAATTAGGAAACCCTTTTAATGACGCTTCCGTTTCATATTGGCACAAATCAATAGGCGGATATCACGGTGCTAAGTTAAAACGCTATCACGAACTAATGTCTTTTCGTTTAGACCCAGATATGGCGGTGTTAATGCAAAGCTTGCGCAAAGGCGGCATTAGCGATTCTTCCTTACGAGAGGCGTTTAGCAAAACGCAAACGCTAAACATGCTTAATACCAAGTATGTAATTGTAAATGAAGATGCACCTCCATTAATAAACCCAATGGCAAATGGAAACGCGTGGTTTGTAAAGGATATCATATCGGTAAATAGCGCCGACGATGAAATTTTAAAATTAGCCCAAATAAACACTAAAGAAACCGCTATCATTAACAAAAAGTTTGATGAGGTATTAGGCGCCTTTAAACCCCATTACGACGCTGAATCCTATATAAAACTAAATAGCTATTTACCCAATAAGTTGGTGTACGAAACGCAAGCAAAAACCGACCAACTGGCTGTGTTTTCCGAAATTTATTATCCGAAAGGTTGGGTAGCCACTATTGACGGGAAAGAAAACCCTTATGTAAATGCCGACTTTGTACTGCGCGCCATGAAAATACCGGCAGGCAAGCATATAGTAACCTTTTCTTTTGAGCCTGCCGTATATTTTGTGGGAGAAAAAATTTCGTTAGTGGGCTCTTTTTTAGTACTTCTTATTTCTTTTGGAGGTATGTTTATGGCTTATAGAAAAAACACGTAGTTGAGCTGGAAAGAGAACATACGTGTGGCAAAAAAAATGAGCATTAAAAAAATGTTTAATGCTTTCAAAATTTGGACTTCGTATCACCTCTCACGCATCACAAAAAAAAACAAGCATTGGGGTATGCCTCTATCCTTAAATATAGAGCCCACTACCAGTTGCAATCTGCGATGCCCTGAATGCCCCAGTGGATTACGCTCTTTTTCGCGCCCTACAGGCATGCTGGAGCCTTTGTTTTTTAAAAAAATAATAGACGAACTACATACTCATTTAATTTATCTTACTTTTTATTTTCAAGGAGAGCCCTACCTCAATCCTCATTTTTTGGATATGGTACACTATGCTTCGCAAAAAAATATATTTACATTTACCTCTACCAACGCGCATTACCTAAACGATGAAAATGCAAAAAAAACCATACAGTCGGGTTTAGACAAGCTCATTATATCTATTGATGGCACTACACAAGAAAGCTATGAACAATACCGAATAGGAGGGCATTTAAGCAAAGTGTTGGAAGGAACTAAAAATATCATAGCGTGGAAGAAAAAATTAAAAAGTAAAACGCCTTATGTGGTTTTTCAATTTTTAGTGGTAAAGCCTAATGAACATCAAATAGAAGATGCAAAAAAAATAGCTAAAGACATGGGGGTTGATGAAATAAAATTTAAAACGGCGCAAGTATATGAGTACAAAAATGGAAACCCTTTAATACCAGACGCTATATTGTACAGCCGCTATAAAAAAAATAAAGACGGGAGTTACTCCATAAAAAACAAACTTTTAAATCAATGCTGGCGTATGTGGAGCGGCAGCGTAATTACGTGGGACGGGCTGGTGGTGCCTTGTTGTTTTGATAAAGATGCTCAGCACCGATTAGGAAACACGGCGCAAACTTCTTTTGCTAAAATATGGAGCGGCAAAGATTACAACACGTTTCGCGCATTAATTTTACAATCTCGTAAAGAAATAGACATTTGCAAAAATTGCACCGAGGGGACAAAAGTTTGGGCAGGCGAATGAATTTAGATGCTGGCGCTTTTTTTAATTACAAAAATATAATTAGAAGTAATAGAACTGTCGTGTATTTTTTGGTACGAAAGAAAGGTGTGTTTATTTATCATATTTACCACCATAGACGAAGGGAAAAAATTTAATTTCTGATTGGTTTTATTGAAATTAAAAATTTTAGTTGAAAAAAATTCGGTGAGTTTTGTAAATCGATGCTTATCTAACAAAGAGGCGTCACCATCTCTAATAATAAGCACCCCGTTTTTATTTAATTTATGGATACAGCGTTCTATAAGAGCTTCCTGCTCGGCAGCAGACAGATAATGTAGCACGTCGCTTATAATAAAAACGTCGGCACTTTCAAAAGGGTAGGAAGTAACGTCAGCGCACAGGTAACGCAAATGGTTGGGTTTAGAAACGCAATTATTTGCAATTAAAATTTTATCTTCATCGTAATCAATTCCTAAAATCGTTCTGTTTCTCCCGGTTAAGCTCAGCATTAAAGAAAGAAAACCATACCCGCAACCTACATCTATAATTTTTCCTTCTTTCGGAATTATTTCATCGAATTGTTTATAATTGTTTTCTAGTTTTGTTTTGATGCGGCAGTACCATTCCAATACGCAGCCTTTGTAAATGTAGTTTCTAATAAGTTCCGGGCGATAAAACAACGTATTTTCTACTTGTGCTTTTGTATCATTTAGCTCTTGCTGCATCAGCGCCCTTGTGTTTTTAGCTACCGTTCTATAGTCGGTTTGGCCGGGTTGTATGCGGGGTAAAATTTTTAAGGTAAGTTGGCTTTCTCTATAATAAAAATCATTTTTGGGTAAGCAATAATCAGCCCCGTGCAGCACAATAGGAATGATGTCGGCTTGCAGCTTTTCGGCTAAGAAAAAAGCGCCTTTATGAAAGCGTAAAATGTTTCCGGTGGTAGAGCGTGTGCCCTCCGGAAAAACAACTACCGAGTATCCATCTTTCATCTGTTCTCGTATTTTATCTATCGATTGTTCGGCTCCCCAATCAGACGGATAAAAATCGGCCATGCGTACTATTTTACCAAAGAAAAAAGATTTTTGCACCGATACTTTCGTAAACATCGTCATTTTTGGGAACAGAGTAGGAAGCAAGGCTAAATCAATAAACGATTGGTGGTTGCAAACAATAACAGCCGGTTTGCTAAATGTTTCGGCTTCTTTGTTTATAATGTTTTTCTTTACATTAGTAAAAAAATAAATAATAAACTTGCACGTATTCATAAACAGAACATGGAAACGAAGTTTTTTTTGAGATTTGTTTCCGGGATATAGTTTAAAGATAAAGGCCCCACCCCATCGTATCACAAAACTTCCAAAGAAAAAAATAAAAAAACCAAGCCATATCATAAAAAAATTTTTTGCTGTAATAGGTGGTTTTTTTTCTTTTGTGCGATTTAAAATAAGCGCGTTATATAAAAGAGGCTGTACAATAAAAGAGATAAAAACAACGGTAACCATACCTATAATAGTAATAAGCGCAATAGACTTTAAAGCAGGGTGTTTAGCAAACAACAATACGCCTAAACCAATAGTAGTAATAAGCGCAGAAAGAAATATAGATGATTTGTAAGAAGACAAATTTTTTCTTCCGTACTTATACTCCGATGATAATCCGTCCATAATAAAAATACTATAATCATCGCCAAGCCCAAAAATAAACGTAGAAATAATGATGTTGATGATGTTAAATTTTATACCCGCCAAGCCCATAATACCCAAAATCCACACCCAAGTAATAAGCATGGGCAGAAAGTTGATAATAGCCAACTCTATACGGCCATGATTAAGCAACATAGCCACAAAAACCAACAGTCCGGTAATAAGTAAAATAGTATTGAAGTCAGCACTTATAAGTTCTACATATTTTTGTGTTAAGTAATACTTATCAAATACTATGATTTGTGAAGTGTTTTCAAAAGTTTTGTAAACCGTTTGTTTTATTTTTTCTGATACTTTTAAAAAAGAAACGATAGATATGGTGTTGTTGTGTTCTGATATCCAATCGGCTGTTAAGTCTTTTAAAACGGGGTTTTCTGAAAGGGCTGTAGTAGTAAATTTTTTATCTAATAACGCAAAAAAAGAAGCGAAGGCCTGTTGATTAAAGTGTGCTTTTTCTCCGTAAGAAGTTAAATATATTTTCACGCTGTCTTTATGTATGGTCCAAAAATCGTTCCATCTTTTTATGCGTATTTTTTGTAGCGAATCAGACACCAATAAACCGGTAATAGAAGAGTATTTGGCTACAATATTTTTTTCTTTTAATTTTTGTAATGAGCTGACTGCGCGCTCGTGAGCGCGAAGAGCTTCTTCTATATTTTTTCCATTTGCTAACACATATACCGAGCGTAAAGAAAATTTGTTGAGTGTGTTTAAGTGCTGCTCTGCCGTTTTTAATTTTTCTGTTTCATAATTTATTTGATTCATATCGCTCTCAAAGCATACTTTTTTTGAACTGAAAAAAAATAAAATGGTAAAGGCACAGAAAGTAAAAAGAATCCATTTGTTTTTATGAAAGGAGTATGAAATAATATTTTCTAATACAGATACGCGAGAATCTTTTTCAGCTATTTTATTTTTATTGTGTTTATTTTTTCTTAACAAATGCGGCAGCACAAGTATAGAAAACAAAACGGCTCCTATTAAACTAAAGCCGGCAAACAAACCGAAATCATGCAGGGCCTGCGACTTAGCAAAGTGCAAAGAAAAAAAGGCTCCAACAGTAGTAGCGCAACCCACCAGCATGGGCAGCGTAAGGTCTTTTAATACACGCTCTATCGAATCTTCGTGTTTAAAGTGCGTGAAAAAATGCAACGAATAATTAATGGCAATACCTAAAACAATAGAGCCTGCGCCCATAGCTATTGCCGATATCTGTCCCTTTAGCAAATAAATAACTGCTAAAGAAAATACCGCCCCAAAAGCTACCGGAAGAATAATGTATATTGGAATTAAAATTTGTCTGAAATACAAAAACAAAAGGAGTACAATAGCTATTATCGCAATAGTGGAGGTAAGAATGCTGTCTTTTTTTATTTGCTCCGAATTAGACAGAGAAACTGCGGCCGTTCCAAAATATTCTATAACGGTATGATGTTTTTTTTCTATTACAGGTATGATGCTATCTAAGTACAAAAAAAATGGCTTGTTGGCATTGTAATCTCCAGATGCCACCTTAGGAGTAATAACACACAATACATTTTTTTTATTTTTAGTAAAAATGTATCCATCGTTCAACTCAAAATTTTCGTCGTATTGCAGGTTTTTTATTTTTTTTAAGACTAAAGGAGTGATGCTTAAAGGATCTTTTTTTATATACTTACCCAATATCATTCCACTAGGAGAAAGCAATGTTTTATAATTGTTTTGTATGGTTTGATAAATAGAATCTTTTTGTATTTTATTTTGTAATAAAATATAATCTGCCTCATCTAAAAAAAGCGGTAAATACGTGTAAAGCACCTCGTACAAGTCGGCCGTTTTTTCTTCTGCTATTTTGTACCTCATTTCTTTTATGTATGAGTTCCCAAATTTTTGTTGAAGCATTTGAGCCAATGTATCTACCGAAAATTTGATGTTTTCAGTAGCCGTTTCGGTGCTATCTTGGTTGTATATGTTTATCGCTATCTTGTCTTTTATTTTTAAGCTATTAAAAATATCGCTAATACCTCGCGCGCTTTTATCTTTCGGAATAAAGCGTGTAATATCTTCTTCTTTTTTTAATTTTAATGCGAAAAAAACACAACAGGAAATAATTGTCGCTAAAAGCAATGTCAATGCTACTTTCCGTTTAGCAAAAAAGAGATATATGCGATATGCCAACATCTATGTATTTTTTTTTACTATTTTTTTCTTTATAAATAATCCTAAAAAGGTCAATAGTCCTATTGCCACAGAAACGGTTATAGCTAAAACGCATGAACCATACAAATATACTTGCATATTGTTTTTTATGATATTAAAATTAACATCACTCAAAGAAAATGAAGTTGATGTATGGGTAATCAATTCGCCTACCTTTAAACTAGAGTACAAGATAAAGGGAATCATAGGAGGCAAGCTAATGTTAGCAGCAATAATAACAATGGCTTTATTTAATTTAAACAAATAAGCGATGGCAATGGCTGCAATAAGTTGGTAGCCCCATATAGGTAAAAGGCCAAAAAAAATACCCACGCTTACCGAAAGTGTTTTTTTAAGAATAGATTCGTTTTTATCTGCGAAAGCTGTATATAAATAGTTTTTTATTTTTTTTAAACTTAATTCTAAAAAAAACTTTTTAGGCCGATACCAAAATACAGCCAGTACAACTAAAACAGAATTTAACACGCTTATTCTTAGAAAATCTTTAGTAGGCCGAAAATGAGATACACGGTCCTTACTATTTGGGTAAAAAACGCCTACCGCCACCGGAATTACAGGTATGTTTTCCCAAGCAGCTCTTACTATTACTTCTATTTCAAACTCGAAACGTTGTGTATGAAAAAAAATAGGTTTTAACTTTTCTATTGGATACAAACGGTAGCCCGATTGCGTATCGGGCATTTTAATCCCTGTTTCTAAATGAAACCAAAAATTAGAAAATTTGTTTCCAAAACTACTTTTACCGGGCACGCTATCTTGCTCCATATTACGGGCGCCAATAATAAGCGAGTCGGGCTTTTCTTTTATTAAACGTAAAAATTTTTCTAAATCAGAGGGATAGTGTTGCCCATCGCTATCTATACTAATAGCATAGCGATATTTTTTTTCTACAAGAAAACGAAACCCTGTCTGTAAGGCAAATCCTTTTCCTTGATTTTTTTCATAAGACACAACAAAAACACGCTCTTTAAACCTCTCTAAAATTATTTTTGTACTATCGGTAGAGCCATCGTTTACCACCAACACGTGATGTGTGTATGTAAGAACCTCTGTAAGTACTTTTTCAAGTGTTTTTTCATTGTTGTAGGTCGGTATCAACACACAACAACGAAGCTCTTCAAACAAGTTATCTAGTGAGGCTTTTGAAGTCATGATATTATTTCAAAAATTCCTTTAAACTTTACATATATCGTTTGCGCGCCGCTAATAGTGGCTGCGGTCTCTATTCTTGTTCCCTGCTTTGAAAAGACTCCTGATATTGTTAAGGTGCGCTCTACAGAAGGGCTAACTACAGCTAAAAATTTAATATTATCCGATTCTCGCAGCCGTATAGGTGCGCCAAGAGCATCGGATAACATGTTTTGTATGAGTTGAATAAGCACTACACCCGGAGCCACAGGCATATCGGGAAAATGCCCTTTGTATATAGGGTGCTCCGTATTTAATTCTATCGTATCACAAAAAGAATAGGGAGGCGCCGGCTCCACAGGCTGCTTTTTTGTGTAAAAATCTTCAATCATTTTTTTATTCATGGTGTATTTTTTGCAACTCTATTTTTAGGCGAAGCAACCCTTTGTGTTTTAAAACGGCATGCTCTATTTCATTATTTAAGGTGTAGCTATAATGCCCTTTTTTATTTGTAAATGCTCCTTCTTTTGCTCGGGTTTTATTTATTTTGTTTTCTGAAATATAATACCAATATTTTTTTTTGTTTTTTTCTACAATATAAATTTGCTCTTTGTTTTTATTTTCATACATTTTATCTGGATTTACGGAGGATGATTTTAGCCACAAAAATTGTAAATCTGTTTTTAATATATTTGTTATTTTAGGTTTGTTTAATGGGCTAAAGCAGTACACCACCTCAGCACTATCGGCAACTAATTTTATATCAAAAATTTTCATTCCCAACTCGGTAACAAAAACCAATCTATTTGTATTATTTATTTTTTTATCCATTAAAATACCAGTGTAATAACGGCGAAACAAATACACCTGCATCTTATACAAACTTACACTATCTCTATTTAAAAGTACTTTCATTGGCGGTGCGCTGGTTACTCTTTTGTATCGGAGCGGAACGGCGCAACTCATAAAGCCGACGAGCATACTACTTAAGAGTAAATTTTTCAAGAGATAGGTCGCCATTTATTTTTTTATTTGTAAAATCTATCGTGGTAAAATCTTCGCTCGATTCTATCATTTCTATTCTCGTTACCGAAGACACCGCTTTATCAAAATACATATTTATTTGCTTCAAGCTTTCTCTCATCTCTTTTGCAATAGGTATAAGGTCTATTTTATAATTCCATTCGTTTTCTGCATACGAAGCTTTAAATTTCCCGGTATTTAATACGTTGCCATCAATGCAAGAAATCATAATGTTGTTTATTTCTTTAAAAATTTTATTGCTGTTTATGTCGTATTTTTTTAGCTTAACGTCATCTTTTATCAGCATTTTATCTTTGTTTATCACAATAATATAGCGATAGGGGGTGCTGTATTCCCATCGCAAAAGATTTGTTTTTTTAAAACAAAAGTGCCCCTTGCTGCTCATTTTTTCAGACAACATACTTAATGTTTTTATCTGAGTAAAATCGCTCTCTAAGGTGTTGGTTTTAATAGCCATTTGAGCAATTTTTTCTTTAAAAGCCAAGGTATCTTTTAGGGGCCTAAATGTTTTTTGCGCAAACAATATGCCGTTTAAAAAAAATAGTACTAAAAATAAATTACGCATAAGCTGGTGTATTTAAAAGGTTGTCTAACGAAACTACTTGATAGTTATTTTTTGATAAAAATTGTAAAAGCAAATCTACTGTTTTATCACTATTTCGTATTCTATCATGCAATAAAATAATGCTCCCCGGTTTTATTTCATTTGTTATTTTTTTCACAATCTTTTCCGGGTTTTGTATCGATGTATCAAACGGGCGGATATCCCAACCTATAGAGCTCATGTTTGTGTTTTTTATAGCTCTCCCCAAAGCCGGTGTAGCTACCCCATAGGGCGGCCTAAAAAACAAAGGTTTTTTACCGATTATACCTTCTATACAGGCATTAGTTTTGTCTATTTCTTCTTGCAGCATTTTCGTGTTTTGTAAATTAAAAAAAAAAGAATGTGTGTAACTATGATTCGCTATAAGATGTCCCGCCTTATCTATTTTTAAAATCAACTCCCTGTCTTGTTCTGCTTTTTTTCCAATACAAAAAAAAGTGGCGGAAGCTTCGTGTTTTTTTAATACTGTTAATACCTTTTCTGTTTCTGCCCCATGCGGGCCATCATCAAAAGTAAGCGCTACTTTTTTTTCTTTAGTGCCGCCGGTACATGTTGAAATAAAATGAAAATTTGCAGCAAGCATAGAGGCTCCGGAAACTTCTATAAACAAAAAAACAAAACACGGGATTAATAAAATCCAAGGATTGTATTTTAAAAAATAAACGCCGGCTAAAAGGGCCACAAGCAATACTACCAATAGAATTATATTCTTTTTATGGTTTAACATGCCGATATTAAAATAAATGAACACTCCGAGTATTGGTATTGATTTACAACCAATACTTTTTTTACGCTTACTGTTTTAATTTGCTGTGGTATTTTTTGTTGTTCTATTATTAAAGCAGCCAGCCATAAAGCAAAAGAACTTGCGGTAAAATACTCGCCACACCATTTTTTAAAAGAAACTATATTCGCCAAAGGAGCTATTTTTTCTAACTCCTCATTTAACACATCTTCTTTTTTGTAATTCCCGGAAAGTATTACATCAATTTCAGATATTGTGGTATTTGTTTCTTTTAAAAAATCGGTAATTTTTTTTTGCCACTCTATTTCTTTAGAATACAAAAACATACTTATACCCTCTACTTTTGCTTTTGTATTAACGGTTTTGGTATTGCTTAGCACAAAAAAAACCGCCCCCTCTCCTAAAGCTACCTTGTTTTTTTTGAACGCTTCTTCGGCTTCAAATAGCTGACCATACGAATCGGTTATTTCATCTACACCTCCTACCAATACTTTTGCTTGTTCATTCTCTTTTAAGAACAAATGTGCGTCAAACAAAGCGTTTTCAAACGAATGACCTTGCTGCGTGTAGGTAAGGTTATAGCCATGGCATTTAAAAATTAAAGCTATCTGCCCGGCTATGGTATTGTGTGTGGATTGTATAAAAGCGGTAGGAGACAAAGTTTGCTCTTGGTTGGTAATGAGTTCTCTCAAAAACACATCTGTATCCTCAAAACAACCCAGCCCGGTGCCTGTAATAACAGCATCTACCGTTTCAGCACCTGCTTTTTGTAAACTAATAGTAGCTGCTGTTGCACCCATTTTTACGCCATGCGACATGCGGCGCAGTAGAGTACTTGAAATATAATTTTTGTAAAGAGGCTCTTGTGCTTTTGCAAGAGGGTTAGAGGATAGAGCCGCTTGTTCTATGAAAAAATCTTCTTCTACGCTGTTTTGGTGTGATATGCAGGCTTTACCGTTGATGTACATATTTTTTACTTTTTACTAAAAATAAGAGAAGAACAGTTCCCTCCAAAGCCAAACGAGTTGGATAGCACGTGTGTTAATTCTTGATTGTGCTGCAATGTCGTTTCCGGAAATAAATTTGTTTCTTGCATTGGTTCTATACAATTCAAATTAGGAAAAATACTTTTTTCTTTCATAGATAAAATAGAAACAACCGCTTCTATGCTAGCAGCGGCAGCTAATGTGTGCCCCGTATATGATTTGGTAGAACTAAATTTAGGAATGCTTTCTCCAAAAACATTTTTTATAGCCGTTGCCTCTGATAAATCGTTATTGGCAGTACCCGTTCCGTGCGCGTTGATGTAGCGTATATCTTTAGGTTGTAATTTTGCGCTTACCAGGGCTTGTTGCATAGCCCGAGTAGCCCCTACTCCTTGAGGAGAAGAAGCCGTTTGATGGTAGGCGTCGTTGGCATTACCGTAGCCACTTATTACGGCTAACGTTTTTTTGTTTTCTTGCATTACTACCTCCTCCGATTCTAATACTAAATAAGCCGCACCTTCTCCTAAATTTAACCCTCTTCTATTATGGTCAAAGGGCTTGCACCACTCTTTATCTAAAATCATCAAAGAATTGAATCCATTAAGAGTAAAGCAACAAAGTGCGTCGGCACCTCCCACCACTACCCTATCCAATATTTTATTTTTTATTAAGCGGGCGCCCAGCATGATAGCATTAGCAGAAGAAGAGCAGGCGGTACTTATGGTAGTAACATAATCGGTGATTCCAAAATGTTTTGCCACTTCCTGCGCATGAACTCCTGTGTAGTGCGTGTCTATAAAACGAGTATAGGGCTTGCCTTCTATAAAATTTTGATACTCTTTTTCACTACGGCACATACCGCCTACACTGCTTGCCGAAACAAACCCTGTTTTATGCCCCGAATTTGTTTTTATGTTTGCCTGTTGCAACGCTTCTTGCGCAGCCATTAAGCTTAGCAAAGTAGTGCGGTCGTAACTTTTTGTTTTTAAAAAGCAGGTTAATTCTTCGTTTGAAAGTTTTACCTCGCCCGCTACCATTGTACTTTTATGTACTGTGTGTAATTGTTTTATGGCGCCAATACCCGTGCGCAATTCTTTTAAAGAAGAAAGGGTTTCATTCGCGTTTTTTCCAATAGCCGAAACAATGCCTATGCCGGTTACAAACACCATTTATTTTTTGTGCAAAGAAATATATTTCGCCATAGATTGCACCGACACAAAAATATCTTTTGCCTCTTGCGGATCGGCTATTTTTATTCCGTATTTTTTTTCTAAAAGCACGATTAGTTCTAACGCGTCAATAGAATCAAGCCCTAATCCGGCTCCAAACAAAGGAGCAGAGGCATCAATGTTTTCGGGTTTTACCTCTTCTAAGTTTAGCTGTTCTATAATTTGTTTTTTCAAATCTTCAATTAAATGTTCCATAGTTATTGCATATAAAGTTTATGTATATTTTCTGCTTTATGTTGTATAAAAGTACTCTTTTTTTCGGTATCTATCGGTTCTTTCATTACCGTGTAAAAAAAACCATCTAAGGCATTATCCGTAATATGAAGCCAAGCACAAAGCACCAAGTCGTTTTCTTGCAACAAAATTTCGGCATAGTGGTACAACAACTGGGCATTAAAAGAAGGTTCGATAAAAAAAATATTTTCGCCGGTAATTTTATGTTTAATAGCTACCTCTCCGATAACGATATTGGGCAGGGTATATACAAACAACGATGGGCTTGGAAACGTGTTGCGTGTGTGTTCATAGGCGCAATCTGTTTGCAGACTGGCATTTTTATTAGAAAATACTAATGCGATTTTTTGCTTATCAAAAGAAGGGTTGGTATCTGTGTTTTTCAACAAAGGCTCTGCGCACAAAATACCCGCCTTACACAAGCTATCCATTTTATAAAACTTAGGATACTCTAAAACCATTTCTTTATATAATTCGTCCAGTGTTTTTACAAGTTCTTTATTTTCCGATGCGGCTGCACAAAGATTTTTATTATGCCATAAGCCCTCGTTTTTTAACCGTGTATATGAGTGTATAACCGTATTCATATCGTGTATAGCGCAACGGCGTTGCACCCTCCAAAACCAGAAGCTGTTTTTATACAACTGGTACTTTTTTTGTGATGTGTATTTTGTATTACGTTCAAAGCCACGGAGGTTCCTTGTTTTTCAAACCCTTTTGAGGCAATCATTTTTTCTTGCCTAAGGCTTTCTACACACAAAATGCTTTCTACCACTCCGGCTGCACCCAATGTATGTCCGTAATAATTTTTAAAACTGGCAACGGGCACACCTTGTAACCCCGCACGGCTAAAAGCAACAGCCTCCATCTCATCATTATATATGGTGGCGGTGCCGTGGGCGTTAATAAAATCAGGGGTGTTTTTAGTTTGTATTTTTTGCAAACATTGATACAAACCTTCTCCTGTGCGCGAGGGACCGGAAATATGGTTGGCATCATTGCTGGAATAAGCTGCCTCCATACGCACGCTTTTTTCTTTCCTTTCCTTAGAAAGGAGTACGGTTGCTGCGGCCTCTCCTAAATTAATACCGCTCCTATCTTTATCAAAAGGCTTACAAGCCTCTGTGCTTAGCGCGTTTAAAGAATTAAAGCCTGATAAAATAAAATCAGAAAGCACATCTACTCCTGTTATTATTATAGAATCGTATTGATTATTTTCTATTAACCGCTTGGCTACGATAAGGGCTAAAAGCCCTGATATACAAGCGTTTGATATTACTAAAGGTTTGTTTTTAAACCCTAAAGCAAGACTTACGGCGTGCGCTGTTTCGTATAAATATATTCTGTTTTCCGGAATATATGCCGATTTATTTTCTAATAGCTCCACATTTCCTTTGGTAGTAGAAAAAATAAATAAAGTACGCGGGTTTGACACCTCTATATTGGAAGTATTGATTACATCTTGTGCTGATAATATGCTCATTTTTTCAGCACGAGTATAATAAAGAGGATTACATTTTGTTTGCGAACAAAAAAACGCATCTAAAAGCGTGTTGTTTAAAGCGGCTGCATAATATTTTTTTTGCGAGGAAGAACTGTAGTCTTTTACTCCGGATATTCCTTGACAAACAGAAGTAAAATTTTCTGCGGTGTTAAATCCCAACGGGCTAATGATATTAGAGTGTTGTATGTAAGCCGACGTCATGCTCCCGAAAATATTTTTTCCTTCCAACTATTGTAAAAAGGAGGCGTAACCAATACCAATTCTTTTGTTTGAGCATGTACAAATACTTGTGTGCTTTCCCCTGTACAAATCAATTCTTTTTTTGAATTAAAAATTTTATACTCAAAAATTATTTTTGCAGCAGGCGTATCTATAAAAGTAGATTGCACCGTAACTACTTCATTTAAAAAAACAAATTTTTTGAAATCGCAGGCTATATGCACCAGTGGTACCGCCAAGCCCGATTGTTGATATATATCCCAATAGCCTAAATTAAATTTTCGGCCAAAATCTTCTCTTCCATCTTCAAAATATTTGATGTAGTTACCGTGCCACACCATTTGCAGCGCATCGCAATCGCTAAATTTTACTATGATATCAGTGCTTGTAGTTAGGCTTCTATTGGCTGACATGGGTTGTGTTTTGTATTACAATTTTCATTTCACAAGCTGCTATTTTTTTGTTATTACACTCAGAAAATGCTTCAATAAGGGTAATGCCCATCACCTCGGTTTTTACCTCTACCGTAGTAGTAATAATGCTGCCTACTTTGGGGAGAAAAAACAATTTTAAATTTTTTATGGCGCCTATAAACCCAATAAAGGGAGGCCCTTTTTTTAGTTTTGTTTCGTATCCCGCTTTGGCCGCTGCCGTTTGGGCCATGTTTTCTGTAATGCCGGGTTCGCAAAACAAGCCATTTTGAACAAAGATGTTATTAGATAAAACTTCGAATTGGGTAACCATACGTGTTTCTTCGTATTTTATTATCGCATCAATCATTTGTATGGGTGGCTTTTGCGGAATGTATTCGGAAATATGTTGTTTGTTTACTAAAAAATTCATGTTGTGTTTAATGTTCCCAAAATTCGTAAAAATTAAACCATTGGAGCGGATATTTTTTAACTATTTTTTCTAAAAAGGCAATATACTCATTTGAGAGTATTTCTACCGTTTCTTGTGTAGCCCTTTCGCCCCGCGCTTTGGGTTGTAGGCTTCCTTGCTGGGCATAAAATTTATACCCATACCTGCTTTCTTTCATGCAGCAAGAAAATAAAACGGGTACTCCAAATTTTGCTGCCAGTATAAAGGGGCCTATCGGAAATTTAGCTTTTTTTCCTAAAAATGTTTTTTCTATAAAGGGCGCCCCGGAGGTAAAGCGGTCGCCGTGCATAACCAACCACTCTTGCTCGCTAAAGGCGCGGTGCAGTTCTACTAAATAACCAATATCGCCGTGGCGCATAGAAATTAAATTTATCTGCTTGTTTTTTAATACATCGCCTACGTATTTTTTCATTTGTTCGGCCTCGTTGTCATACACCAGCATATTAAATTTTAGTTTATCGTACGCATTCAAAAACTGACCGGCTACTTCCCAATTGCCGGTGTGTGCACTTACTAAAATACAACCTTTTTTTTGCTTATGAATGTGGATAAGTTCCTCTTGCCCTTCTCTTACAAAAGAAAATTTCGTTTTTACCGCACCCGATAGAAAGGCAAATTTATCTAACAGGGTTTGTCCAAAAACGTAATAACATTGATAGATACTCATAATGGCTTTGAGCGTAGGGTAGCCTTGTATTTTTTTAAAATAATAATAGGTGCTTCTATTTGCCTTTGAAAAAAGGAAGTAAAAAAAAGTGATGATGTGCAGAAAAAAATAAGAAAAACGAAGCCCCGTATTTTTTAGCAGAAAAACAAAAATTCTATAACCTAGTACCCCTCCCGAACTTTTCCCTTGCCACTTTTGTTGCTGCATGGCGTTGGGTTTTAGGCGCTTGCTTTTTGGGCTACTTTAGTGTAGCAGTAATCGTAAAATTGCTGAAATGTTTGAATATGTATAAAATCTTCGGCCACTACTTTAAAGCCAAAATTACTTTCAATAATTACTACCAAATCCACATAATCGAGGCTGTCCAAGCCCAGTGTTTCTTTTAAAGGGGCTTCGGGCACTATTTTTGCGGCATCTACCTCAAACTCTTCTACCAAAAAGCGATTGGTAGCTTCAATAATTTCTTGCTTTGTCATAAAAACTGGCTGCAAATATACGCCAAAAAAAATAAAATTTCAGAAAAATGTTAAAATTATTAGCAATCTATAAAAAGGGGGTGGCTGTTATCCAAGTCCACCTCTTCTCTTTTAAATAATATCATGGAGGTTTTTCGCTCCATTATACTTTGCAACCACATCCTGTTTTTATGCGCTATCACAAATATACCCACAGGCCCTTTCACTCTTCCTGTTCTAATTCGTATTTTAAATCGCGTAGGTGATGCTCGTCTAATTTTATTTGCGTTTTTAGAGGTTCGTATAAAGCATTCGGGTATTTAGTAATGCCTAATAACAGGTATTCGCCTAATATTTGATATCTAAAATCATCTTTTGTTTTAATAGCTCTTTCAAACAGGGTAACTATTTTTTCAGAGGGCTTTTGCAACGCCAAGGCTTGATATAAGGCTTTCCACTTTTTATAGTTGTAAAAAACTTTTGCCCATTCTCTTTCAAATACTTTTATTAAGAACGGATAAAAAGCGGTATCCGGAAAGGCAATGGCGGCGCGTAGGCCGTTGTATTCGCTGTCTTCTGTATCAAAAAGGGTGCTCACAAGGGGTATGTCTTCTTTATTTTTAAATCGGGATAGGGCCAAAAGAGCCTCCGGTTTTTTTTCGGTTTGGGCTATTTCTTTTATTCGGTTGTAATAGGCTTGTTTCGGTTTCAACTTTTCAAGGAGTGCGTATTTTTGAGGGAGGATAATCGCTTCTTTAAACAAAAGTGCGCTATCAATTTCTGCTTTTTGTGCAGCGTTAAGATGGTGGCTGGCTTTGTTTAAAAAATATTCCCCTACATAATATTGGCTGATTAAGCAGCCCTCAAACACGCTTAGCTTTTCATTATCGCTTAGATGTTGCTGCAACACAGAAAACACCTCCGCACTATCTTGCTCTACCAAAGCCCAAAAAGCATAGCCACGCACCACCGCATTAGGGTAATCGGTAAGGTATTTTATTTCTTGTAACGTAGCTTCTTTTTTTAGTTGTTCAAACCTCTCCCACTGGGCGGTACGCACCCCTGCTTCACCCACCCCTTCTGTTTTCAGCATGTTGGTTTTAGCAATTTCATCTATTATTTTTTGTATAGCAGGCCTCAGTTTGTCGTTCATAGTGCTTGCATTATTGGTTTGTGCAGATATCCAGCAAAACTTCAACAAAAAAAGCAAACTTATTATTTTATATCTGTTTTGCATTTCTGTGTTTATACAAAGATACGTATTTTATGCGATAGCGTTTGTAGCTAATTGCACGCTGGTTTTTTAGGCGCTTTTTGAGGGCTTGGTGCGGCTGCCGGCTCCGGAGTTTTTGCCGGCTCTAGGGGCGCCAGGTAGTTAAGTCCGTTAGGAGTCATCTGCCAGTATTTATTAATCATTTCTTCGTCTGTAATTTCGTTTATATTTTCGGTGTCAAACAGCATGTCGCGTAGTGTTTCGTCTAAAAAAATAATTTTGTTTTTAGGTACTTTTAAAAGAATTTCTACTTCCTGGTTTCGGTACTTGTTTTGATTTGTAAAACCAAAGTATTTATCCAGTAACAAGGTGTCGTTTTGGTTTTTATAGTTGTACCAAATACGTTTGGCGCGCTCGGCGGCTTCTTGTTTTTCTTTTCCGTGCGCCGATTTAATTACGAAGGCATACAGGCTGTCGTTTTCGGAAGGAATGATGGTGAGTTTGGCTTTGCCCCACCATTCGTTGGGCTGCTTGCTGGTGTTAATATACCAATGACTTCTATCCCAATCAAAACCACTTACCACATCGGTATTCAGCTCGCTGGCTTCTGATTGTATAATTAAGGTATCGGTTGTTGTGTTTAATAAAGGAATGCGTTGTTTTAAAGCTGTTTCTTCCGAAAAATCGGCTGCTACATGCATAAATACATAGAGGCACATAACCAAACCCATAAACCACAGAGTGCCTGCAGTAATGTTTAACCAAAGGTAGGTGCCTCTAATGCTTAACAACAGTTTTGTTCCTTTATACATCAGCATTATAAAAGGAATGCCTAAAAATAAAAACAGTCCGGTTTTAATATAAAAAACAGAAAAATCGGCTCCTACAAAAGAGTAAAAAAAATCGTGTATGCTTAGGTTAAACACTTTTCCTACATTAAAAAGAATGCAAAGAATAAGAGCAAAAACGCAAAGGCCTACAAGGGTAAAAACCAATCCAACTACCTTGGATATGATGTTAAAAAACGCATGGAAAATTTGATACAGTAAATTTCCTACTTTCCCTCCAACATTTGATTTTCGCATATCTTCTCCCAGATTTTGCAAGCGGTTTTTTAGTTGTTCTGCTTCTTCTTTTACCGTTTTGCTTATCGTGTGCATATCAATAGGCTCGCCGCGCATTTCTAATTTTTGCGCCGTAGTTTTTGCTTCGGGTATAATGATCCATAAAATAATGTAGATAAAAAAGCCGGTGCCAAAGCCAAAAAACAAAACCAAAAATAAAACCCGAATCCACAAGGGGTCGGTATCAAAGTAAGCGGCAATGCCTGAGCATACGCCTCCTAAGGTTTTGTTATCGCCATCGCGAAACACACGGCGCGTTTTGTTTTGCTTACCCTCTGTTTGTGTTTGTTTTTCTTCTGGTGTGCTCTCTCCAAAATCATCGGGCTTGCCCATAATGTTAATGGCTTGGGTAATATCGTTTTCTATCAGTACTTGCTTACCGGCGTGGATATTAACTTTTAGCAACTCGGCCAGGCGGGCTTCTATGTCGGCTATAATTTCATCGCAACCCTCTTCGTTTTTAAATTTGTTTTTTATCGCTTGCAGATAGTCTTTTAGCAGTTGGTAGGCGTTTTCTTCTATATTAAACACCATTCCCGAAAGGTTTATGTTGATGGTTTTATTCATTGTTTTGGGTATTAAAAAAGTTATTTACGTTTATTGCTTTTTAAAAGTTTGTTTACGGCTTGTACCATTTCGTCCCAGGTATGTTCTAATTCGTTTAATAGTTTTTCGCCTTGCTCGGTTAGCCGGTAGTATTTGCGCGGCGGCCCCGAAGTAGATTCTTCCCAGTGATACGTTAGGTAATTCGCGTTTTTTAATCGGGTAAGCAGGGGGTATAGGGTGCCTTCTACTACCACCATTTTAGACTCCTTTAGTTGTTCTATAATTTCGGTAGGATACGCCTCGCCATTTGCCAGTACCGATAGGGTGCACAGCTCTAATACGCCTTTACGCATTTGCGATTGTGTGTTTTCGGTGTTGATATTTGATTTCATTTTTTTCTTTTAATAATGCGATGCAAAGATATGTGTTTTATTTGCTATTATGCAATACATAATACTAAATAAAAACATAAACTACTGAAAATCAAGCGAATTATTTTTATTTTAACCGTGTGCAAAAAGCCGTTTTTCAACAAAGTAAGCATTTTTCAACATTTTGTTATTTGTGTTTTAAAGCATTTCTATTTGGTTAATTTTGCCCTCTTTTACCAGTATGACTACGCAAAAAACCATAAAAAGCGCCCTTATTTCTGTTTTTTACAAAGATGGATTAGAGCCTATCGTTAAAAAATTACACCAATTAGGCGTGCAGATATACAGCACCGGGGGCACACAAACTTTTATAGAAAATTTAAAAATACCCGTAACAGCCGTAGAAAGCCTCACCGCTTTTCCTGAAATTTTGGGCGGACGTGTGAAAACCCTGCACCCAACCATTTTTGGCGGAATACTGGGCAGGCGAGAGCTACAAAGCGATGTAACCCAAATGCAACAACACAAAATTCCAACTATTGATTTGGTTGTGGTTGATTTGTACCCTTTTGAAGAAACGGTTGCTAAAGGGGCATCGGAGGCCGATATTATTGAAAAAATTGATATTGGCGGTATCTCTCTAATACGCGCTGCGGCTAAAAATTTTAACGATGTACTTATTGTTTCTTCGCGAAATGAATACAGCCTTTTACTCCAAAAAATTTTAATAGAGCAAGAGGGCGCATCTACTTTACACGACAGAAAAATGCTGGCTACGCTGGCGTTCAACACTTCTTCTCATTATGATACGGCTATTTTCAATTACTTCAACGCAGGCAGCACCGATACTTTCTTTAAACAAAGCATTCAACATTCACAAACATTACGCTACGGCGAAAACCCGCACCAGCAAGGTGTTTTTTACGGAAACTTAGATGAAGTTTTTGAAAAATTAAACGGGAAAGAACTTTCCTACAACAACTTACTAGATGTAGATGCCGCCGTTGACTTAATAGAAGAATTTTCTGAAACCACCTTTGCTATTTTAAAACACAATAACGCCTGCGGCGTAGCCTCACGCCCTACTCTTATAGAAGCCTGGAAAGAAGCGCTGGCCGGCGACCCGGTATCGGCTTTTGGAGGTGTTTTAATTTGCAACACAAGCGTTGATGAAGCAACAGCAACAGAAGTCAATAAACTGTTTTTTGAAGTCATTATTGCTCCTGCCTATCACGAAAAAGCCTTAGAAATACTAAAAACAAAGCCAAATAGAATTATCTTAATAAAAAAGAAAAAGAAAAACAATCCAAAAACATTTCGCACCCTGCTAAACGGTGTGATAGCACAAGACCGCGACCTAAAAACCGAAACCGAAAAAGACCTAAAACCCGCAACCCTTACCACACCCAACGCCCAGCAAACAAACGATTTGCTGTTTGCTAATAAATTAGTAAAACACACCAAATCAAACACCATTGTGTTAGCCAAAAACAATCAATTATTAGCCAGCGGCACCGGACAAACCTCGCGCGTAGATGCCCTAAAACAAGCCATTAACAAAGCCCAAAGCTTTGGCTTTGACTTGCAGGGGGCCGTAATGGCCAGCGACGCTTTTTTTCCTTTTCCCGACTGTGTAGAAATAGCCGACAAAGCAGGTATTAAAGCGGTCATACAACCCGGAGGAAGTATTAAAGATAAAGACAGTATTGCCTATTGCAACCAACATCAAATAGCGATGGTTATGACGGGCGTTAGACACTTTAAACACTAAAAAGAAAACATCGCATGATCTATTGTAATAATAATAGAGACTCTTTTCCTCTGTTTTGTAATGCAAAACTTTCTATCTTAGCACAATCAATAATTCATAAAATTATATAACCAAATAATATGGGATTTTTAAATTTTTTAACGCAAGAAATAGCCATTGATTTAGGCACCGCCAACACCATTATCATAAGCAATGATAAAGTGGTAGTAGATGAGCCCAGCATTGTAGCTATTGATCGCAGCACCGGAAAAATAATTGCGGTAGGAAAGCAAGCCCAGCAGATGCACGGTAAAACACACGAAAACATCAAAACAATTCGCCCGCTAAAAGATGGCGTAATTGCCAATTTCCAAGCGGCTGAAGAAATGATAAAGGGTATGATACGCATGATAAACCCAGGCCGCAAATTGTTTCAACCCTCGTTGCGTATGGTTATTTGCATACCCAGCGGCATTACCGAAGTAGAAAAACGAGCCGTACGCGATAGTGCCGAACACGCCGGCGCTAAAGAAGTATATATGATACACGAACCTATGGCGGCCGCACTGGGTATGGGCATTGATGTAGAAGAACCCGTAGGAAACATGATTATAGATATAGGCGGCGGCACCAGCGAAATTGCCGTTATTGCCTTAGGGGGTATTGTGTGCGACAAATCCGTACGTATTGCCGGCGACGACTTTACCGCTAATATAGAAGAATACATGCGCCGCCAACACAACATCTTAATTGGCGAGCGGACCGCAGAACGTGTAAAAATAGAAGTAGGTGCTGCTCTTACCGAAATAGACAACCCTCCTGCTGATTTTCCGGTGCATGGCCGCGATTTGATGACCGGTATTCCAAAAGAAATTCACGTAAGCTACGTAGAGGTAGCTCACGCCCTTGATAAATCGATCTCAAAAATAGAAGAAGCCATTTTGAACGCCTTAGAAATGACACCCCCCGAACTCTCTGCCGATATTTATCGCACCGGAATTTATTTAGCCGGGGGTGGTTCTTTGCTGCGCGGCCTAGACAAACGCATCTCTATGAAAACAAAATTGCCGGTACACATTGCCGAAGATCCCCTTCGTGCTGTAGCTCGTGGCACCGGTATTGCTTTAAAAAACACACATCGCTTCCCTTTCTTAATTAAATAAGATGGCTAACATTTCAGGGTTAAGAAGCAGGCTTGCGCCAAGCCATATAATTAAAAACAAGGAGTCCTTTTTATCTATCCTTTATAATTGGGTTAAATGCGTACACTACTTGGTTTTATAGCACGCAACTATTACTACTTTCTTTTTGTGTTTTTGCAAATTGTGTGTGTTATTTTAATTTCTAAAAACCGAAATTTTCAAAGTGCCAGCATTATCAACTCTTCCAACGCCGTATCCGCGCGAACCTACCAAACTATATCTAACAGTAAAGAATACCTTTCTTTAAAAGAAGAGAACGACAAACTGTCGAAAGAAAACGCCGGCCTACTCAATATCATTCGCTCGCGCTCTTACGAGTTTATTCAGGTAGCCTCTTTAGTAAAAAACGACACTTTATACAAACAAAAATATATATATAATGCCGCAAAAATAATTAGCAACAGTACTAATTTGCGCAGCAACTACCTTACCCTTAATATAGGTTCTGAACAAGGCATTACACACGATATGGCCGTTATTAACGCCGAAGGAATTGTGGGGGTAATAAAAGATGTATCTAAAAATTTTTCCTCTGCCCTATCCATCTTGCACAAAGATGTAAAAGTAAACTGCATGCTCAAAAAAAATGGCTCTTACGGCCCTTTAAGTTGGGAGAAAGACGACGACTACTCCAGCGCCACCCTTACCGACATTCCTATCCATGCTAAAATAAAAGTGGGGGATACCGTTGTTACCAGCGCCCTTTCCTCTATCTTTCCAGAAGGAATTATGGTGGGCTGGGTAAAAAATTTTGAACGAAAAAGCGGCGATGCTTTTTATACTGTAAAAATACGTCTAAGCACCGATTTTAAAAAAATAAACCACGTATATGTGATTAAAAATGTGTTTAAAAACGAACAAGATTCTTTAGAAAAAACATCGCAAAAACACGAAAAAGATGATAAGTGATGTATTAAAAAATACAGCCCGTTTTATATTTTTAGTTTTACTTCAGGTGTTGATAGTAAAAAACATCAACCTGGGGCGTTATTTTATTTTTTTTCCGTATGTGTTGTTTATACTGCTTCTTCCCTTTAACACATCAAAACCCTTGGCCCTTCTTATTTCCTTTGTACTAGGTCTAACTATTGATATGTTTTATGATACACAAGGCATGCACGCATCGGCGTGTTTGGCTATGGCTTTTGTGCGTACCGGAGTGCTAAAACTATTTGCTCCACGTGAGGGATATGACGAACAATTAAAGCCTACTATTACCTATATGGGAGTGGCTTGGTTTACCTCGTACGCGCTGATGCTTATCTTTGTGCACCATTTTGTTTTATTTTTTATTGAGGCATTTAGCTTTCATGAAGTTTTAAGAACCCTGCTTCGCGTGTTTTGCAGCACCTTAGCTACCTTTAGCTTTATTTATTTAATGCAATTTTTGTTTTACCGGTCAGGTGTTAGTCGTTTAGAATAAAGGCATAAAAAACAACCTTTTCGTTCGCTACAAAAAAGCAAAAAATAGGTTTATTTTTATATATTTGCCTCCCTGTTTCATGGAACTTATAAAAAAAATAGAAGCCGCCATACGCAACGTGCCCGATTTTCCTAAGCCCGGCATTTTGTTTAAAGATATTACCCCTATTTTTTTAGACCCAAACCTGTGCAATGAAATAACCAATGCCTTTTGCCACTCCTTTACCCAAACCAAACCCGATGCCGTTTTAGGTATTGAAAGCCGTGGCTTTTTATTTGGTATGCTGCTGGCTAACAAACTAAACGTACCTTTTATTTTGGCGCGAAAAGCAGGAAGGCTGCCCGGAAAAACAATTCCTCAAACATACCAATTGGAATACGGCAGCGCTACCATAGAAGTACATGAGGGAGTAATAAAAAAAGATTGGAATGTTCTTATTCACGACGATTTATTAGCTACCGGAGGTACCGCCCAAGCTGCCGCACAAATTGTTAAAAAATGCGGAGCAACTGTTTTAGGCTTTACCTTTGTAGCCGAGCTTGCTTTTTTAAACGGAAAACAAAAATTAATTAACCATTCAAACCATATACAATGTCTCATACAGTATTAGAAAACAACCACGGATTAAACTTTACACTATCCGAAGACCAACAAATGATTGCGACTTCTATCCGCGATTTTGGAAAAAAACACATCTTACCCAAACTAATGGAATGGGACGAAAGCCAGCACTTTCCGATAGAAGTTTTTAAAGAATTAGGTAAGTTGGGTTTTATGGGCGTATTAGTACCTACCGAATACGGCGGCTCCGGCCTTAGCTACACCGAGTACGTTACCGTAGTAACGGAATTAGGAAAAATATGCGGCTCTATAAGCCTTTCAGTAGCTGCCCACAACTCCCTTTGCACCGGTCATATTTTGCAGTTTGGAAACGAAGAACAAAAGAAAAAATACTTACCGAAATTAGCTACCGCCGAGTGGATAGGCGCGTGGGGGCTAACCGAAACAGGTACCGGCTCTGATGCGGGAGGCATGCATACCACTGCTGTAAAAGAAGGCGACCACTACGTAATAAACGGAAGCAAAAACTTTATTACACACGCTATTAGCGGCAATGTAGCCGTAGTGATAGTACGCACCGGAAACAAAGGAGATAGCCATGGCATGAGTGCTTTTATTATTGAAAAAGGTACGCCCGGCTTTAAATCAGGTAAAAAGGAAAACAAATTGGGTATGCGCGCCAGCGAAACAGCCGAACTTATTTTTGAAAACTGCCGCGTACACAAATCACAAATGCTGGGCAAAGAAGGAGAAGGTTTTATACAAGCCATGAAAGTATTAGACGGAGGGCGCATCTCTATCGCATCTGTATCTTTAGGTATTGCCAAAGGCGCCTACGAGTGCGCACTGAAATACGCCAAAGAACGCGAACAGTTTGGCAAACCCATTGCTCAATTTCAGGCTATTGGCTTTAAATTAGCCGATATGGCTACCGAAATAGAAGCGGCCGAACTATTAACTTTTCAAGCAGCAACTCTAAAAAATAGCGGACATAAAATTACCAAAGAAGGGGCCATTGCAAAATACTATGCCTCGGAAGTAGCGGTACGCTGCGGAAACGAAAGTGTACAGATTTTTGGCGGCTATGGATTTACAAAAGATTTTCCGGCCGAAAAATACTACCGCGATGCTAAACTATGTACCATTGGCGAAGGCACCAGCGAAATACAAAAACTAGTAATAGCCCGCGAAATTTTAAAATAAAATTTCAAAAGGCAAGCAAGCACCTTAAACAAGATGACTACCAAGTATCCCAGTCTTAATGGTTTAAGGGCTATAAGCATTGTTTTGGTGATTTGCCATCACCTTTCAGGTCAGTATCATATTTTTGAACAAGCACCCAAAAATTATTGGGTGCAGATTTTCATTAATTTTATTCAAGATGGGTCTTTTGGTGTAAATGTGTTTTTTATCATATCAGGGTTTTTAATCACCTCTTTACTTCTTAAAGAAGAGTCGGTTTGCCAAAAAATTTCCCTAAAAAACTTTTATATTAGAAGAACGCTGCGCATCTTTCCGGCTTACTATTTTTTACTCCTAGTATATTTTGTGTTGCAATGCTTTAATGTGATACACCTTCATAAATACGAGTGGCTTACTGCCCTTACCTACACCAAATACTTCAACTGGATTAAAGACTGGAATACCTCACACGCTTGGTCGCTTAGCATAGAAGAGCAGTTTTATTTACTGTGGCCTTTTGTTTTTATGGGAGGTGCCAGACTAAGAAAAACCGTTGCCTGGCTTGTTATTATTATAGTTCCATGCATTAGGGCTGCCCTATCTACCTCCCCCGATTGGTGGATATACGATTTTTGGTTTTTTGCCAGGATAGATGCTATTGTTATGGGTTGCCTCTTTGCTTTATATCAAAAAGAAATTGTAGCGCGCCTACAAAACTATTGGATACCTGTTTTTTACGCTGCCCTTCTACTTATTATTACCATTCCTTTATTACCTGGCTTTATATCGGGGCCTGTTTTCAGCTACTGGTATCATGCCATTGGTTTATCCTACGGTACGTTGGTTAATCTTTCTGTGGCGGTAGTAATGATGTATTCTATCTTTGGGAAAAAAAGACTTTGGTTCGTGTTTTTAAATAACCCCGTGATGAATTACATAGGCATCTTATCCTACAGTATTTATTTGTGGCAGCAACTGTTCACTAATTGTTGGATAGATAGCTGGTTTTTTAAATTCCCAAATAATCTAGTTTCTATCTTGATAATGGCTTTATTCTCTCACTATGTGATAGAAAAACCCTTTTTAAAACTAAAATCTAGATTCTCTTCTGTATAGCAGGGTGTAGCGTCGTTTTTTTCGCGTGTGATTAGGCACCTAAACTCTTTATCGTAATAGCAATAAGGACCCGTGCTGACTGTACGTTTTTCCATCA
>JAFDYI010000016.1 GCA_018267475.1 Bacteroidota bacterium | reverse complement strand
TAGAAAAAAGTATGAGAGAAAAAACCTCCTTTCCAGCCTACTGCGCATAAGACTCGCTGCACAGGGTAAAAAAAACAAGGCGTGAACCCTTACCGAGTATATTCAATCCAAAGAAAGGTACGACCAAGCACCCGAAAAGAAATGAATAACAGGCAAGAGCACACGCTCGCGTAAAATAGTTTGACTCATTACATTACTTTGTATCTAAATACACATGTCCTTCGCGCCATTGAGTAACGGCAATAGTCCATACATCTTTATAATTTACGTTTCTTGCTAATCTAAAATTATTTTCAGAAAACGGATTGTTTATTTTTTCAAATCTAAAGGTAGCGGAGTTGGGGGTGCCTTCTGTACCATATACCCAGGTTTCCATTTGTTGGGTTTTGTAGGTTTTATTTGGCGGGCCAAAAACTAAGTAAATCATGCCCATATCGGTTTTCCAACCTTCTATGTGCGAGGTAAAGAAGGCGTTAGCATCTTGTACGCGGTTGTAATATCGTTTAATCAGCTCGCGGGCGCGGTCTTCATTACCCGCCAAAGAAAGCCAAAAGTTATCTATAGCCGTTTGCTTATCGGGGGTAGCCACCATTTGCTGATACTCTTCTCTGCTCATAATAAAGCGGGTAGAGGCAATCATCTGCTCGTGCGATAGTACTTTAGGAAAATTTTTTTCTACTCCCATAAGCACGCAGCCTTGGTCTTGCACGCTATCCAAGCGAATATAGTAAACGCCCCTTTTGCTTACAGGTATCCCAAAAGAATGGTGGTAGGAGGCTTCCTCGTAAAAAGTGCTATCGGGTATGGAGGGGTAGGGGGCTACGCTGCGCTCGCTAAAAGGAGGAGGAGGGAGGGAGTAATCATTTGAAAAAAAATCAACGCGCACTTTGTTGAACGAGCTGCGGGCGTTGTATGCGGTAACTTTATTTCCTGTTTCTATTTTATTAGAAAAAAAAATTTGATTGGAAGGGCTGCTAAATAAAAAATTTTGCTGGGTATAAACACTTGATTTGTTGCAGGTGATAAAGTGGGTTTGGTATTTTGTGCCGTTGACATCGCTCACGGTTGCTTCTATGTAAAAAGAGTGCGCTACGGTGGTGCGTATTGGCACGTAACCCGATAGTATTTTGGCTTGAGGCTCGCCGGTTGTTTTATCCGTAATGAAAAAACTGACTGTATCAAAAAAACTTTTTGAGTCGGCGTATGGTACATACTTGCAAAATAGTTTCATTTGCGCGGTATATAGATTGGCTGTGTCTGATTTTTTGTAGAGCAATTCGCTGGTATTTATTTGATAATATAATTGTGAGTAGGCGCTATCGGAGTGAAATAGAAATAGGCGAGCCTGCAAGGTATTGTTGGCAGGGCTGTAGGTGTTTTTTTGTTCTTGTTCTCTATCTCTATATCTTGGGTTGTTGCTGTTGCAGGCGCAAAGTATGATAGCAGCGGTTGCCATTACATAAAAGATATTTTTTACAGTCGGCATTTTTTTACGATTCATGTGTGTTGTCGTTCAATAATTTCAGGTCAATAGTACCTGCAATTCCCTCTACCGACCCGGATATGTGGGAGGTGCTCAGTAAAATTTTTTCCAACTGTTTTTCTCTTGCCTTCCAAAGTTTTCCCATGGCTTGGCGTTCGGTATCTATGGATTGTTTCATTATTAAAAAGCCTTCGCGTATGGCTTTCCATTGCTCGTTAAATTCATTTCCTGTTAGGTAGTCGTAGAGTAATTGCATTTTGTCGCCTTTGTTTTCTTGTGCTTGGGTAATCTGCGCCACTTTTAAAATGGAGTTTCTTAGTACAGAGGCCAATGCTTTTACTTCGTGGTAGGTGCAAACCCAAATTCCGTTTTTTTCGCCAAACTGAGGCATGTCTTTTGGCATGGTTTGGGTAACAATAACAGCTATGTCGGCATTTTGTGCACGCATATCGGCTTTTAATTTTTCAATCCAATCGTTAGAAAATGCTTGGGTACGTTTGCTTTCGTAAATAATTTTTCCGCAGGGTTTGCCAAAATTAGTTCGTACGGTTTGTATGCAGTCAGCGCCCCGAATGCCTTTTCCAACTTCTGCAATTTCATCAAAAGGAAAAGATTCTTTTAGTGCGGCTTCTAATGCTAATTCTTGTACTTCGCCTTGTAATTGCATAGATCCTTGATCTTGCTTTCGCTTCATTTCTTCGGTTAGTTTTTTTTGGTCATCAAGTTGTTTTTGAAGCTCTTTTATTTGTAGTTCGCTTTGCTCCTTTTCTTGTTTTTTTGCCAGAGAAATCACTTCTTGTTGTTTTTCAAGAAAATTTTTTTCAAGTTGTGTTTTTAACCCATCAAAATCGTTTTGCAGCTTGTTTTTTTCACGCAAAAATTCAATCTCTTTTTCTTGGAGGTTTTTTAACTTTTTGTCTTTTTCTTTGCTTTCATTTTCTATAAAAGTCATTTTTTGGGTGGTTTCTTCTTCTACTTTCTTTTGAAGTTCTTTTAACTGCTTGGCCTTTTCCTCCGCTAATTTTTCATCTAATTTCTTTTTAAAAAGTTCGTTTTCTTTTTGGCGTTTTTCTTCAAAAAGCTCGTTTTCTCTCTGTCGTTTCTCTTCAAAATCTTTTTTTGCTTGTTCTAAAGCTACTCGTTCTTTGTTGTATTCTTCGGCGTATCTGCTGCGCACGCGGGCTTCTATATCGCTGGATAGAACTTCTTCTACATGAAAAGAGTGAGCGCATTTGGGGCATTTTATTTGATGGTTTGACATAGCACAAAAGTAAAAAAATAACGGCATGCCGTATTTCAAAAAAAGATACAAATGGGGGCTTGTTGATACTAAAATAAAATAAAGCCTTTTGATGTAAAGGGTAATTACTATATTCGTTCCTTGACTTTTTAACAGAAACTATGAACATTATTATTCCTATGGCGGGTATGGGCAAACGCATGCGCCCTCACACCTTAACAGTACCTAAACCCTTGTTGCCCGTGGGCGGAAAGCCCATTGTGCAAAGGCTTGTAGAAGACATTACAAAAGTGTGCGGAGAAAAAGTGAACGAAATAGCTTTTGTTATCTCGCCTTTTTTTGGCCAAGAAACCGAAAAAAACCTCTTGGCTATTGCGGCTTCGCAAGGGGCCAAAGGCGCCATTTATTATCAAGAAGAAGCCTTGGGTACGGCCCATGCGGTGATGTGTGCGCAGCCGGCCTTAAGCGGAAAAACCGTAGTGGCCTTTGCCGACACCCTTTTTAAAGCGGATTTTGTGATGGATACCCAAAACGATGGCGCTATATGGGTACAACGTATTGACGACCCGCGCCAGTTTGGGGTAGTAAAATTAAATAAAGAAGGCTTTATCACCGATTTTGTAGAAAAACCCCAAGAGTTTGTGTCGGATTTAGCCATCATCGGTATTTATTATTTTAAAGACGGAGCCTACTTAAAAAATGAAATCCAGTACCTTTTGGATAACAACATCAAAGATAAAGGCGAGTTTCAACTAACGAATGCTTTGGAAAACATGAAAAACAAAGGCACTAAATTTATTCCGGGAAAGGTAAGCGAGTGGCTTGACTGCGGAAATAAAGAAGCTACCGTTTATACCAATCAGCGTGTTTTAGAATTTGATAAAGGAAAGGCTTTTTTGCGTGCCGCATCAGCTAAGATAGAAAACGCAACTATTATAGAGCCTTGCTTTATAGGAGAACATGCACATATCGTAAATTCGGTTGTGGGGCCTCACGTATCGGTAGGGGCGCATAGCCACATACAACACTCGGTAGTAAAAAACAGCATCATACAACAGCATAGCAGCATACAATCTGCTTTGGTAGCCAATGCTATGATAGGCAATTACGCACAGGTGCAAGGCAAAGAACAAGATATCAATTTAGGGGATTACTCTATACTAAAATAAAAGTGCTGAAAAACAAATACATACTTTTTTGTTGTACTGCCTTTTGTTGCTTGTTGGTGAGTTGTGCAACTAAAAAAAGCACGACAACCCCTGCCCAAACAAACACCACGCACACAAGAACGGATAGCGAGTTTAAGCTACATTCGCTTTTTTACGACGCGTGTAAAGAAAAAATAAAAGGCAATACCGATATTGCTATGAATTTGCTCAGCGAGTGCCTGAAAATAAATCCAAACGATGCCCCATCTAATTATGAAATAGCACAAATGTATCGCTATACAGGCAACCACGAGCAAGCTTTAAAGCACGCTAAAGCAGCCGCCCTTTCCGATACTAAAAATGAATGGTATAACCTTTTGTACATAGAGTGCCTGCATAACAAACGCTTATACGGTGAAGCTGCCGCCCGTTATGAATTATTGGTAAAACAATATCCCTACAAGCGCGATTATTACCAAGGGCTTGCCGGCGAGTATATCTACGCCAAAGATTTTAATAAAGCCGTTCAAGTATATAGCAAGATGCAACAAGTGATGGGTTTTGATGAAGAGGTGGCCATGCAAAAAATAAAAATATACAGCCAGCAAAAAAAATGGAGCGAAGCCGAAAAAGAGTTAAAATATCTTATCGGTAAAAATCCAAATGAGTCGCGCTACTATACCATGCTAGCCGACTTGTATCAACAGCAAGGGCAGCCGCAAAAAGCATTAGAAACCTATAAAAATGTATTAAAAGCCGACTCGCTAAACCCTTACGTACACTTAGCCATGGCCGATTATTACAGGCAACAGCGACAAGACGAAAATTTTTATTTAGAATTGCGGAAAGCTTTTGAAAGCGACGATTTGGATATTGATAATAAAGTAAAAATTTTATTATCGTATTACAGCGTTACCGATAACCAAGAAACAACATCGGAAAGCGGTAAAAAATTACTGCAACAAGCGTATGAGCTGTGTCGATCTTTAATAAAACAATATCCGGATAACCCCAAGGCGCACAGCATCTATGCCGATTTTTTGTTTCGCGACCATAAGTATAATGAGGCAGGAGTGGAATTAAAAAAAGTACTGCTGTATGATAACAGCAAGTACGCTGCCTGGAACCAACTATTGATATGTCAAACCAACCTACGCGCTTATGACAGTCTGCTAAAATACAGCAACCAAGCGATAGAGCTGTTTCCTGAGCAACCGGTTCCATACTATCTTAACGGCATAGCTTACATGCAGCTTAAACAATATCAAAAAGCGGAACAAGCGTTAAAAGCAGGAAAACAATTTGTGTATGACACCGAAAATCTGCCTTTGTCGGTAGAGTTTGCCTTAAACTTAGGCGAGGTATATAACACGCTAAAAGAGTATGAGAAATCAGATGAAGAGTTTGATCATGCCTTAGCCTTAGATCCCGACAATGCCGGCGCTTTAAACAACTACGCCTATTATCTTTCGTTGCGAAAAGAACATTTAGAAAAAGCCGAAAAAATGTCGAAACGCTCTTTGGAACTAACACCTAACAATGTAAATTACTTAGATACCTATGGGTGGATTTTATATCAAGAAAAAAAATACGAAGAAGCTAAACAGTACTTAGAAAAAGCCTTTGAAAATGGAGGCACCAACCGCCCTGTTATTGTAGAGCATTACGGCGATGTATTATATCAGTTACGCGATTCGGAAGGAGCTTTGGATTACTGGAAAAAAGCAAAAGAACTGGGAGCTAAATCAGATTTGTTGGATAAAAAAATTAGTGCTACAGAGGAGTACGAAAAAGAAAAATAATGCCTGCCGTTAATTATAGTATAAAAATAAGTTTCGTTTTTTGCCTGATACTTTTTTCGTTTTCTTGCAAAAGCAAAAAAAACATAGTCAAGCCAAGCGCTCCCGTTGCGGTTGCCGATACCAGCAACGAGCGCTGCAAAATGATGTTTAAAACAGGGAAAGATTTGAGCCGTCGTATGTATGAAAGCGAGTTGGACTTTGTATATGCTTCAGCTAAATTTAGCTGCCACCTGGTGCTTGACGACGATGATAATACCTTTACCGTATCGGTGCGCTGCCGAAAAGATAGCGCTATATGGCTTTCTATATCCAAATTAGGAATTGATGCCGCACGCGTGCTCATTACCAAAGATAGCGTAAAGTTTACGCTGGGCTTAACCGAAAAAAAATACTTTAAAGGCGATTTTTCTTATATCAACCAAACGCTGCATACCGATTTGGATTATGATGTAATACAAGCCCTTTTATTTGGAAACAGCGCTACTTTTTATGACGACGACGAAAAACTAAAACCCGGGCGCGATAAAGATAATTGTCAATACTTTTTAAGCACCATACGCAAACGCAGGCTAAAAAAAATAGCCAGTGGCGATGAAACACCGGACGATTCGTATCAAACAATATGGTTGGATAACGAAACGTTTAAAATTATTGCCTTAGAGTTTGATGATGTAAAAACAAAAAGAAAATTTAAGGCCTCGTATAGCGATTTTAAGGCGATAGATAAATATACCGCGCCCTACACCTTGCAATACAACATTACAGCAGAAAAAAGCATTAAAGCCGAAATAACATACAGCCGCATTACGCTTAATGAGGTGCAAAGTTTTCCGTTTAAAATTCCTAAAAGTTATGATCCTATTCAGTTTAAACAAAAATAAAAAAAGCTTTTTCTTTTTTTTGGCTTTGATGTTTTTGCTTCAAGCGCCGCAAGGGTTTTCTCAACAGCGAGGAGGAAAAAAAGATTTGGAAAATAAAAAGAAAAAATTGCGCGAAGAAATTGGAACCATCAACGATTTATTACATGAAACAAAAAATAACAAAAAACTATCCATGAATCAGGTGGCTATTTTAAACAAAAAAATAAGTGTGCGCGAAGAATTGATAAGCACCATAAATAGCGAAATACGTTTGCTGAATAAACAAATTACGGATAATCAAAATAATTTAAAAACCTTAAATACTACCCTGGATAAATTAAAAAAAGATTATGCCACCATGATTTATTTTGATTACCGCAACAGCGATGCTTATAGCAAACTTATGTTTTTATTTGCCGCCGATAGCTTTAACATGGCCTACCGGCAATACAAATACACTCAGCAAATAGCCCACTATCGCAAGAAAAAAGCAGAGGAAATTGTAAGCACGCAAAACGAAATCACACAAAAAAACAACGAGTTAAATGATAAAAAAGAAGAAAAAAGAAAATTGTTGGGCTCGGAAGAACAAGAAAAAGTAAACTTAGCTCAAGAAAAAACCGAACATGAAAATACACTCAATTCATTGCAGGAAACCGAAAAAAGTTTAAAAACAGAGTTGAACAAAAAGAAAAATGAAATAGAAACTTTAAACTCGGCCATAAAAAAACTAATTCAAGAAGAAATAAAACGTCAGCAAGAAGAAGAACATAAAAAAGCCTTGGCTTTGGCTGAACGAAAAAAAGAGCGTGCCGCTAAGGCAAGAGAACGAAAAAATACCGGAAAAAAAGCAACCGCCGAAGAAGCAAAAACAGAAGCTAAAGCTGATATGGCTGAAGTGGCCGAAACCAAAGAAACCGAGCAGCTATCTTCCGACTTTTCGGCTAATAAAGGGCGCCTAACCTGGCCCGTGGCCAAAGGCATTATTACCTTGGGCTTTGGCGAACAAGAAGATCCTATGCGAAAAGGTTTTATGATAAATAATAACGGAGTAGAAATATCGGTGGCTAAAGGGCAAACGGCTCGTTGTGTGTTTGATGGGGTGGTTACGGGCGTTACCAGCATCCCTAGCTTAGGAAAAATTGTAATTGTAAGGCATGGCGACTATCTCAGCGTGTACTCCAACTTAGAAGAGGTGTCGGTAAAAACGGGCGATAAACTTTCTTTAAAACAAAGCATCGGTTCTATTTCTTTTAATGACGATGAAAATAGGAACGTATTGAATTTCCAGCTATGGAAAGGGCAAAAAATACTGAATCCCGAAGAGTGGCTGTATAAATAAAAAACGTTACACACCAATACCAAACACGCAGGGTATTTTATGTATGGGTGGGGCGTTTTTTGTTTTCCACTCGGCGGCTGTTTTGGTTTTTATAAACTCCGAATCGGAACTGATGTGCGCGGCAATACATACTTGGGTATTTCCGTTAAGGGTATTGAGCAGTTCTTCCAACAGGTTGACGTTTCTATAAGGGGTTTCTATTACCCATTGCGATTGTTGCGCCGCCAGTCTTTCTAGTGTTTTTATTTTTTGTGTACGTGCCGGCCCTTCTTTGGGCAGATAGCCATTAAAGGCAAAGTTTTGTCCGTTTAAGCCCGAAGCCATTACCGCCATAATGATAGAGGAGGGTCCAATAAGGGGTACTACTTTGTAATGGTGTGCGTGTGCCAGCCGCACTAAGGCGGCGCCGGGGTCGGCTATGCCGGGGCAGCCTGCTTCGCTCATTACGATTACTTGTTGGTGCTGGGCTAGGCTTTTAAAAAGCTGTTGTACCTCGTTTTCTTTGGTATGCTCGTTTAGTTCTAAAAATGTTTTTTCGTCTATATTAAACGATTTGTCAATGGCTTTTAAATAACGCCGCGCCGTTTTTAGCTCTTCTACTACAAAGCAGGTGCTGCTGTTAAGAATAGCGATGTTGTAAGGCACGGTAGTAGCCAGCAAATGCTCGTTGCACAAGGGGGTAGGCATAAGATATAAGGTAGTCATGCTTTTAGAGAAAAATTAGTGGTTGCAAAAGTACAGCATTTGTTTGTAATAATATCTCATAAAAAAAGGCCGCCTCGTTTTGAGACAGCCTCTTTTTTTTATGCATCCTTTTTCGGTTTACATGTACGTATAAGTAGCGCTCCAGCTACCCACAGTAACGGTAAAGGTAGTATCGCAAGTGCCGGTACCAAAGTTAACTACGTAGGTAACGCCACCTTGTACATAGTTCCAAACGCCTGCCACCGGAGGGTGGAAGTATGGATATATAGCAATAGGTACGCAGTTCATATTAAAATCTACGCGGGTAGTAATGGTAGCGGTATAGGTATCGCCGGCCGAGGTAGTACCGTTTACTGTGCCGGTAAAGCCAATAATAGCTCTGGTCCAGTCAATAAAGCCGCCGGGCATAGCACCATATACGCCGGGAACACTTTGGCCATCATAAGTAATGGCGTTGGTGTTTACCAAAATCATGTTTCCGTTGCTGCTCCATAGTATGGTACCTCCGTTGTTGGGTTTTACTATGTTTGCGTTACATACATCAGTCCAGTTGTAATTGCCATTGCCATCGGGGCCAATGTTTTTTACTTCTTTTTGGTTGATGATGATGTGGTTGTTATCCACATAATAATCGTTTAATGGGGCTGTAATTTTTACATCAAAGCCTGCATCTTTAAAATATTGAGCTCCTCCGGTAGAAGCGCTCCAATCGTAGCGTATAGTGCCGCTGCGGGTACGCCCGTCATAACCCACGTAACCATTAAAGGTAACGGTAAGGTGTTTGTACGAAAGTGAATCTACGTTTACCGTTACGGTGCCGCTCATAGGGCTTAGCAAGCCGCCGCCCGCTGCGCCGGGGTATAGGCGGTAGGTGCTTAGTTGGTGGTTTTGGTTATCAATAGCTTCAGAACCTATGTTGTTTAGGTCTTTAGAAACCGTGTTACCGGTGTTGTTGTCAGCAGCGCCTGAGCCGCTATAGGTAGGAGCCGGGGCAGGTGTCGTTTTTTTTGCGCAAGACACTAGAACAACCGAAGTGGTTATTGCAAGCGCGCCTGCTAAAAGACTGATTTTTGTTTTTGTGGTCATGTTTTTTTGTTTTTAAATTTTAAAAAGGGTATGCGAAGGTAGCATAAAAAAGGAATATAACAATAAAAAAAATACATTTGTGGACTAATATTTGAAATTTGTAGGCAAACAGGAACTATAAATTCAAAATATAGCGTTAAAAAACATAAAATAAAACCACAACAGAGTAAAAAATAAATAGTATGAAAGTAGCCGTAGTAGGAGCCACCGGTTTGGTAGGCCGCATGATGTTAAAAGTATTGGAAGAGCGTTGTTTCCCGGTAACGGAACTGCTGTTGGTAGCTTCCGAAAAATCAATAGGAAAAGAAGTACTTTTTAAAGGCAAGAGCTATAAAATTATTTCGGATAAAGAAGCCTTGCAAAAAAAGCCCGACGTGGCTTTGTTTTCGGCAGGTAGTGCAGCCTCGTTAGAATTGGCACCGCAGTTTGCAGCGGCAGGCACTACGGTTATTGATAATTCGTCGGCCTGGCGTATGGATAATACTAAAAAACTAATAGTACCCGAGGTAAACGCTCAGGTACTTACCCCGCAAGATAAAATTATTGCCAACCCCAACTGCTCCACCATACAAATGGTAGTAGCGCTAAACCCTTTGCACCAAAAATACAAAATAAAAAGAGTGGTAGTTTCTACCTACCAAAGCGTTACCGGCACCGGTGTAAAAGCCGTAACCCAACTGATGAACGAGCGCCAAAAAGCCACGGGCGATATGGCCTATAAATACCCTATTGATATGAATGTAATACCCCAAATAGATGTTTTTTTGGATAATGCCTATACCAAAGAAGAAATGAAAATGGTACACGAAACAAAAAAAATTATGGGCGATGACAGCATCGGTATTACCGCCACTACGGTGCGCATTCCGGTAATGGGGGGGCACAGCGAGGCTGTAAACGTAGAGTTTGAACGAGATTTTACCATAGAAGATATTAAAAACACCTTGCAACAAGCACCCGGCGTGATACTAAAAGACGATATTGCCCGGCAAATATACCCGATGCCCCTGCACTCGGAAGGAAAAGACGATGTGTTTGTAGGGCGCATACGCCGCGACGAATCGCAGGCTAAAACCCTAAACATGTGGATTGTAGCCGATAATTTGCGTAAAGGAGCCGCCACCAATGCCATACAAATTGCCGAATATCTTTTTAAAAAGTAGAAAAAAGTAATTAAAATAGTTTTTAACAAAAAATTAAAAAAAGAAGAAAATTTTGTTTTGTATTATTTTTTTTATACTTTCGTACCCTATTGTTAGAAATGAATAGTTATTAAATACCTTTTTTAAAACAAAAAATATGAAAAAAATATCTACGCTTTTAGTAGCTGCCGCATTAGGAACAACAAGTGTTTCGCTGGCGCAACAAGATCCGCAGTTTACGCAATTTATGAATTGCAAACAAGCTTACAACCCTGCTTATGTAGGTACCAGCGGTAGCATTTGTTTTGATGGTTTATACCGCCAACAGTGGGTTAGTTTTCCGGGTGCGCCCTCTACCGGATATTTTGGTTTTAATATGCCTATTGGTAACTTTGGCTTAGGAGCCACGGTTATTTATGATAAAATAGGGTTTCAAAACAACATATCGGCTCGCTTGGCCGGCGCCTACCACATACATATCGGGGCTACCGGTATTTTATCCGTTGGTTTGGATTTAGGTCTTTTCCAATCTAAACTAAATGGGAATTACATAGCGCCACAAACGCTAAACGACCCTACCATTCCTAACAACCCATATAATAATACTACCGGGCAAGGTACCAACTCACCCAACTTAAATAAAGCGGCCTTTGATTTAGGCGGCGGTTTGTATTATACCATACCTAATAAATTATATATCGGTATTTCCAGCACGCACTTAAGCGCTCCCGATTTGAATGGAGCTACCGGTAACAGCAGCGGATCTAACCCCGGCTATAAATTAACTTATGGAGTGGCACGCCACTATTATATTATGGCGGGTTATACCTTTAACCTACGTAACGGCGAAGACCAACTGCAACCCAACATCTTGGTAAAAACCGATGCGGCTTCTACTCAATTAGATGTAAACCTTACTTATATGTACAGAAAAATGATAGGCTTAGGGCTTAGCTACCGCTTGCAAGATGCCATAGCGCCTATGTTGGTGTACAAAGCGCCTTTTGGTTTACGCATTTCATACTCGTATGATATCACCACTTCTAAAATAAAAGGCTACAGCTCCGGTACGCACGAGATTTCTTTGGGATACTGCATGAAACCCAAAGATAAATCGAAAAAACAAAGCCACTGGAATACCCGTTATTTCGCAGAATAATTGTTAAAAAAGTACAGAATTTAAAAAAATTGAAACCTTTTTAAAAAAAATGCGTTTAAGCAACTTACCATCTGTTTCAAAAATATATATATTTGCGCGCAGACGGGTGAAAAACTAAAACGAAGAATATGAAAAAACTGTTGATATTAGCCTCTTTTGTTGCGGTAGTTACCGGTTGCAACAATTACAGCGGCGAGCTGGTAGGGGTAAAGGGTAGAGAAGAATGGTTTCAACCCGACCCGTACGGAATGCTTTATATGCCCGTAGGGAGTTACCACATGGGCCCAAACGACGATGAGGTAGGGGCAGCGCATACTACCAAATCAAAAGTGGTATCTATCCAATCTTTTTATATTGATGAAACCGAAATATCAAATAACGAGTATCGTCAGTTTGTGTATTGGGTTCGCGACTCTTTAGCCCGCGTACTGTTAGCCAACGGAGGTAATGCCGAAGCACAAGACTACCAAATACCCCAAGACGAATGGTTAAGCATGAACCCCCTGTATCGCCAAGACCAAAACTTAAAAGAGTTTTACCTAAATTGGGATAAAAAAATTAAGTGGGATTCGCAAGACGATGATTATCGCTTAGATTTGCAACCTCTTTACCTGTCAGAAGCTGAGCGTTTTTACAATCGTAAAGAAATAGATACTCGTAAATTAAACTACGAATACTACCGCATCAACATTCGTATGGCGGCAGCAAAAAACAACCGCTTTTTACCACAAAAATCACCGGATATTCAAATAAACGAATATAAAAAAGGAGAATACATAAACGGTGTAACCTTAAACGACGGAGGTACCGACAAATTAGGCACGATGACCTCGCCTGTAAAAGACCCCGAAACAGAACCTAAAACACTGGGTAGATACGATACCGAAAACGAAGAATCGGTAGCCCCCGGCGCATACAAAATAAGAGAGCGCAAAGGAGTGGATAGAAGTGTGTTTATTGTAAAAGACATCATCAACGTATATCCTGATACCTTGGCTTGGGTACATGATTATACCTACGCCTTTAACGAACCCATGACCAATATGTACTTCTGGCATCCTGCTTACGACAACTACCCTGTAGTAGGAGTAACTTGGAAACAAGCACGTGCCTTTTGTGTGTGGCGTACCAACTTGCTTAATAATTTCTTGATAGGAAACGGACAATCTATCGTAAACGATTTCCGCTTGCCTACCGAGTCGGAGTGGGAATATGCAGCCCGCGGCGGCAACGACCTTTCTCAATACCCTTGGGGCGGTCCTTATATCCGCAACGCGCGCGGTTGCTTCTTAGCCAACTTTAAACCGATGCGTGGTTCGTACGAAGTAGATGGTGGTTTCCATACAGTACATATTTTCTCGTATAACCCGAACGATTGGGGCTTGTATTGCATGGCGGGCAACGCTGCCGAGTGGACTAGAAACGCTTTTGATGAGTCGGCTTACGATTTTGAACACGACATGAACCCCGATTATGAATACGAAGCACAAGATAATGAAGAAAGCGTATTAAAACGTAAAGTAATACGCGGTGGCTCTTGGAAAGATGTGGGTTACTACCTGCAAAACTCTACGAGAACATACGAGTATCAAGATACCGCAAAATGCTATGTAGGATTTCGTTGTGTGATGACCTATTTAGGTCGTGCCAAAGGCGACGATACTTCCTTCTAAGAGAAGAATAAACAACAAAAACCAATAAACCAAAACACAAACAAAAAATCACTAACCTTTAAAAACCAAACAAAAAATGAGCAGCAAATTACCAAAAATTACAGGGTATAAAAAAACACTGCATATCGCAGCGTGTGTGGGATCCGCAGTAGTAATCGTGGGCGCCTTATTTAAAATTCAGCACTATCCGGGCGCTGCCCTGATGTTGATTGTGGGACTATTAACCGAGGCTGCTATCTTTTTGTTGTATGCTTTTGATATTCCACATGAGGATTACGATTGGTCATTGGCTTATCCTGAACTAACCCCGGGCATGGGCGGTCACACCGATGATGAAGACGATAAACTAGAAGGAGCTACTGTAACCCAACAACTAGACAGCATGTTGGAACAAGCTAAAATAGGGCCCGAATTGATTGAAAGCTTAGGTAACAGCATGCGTTCTTTGAGCGATAATGCCTCAAAAATTGCCGATATTTCAAACGCACATACCGCCACTAACGAGTATGTAAACAGCGTAAAAGGAGCTGCAAAAAATGTAAGCTCTTTGTCTGATTCGTACAGCAAAGCAGCCGAATCACTAATGGGTTTATCCTTGTCAAACGAAACCGGTACTTCTTTTGGCGAACAGCTAAGCAAAGTATCTAAAAACCTTTCGGCTCTTAACGCCTCTTACGAATTGCAATTGCAAGGAAGCAACGAGCACTTAAAAGCGACTTCTCAATTCTACGAAGGACTAGAAAACCTAATGAAAAACTTGAACGATTCGGTAGAAGATACTCGCAAATACAAAACCGAAATTTCGGCTTTATCTAGCAACTTAACAGCCTTAAATGGAATTTACGGCAATATGTTAAGCGCTATGAACTACAAACAGCACTAAGAAACCAAACATAAAAAGGAAAGAGAAACTTATTTTTTTCTTTCCTTTTTTTAGATAAGATTTTTTTTAAACAACCATAAAAAACAAAATTTAAAATGGCAGGCGGAGGCAAAGAAACCCCAAGGCAGAAGATGATAGGCTTGATGTACCTGGTACTGATGGCGCTTCTGGCAATGAACGTATCTAAAGATATATTAAGCGCGTTTGTAATTGTAAACGAAGGATTGGAAACTACCAATGCAAACTTTGGTAAAAACACCCAACGTATGATGAAAGCTTTTGAAGAAGCGAAAGCATCTACCCCACAAGCGGTGCCCTACTACAACAAAGCAGTAGAAGCACATAAAATGACCGATGAATTATTTACCTACATAGAAGCACTAAAACAACACGTAATGCACCATACCGCTGAAGCCGGTACCGATAGCGTGATGCACTTGCGCTATGTGGATGCAAAAGATAACTACGATGCTCCCACCCACCTAATGGTAGGATCGGACGAAACAAAACCCGCTACCGGCGAGTTTACCGCCACCGAATTGCGTGGAAAAATGGAAGGCGTACGTGATAAACTGCTGAAAATGTTAGATGACATGCAAAAAAACAAAGCAACGCAGTTTCTTCCTAACGAGTATGAACAAATGAAAGAAAAAATAAAATACTCGCTTACCCCCGATACGCACGGAGCTACTGAAGATGGAACGCCTATTAGCTGGGAAGTATTAAACTTTTACCACTTACCCTTAGCCGGCGTTATTACCAACCTAACCAAAATGCAATCCGACGTAAAGAACTTAGACGCTGAAATTATGTCCAACTTCTCGGGTGCAGCCGGAAAAATGATGGTGAAATTTGATAAACTAGCCGCTAAGGTAGTAGCCCCTTCAAGCTATATCTTATCCGGACAAAAATACACCTCCGATATTTTTATATCAGCTGGTTCTTCTGATTTTAAAGAAGAAAATATGCAAGTAATTGTAAACCCAACGTCTTACGATACCATTAAAGGAACCGTAACCGGTGGTACTAACGTGCCTTTGGCCGATGGTATGGGTAAATACGAAGTAAGTACCGGTGGACAAGGCGAGCAAAAATACAACGGTGTGATACGCTTAAAACAACCTACCGGCGAGTTTAAATTATATCCGTTTGAACAAAACTATATGGTGGCGCAACAAGCGGTAGCCGTATCAGCCGACCAAATGAACGTGTTTTATGTAGGGGTACCAAACCCGGTGTCGGTTTCGGCAGCAGGGGTATCACCTACCGATATGATTGTATCTCCCTCAGGCGGCGGAGTGCGCTCTACACCTAAAGGACCCGGTAAATTTGAGTATTCATTTTCTTCTCCGGGCGAGTGTACCATCAGCGTATCGGCTAAACAAAAAGACGGTTCTGTAAAATCACAAGGTTCTGTAAAATTCCGCGTAAAACCACTACCTCCTCCGGTAGCTAACGTGGGCGGAAAAACAGGCTCGGTAGATATGAAAAAATCAGAAATATCAGTTATTGGTGGGGTGGGTGCTAACGCTCCCGGCTTTGACTTTAAAGCAAACTTTGTGGTACTTTCTTTTGACGTAACCGCATCAGTAAAAGGAGCTACGAAGTTTACCAGCTGCCAAGGTAACAATATGAGTTCAGACGCACGCTCTATCTTAAACCAAGTAGGTGTAGGAAGCAAGATATTTATAGATAATATTAAAGTAAAAGCTCCTGATGGATCTATAAAAACAGGGGTTCCCGGTATTACTATAAAAGTAAAAGGATAAGCGTAATTAAGAATATACAAGGCAACTTAGTATTAACTAAAACATAGAAGATATGAAAAAGGGTTTGTTTCTAATGGCTTTATTACTGACGGTGTCGGTAGCGGGCTGGGCGCAGCAACCGGGTGTGTTTCAACCGGGTGCTTACAGAGATGGAATTTACGAAAAAGAAAATTCGGTAAACCGACGCTTTATTCCTTATACCTCTTTGCGCGAATCGGATGTGCAGTGGACTAAGCGTATATGGCGCGAAATAGATATGCGCGAAAAAATAAACCAGCCTTTGTACTATCCTTTAGATTTTAGTTCAGGAAAAAGCCGCATGTCTTTTTTGCAAGTACTTTCTAAACATATCCTAACCGGAGAAATTATCGCTTTTTCTGATGAGCAGTTTTTAACTCCATTAACCTTAAACGATTTAAAAGTAAAAATACGCAAACAAGGCGATTCGGTAGAGCAATCTCAATTTGATGAGCAAGGGAACGAACACTTTGTAAAGGTGTTGCCCGCTGCCGATTCTATTTGGATGTATCGTTCGTTCAGAACTTTAAAAGTAAAAGAAGATTGGTTTTTCGATCGCCAAAAATCAGTACTTGAAGTTCGCATACTGGGCTTAGGAATTACTACATGGGATGAAGATAAAAACTTACCGATAGATCAGTATTGGGTGTATTTTCCAGAGTGCCGCCCTTACTTTGCAAAATACGAAGTATTTAACGTAAAAAACGATGCAGAACGCAGAACTTACGACGATATTTTCTGGAAGCGTATGTTTAACAGCACCATTACGAAAGAAAGCAATGTGTACGACAGAGGTATTATTGAGTACGCCCACGGCATAGACGCCTTACTTGAAAGCGAACGTATTAAAAACGATATATTTTTGTACGAGCACGATATGTGGCATTTTTAGCCCCGCTGTTTCTTAAAGTATTTTTAAAGCCGCCTTTAAAGGCGGCTTTTTTATTTTCTAATCTTAGGGGAGCAGCGCCTTGCTTTTTTATAGATGAAACAGTACATAGCAGACCTATATTGAGAGCCTTAACCGTATCAATAAGATGTATATGGCTTTATGGCTGCGCTTTTTTTTACCTTCTTATACCGTTTTTGCAAGGTAACACTTTAGCCAAGGCACGGCAAAAAAAGAGGCTGCCTTGTGCAGGCAACCTCTTGTTGTTGTTGTTTGGGCTACTGGTTCGGGCTATTTACTAATGATTATTTTATCAAATAGAGTTTTGTCTTCTTTTACAATTTGAATAAAATAGGTACCGCTGCTTAGATGGCTTAAATTCATGTTGTATATGCCGGACGGTATATGTTCGTTTAATTCAAATACTTTTTTCCCAACCAAATCGTAGGCTGTTATTTTTTGTATGCTTGTTTCGCTTTGTTTTATATCTATAGAAAAATTTCCGTTAGCGCTCGGGTTTGGATAGATGCTTACTCCGTTTGATACGGTATTAAGGTTAATATTTGTGGTAGAAGCATCTAGGATGTTGATATCGTCCAGGTATAAGAAATTTTCGTAGTCGGATATGTTTCGGAATTTAATAAACACATTAGGTACCCCTGCGTAGCTTGATAAAGGAATGGTTTCTAATCGCCACTGGGTTGAGGTAGGGGTAAAGGCGCTGTTAGCCCAAGTAGGGCTTGTGCTGCTGAGGTTGTTTCCATATTTTTTATACAAACTGGTGTAAGTGGCCCCGCAATCGGTAGAAATGAGTACTTGCAAGGTATCGGAATAGCTGGGGTTTAAACCCGGGTTTGAGTATAGTTTATAGGCTACCTGAAAACTTAGTTGCGGACTGCTTACCCCCGAAAAACTTAAACCGGGCGTAACGATATCATCTATTTCTTTTACATGGCTGTTGGTGTAATTATCCATTACAGCACAGGCTGTACCCGTTTTGTGGGCATTAGTGGCTCGCTTCCATGTATCTAAGCCGTCAGGGTTGTTTATAGCCCAACCGCTTGGGGGGAAGCTAGCTCCTTCAAACCCTTCAAACAGAGGTAAGGTACTTCCGGTGGTAATAATGCTAAAATTAGCACGAGCCGTATCGTTTCCATGGTTGGGGTCGGAGCTGCCATTAGGCAAGCTGGTGTATGCCGTAAACACATGGTTGCCGTTGCTCACACCGGTAGAGGCTAATGTTACGGTTGTAGAAGCTAAAGAGGCTAAATTGCCCGTCCATGCAAAGCTTTGAACGGCGTTATTATCTACTTTGTATTTTATGGTACACGAGCTTATGGTATTGGTACCCCAATTTTTTAATACCACTTTAGGAATGATGTTGGTGGCGCAAGATGTTCCGGCTGGGGCTAGTATGCTGCTGATGCCGGCATCGTTTGCCGCAAGAGCTACCGCATTACACGCAGTAGAAGTGGTTAAACTATTATATGGCGGGGTGTTTATAATAGCCAGCATACGAGTAGATTGGTCTTTTGTAAAGATGTTCATGCAGCCATCGTCGGTATAGTCCATATAATTCATAAACATAACGCCGGGTGCTGATGGCGAGCAGGCATCGGTGTGCGGGTAAGAGGGGCAACCGTAATTTTCGCCGGCTTGGTTTGGGGTATCGTTGCAATAATCGGTTCCGGTGCAGGCCCCGTTGTCATCGCCCCAAATATGGTATAAGTTAAAACAATGCCCTATTTCGTGAGTGGCGGTGCGTCCTTTATTGTATGGAGCTTGAGCCAAGCCCATATTTCCGAAGCAGGTAGCCCCGGCTACAAAACCGTAGGTATTGCTTAATGTGCTGCTAGGAAACTCCCCATAACCCAATAAACCACCCCCTAAATTACATACCCATATATTAAAGTAGCGCGAGGGATCCCAAGCATTTAAACCGCCGGTGGCGTACGATTTTATCTTGTTGTCGGCAGCCCATGAAGTTATAGCGGTGTTTTTTCTTCTTTCAATGCCGTTGGTTGGGTTGCCACTGGGATCTTGTTGTGCCCAGCAATACTGTATCATCGGAGCCCCTGCTACCGATTTAAAAGCCGTAGGGGTGTTCAGGGTGTCGGCATTTTTTCGGGTGTAATCGTTGTTTAAAATGTTTATTTGAGAAAATATCTGCGCATCGCTCACACTATCGCTGGCGTTATGGAATACGACGTGTACTACTAAAGGTATTTTAATGATGGCTTGCGTGCTGTTGTTGTTTTCGGTTTTTAATGTTTTTTGGCGCTCTATAAAACGCTGTACGGCTTGCTCAAATTCTTGGCGCTGCTCGGCGCGTTTTGGGTTTTGCTGTTGCAGCCATTGTTCGTACTGCATCGTGCCGCATACGCGCTGTTGGGCGTAGCCTGTAGTGGGCGCATAGCTGCATAAAACAGCCGCCAAGGCTATGGCTTTTGTACTGTGTTTAAAATAATTTTTCATGTGTTTTGGGTGTTAGTTGTAGGCAAAAATAATAATTTTAAGTAAAATTAACAAAAATAAAATGTTAAAATAGGCTTCCTATTTCTTATTTACTGAAAAAGAGCGGGTGGGGAAACAGGCTTTAACAACATCTTGTTGAAAAGAATAAAAATTTCATTTATCTCTTTCAAGTATAAAAAATAGCTTTAAAAAAAAATAAGCTATGGCAAAAAAAACAATCAATAAAACAAAAAAAATCTTCGTATTAGACACTTCTGTTATCATATACGACCACACGGCCATTAAGCATTTTCAAGAGCACGATGTGGTAATACCTATAACCGTTTTGGAGGAGTTGGACCAGTTTAAAAAAGGAAACGATACCAAAAATTTTGCAGCACGTGAGTTTTCTCGATACATTGATAAGCTATCGGGCAATCATTCTTTGCAAGAGTGGACTCCCATAAACGGAAAAACACATGGAAATTTTAAGATAGAATTTGCGCAAAAAGCTAAAAACATAGATGCCGAATATGTATTTGGCGAGCGTAAAGCCGACCATAAAATTTTAAACTGCGCCTTAAAAGTGGCGGCTGAGTATCCTGAAAAAAAGGTAGTGCTCATAACCAAAGATATTAACCTGCGCTTAAAGGCAAAAGCACTAAACCTTACCGCCGAAGATTATGAAACCGGAAAAATAAAACACGTTGATGAGCTTTACACCGGCATTTCTACTATTGAAAAAGCACCCATTGATGCGATAGAAACACTGTATCAAAAAAACGAAGTAGATGTATCCTCTACCCACAAACGGGATACGCCTATGGCCAATCATTTTTTTGTTTTAAAAAACGGGCAAAAATCAGTGCTTGCCGCCTACGAACAAGAAACAAAAACCCTGCGAAGAGTAAACAAAACAGTAGCTTTTAATGTAGTACCTAAAAATGCAGAGCAGGCTTTTGCTATTGATGCTGTTTTAAATCCGAACATAAAATTAGTAACCATACAGGGCGTGGCAGGTACCGGAAAAACCTTGCTTTCTATAGCAGGTGCCTTAGAGCAACGCCGCAACTTCCACCAAATATACATTGCGCGCCCCATTGTACCACTTAGTAATAAAGATATTGGTTACTTGCCAGGCGATATAAAGTCAAAGCTAAACCCATACATGGAACCTTTGTGGGATAATTTAAAATATATAAAAAGCTTGTTTGGTGAAAAAGATAAAGAGTACAAACAGATTGAAGAAATGGTGGACAAAGAAAAAATTGTTGTTTGTCCGCTGGCGTACATACGCGGCCGTAGTCTTAGCAACGTATTTTTTATTGTAGATGAAGCACAAAACCTTACTCCACACGAGGTAAAAACCATTGTAACCCGAGCCGGAGAAAACACTAAAATAGTTTTTACCGGAGATGTACACCAAATAGATACTCCTTATTTAGATGCACAAAGCAACGGCCTATCTTACATGATTGATAAAGTAAAAGATAATAAACTGTATGCGCACATTACCCTGCAAAGAGGCGAACGCAGCGAACTAGCCAATTTAGCCAACGAATTGTTGTAAGTTTTGCCGAAGATACAAAACGATTAACGTTATACTAAAGCTAAAACTGAAATTTAAAAACGATCGATCCTTTTTGAGTGTCGTATTTATCAGAGGGGCTGAACTTAGCTTGTAGAGCTGCCAAGCGCGCTTTTGATTTTAATGTACCGCTTGAGGTGTTGGTTCCTCGCCCATTGGGGTCGGCCTCTATTACGTTTCCGTTTTTATCTACGGTGATATTTACCACTACGATGCCTTCTTCTTTTCCGTCGCTTACCGGAGGAGGGGCTTGCGTAATCCTTCTTCCTGCCAGGCTATATCCGGTGCCACCGGGTCCGTTACCGTGTCCGGTAAAGTCGGGGTTGTGTCCGGAGCCTCCTTTGCCATGGGTGTCGGGGTTGCCATCGGGCGAGCCTTCATTGCCTGCATTGCCCGAATTGCCATCGCCCCCGCCTTTTTTATTTTTATTTTTGGCATACGAGTTGAGCAGGTTTTTGGCAGCAGCCTCTTCTTGTTCTTTGTCTATTTCTTCTTGTGTTTTTTGAGGTGTGATAATAGTTGTGTTATTTTTTATTTTAGGGTTGTTGTCTTTTTTTTCCAGAACAGCTTCTCCGGTTTCAAAAGATTGGTCTTCTGTTTGAGATGCTTCTGTTTTAGCTGTTGATTTTTGCTCTACCTGTACGCTGGTAGCATCGCCAATGGCAGGGCCTTCAACGGTACCGGTTCCTTCGTTGTAAATGCCAAAATTTATTTCTTCGCCTCCATCGGCCGTCATAGGAAAAGGAGGATTGGGTGTAGTAATAACGTATAGCCACAAAAAAAGAAATAAAATACCTACCAGTATTAAGGTGAGGATAGCGGCAAGGGTTTTATCTTTTTTATGTTCTTGAGCCAACATACTTAGTGCGCAGCATTAGTGGGTTTAGTAGCCAACACCGGTTTGCATTTTAAACGATCGCATACTTGCAAAATATCTACTTCATCTTGTATGGATAAATCTTTATCAAGGTGCATCACCAATACAGGGTCTGTTTTTCCTTTTATTTTTTCGGCAATTACGCGCTCCATATCCGTAATAGAAACTTCGTGATTATCCACGTAATATTTTCTATCGCTGGTAACGGCTAGGTGTACCGGTTTGTTGTTTTTAGCAATATCTTGGCGTGGGTTGGAGCTGGCTAAGTTTACTTTAATAGAGTTTGGACTTACCATAGTAGATAAGATAAGGAAAAATAAAAGCAGGAAGAACATAATATCGTTCAACGAATCGGTAGAAACTTCAGCTTCTCTATGTTGGCGGCGCAAACCTCTCATTTTTGTTTTTTTATGGGTATCTTTTTATTTTAGTTGCTGGGCTCGTTTAAAATGTCAAAAAACTTCATTTTTGTTTCTTCCATACGATGCGCTATTTTATCTATTTTATTATTAAGCCAATGATAGGCAATAAAGGCTAACACCCCTACTACTAAACCGCTGGCCGAGCTTACCATTTTTTCGTACAATCCGGTAGATATTACGCTTATTTCAACGGTTCCGGCAAGAGCTATGTCATAAAATATCTTTACTACACCAATAATGGTTCCAACAAAGCCAAACATAGGCGCTATACGGCCGGTTATGTTCAGTACGTTTAATCGTTTTTCTAAAATAGCAAATTGTACAGAGGCAGCTTCTGCCATAGCCTCTCTAATTTCGGCGGTGGGTTGTCCAATGCGCGAGATGCCTTTTTCTAACATAAAAGACTCGGGGGTGTTTTGCCCTTGGCACATGGCTTTTGCCGAAGATAAATTTCCTTGTTTTATTAAACCTTGCAAGCCGCTTAGCAAACCCTCGTTTACTTTGGAGGCTCTGCTTATTACCAACAGACGTTCAATAAGCACGTAAATGCTTAGTACTAATAAAAAAGCCAAAGGCACCATCATAGGCCCCCCTTTCATTACCATGGATAGCAGGTTGAAACTTTCGGGAGGTAGCGCGGCGGCTGTGGGTGTTGCTGCTACCTGGTGTGCGGTGTCGGATACAGCGGCAGCTACTGCCTGTATAGTTTGAGTGGCTGTGGGTGCGGTTATTTGCAAAAGCATAGTTTATATTTTCAGCTAAGGTACGGGTATGGCTTTGCTTTTTGTTTTCTATAAAAATGTTTTTTTAACAAGGGTTTGTTAGTTGGGTTTGTTTAGGGATAAATGCCGTTCGGACTGTTTTTTTTAAAGGGCGTTAACCAAATAAGAGCCATTCAGTATAGGAACTACGGGTGCCGAGTTAGGCACAAGGCAGTAGCGGATGTCTTTTTTTAAGTGAAGTTTAGCAAAGCGTTCTTTGTGTGTGGAATGGTTAAAAAATTTAGTGGGTTTTTCTTTCCCTATTTCATACAAGTACTTCATAGCTAAGCAGCCATCTCCCAAGGCGTACGAATGGTTGCTTTTTAATAGTTGATGGGTTACAGCTCCGGCAAAAAGCGAATCTTCTATATTGAATTTATTTTTCCAACCCGAGCATAAAAGTAAGATATTTCTGTTTTGATTTACAAGCCATTGACATAACACGTCTATATTTAAAAAAGAGCCTATTACCACTTTATGTGCGTGGCGGGCAGCTTCTATGGCTTGTGTGCCGTTGGTGGTGGTAAGGGCAATGGTTTTCCCTTTTATGTGGGGGCTCATGTAGTCGTAGGGAGAGTTGCCAAAGTCAAAGCCTTCTATTTTCACAGCGTCTCTTTCGGCTCCTGCCAAAAAACCTTGTTTTTGATACTGCAAGGCTTCTTCAAGAGTGGCTACCGGAATTATTTTTTCAGCTCCGTGCGCAAAGGCCACACAGATAGCCGAGGTAGCTCTAAACACATCAATTACCACCACAATGCTTTCGGTGTCGGCGTATATGGGGTATAAGTAGGGCGAAAAGCAAGTGTCTATTTTTAAAAGCGTGCTCATAGCGCATAAAAGTACACTATTTCTTTTTTGTAAAAAGAATTTCTGTAAAATCAGAGCCTATAGCGGTTTGTTTTTGCAGCTGGTATTTTTCTTTTAGCTGAGGTAAGTCGTCTTGCGCTTTATGAACGTAGCCCAGGTAAATCAGTGTGTCAAAACGGGTAGAATCGTTAATGGCTGTGTAATTTACGTATATATTATTGTTTTTTAATAAACTATCGGTTTGATGGTAGGCTTTTCCACTTTTTATAAAAGAAAAAAAAGCGGTATTGTAATGATAGGCAATTAGTGGTACGTCTTCTATGCCGCAATTTACAAGTACAAGAGTTTGGTCGGGTTTGGCTTTGTTAAAAACAGATAGAAAAAGAAGAAAAGATTCGTCTTTTTTTGTGCGAAAGTGGTGCGAGAATCCAACTGCTGATAGAATAGCAAGCAATGCAATAAGTCGGTATGCTCTTGTAGCAAAAAGAGATTCAACTCCAATAGAAATAGAAAGATAGTAGGCGGGTATAGAAAACAGCAGGTAGCGAGGTAAGTACATAGGCATAAAAAAGGAAACTGTAAACATTCCTAAAAAAGGAATAAAGAACCAAGCTAATACCAGCTTTGTTTTTGCTGGTAGCATTTTTTTTGTTAGCACTTCTTTTATTAAAAAGGCTCCAATAGCAGCAATACCCATAGCAGTAGGAACAGGCGCGTTGCTAAATGCCCATAGCATATAATATAAATCTATAAGATTGGTAGGGGCTTTAATCCAATTGCTACCAGATGAAGTAGCAACCAAGCGCGTGCATACTATAATTATATAGGGCGCATATAACATACCGATAATAAGGTAGTGTAAGAAAAAAAAGAGGAAGCGTTTTCTTTGATGTAGGAGTATATGAAAGCCTTGAATACACAAAACTAAAAGTCCGAAATAGTGAGCATATATCAATAAAACGGAGTAAGCTACAAACAAAATACGCGGCATAAGCGTAGGATTTCTTAGCAGTTCCATAAAATAATAAAACGAGGCAATGGTAAGTAACACAAACAAAGAATATACGCGACAATCGTGTGCATAAAACAGCATTAAATCAGAAAAGCTAAGTAGTAAACTGCTGCTAAGTCCTACTGCAAACGAAAAGTTTTTCTTTCCAAAAAAATATAAGGCTACCGGGCACAGGCAAGCAAATAAGGCAGGCAATGTACGCACCGATATAGGAGAAATGCCAAACAACTTAATCCAAAAATGAAGAATTATCTCAAATAAGGGAGGATTATTGCCATCTAATAAATGACGAATAATTTGTGATACATCAAACTGCGCATGATATATTGAGAAAGGCTCGTCTATTGAAATGGGGCGTATTGTAAAATCAACAAGTACTAAGCACAGATTAAGCGCTAATAAAAAAAATGGGATATACTTTTTTATAAAAGAAAGGGCCATACAAAAAGAAGTTTCAAAACTAATAAAATAATTTTTGAATACTTTTGCCTCATGCAAATAGCGGCTAATACCTTACAGGCAGTACAGCATTTTTTTAAAAAGGAGTTGGCCCAGTTATATACAGAAAGCGAACTCACTACCATTATGCGTTGGATCTTTGAAAAGAAACTTCAGCTTTCTGCTGCGCAAATACCGGCAAACGTACACCAGCGCATCAATCAATCTGATTTAATTGTTTTGGAGCAAATGTGCTATCAATTAAAAAAACACACGCCTATACAGTATGTGTTGGGCGAGGCTGAGTTTTATCGATTAAAATTTCAAGTAAACCCCAGCGTATTGATTCCGCGCCCCGAAACGGAAGAACTGGTAGAACTTATTTTAAAAAACGCAGAGGCTCATACCTTTTTAGATATAGGTACCGGAAGCGGTTGCATTCCCGTTTCTATAAAAAAAAATAAAGCGCAAGCACGGGTATATGCCCTAGATATAAGTGATGAAGCCCTGCATGTGGCACAACAAAATGCGCTGATAAATAAAGCGGAGGTCTGTTTTTTTAAAGCCGACATTTTAAGCGGCGAGGCGGCAAGCGTCATATCCAAGCACCTACATCAACAAAAAATAGACCTGCTGGTAAGCAACCCTCCTTATGTGTTAGACTCTGAAAAAGAAGGTTTAGAGAAAAGAGTTAAAAACCACGAGCCAGCCCTGGCTCTGTTTGTTAAAGACAGCGATCCGCTCTTATTTTATAGAAAAATAGCGAAAATAGCCCCTGATATACTCGCTAAAAACGGAAAAATATATTTTGAGTGCCATACCAACCACGCACAGGAGGTATATAATTTACTGGTTGTCAATAATTTTAAAAAGGTTTGTTTAGCCCGCGATATGGCTCAAATGCCTCGTTTTGTATGGGCTTCCATATAGTGGATTTTAACAATAGCGTGTTTAAAAAAAAGCAAACGAAGCGCTTTAGATGTATTTTTTTTGCAATAAATTTGTGTATATCGTAAATAGTACCTACTTTGGCGTAAATTTTTATTGTATGAATGTAAAAAATACTATTAACAAAATACTAACAGCATCTTGTGTTCTGTTGGTTTCGTTTACAGCAAATGCTCAAAAAAGTACCTCAAAAAGTACTCAAAAAAGCACCCCGACAAGTGATGCCAAAGTAAAACACTTGCCTTCTATTATGTTGGGGGTGGGGGCGCAAAAGTTTTTTGGTTATATAGGCAGCCATACTTCGGTAAACCCCTTGTTAGATGCCCGTATGTGTTACTTTTTAGCGATTGAGCAGCGCTTCGGTAAAATTTTAGGAGCCGAGTTGTCGGGTGTGTACGGCAAATTAGCCGGTACCGATAACCAAACTACGGTATCTAATGGGGTTACTACTATGTATCACGGCAATTTCCAATCACAAAACATACAGGCTAACCTAATGCTTACCTTGCATTTTGATAAAGTAATGAAAGGCGATCCAACCGTTTCCCCTTTTTTTAAAGTAGGAGTAGGTTACATGATGTATAATACCTATAGCGATTTAAAAGATAAAAATGGAAATCCATACCAATACCAAACCGATGGTTCTATTATGGCTAGCCAAACCATCTCAGTAGGCGGAATATCTACTCAAACCTTAATCCCCACCAAAAGAGATTATACCTACGAAACACAGCTAGGCTCCGGCGGCTGCTTAGTTATACCCGCTATGTTAGGACTTGATTTTAATTTTGGAAAACACATGAGCAGCATGATCGGCGTAGGCTATAATTTCTGCTTGTCAAATCAAATTGACCACTCCGGACAAGGCATGGAATTTTTTATTAACGCCCACGCAGGCATTCGCTATACGTTTGGAAAAACAGAAAAAGACAAATCAGATGCCATGTATAAAGACGTGGATTTTGCCAGCATCGATAAATTAGATGCCGATAAAGATGGTGTAACCGATGATAAAGATATGTGCCACGGAACCCCTGCCGGCGTAAAAGTAGATGCAAAAGGATGTCCGCTTGATGCCGACGGCGATGGAGTACCCGATTATTTAGACAAAGAACCCAATACCGCTAAAGGAAACAAAGTAGATGGCTACGGCGTTACTATTGATGAGGCAGCTATGGCACAACGCCAAAAAGATTGGGAAAACCAAGCACCGGCACGCAGCAAAGAGTTTAATGTAATGCCGAGCAAAGAATACTTGAAAAAAGTAGAAGAACAATCGCGTAAAACATTAAAAAACAGCGGAGGCACTACCACCGCAGGAAACAGCAAAATACCGACAGAATTACGTTCGGCAGATATTAATAACGACGGATTTATTTCGGCAGATGAAATAACCAAAACCATCGATGCCTTTTTTGAAGGAGACAACAGCGACTTTACCGTTGAAAAAATCAACAAACTAATTGACTACTTCTTTGAGCAATAAAAAATAAATTACTATCTAATCTATATATGAAATACATCATAGCCCTTATCCAAACACTAGCACTTGTGTTATACAACCTGATTTTTGGAGACCCGGTAACAGCTACCGTAAAAACTCCTGAAACTATATCGGCAGGGCAACCCTTTACGATAGAAGTAACGATAAGCAAAGCGCAAGTATCGGGCTTTGCCAAGTTGCAACTAGAACTCCCTCCTGGTTATACCGCCACCGAAGGCGATAGCAAAGGAGGAAACTTTTCTACATCAGGAAATATTGTAAAAGTAATTTGGACATCAATACCCGCCGATGCTGCCATTACCCTAAAAATGAATGTAACAGCCCCAAATACTATAGGCAGCAACAATCAGCTAACCGGAAAATTTTCATATATAGAAAACAATGCCAAACAACAAGTAGAAATAACAGCCGTTTCTCTTAATGTGGGAGGAACCGCTGCCGCCGCTGACCCGGTAGCCACGCAAGAAACGACTCCAGCTGATAATAGTAATGCACAAAACAGCCAGCCGCCTGTAACTAATGCCAACACTACCGCTCCTACCTCCGACACCGCCTCTGATGCGGCCTCTTTTTCTAAACCCGCCGAACCCGATGCTTCCATAGCTGTAAGAAGACAAGTAACGGCTTCCGGCTCAGCTAATAACTTTGAAATAACACTAACCCTGCAAAAAGGAGCTATTAGCGGCTTTGCCAAACTATCCGAAAAAGTACCCGAAGGTTTTGTAGCATCTGAAGTAAGCGCCGCCGGATCTTCTTTCGCATTTGAAAATGGGGTAGTAAAATTTATTTGGGCATCTCTTCCTTCGGCAGAGCAAGTAATGGTAAGTTACAAATTAAGTCCTGACGCTAATGGAGGCATTCAAAACCCTTCTGTAATAGAAGGCGGTACTTTTTCTTATATAGAAAATAACCAAACAAAAAAACAAGCCTTACAGTCCGAATCGCTTACTACCACCCCCACCAAAAAAGCACCTGCTGAGGTAGCGGCAACCACTACCGAAAAAAAATCAGGAACGACAAAAAAAGGAAAAACAACTTCTGCCTCAACAGCAGCCGAAACACCGGCAAAACAAGAAACGGCGGCACAACAAGAAACCACCACGCAAGCCACCACTCCCGCCAGTGGAAATCTGCATTACTCGGTGCAAATAGGAGCTTTTAAAAACGGAGTAAGTGCCGGCGCTTTAAAACAAAAATACGGTATTAGAGAAACGGTGCGCAGCGAGATGATAGATGGTTTTACCAAGTGCATATATGGGAAGTATAGCGAGTACAAAGTAGCACGAGACAGCCGCGAAACAGCCAGAGGAAAAGGAGTGGAAGGGGCATTTGTAACGGCATATAATTCCGGAAAACGCATTACCGTACAAGAAGCTTTGATGGTAAGCAATCAAAAATGGTACAAATAAGTTTTTCCCTAATAACTTAAATTCTTGTATATTTGAGGGGGAGGAGAAAACAAGTTACTTGTATGCGTTTAAAAACTATTTTTTTGATATTATTTTTTGTGTGCGGGGTGCTAAACATCTCGGCGCAAGATGCTGTATCTAAAAAGGATAAAAAAAATAAAAATACAGATAGCACCGATAACCCTCCCGCGCTGGGCTCTTTCTTAAAACCTACTATTGGCATAGGTGTTGGCACGTTATCATATTTTGGTAATATCTATGCGCCGGGGCACCGCTTGCAGGCACTTGCCCAATCCAGATTTGGTTATGAGCTTAATTTGTCGCAACCCATCACCAATTATTTGCATTTTAATTTTTATGTGCTTTTTGGAAAACTAGGGGCTAACGAGCGCTCGTATATTCCCAGTCAAAATCAAAACTTCGAATCGCAGATACGCATGGGAGGAATACAATTACTGTATGATTTCTCTAATTTTATAAAAAACCCAAAATGTAAAGTACGCCCCTATATTCTTACCGGTTTTGAAGGGTTTGAGTTCCTTTCAAAAACAGATATGTACGATGCCCACGGCAATAAATACTACTACTGGAATGATGGCACCATTCGTAATATGGCGCAGGGATCTCCTAACTCGCAAAACGCTCAACTGCTTACCCGAGATTATACGTACGATACCGACATACGCCAGCTCAATCAAAACGGTTATGGTCGTTATAGCGAAAACTCATGGGCTATACCCGTAGGCTTAGGGTTTACCATGAAAGCAGGCGAACACATAACTTTTAGAATGGGTGCCACCATGCACTTTGCATTTACCAACCACATAGACGGAGTAGGCAGCACTATAAACGATAAATTTTTAGGCTTTACAGCTTCAGCACATTATGATTTGTACAGCAAACGCAAACCTAAATTTGCAGGCGACACCTTACCCAAAAGCCATTATGATAACGTAGATTTCTTGGCCCTTGATAACGGCGATGAAGACGGAGATGGGGTAAAAGATTTTGATGATTTGTGCCACGGAACACCTGCCGGTGCTAAGGTAGATAAAAACGGTTGCCCGGTAGATGATGATAAAGATAACATACCCGAATACAGAGATGAAGAACCGGCTTCTGCCAAAGATGCAATGGTAAACGGAAAAGGAATAACCATGAACGATGCCGACTTTCAAGATTGGTATGATCGGTATTACGACTCCACCGGCATAGGCGCTAAAACAGTGGATATAACCAGCAAAAAAACACCGGAAGAGGTTTTAGCTAAGGCCGAAAATAAAAAAATGTTTACCGTAGAGTTGGCTCGCTATAAAAACGGAATCCCCTCTGATGAAATGGCTTATCTGCTCAGCATAGAAGATGTACATTCGCTCACCATGGGCGATACTACGGTGGTTTATACCTCAGGCTCGTATAAAAATGTGCAAGATGCCGTAACACGTAGAGATAATTATAGAAAAGAAGGATTAAAATCGGCACGGGTAGGTATTTTACAAGGAGGCAACACCTATATACCGATGAATGAAGACGAACTATCAAAAGAAATAACCGCAGCAAAAGCCAGTGGCATGCCCAGCGAAAACAACAATACACCAACCGATAACACAGCAAACACCACAACCGCTAACGGAAAAATAATTTATCGCATACAGCTAGGTGCTTACAAAAATAAATTATCGCCTTCGGTGTTTAAAAATGCAGGTAAAGTAGTAGAAATGAAAACCGAAGATGGTTATTATAAATACGCGTCGGGCTCGTTTAGTTCTATTGCCGAAGCGGCCGGTCATAAAGCCGAATTGGTTTACGAGGGTTATGAAGATGCTTTTATAGCCGCATATCAAAACGGAAAACGAGTTCCTTTAGATAAAGCGGGTGCCACCTATGCCGATAAAAACTACCATGAAAATTTGAACGAAAGCGCCAATACCGGAAGCGCTATTGATAAATCTTTAGTGAAGTTTAAAGTGCAAGTAGCCTTTGTAAAAGCCGGCGACACTTCTTACGACGATATGTTGAAAGATTTGCAAGAGGTAGAACGCCAGCCTACCATAACCGGAAGGGTACGCATTGTGAGTGGAAACTTTAGCAAATATAAAGAGGCTGAAGCGTATAAAGATAAATTAGTGGCAAAAGGCTTGAGCGGAGCCTTTGTAGTAGCTTTCTTTAAAGGAGAAAACATATCGTTGCAAGAAGCCTTTGAACTAATTAAGCCCTAGCGCTTGCATGAACAAAGTAACTAAACGGCTTAGTTTATATACTATAGACTCGTTATAACTTGGGCAAAAAATAAAAAAAAGAATGGTTACCGCTTGTATTATCAGAGGGTTTATTAATTACCTCCGCTATATCAATATGATTTGAATTAACAAGCTGTGGTTAAAAAGTTAATAACTTGTACTGTAAAAGCCGTGTTATATATATAGAAATTAGCGGAATTAAAGTATAAAACCATGATGCAATTTGAAATACAACAAGAAACCGGCTCCATCATTAAAGTAATTGGTGTAGGCGGAGGCGGTGGCAACGCAGTAAACCACATGTACAAACTAGGTATTAAAGGCGTTGATTTCATTATTTGTAATACCGACAAGCAAGCCCTTGAGGTAAGCCCCATTCCGATTAAAATCCAATTAGGAGCAAACCTTACCAAAGGCTTGGGCGCGGGCTCTATCCCCGAAATGGGAAAAAATTCGGCTTTAGAAACCATTGATGATATACGTCGTTACCTATCCGATGGTACACAAATGGTGTTTATTACAGCCGGCTTGGGCGGCGGCACAGGCACCGGCGCAGCCCCTATCATTGCACAAGTAGCCCGCGAGCTGGGCATTTTATCGGTAGGCATTGTTACGATGCCCTTTGTATTTGAAGGAAAAAAACGAAAAGTACAAGCCGAACAAGGGTTGGAGGAAATGAAAAAACACGTGGATACTCTTTTGGTTATCTGCAACGATAAGTTACGCGAAATGTACGGCAATTTAAAAATGGGCGAAGCCTTTGCTCATGCTGATAACGTGCTTACCGGAGCCGCTAAATCCATCGCGGAAATTATAAGCATCAATCTTCATATCAATGTGGATTTTAACGATGTAAAAACAGTGATGAAAGACAGCGGTGTAGCCATTATGGGTACTGCTGTGGCTTCGGGCGAAAGACGCGCCATCCGCGCCGTTGAAAGCGCTTTAAATTCTCCTTTATTAAACGATAACAACATTCGCGGAGCTCGCCACGTACTTTTAAACATCATGAGTGGCTCTGATGATATTTCAATGGATGAATTTGGTGAAATAACCGATTTTATACAAGAAGCCAGTGGCTATACGGCCGAACTTATTACAGGCTACGGCATCGACCAGTCATTGGGCGACAACGTAGGGGTAACTATTGTAGCAACCGGCTTTGATAGCAATAAACCCAGCGGTTTTGAACCAACTAAACAACCTGAAAAAATAGTAACCGTTCTAGAAGAAAAGCATGAAACAATAGAAGCCGCTGCACCTATTGCGGTACAAACCGATATAGAAAACGCGATACAAGAAGAAGAAGCAAAACAGGAAGAGCCTTTTATCGTATATAAAGCAAGCGAAACCGAAACGGTTGAAAACTCGCCTTCTTTTTCTATAAGCGATCGTGCTGAAGAAGAAGAAGAAACTGTTTTTGATGCGGAGCTAAATAATTCTGAGAGCGAAATAACAATGATTGTAAAATCAAATTTAAGCGATGAAACAGAGAATCCTAGCAGTGTTCAGTACCCGGAAGAAATGAGCGCTGAAGATATTGAAAAACTAAAAACATCAGACCGCCTTAAAATGGTACAAGAACGTTTAAAACTAATACAAGAAATTAATTTTGCAAAATTAAAATCTTCTGAGGGTTTATCCGAGTTAGAAAAAGAACCTTCTTTTTCTCGTCAAAATATTAAATTGGATAATACCCAGTACTCAACCGAGAGCAACGTATCGCGCTACTCTTTGGGCGAGGGCGACGATAAAAAAATAGAAATAAAATCAAATAATTCCTTCTTGCACGATAACGTGGATTAAGTTACGATTTTTTTTTTGCTGTAGTATTTATAGATTATTTCAAAGACACAATAGACAAAAATTAGTCTGTCTTTTAGAATCCGCAATCATTTTTTTCAGTTGGGTATTATATAAAATTTTTGCCGAATATAGGAATTTCCTGCCTGCATAACCATGATATAAACGCCTGCTGGCATAGAGGCGGTACTAATTTTAAACTCATTGATGCCTGTTTGAAAAGCAAAATTTTCTTCAAACGTTTTTTGTCCGATATCATTAAAAATCTGAACTAAGTAGGTATTATCATCATACGTGTTAAAAAAAGCATCTATATAACTATTGTTAGTTACTGGGTTTGGCACAATGCTTAAAATAGAATTAGAAAAATCTAAACCCGCCGGCGGACGGTTGTTGTAGTACATTATGTTTATGGTATCAACTCCTAAGGCAGTACCGCATATATTGCTGATGGATAGTTTTACTATATACGTTTGCGTGGTATCATAATATACATGCAGGGTGTCCACTCCCGTTGCGTGTGTACCGTCACCAAAACTCCATGTATAGGCAGCAGCCGGCGTACTTGTATAGGTGCTTTGCACGCGTAAAGTGTCAAAAGAAATAAGAGAAGTAAAAGTGGCTGTTGGCGCAGAAGTTATGGCTACGTAAATAATTTTAGTTATGGTATTAGAGTCTATACCATTGTGGGCAGTAAGGCTTACGGTATAATGCCCGGTATCAGCGTATTGATGTTGTGGAAAATTTTGTGAAGAATGGCTTCCATCGCCAAAGTTCCAATAAAAAGAAGTAGCGCAAGAAGAGCTATTAGAAAAGAGGTTGCTACAAGGCGTGAAACTAAAATTAGCAACAGGAATAGTACCAATGCTTACTATTTTGGTGATGCTGTTTTCACTAAAATGATTGTTGGCAGTTAGTGTTACAGAGTACGTACCTGTTGCCGGAAAAGCATAGCAAAACTGTGTGTTAGTAGTGCTGTATAAAGGCGTAAGCGAAGAGCTGCTGCTTACTACGGTCCAGGTGTATGTATTTCCTGCTGTGCTTTGGTTTATAAAGCAGGTGGTATCTCCCCAGCATGTTTTTAGAAATGAAAAATTGGCTTGCGGAGGCGCCTGCTGTATGATGTAAACGCTGTCAGCTATACCAAAAGTGGGGCCGCAGGGGTTTACGGCATTTAGGTTTATTCCGTATGTAGCGGTAGAGTCTTTATACACATGAAAGGTATCTCGCCCACTGGCATAGTGGCCGTCGCCAAACGACCAAAAAAAATCGGCTTTAGGTATGTGGCTATCCAGCGCATGCATCCATACCGTATCGTGCGATACGGTGTAGGTATACGCAGCAGAGGCGTTGCCTGTGCAGGCTATTTTGGTGCTCTGCTTCATCGTATCTGATTTGGCGCCGTTGTATGCAATCAGCGTAATTTGATAGGTGCCCGTGTCCGCATATTGGTGATTGGGAATGGGGTTGTTGGAACTGCCCCCATCTCCAAAATTCCAATAAAAAGAATGGGCGCAGAGCGAGTGATTAGATAAATTGTTGGTGCAGTTGATGTATGAAAAGTTAGCTTTTGTAATCGTGTCAATGGTAATAATTTTAGTAATGGAATCGTAGTGGTTATCGTAAGCATTAAAAGCAACCGTATAAGTGCCGTAAGGGGGCAAGCAAACGCATACCATTGAATCGTCTTTGGCTGTAAATATCTTTTTAGGAAAATGGGCGCCCAAAAAGTTGGTGGAGTCGCCAATAACCGTCCAGGTATATGTAAAACTTCTTACGCTTTGGTTTATGAAGCAAGTAGTATCTCCGGCGCAAGAGTGAAGCCATGAAAAATAATCGTAAGGAGGTAAATTTTGTGGCGATGGCGGGTGGTTTTTTTTGTTTTGTGCTAAAGAATAGCTTGCACATAACAAGAGCCCGACGACACAAATTATTTTTTTTAAAAAAATCATTTTTCTTCTTCGGGAATATGAGGTTTATGCAATTCAAAAATTTTGCTGATGGCAAAACTGTACGCGTACTTAGCTGCTAATTGAATGCCGTGGTAGTACTGATACATAGGTAAATCGGCATAGCAAGCAAAACTAATATCATGCCCTAAGTTGATAGAAACACCCGGTGTAGCAAAAACAGCAATAGAAGAACTGGAGTACAAGCGCAGGTTGTTTACTTTATCAAAATCGTGATTTTCGTTTCTAAACATAGCAATAAACGAAAGTTGTTTGTATATTTTTATAGTGGTAGAAAGGGTATTGGTATTGCCCGTGCCATATTGATAACCCTGCGGGTTTACACCGTTAAAATCTACGCGGGTATTAAATAAAATAAACAGGTTGGGTTTTTTCTTAAAAGGTTTCAACATCATAAAAGCCATCAATACACCCGAGTATGCCCCGGCACCGGGTTGCACATCGCGGGTAAGCTCTACATTGTTTACACTCATATTATATTTTCCGGTGGGTAGCTTAGCGCCGCCCGAAAGGGTAAGCGAAAAAACACCGCTTTTTGCTTGAAACACATTGTACTTAGCGTATATTTCGGCGTCGGCAAGTCCATTGGCAGATAGTTGTTGCTGCCCTATAATGGGGATATTAAAATTTTCTATTTTATTGATGTAATAGCCTAAGCTTGCCTGCACGGTAAATTTATTAGTAACCCCATACGAAACGTTGATGCCGCTATAATCCGAAAAATCGTTGCTTAAATAATTAAAATGAGTGCGTTTATCGCCTTCAAAATAGGTGTCGGAATAGTTGCGTTTAAAAAAGCCAAAAGCCATTAAGTCCCCCTTTTCTAACACACCAAAAGTAGTAGTACCCGGCGCCATGCAGCTAGAGCAGGTACATTGCGAAAACGCATCTGCAACACAAAGAAAAATAAAAACAAATACGGCAAAAAAACGCATCTTAGTTGGAAATAGTTATGGGCACGGTAATAGTAACACTGTGCGCCCCGTCAGAAACTACACAGGTAATGGAGTAGGTTCCTATACAGGAATCGCTGTAATAAATAACGTTTCCGGCGCCAAATAAATCGCCGTGCGTGGTAGTCCATACAAACTTTAAATTAGTTCCGGTGGCTACGGCCGTTATTTTTGAGGCAATACCTATTTTTACCGGGTTGGGAGAGATAATGATTTTTGTAAAAGAAAATACATTACTGGCTCCCGGAGGCGTTCCATTCAGCACGCTGGAGTAATTTTTTGTGGTGCCGTAGGGTATGGTTGCTTCGTCGTTTTTTTTACAACTTACAAAAAAGCTAAGTGTGCAAACAAGTAAAATATAAAACTTTTTTCTCATTAAAAAAAACCTTACCAAAGGTACGAAAAAACAGTTTTAATAAAATGTTAAAATAAATACAAAATTGGCTTAGCGGCTTGTTAAGTATATTTTTTGTTTTATGTTTGTAGTATGCAAGAAAGGCTAAAGAAACCAATTTCTATTTTTTTGTTATGGGTGTTTTGCTTTGTGGCAGCCCCACCTGCCTTGTGGCATCACTTTTTTTCTCATCATGCAGATACAGAAGCTAATTATTGCCGTTTTTATCATAAAGATTTAGGGACCCATATTGAAAATACACACAGGGCTTGTGCTATTTTAAAAACACAAACACCTTTGTATGACGTGCTTATTGTGCAACCCAGCCTGCAGATATTTCGGGTAGTAGTTTCTGTACAAATAGTTTTAAATGTATTATCTAAAAAATATCTTTTAGATACTAATATCTCGGCGCGGGCGCCCCCTTTAGTTTAATTTTTCTGGTATAAAATAAGTTCGCTATTCTTTTTTTTAAAAGAAGGTGTTTTTATTCTATTAAAAATTAAATAAAGTATGAAAAAGATATTGTTTTTGGTTGTTTTGCTTGCGACTATAAAAATACAAGCACAAAATTATTTGTCGGGTTATATACGCGATAAAGAAAGCAAAGAAGTTTTGCCCGGCGCGGTTGTTTATTTCCCGGAGTTAAAAAACGGTACGGCAGCAAAGGCCGACGGCTCTTACGGCATTGGACACTTGCCTAAAATAAAAACCATTATTCAAATAAAAGCGGTAGGCTATAAAACGTTTGTACAGCAAGTGGATTTAGCTAAGGTAAGTACATTTGATGTGTTGTTAGAAGCCTCTGTTTTAGAAGCCAGCGAGGTAGTAGTAACGGGGGTATCAAAAGCTACTGAAATTAAAAGAAGCCCTATACCTATTGTGGTAGTAGATAATAAATACATTTCGCAAAATACCGCCACCAATGCCATAGATATTATTTCTAAAACGCCCGGGGTAAGTGCTCTTACTACGGGGCCCAACATTTCCAAACCTTTTATTAGAGGCTTGGGCTACAACCGTATTCTTACTTTGTTTGATGGCGTGCGTCAAGAAGGGCAGCAATGGGGCGATGAGCACGGTATAGAAATGGACCAATTTTTAATTGATAGAGTAGAAGTTATTAAAGGACCTGCTAGTTTGATATACGGAAGCGATGCCTTGGCCGGTGTGGTGAATATGCTGCCGGCTAATCCGCTTCCGCAGGGAGTGATAAAAGGAGGGCTGCAATCAAATTACCAAACCAACAATGGGCTTATTGCCAACTCTTTTTTTATAGATGGAAACTCAAACGGCATTACCTGGGGGGGACGTGCTTCGCACAAAAATGCGATGGATTATCAAAATAAAAAAGACGGTAGGGTGTATAATACCGCTTTTGAAGAAACCGATTTTAACGTTCATGCGGGTATAAACCGTCGCTGGGGTTATTCGCATCTAAACTTGAGCGCATTTGATAATTTACAAGAAATACCCGACGGCAGCAGAGATAGCCTTACCCATCAATTTACGAAGCAAATTACCGAAGCAGATACCTTTAGGCCGGTAGTGCCGGCAAGCGAATTGAATTCGTATAAAATAACTACGCTGCACCAACGCGTACAACATTATCGTGCTTTTTTAAGCAATAATTTTATTATAGGGCAAGGAAAATTAGCGGTAAATATCGGCTATCAGCAAAGCATTAGAAGAGAGTATGCGCACCCGCAAGCACCTAATGTGCCCGGTTTGTTTCTTGTATTAAATACCGAAACATACGATGTAAAGTATTACCTGCCCGAAGCAAAAGGCTTTGAAATAGTAAGCGGTATAAATGGTATGTATCAAACTAATAACACCAATCAAGCAACTGAATTTGTGATACCCAATTACAAATTATTTGATTTTGCCCCTTTTGTTTTTGTGAAAAAAAATATAAAAAAATGGGATATAGCAGCAGGTGCTCGTTATGACACTCGTAGTTTTAAAAACAGCGCTACTTATGTAACCACAAACCCTTTAACCGGTTTTGATGAAGCTGTTTTAAATAACGATACCGCCGGAACTACCAAGCAGTTTGGTACGTACAAGCATATTTTTTCAGGCTTTAGCGGAAGCTTAGGCGCTACCTATAATGTGTCTGAAAAATTACTGTTTAAAGTGAATATAGCACGTGGCTTTCGCGCGCCCAACATATCCGAAATTTCAGCCAATGGAGTGCACCCCGGCACCGGTTTCGACCAATTAGGAAATGCTGCTTTTAAGCCGGAATTTTCATTGCAAGAAGATATAGGCGTTTTTTATGATGATAGCCATATTTCAAGCAGCATAGAACTATTTAATAACAATATATCTAATTATATTTTCAATCAAAAACTGCAAAGCAAGCACGGGGGCGATTCTACCATAACTCAGGCAGGGAATAAATACCCCGTATTTCAATATCAACAAACAAACGCACAGCTGTATGGAGGCGAAGCGCGTATAGATATACACCCGCACCCTATAGATTGGTTGCATTTTGAAAATTCACTGTCCGTAGTCTATGCACTTAATTTGGGCGGTGGCGGAGTGGCTATTACAGACAGTACCAAATATTTGCCATACATTCCGCCGGTGCATACTAATTCCGAATTGCGCGCCGAGTTTAAAAAAAATGTTTCCTTTTTTCATAACATCTATTTGAAATTTGATGTGCAATGGTACGCCGCACAAAACAGAGCCTTTACAGCTTACGGCACCGAAACCCCCACCGGCGGATATACCTTGCTTAGCGCGGGTTTAGGAGCTGATATTAAAAATAAAAAAGGAAACACGTTGTTTACTTTTTCTGTTTTAGGAACCAATTTAGCCGATGTGGCTTATTTTAATAATATGAGTCGCTTGAAGTATTTCGGAACCGGTATTTACAGTATGGGGCGCAACATCAGTTTTAAGCTAAGCATTCCCATTTCTATTAAAAAAGCAAAGTAGTTGGCACGCAGTATAAAGAAAAACACCTTACTGCTATTTTACTATCTTTGCACCTTATTTTAATTGAAAGATGAAACTGTTACAACTTTTTTTAAGCCTCACCATTTTAGTTACCCTTCACGAATTTGGGCATTTCTTTTTTGCGAAAAAATTCAAATGTAGAGTAGATAAGTTTTATTTGTTTTTTGATTTTCTGTTTCCGCTTGCCGGCGTTATGAATTTCGCCCTCTTTAAAAAGAAGATAGGCGATACCGAATACGGCATTGGTTGGTTCCCTTTTGGAGGTTATGTAAGTATTGCTGGTATGGTGGATGAACAAATGGATAAAACGCTAACCGAAAAAGAGCCAGAACCTTGGGAGTTTAGAGCGAAGCCGGCCTGGCAGCGTTTACTTATTTTAATGGGCGGCATTTTAGTGAATGTGCTTTTGGGTATTTTAATTTACTGGGGCGTACTGTTTTGCTGGGGTAAAGAAACCCTACCTATTAAAAAGATGCAATACGGCATTGCTTGCGATAGCTTGGCTTTGCAAATGGGTTTTAAAAATGGAGATCAAATACGAAGTGTAGATAACAAACCGATAGAATCGCTAAACCGAGTAGCCTTAGAAATGGTAATGAATAGAGCCCAATCGGTGCAAATAATGCGCAACGGCTCGGAAGTAAACATACCCATTACCGCCGACCAAATAGGCTTGTTGCTAAAAGATTTAAAACACAGCAGCTTTATCGGTGTGCGCATACCAACCGAAATTGATTCGGTAATAAAAGGCTCGCCCGCAGAAAAAGCAGGGTTGCAACATGGCGACAGGCTTCTTAGCATCAATGCCCAATCCACCATTTTTTTTGATGAGTTTCAGCAGGAAATAAAAAAACAAGCGGATAAAAAAGTAGAACTGTCTTTACTTAGAAATAACGATACCTTGCGCCTTTCGGCGGCTGTAAGCGCAGAAGGAACATTAGGCTTTTTTGCCGAACAAAAAAAGTTTATTCAAACAGAAAAAACAAATTACAACATAGCGCAAAGTTTCACACAGGGTATGACTGATGCCTACGAAACCATCGTGATGCAGGCCAAACAACTAGTGGTAGTGTTTACCATAAAAGATGCACATAAACAGGTGGGAGGCTTTTACACCATGTATAAAACCATGCCTGATGATTGGGACTGGGAGTACTTTTGGAAACGTACAGCCTTTCTTTCTTTGGTACTTGCCTTTATGAACTTTTTGCCGGTGCCCATGCTTGACGGGGGGTATATCATGTTTATTTTAATAGAAATGATTACACGCAAAAAAGTATCGGATAAAGTGCTGTACTATGCAAATTACGCAGGCTTACTCATTATACTTAGCTTAATGATATACGCCAATACCGATTTTTTACGATAAATGAAATTTTCGTATTCAACACAAGTATGGCTTCTTAGCATCGTACTTTTGGCTGGCTCTTGTATTGGGGCAGTTAAAGGAGGCGTTCATATAGCCTATGCCATAGCCCTTGCTGTTTTTTTTACCGGATTTTCGTTTGTGCTTCACGCGCAATTAGAACAGGCTTTAAAGTCTGAAAACAAAAACCAATTTACCTATTCTTTTTTAATGTTTACGGGATTAAAAATGTTTGCTTGTTTAATTTTATTGCTGATAGGCTTGTATTTTACCCCTTCTGAAAGTCGTATGCCACTGGGTATTGGCACGATGATGTACTACCTGATTTTTACTGCTTTTGAAGTACGCTTTTGGTTAAAGCGGTTAAAGTAAGCGGTTCTATTTTTTATGTTTGTAATGACTTTCAACCAAACACTTGGGCGAGTTCCAAAGAAGTAAAGCATTAGGGGCGATAATTTGATTTTGACATGTTACATACAAGCCTTGTTCGTTTCGTTTTATAATAAAAAAGAATCCTTCTTGTATTAAGCTTATTATTTTTTGTTTTAAAGTGGCTACCGACATGTTTTTTACTTCATTTGCTAACGACAAGGCTTTCGCGTTGTTTTTTAAATCCATAACCGAAGAAAGCGAGTCGGGCAGCTCTCCTGCTTCATCAGGCAAGTGGTGTAAAAATTGCCAATGGTTTGCTTTTTCATGCGCCACACCTAATTTTTGTAACTTTTTTACTTTTACAAAACGACTAAAATAGGCCATTGCAAAGCTATGCCTGAAGGCATCTAAGGTGCCTCCGTTTTCAAATGTATCTAAAAGGTGTTGCTGCTTTACTTCTGTATATACAGCGTACATTTGGGCTTGCTGTTTTTTTATTTTAAAAGAGGCAAAAGGGTGTTTCCACGCCCAACATTTCTCGTACTTGCTAAGCGATGCGTATGTTTTTGTTTGTGCAAAAAAAGAATGTGCTGATAGTAAAAAAGATAAAAATAAAAAACGAATAATCATCGGTGTTTTTCTAAAATTCAAAGCTTACACGAGCCCGTATGCCAAAAGAGGATACATTAGGATGATCTAAATAAGAAAAACGTTTTACTACATCTACACGCAAAAATTTAAAGATGTTAGCAATGCCCACACTGGCTTCTACATAAGGGCCTTGATTGAATACATACGTAATAGGGGTTCCGTTTGGCTCTATAGGAAAGCGATACAAATCGCTGTTGTGTGCAGGGTTGTTTTCATTACGAACGCCCCCGTATAAAATTTTGCAGCTGGCCACTTCGCGCCATTTTAGTTTTTTAAACAAAGGCATTTTGTTGAATAGAAGTCCATTGAAGTGATGATCTATCAATATACTGGCATAATGGTCGCTCACAAATTCTAAGAAATTCATTAAGTTGTACGATTGCAACTGATAGGAGTAGGTTTGGTTGGCGTGATGTATATCCAGCAAAGGGTAGGGCACTTGCCCCACAAGGTATCCAGCATCAAACACTACATCAGAGTATCCTAATTGGGATAAGTAAAAGCGCTTGTAGATATTGAGTCGTAAATTTTCGTAATTGTAACTGCTGCCAAACAAACCTTTGATGCCTTGTGTGTATATAAACGTAAATACTGGAAATTGATTGTTGATAGGGGTTCTGTATTGTTTGCCTTGGTAAAATTGTTCGCGCGGAGCCCATCTGAGTTGTAAGCTTAATTCGGAAGTAGTTAGGTTTTTTATGTTGCTTGTTTTGTCGTTGTAATTGATGCAATTAAAATGCAGGCCTCCTGCCGGCTCTTGCTGCCAGTATTTATAGGCTACGGTATAAGAAAAGTGGTTTTTAAATTCATTTAAGAAAATAAGATTAAAATAACGGTTGTACAACCACTTGTTGTTAATACCTCTTTTAAAGGAGAGCAATACATTGTCTTCGTTTACAAATTGCAATTCTTGCCCGGGTATTTTGGTATCTCTTTGAAAACTTACTTTTAATGATTTTACCGGAAACTGAAAGATGTTTCTTTTGGTAAGCGAGTAGGTAGCGCCTATATATCCTTTCCATCGACGGTCTTTAAATCCATAAGCAACGTAAGATTCCAACATCATACGATTGCTAAAAAGGGTAGTGGTGCGCCCCCCAAAACGAAGCCTGAATCCTTCCACCGGATTGAAACTATAAAAAGTATTAACGGGGCCAATTTCTGCCAAGCCAAAACTTTTGTAACCAAAAAGAAGCAGCGTCATCCAGGTAGTTACTTGTTTAAAAAGGGGCACTTTTTGTATGCTGTCGGCGTTTTGGTAAATTTTTAGTTCCGTCTGACTTAATTTTTCGTGCCGTATCGTATCCCAGTAAGCATCGTTTTTTTTATTGGCGTCTTCGTTTTGTTCAAAGCCATATCCTTTGTAAACGCTGTCTTTTTGTGGTATGTTAATTTGTATATTCCGGTAGGTGGTGGTTCTTTCGCCGTAAATACCCATTGATTTATCAAAACTTTTGGCGCCAAAATCACTACGAATGACATCTTTTGTAACCGGATATTTTTTAGATATATCTCGCGTAAACTCTTGCTCAATTTCCATTTGTTTTACAAAATTCAGGTTGATGTCTTTGTTCACCGTCATCTCTATTTTTTTTACAGCATAGGAACTGTCTTCTAAGGTAATGTACATGTTGCCTTGAAAAAGCATATCGGTGTGGTTGCGCGGCACAAAACCTAACTGAATGAGTTTAGAACCGTTTACTTCGGTAGTATCTACAATAAAAAATTTATAAAAAACAGGGGCGGTAGGAGCTATCGGACTTAAAAACTGCTGGGTTAAAACAAAGATATTGTTGTCGTATATGTTTACATGTTGGTATAGTTTATCCAGATATTGAGATATGCCGTCGCCATTAAATAAAGTGCCAAATTTTATGGATTTGGTAGCTTTAATAATTTCTTTTTCGGCTTTTGGTTTTCTACGCTCATACACGTCGGCTACTGTTTCTTTTAGATAAATAGGGAGCACTTTGGCCCCCTTCAGCTTAGTAGAATCCATGTTTTCAAACATGAATTGAAAGTTTTTTAAAACTTTTTTGTTTTTGAAATCGTCAGATACATTACTAAGGGCAAATTGCACTTTTTCGTATTTTTCTACTTGGTAGTAATCATAATTTTCGGGGCGGTTTTTTTCTTTGTTATCAATTACTTTGCGTATCAGCTCTACGGCAGGGTTGTTTTTGTTTCGGTATCTGTTTTTTCTGCCGCGCACAGTTATCTCGTCCAGCGTTTTTTCTTCTCTATACAGTTTAAAGTTAATAACCAGGCTTGCATTTGTTTGTATCTCTTTGTACGCAGCCTTATAACCTACGTAAAACACTTTTAGCTTAGCCGCGGCAAGGCCGCTATCCAACAGTAAGGTGTATTTCCCAAATTCATCGGTATTGACGGCTTGTGTGCTTCCATCTATGCTTACTGCAACAAAGGGGAGGGCTTCATTGGTTTTGGCATCAGATACTAAACCGTGAATGGTAATTTTTTGCTGCGCGTGGAGCGCCGGTATGTTCCATAAAAAAACACACAGGCACAAAAATTTTAAAAAAGAAATAAAGCCCGTATCAATAAGCGATTGGCGGGTACAAATTAAAATATGTTTTTTTTCAAAAAAACGCACGTATCTCCAATAAAAATAAACGACGAAAATACGAAAAAATTGCGTTGATAAAGTGAAGATTAGGGGAGGCTTAGTCCTCTTTCTGTTAAGGAAGTTATTTAAAAATGCAAGGAACAGCTATCTGCATGTACTTTTATGGTAGCTTCTTTACCTAAATACAAAGCCATATTAACCGGGGTGTGCCCTGCCGGGAAATGAAAACAAACCGGGTATTGATACTCTTTTACCGCATCTGTAATAATTTCTTCTGCGGTCTTCCCAAAAGCAATGGTATTGTCTTTCATGTCTGTAAAACCGCCCACCACTAAGGCTTTTAGGTTTTTTAATTTCCCGCTGCGCTTTAGTTGAAGCATCATGCGGTCTATGTGGTATAAGTATTCGTCTATATCTTCTATAAATAAAATTTTCTCATCGGTATTTATGTCGCTATCCGTACCTGAAAGGGCGTACAAAAGGGAGAGGTTACCCCCTACTAAAAGGCCTTTTGCCTCTCCTTTTTTGTTATGCATATACGCAGGAAATGAGTACTCTATTTTTTCTCCAAACAAGCTTTTTTTTAGAGATAATACACTCTCTTTATCTTTCTCAAAATTGATGGGCATGGTGGCGTGCAGCGTTTCTACCTTTGTGTGTGTATGAATGTGTGAGTGTAAAACAGTAACATCGCTATAGCCAATAATCCACTTGGGCGTTTTTTTTAGTGCAGAAAAATCTACCCTATCTACAACGCGCAGGGTTCCATAGCCACCACGTGCTATAAGAACGGCTTTGATGCTGCTGTCATTAAGCGCCCATTGCAAATCTTCAGCACGTTGTGCGTCGCTCCCTGCAAACTGATGTTCTTGAGCATAAATGTTTTTTCCCAATACGGGTTGCAAACCCCATTCTGTAAGTTTTTTTATAGAAAAAAAAAGCTCTTGTCCCGAAATTTTCCGTGCGGTGGCTATGATAGCTATTTGGTCGCCCGACTTTAAAAACGGAGGAGTCATGGTTACGAAAAATGAAAAATTATTTTTTTAACGCATCGCGAATTTCTGTCAATAATTTATCGGTAGAAGAGGGCTCGGCAGGCGCTGCAGGCGCTGCTTCGTCTTTCTTTTTCATAGAGTTGATTCCTTTTATCATTAAAAAAAGAACCAAAGCAATCATGATAAAGCTAATAATGGTAGATAAGAAACTGCCGTACTTTACAGCACCCCATTTTAGCTCGGCTACGTTTGAAAGTTTGGCGGCTTGCAGGGCGGGGGTTAAAATTAAGGGCGTAATAACGTCGTCCACCAAAGAGGAAACGATTTTTCCGAAGGCGGCTCCAATAACCACACCCACAGCCATGTCTATAACGTTGCCTTTCATGGCAAACTCTTTAAATTCTGAAGAAAAACTCATTCTTTTGTTTTTTTAGGTTGATGAAATATAAATTTGGTGCAAGATAAAACAAAAATATATTTTAAAAAAAAATTTGTAAAACACCCTGCTTGAAGTAGCGCGCCTTGCGCAAGCGGGCTATTCGCTTATTACTTTTAAAGCAGCTTTTACTTTTCTAGCTTTATCTTCTGCTTCTTGCAAACTGGTGGCTGTAAGGGTAACGTGCCCCATCTTTCTAAAAGGCTTGGTTGTTTCTTTTCCGTATAGGTGAATGTGGGTGCCGCTTAGTTTCATTACTTCTTCAATGCCTTGGTAAACAGCTTTGCCTTCATATCCTTTTTCGCCCAGCAGGTTTATCATTACCGCCGGACTTGTAAGAGCGGTATCGCCCAAGGGTAAATTTAATATGGCGCGCAAATGTTGTTCAAATTGCGACGTGTTATTGGCTTCTATGCTATGGTGCCCGCTGTTATGTGGGCGGGGCGCTAATTCGTTTACCAGTACTTCGTTGTTTTTTGTTACGAACAGTTCCACCGCTAAAATACCTATGATGCCTAATTTTTCCGCAATTTCTATAGCCAATTGTTGCGCTTTTTGTTCTACTTTTTTGGGTATTGGTGCCGGTGCAAATAAAAATTCTACTAGGTTTGCTTCGGGGTTAAAGGCACAAGCCACCGCCGGAAATGTTTTTACTTCCCCTTTTTTATTTCGAGATACTACTACCGATAGTTCTGTTTTAAAATCAACCAAGCGCTCTAAAACAGAGGGAGCGTCAAAAGCCTGTTCAAGGTGTTGAGCATCTGATAGTTTGGTTACGCCTTTACCATCGTATCCGCCTTTGCGTAGTTTTTGAAAAAAAGGAAAAAAATCTTGATACTTGTGTATTTGCTCTTTGTTTTCTATCAGAAAAAAATCGGGTGTGGGTATGTTGTTGCGTTGAAAAAATAATTTTTGCAACCCTTTATCTTGTATCGTTTCTATGATATGAGGCTGCGGATATACTTCTTTTCCTTCTTGTTCTAATTTTTTTAGCGCCCCTGTATGCACGTTTTCTATTTCTATAGTGATGATGTCTAACTTTTTACCGAAAGAATATACGGCGTCAAAATCAGTAAGGCTACCCTGTGTAAACTCTTTGGCTATATGCTTGCAAGGCGCTTGTTTGTCTGGATCTAATACATGAATGGATAAATTAAAATCAATTCCGCTTTGTATGAGCATGCGCCCCAGCTGACCGCCACCCAGTATCCCGATTTTTTTTTGCGAAGGATTAAACATAAATAAAACGCGAAAATACCATAATAATTTTTAACTCGCAATGCGTGTTTTTATGCGGCATCGGAGTTTTGATGGGTAGAGGAAATATCCATTGTTTTTTCTTCGCCAAAAAATTTTTTCTGAAATAATAAAATAAGGATGACGCCTAAGGAGATAGAGGCATCTGCCAAATTAAACACCGGCCTGAAAAAGGCAAATTCTTCGCCTCCCCATATAGGAACCCATTTGGGAAAGTATCCTTCTACCAAAGGAAAATAAAGCATATCCACTACTTTGCCGTGTAAAAAACCGGCGTAGCCGCCCTCTACAGGAAAAAAATGGGCGGGTTCCATAAAGCTTTCGTTAAACATAAGCCCGTAAAAAAGGCTGTCTAATATGTTGCCAACAGCTCCGGCAAAAACAAAAGATATGGCGGCGATGTAGCCCAAGTGCATTTTTTGAAGAATGATTTTTCGTAAATAATAAATGCCAAATCCGGCGGCTCCTATGCGAAACAAACTCAGCGCCAGTTTACCCCAAAAACCGCCAAATTCCATACCAAAAGCCATGCCCGGGTTTTCGGTAAAATGAATGCGAAACCAGGGGAAGATAACATGCTCTTCGCCTAGTATAAAATGAGTTTTAATGTATATCTTTAAGCATTGGTCTATCAGCAAAATTCCGAATACAATACCTAATACTATTTTTAGCCTTACGCTCATGGGCGGCAAAGATACTTTTTTATTTGAAGAAAATAGAAAGCACTTTTTTTCAAAAAGAAACACCGTTAATTGTGGTCGTCGTCGTAAGGCACATCGCTTAGGCAATCATTAAAAATTTCAATAATTTTGTATGAATTATTTTTTTTATCAAATTCCAAGTAATAGCAGTTCCACTTTGTTTTTTTTTTCATTCCTTGCAAAAAACAGTCGTTATCTTCAAATTCTTTTTTCAAGTACCTCCAACTTAAAGGAAAAATAGCCCCGTCAACTCCTTTGCTCAGATAGTAAGCATCATGAATAGTTGATTTTTTTTTCGGGGTATCCATATAAATACATAAGCTGTCGCACTGGCATACTTTCATAAAACCTCCCCACCATTGGCGGTATATTCTTCCTTCCTCATTTTGATACCCCCATATTGTATCCGCTTTAAACGTTATTTTCGTTTTATTTTTTAGTTTTACTTTTATAGAACGACCAAAAAATGTAGGGCGAACCCACTTAATGTTTAGGGTATCTTGCTTAGGGGTGTTTATATCGCTGCTTTTGTAAAACAAGCGAATAGGCATTTTTTCTTGCCCTAAGCAAAAAATACTACACAAAAAAAACAACAAGCATAGCTTTACTTTTTTCATATTACTTCAGGGCAGCGTTATCGTACTTTTTTTACTTTTTTGTAGCCGGTTTTGTATGATGTTGTTGCATTTCCAGCTGCTTTTTTAGCAGCTCTATCTGTTCTTTTTGCGCTTACATGGTTTCATAAGCCGGCTTGCTCTTGCTTTAGGTTGTGGCTAAGCCTTAGGCTTCTTAACTTTTGGGCGTATTGAATATTGCTGTGCTCTATCATAACATATACGGTGTAAAAATACGCCTGCCAAAGTACTGAAAATAGCCCAATTACTCTAATTTATATATATTTTTTGCGTACCATACGCCGTAATTTACATACCTTACGGCGTAATTTACATACAAGGGGCTAAATAAAGACCAACTATTTTTGGCGCAGTGTTGTTTGTGTTAAAAATAACCGGTATTTTAGCACCTACGCACGGGCGGATACGAAAAGCCTGCATACGCTACGAGTAGTAAAAATAAAACATAAATAAAATGAAAAAAATCGAATCGAAATTATTTCAGAATTTCAAAGAAAAGGAAATCCTTAGTAGTTCAATGATTAAGACAAAAGGGGGGGTACCTCACTCTAGCGATACAGGGGATTGCGACGAAACAAATAGGGGCGGTGTCCGCGATTGTACTGATTTAGGCACAGATACCCTTATGGATTGTGGCCCATACCCTGGTTAATATTTTCTTTTTTGAGCAATATCATAAAGTGGGTATATAGCGACAATATACCCGCTTAGATGTAATTATTAAAAATTGATGTAGATTTCATCAAATATTCAAAATTATATATTGCATTATGGTATTACTTTATAATTATTTTCGTTTTAATTATTATGTATTATTTAAAAATCAACGTACAAGAAAATCAAACAGAATTGAGACAACCTCTGTATTCGACAATAAAAAAAATTATACTTTATCTGTTTTTTTTTAAATCTTTTTTTTTATTTGGTCAGAATACTACATATAATAAATGCGACAGTATTTTTGATATTGCTAAAACTAATTATAAAAAAGCAAAAGATTTATTTATTTCTTTAGATACAAAATATGTCGTTGAACCCATTAAAAAAATATATTTTTTAAGATTTTCATTTGACAATAAAGATTATGTTTTTTTAAAAGAACAAATAAAAATTTTGATAGAAAAAAATGGTTTTTCTATTCAACAAGTTAATACAAATAATTGTAATTTTTATTCTATACTGGCCTCGGGAGAATTAAGTGAATGGTATAAAAAAACTTTTAAAAGTTATTATCCAATCTGGCTTAAAAAAATATTAGCAAAATGGAGACTATAAAAATTATTGATAACCTTTATGACAAAGACCAATTACTTTCATCTTTTGATGCGTTCTCAACAGATACATCTTGTTTGCAATCAAAGCTATTTTCAACAATGATTGCTCAAGAAGATTTCAGGCATTTAGAAGAAATTGTTGATTTGAGTAAAGAAAACGGTGGGCTACCTAATGGATTCGAATATACCACAGATATTTATCAAAAAATTCAGCTAATACTATTACATAATTTAAAAACTAAAGAAAATTTTTTAAAAGCTTGGGGCTTAATATTTCCATATTTGGAAAAAGCATATTTTGATGGTAAAATAAGCTATAGTTTTTTATACGCTTATGATGTATATTCAAATATGCATTTTGGTTACCAATATTATGGATTTTTAGATAAAGTTCCTGTTAAGGATAACGAAGAATTATCAGAAAGAAAAAAACGCTATAAAATACAATGATAATATGATTTTGATAATCTCTAATTCAAGCGACGTTACTACTAATGAGGTAATTAATTGGCTTTTATTTTATAACAAAAAAATTTTACGAATTAATGAAGATGATTTTGTTGAATACTTAAACGTTTCCATAAGCAACACCTTGCACAATGTAAAAATAAGAGTTAAAAATAAAAATTATAATTTAAACGAATTCAAAGCCATTTGGTATCGAAGAGGGTTTATTAAAATGACAAAAACACAATTCGCTTTAAATGATATTAAACTTAAAAATGAAATCGAACGACAATTATCATCAGAGTCGGTCAATCTAAATTTCCACTTTGTGAATTCTATATCTAAAAAATCAATTAACAAACCCAATGATGTTTTTTAAAAAAAAACAGGATGTATGAGTGTGAGTAAAAAAATGTCCACTAAAAGGTGGCAATTCCATCACCAAAAACATCAATCTATTGGAACGCATTTTTATGCGGTTTAAAAAAATAATATCACGGTAAAAAACAATAATGGTGTCTATATTTTTATCTTTCACATTACCTCAGTAAGGTTACCGTGCCCTTGTAGGTATAAGGTTTGGAAGTCATATCTACGGCGTTGATGATATAGACATACACATCGGTTTGCAGGGGCGTGTTTCCTTTCATGCCATTCCATCCGGCATTTACATTAGTAGTATGAAAAATTTGGTTGCCCCATCGGTCAAAAATAGTCATGTCAAAGGCAGAGATGTAATCGCCCACCACATTAAAAATTTCGTCGTGGTTATCGCCGTTCGGCGTAAACGCATTGGGAATATACAAGGTAAAATAAGGTTTTACCACCAAACATTTGCTGGTAGAATCTTTGCAACCAAAGGCATTGGTTACCACCAACACCGGGCAGTAGGTGCCCGTATCTCCATAAGTATGCGATACGATAGGAAGCGTGCTGGTAGAGTCGCTGCCATCGCCAAAGGTAGTCCATAAAACAGAAGCGATGCTGCTTCCCGGCGCATAAGAGGCATCGGTAAACTGCACAATAGGGTTAAGCACGGTAATAGAATCGGTAGGCGAGTAATAGAAATTAGCTTTTGGGTGGTTATATGCCGTTATCATGTTCGGGATAGTCGTATCCGACACACAGCCTTTGGAGGTAGTAACCGTAAGACTTATAGGATAAACGCCCGCTTTGTTGTAGCATATATTAGGGTTAGTAGCGGTACTGGTACTTCCGTTGCCCAAAGTC